>JBMDWT010000009.1:0-1933 GCA_048594665.1 Amaricoccus sp. | reverse complement strand
AAGAGAGACCGTGATGAAGGCCGAAGAGCTATCGCTGCATGAGGGCATTCTTTACGAGCGCGCCATGTTTCATCGCCTGTTCGGTACGCCTGATCAGCGCGAAGGCATGGCCGCATTTGTCGAGAAGCGCAAACCCAATTTTCAAAGGGAGCAATAGCATGTCCGGAGAGACCCCAACGGGCATCACATCCAATGAGACGGTTGTCGTCAGTCTGGAAGGCGCGTTGGGGCGCATCCATCTCAACCGACCGGAAGCGCTCAACAGCCTTAACCTCGATATGGTCCGTAAGATCTCACACGGGATCGACGCGCTGGAGAGCAATCCCGCAGTCCGCGCGATCGCCCTGACCGGGGAGGGACGGGCCCTGTGCGCGGGGGGCGACATCAAGATGATTTGGCAAGTGGGTCGAACCGCACCGCAAGAGGCTCTCGCGTTCTGGGCTGAGGAGTATCGCCTGAACGCCAGGATCAGCCACCTGCGCAAGCCCTGGCTGGCTGTTATGGACGGCATCTGCATGGGCGGTGGCGTTGGCTTGTCGGTTCATGGCAGCCACCGTATCGTCACGGAGAAGACGCGTTTTGCGATGCCGGAAACCGGTATCGGCTATTTCCCCGATGTCGGCGGCACCTGGGCACTGTCGCGCGCGCCGCAACATCTCGGCTTCTGGATCGGTCTTAGCGGCGCGACGATCGGCGCTGCAGATACGATTGCTGCCGGTCTTGCCGACGCCATGGTCCCTTCCGAAGCCCTCCCGGCTCTTTTGGCTGACATCGCATCGGGACAGACGTTGGAAAGCGCGATCAAGGCGCATGCCGGCGATCCCGGTGTTTCGATGCTGAAAGATAATGCGGTCCTGATCGACAGTGTGTTTGGTTCGGGCGACATGGAGGAAATTTTTGCCGCCCTGCAGGCCAATGGGTCAGACTTCGCGAAAAGCACCCTGGCACTGCTCGAGGCGAAATCCCCTACAAGCCTGGTCTTGACCTTGCATTTGCTGCGCTCAGCGCAGAGGTCAGCCTCACTCGAAACCTGCCTCGATCGGGAATACGCTGCCGACGCATTGATCCTCAAGGGCCATGATTTCTACGAGGGCGTGCGAGCCGCCGTCATCGACAAGGATCGCAACCCCGTCTGGTCTCCCGCACAACTGGGAGAGGTCGATCAAGAGGGGCTCGTTTCCGCCATCAAGCCACTCCCTTCGCTGTTTTCAACAGCAACTGCGGACGATCTTTGAGGCAAGGAGAATAGATATGGTCCAGTCGATCGCCTTTATCGGTCTCGGCAACATGGGTGCGCTGATGGCCGGAAATCTGGTCAAGGCGGGCTACACCGTCACCGGCTTCGATGTCGCTGAGGCTGCGCGCAAAAACGCGACGGAGCGAGGCGTCCGGGTGGTTGAAACCATCGGTGGGGCGGTCGGCGGCGCGGATGCCGTCATTACCATGCTTCCGAATGGCGAACTGGTGCTGGATGTCTGGAGGCAACTTGTCGGCATTCTCTCACCCGGAACGCTCGTGATCGACAGTTCGACGATCGATGTGGAAGGCGCTCGCGCCGCGCATGGATTGCTGCCCGAATGCCTGACGATCGACGCGCCGGTTTCTGGCGGAACCGGCGGTGCCGAAGCCGGAACGCTGAGCTTCATGCTGGGTGGAGACGCTGCTGCAATCGAGGCCGCGCGTCCGGTTCTGGAACCTATGGCTGGGCGCATCATCCCTTGTGGCGCTGCAGGTGCGGGCCAGGCGGCAAAGCTCTGCAACAATATGCTGCTTGGCATTTCGATGATTGGCGCGGCTGAAGCCTTCGTGCTTGGAGAGAAACTCGGTCTGGAACATCAGGCACTCTTTGATGTGATATCCACCTCATCTGGTCAATGCTGGTCGGTCAACACCTACTGCCCGGTGCCGGGTCCCGTTCCGACCTCGCCGGCGA
>JBMDWT010000086.1:0-63950 GCA_048594665.1 Amaricoccus sp. | reverse complement strand
GAGCAGCCTGGAATGGAAGGCGACGCTTGCCACCGCGTCGCGGACATAGAACAGGATCGTGTTGGAAGAACTCATCTTTCGCTCCGGTCATGGAAGAACGGAGCCAGATTGCACCAGCCCACTGTCAGATTCCGTCAGTAGCGACTCAGGCGGATCAAAGAGACCTGCGCCGCAAATCAGCCTTCTCTTCAGGAAAGCGCAATCCGACCGAAGCGAGGATCGGACAGATTGCGCGTCAAATCCAGTCGAAGGGAACGCGGATTGAACATATTGCGTGGAAAATCAGAGCGGTTTCCGATCCGGTCGCATCGGATCGTCCGCTCAAACTTTGTTTTGTCGCATAAAAGGTGGAGGGGGGGCAGCGTGAACGGACATTGCTCGGGCGTCCGGGATCATCGGCGTAACCACCGGTCAGGGATCAAACGGCACCAGGTGGCGTTCGGGCCCGAAGGACGGCTCGGCGTCATGGACTCCGACGCCGCCTGAGGCCCGGGGGGAGATCCCCTTCCCCAACGGGTTTTGAACCGTCGCTTTCAAAGCCTCATTGACAGCATGACCAGGTCGTCCCGGATCTCGCTTCCGTCCAGAACGCGGGTGCGCATGCCACGCACCAGACGGTGTTCGACCTCGAAGCCTATCTTCTGGTAAAAGCGCGCGGCGGTCTGGGTTCCAAGATGGACAACCTGCGCCCCCTCGCCTCGCAGGAAGCGCAGGAGTTCGCCGGCAAGCTTCGTGCCCGTGCCCTTCGCCGCCCAGGGCGCCGTCGTCAGGGTTGCGAGATACACGTATTTCCGCCCGTCGCGTTCGTGAACCGACCCACAGGCACCCGCGCACAGGCGGCCCGCGTCATCCGTCATCCTCAGAACGAATGTCGGCCTGATCTTCTCGTCCGCCTCGTTCACGGCCTCGACATAGAGGGTTCGATGCCGCGCGGGCGGTTCGGCCGGTCCGAGCACGAAGGCGCAGGTGTGATCCGGCCCGGCCGGCATGTCGATTGGCAGGGCCCGGTAGCCGGCGGCCTCGAAGGCAGGGGCGACGTGGTGAGCATAGGTGGTCAGAACGACGATACGCCCGACCGGATCGCCTTCCGCCGCCGCTGTCTCGGCCAGAGCGGCGACATAATGCGCGGCGTCGGCCAGAAAACCGTGCGCCGAGTCGTCGGTCAGATCGGGAGAATGGAGGATGACGGAGGGATGGACGCCGAATTCGGCCTCCCGCTCGACGAACAGGTCGAAGACGCTCGATGCCGCCCGGTCCAGCTCCTGTCTCGAAACTGCCGAGAGGGTGAGAATCTCAAGCCGCGTCGACGCTCCGGATGCTTTCGTCTCTCTGTCCATTCCGTCCCTTCGCTTCTCATCGTCTTCGCCCCGCGCAATCGGGGGATAGCCAAACCAGCGGCGACTTCCAAGCGGGAGGGCGCGGGACCAAAGGGGATTTGAAGGATTGTCTCCTGCCCGGGGGCAAGATCCGTTTCCCGACAGGGAGCGGGGGAGCACGCCCCTCCCCACCGGCCGAGTTTCTGAGCCCCGCGGGGCGCCGGTTCGACCGGGCCGCGTGCCACGGGCGGTTTCGTGCTCCGTCGCACATTTGGGCGGGGTTTGAAGTGCGACGTTCCAGCGGGACGGAGTCCGCCGGGAGATGGTCTTCGAGCATGGATATGACCTTCGACAGGACACAAGGTCCGACCTCGAAGGCCCCGTCGGCGATGTCGTCGCTGGAACCGCGGATCGCGCCCCGACCTGTCGGCGGCGCCCGCGTGGTTTTGCCCCCGGGAGAGGCGGCGGTCAATTTCACCGTCTGAACGGCGGTCAAAGTTGGAGGGATTTCAGAAAATCTTCAGAGAACTCGTCTTTCTGGCGGATGACGCGTGGCGCGATGGTTCGGAGTCCGGGAGCCGGGCGCCACAGGAGTGGAGTGGGTTGGGACAATCATGCGGGCTTTGAGGAAATTACGGGTCGAGCCTGGCCCCCGTCTTGAAACGGTGGTCGCGCCTGCGCCGCGGCCGGTGGAGCCTGTGCGTCCCGTCGAGGCGACGCCGGCGCCGCTGCTTCGGCCGGGATTGGCCAAACCCCTGATCGGCATCGCGGCGATCATTCTCGCGGCGGTCGTGATCTATCGTGGATCGGGCTCGCTGCGCCTTGAGGATGTCGCGGTGGCCCTGCGGGCGACCGAGAGCTGGCCTCTGTTTCTCGCCTGCCTGCTGACGGCGGTGAGCTTCGCGGCGATGGGGTATTACGACGTGCTCGCGGCGGAGGTCGTGGTGCCGGGACGGGTGCCACGCTGGCTCGCGGGCTTCGCCGGGGCCACCGGATTCGCGGTTTCCAACACGGCCGGGTTCCATCTGATCGTGGGCGGATCCGTTCGTTACCGCATCTATGGCTCGGTGGGCGTGGATACCGCCGATGTCGCGCGGATCGTGACGCTGGCCTTCGGGTCGCTTTCGCTGGTCATGGCGGCGATCGCCGGCGCGGCGCTGGCTCTCGATCCGGTCGGTGTGATCCTGCCCTGGTCCATGGCCGCGGGGATCGAGCGGGCAATCGGGATCGTCGTGGTCGGCGGCGTAGCCGGGCTCGTCCAGTGGCTCTGGCGGGCCGATCGCGCGGTCACCCTGCTGGGCTGGCGAATGCCGCTGCCGAACGGGCCAAAGGCGCTGATGCTGACCTTCGCCGGGGTGGTGGACATTCTCGCCGCGGCGTTGGCGCTTTATGTCCTGATGCCGGGCGATCTGGTGACGAGCTTTCCGGCGTTTCTCTTTTTGATGGTGGTCGCCCTGCTGGCGGGGAGTGCCAGCCACGTTCCGGGCGGGCTCGGCGTGGTCGAGGCGACGATCCTGATCGGGCTCGGCGCGACCAACCGGCCGGACGCGGTCGCGGCTCTCGTGATGTTCCGGCTGGTCTATTATTTCGCCCCCTTCGTGCTGGCGGGAATCGGGCTGCTCGCGTTCGAGGCACGGCGGGCCGGGGCGCCGATCCTCAACGCCTCGCGGATCGCGGTTCAGGTGGTCGGACCGCTGGCGGCGCCGGTGCTCGCGGGGCTCGTCTTCATCGGCGGAGCCGTTCTGCTCCTGTCGGGCAGCATGCCGACCCCCGCCGACCAGATGGCGCGGGTTCGGGGAATCATGCCGCTGCCGATCGTCGAACTCGCCCATTTCCTGGGCAGCGCGACGGGTGTTTCGCTCCTGATCCTCGCGCATGGGCTTGCGAACCGGGCGGCGCGGGCCCGTAACGCGGCGATCGGGCTGTTGCTGGTGGGGGCGGCCTGTACGGCATTGCGGGATTTCTCCTGGGGGGAACCGCTGTTGCTGATCGGTTTCGCGGTGATGCTCGGACTGTTCCGCGACGTCTTCTACCGGCGCGGCGGCGTGGCGAGCATGCGGCTCTCGCCGCCCTGGGTGCTGGCGATCGCGATGACGGTGGTGGCGGTGACGCTGGCGGGGTTCCTCGCCTATCGCGATGTGAGCTATGAAACAGGGCTCTGGTGGCAGTTTTCATGGGAGGGGGATGCCTCGCGCTTCCTGCGCGCGACCCTTTTCCTGGTCGTGGTCGTCGTCGGCGTCGGCATGGATGCCCTGATGAACCGGCCGATGCCGACGCGGGACGCTCAGGGCGATGTCCCCCCGGCGGCGCGGCGGATCCTCGAGGCCTGTCCGAATGCGCTCGCGCAGGTGGCCTATCTCAGAGACAAGCAGTTCCTGCTGTCCGACGACGAGAGCGCCTTTCTCATGTATGCCGTCTCCGGGCGCAGTATCATCGTTCTGGGCGATCCGGTCGGGAATCCGGTCGCGGGCAAGGAGCTGGTCTGGCGCATCGCGGAAATGGCGGATGCGACGGGGGCGCGGCTCGCCTTCTACGCGGCCTCGCCGGAGGCGCTGCCGGTTCTGCTCGATCTCGGTCTCTCTTTCATCAAGACCGGCGAAGTGGCGCGGGTCGATCTGGCTCGCTTCACCATGGCGGGCCCCCCCCGTCAGACCCTGCGCGCCGCCTTGCGCCGGATGGAGCGCGAGGGGATGGACTTCTCGATCGTTCCGAAAACCCAGGTTTCGGCGCTTCTGCCAGAGCTGAGGGCGGTGTCGGATGCCTGGCTCGCGGAGAAGCAAGGATGCGAGAAGGGATTCTCGCTCGGACGATTCGACGCGGCTTATCTCACCGAGTTCGACATGGCGATCGTGCGGCAGGGTGGGGAAATCATCGCTTTCGCCAATCTCTGGCGGGGAGGCGACCGGGAGGAGCTGGCGGTCGATCTGATGCGCCACAGGCCCCATATCTCGCGCGCGCTGATGGACGGGCTCTTCGCACGGATCATTCTTCATGGTCAGGCGGAGGGCTATCGCTGGTTCAACCTCGGCCCCGCGCCGCTGTCGGGGCTGACCGACCATCCGCGGGCTTCGACCTGGAACCGGGTCGGTGTTCTGATCTACCGCAAGGGCGGCGACTATTACAATTTCGCGGGACTGCGCGCCTTCAAGGACAAGTTCGATCCGGTCTGGACTCCGCAATTCTTCGCCGCTCCGGGTGGCTTGACCCTGCCGCGGGCCTTTCTCGATGTGACGACGCTGATTTCGGGCAAACCCACCGCCATGCTGAAACGGTAGCGCTCAGCGCCGCCGGTCCAGTCCTGCGAGGATCTCGGCGGCCACCCGGTCATAGTCGCCGTTGAAATGATGGCCGCCCGGCAGACCGACCACCTCCATGCCGCGCCCTGCCAGATCGGGACAGAGGCTTTCCCTGTCCTGCGTGCCATGGATGCATTGCACGAGACCCGCGGGCAGCCGCGCGAGTCCGGGGGCGACCGGGGTCGCGTCCGCCCCCTGCGATCCGAGCCAGCCGCTGACGGTGATTTCCCAGTCCGCGCGGCTGGAAAGGCTGAGCAGGCTGACGAGGCTCACCTTCGCCTGGGTCGCCGGATCGAGGGCAAGGTAGCTGTCGGGCAGGACATTCGCGCCGAAGGAAAAGCCGATGAGCGCGACATGGCGGACCTCCCAGTCGCGCGCATAGGCGTTGATGATGGTGGCGAGATCGGTCGCGGTCTCCTCCGGGGTGCGTTTGCGCCAGAAATAGCGCAAGGCATCGAGGCCAACGGTCGGCACGCCGTTGCCCCGCAGCGACTCGGCGATGGATTTGTCGATATCGCGCCAGCCGCCGTCGCCGGACAGGACAATGGCCATCGTGTCATGCGTCGGCCGGGTGGGCAGATCGACCAGGGGCAGGGCATCCACCGCGCTCGACATCCGGTCGACCATGGCCAAGATCCGGTCCCGCAAGCCATCCGGTCCGGGCGGCGCCGGATCGGTGACCACCACGGCGTCCGGATCGCGGGCGGCGACGGCGCCGGAGCGGGCGCGCTGCTCGGGGCTGGCCTGATCGGTAAGGCCGATATCGACCGGATTGACCAGGGTCAGGGCGGAGACATCATAGACCGGCCCCTCCCCTGTTTGGGTCCAGGGGGCCGGGGAGCAGAGCCGCTTGCGCAGGGGCACGCTCACGGTCGGGTCGGTCACCACCGTGCCGCCGATCGTGGCGGCGGGGGTCTGGACCATCAGCGTAAGCGCGAGCCCCCCCGCCGCCCCGGTGCCGGCGAGGATCGGCGCGGGATACTGCGCGGCGCCGGTCGCGCGTCCGATCTCATGGGCCATGCGCTCGATATCGGCGATCAGATAGACGCATCTGTCGGGCAGGCCTTCCAGGCGTTGGAGGTAGCCGGGCAAATCCACGCCAAGGGTGGCGATCCCTTCGGACCGGAGCGCCTCGGCCAGACGGTCGTCCGGGGCGGCCCAACCCGTCATGTCCGAGAAGAGGAAGGCCACGCCCCGGGCCGGTCCATCGGGAAGGGTGAGATGGTCGAGCGGGAGCAAGCCACCCTCGAACTCCGCGGCGTCGGCTGCCCCCATGCCGAGCAGGATCACCAACAGCGAGGCGAGGCTCCGATCTGATAACGACATTACTCTCTCCGCGCGTATGAACTCATCTATTTGGCGAAATTCCGGCGTGGCGCGCAAGGGGTTGATTAGGCGGCCGATCAGATACCGTATCGCCGCGAACCATGGCGTGTCCGGAGCCTCTGGCCCCAATGCTCCCTCCGGGGCCCCGGACGAGTTGCCGAAGGCGCGTTCCATCGGCGCGAGACGGGCAGGACTGGGAAACTCCGGGCAAAGTGGCGCGCATCTTCGACGGAAAAGTGAGGGACCGGCGGGGCTTGAGTTCAAACCGGGATATCCAAGCCGGGCATTGTCCGGTTATTCACCTCGGCCTGCGCGGAGCCTTTGTCTTCATCACGCAGCCCTTTCGGCTGTCTGGCCGTTCCCCCGGGCGGCGAGGATCAACTCCGACAAGGCATTGGAATGTTGCCAAGAGGCGATGGCGCCTCAGGCACAAAGTGACGGATGTCTGATCCCGGGCCGATAAAAACCATCGGGCCTGGCGCGGGGGATTATAGAGAGTCCAGGATATCTCTCGCCGTAAACGAGGGTTCTCTCCCCTCGGTTTTTCGAGTGATAGTCCCGCCCGCGAAGGCATGATTGTCCCGGGGGTGGGCCATTTGCCCCATTGGTTCAGGCACAATGGCAAACGTCGCGACCAAGCTGGTGGATTTTCGGCGTGACCATGACGGTTTGGCGGCGATTATACAAAATCAAGGGATCCATACCCCGGTTTGACCGTGATCTTTTGCTCGAAACGGGGCGACAGGACCAAGGTTCCGGTTTGAGACGATGAGCTCATCCGGCGCGGTGATAACGTGGATGGCTCCGGCTCTTCGCATCGCAATGTGCCAGAGTGGATGCTGCCCCCAGGATCACGGGCGCACCCGCTCAAATGTCTGCGAAAGAGCCCGCGCGAACCGCCATTTGCCAAAGCTGTCGCACGCGGCTACACGATCTTTTATGCCACGAGGCCGAAAGAAGGATCACTCCCCCGGACGACCTCTGCCTCCGAAGCTTTTGAGAATGACCGCCTGACTGTGACCCCCGCTCATCGGCTGCGCATCACCCTTGATCTGCTCTGCGACGTCGAGGGCGCCTCTCGCCCGGCCGATGCCGTCATCTCCGCCTTCCTCCGGGCCCGGCGCGATCTCGGCGATCGGGACCGGGGGGCGATCCTCGAGCTGCTCCATTGGCTCCTGCGGCATCGGGCGCGGCTGGGCTGGTGGCTGGCGCGGCATGGGCGAAAGGACACACCCCGCGACCGGCTTCTGGCCTGGCTGGTTCTGGGGGAGGGCCAGTCGCCGGATCAGGTCCGGCGGCTTCTCGGGCGAGCGGGGATGGCGGAGGCGGAACTGGCGCTCCTCAGTGCCTTGCCAGCCGGTGGGATGGAACATCCCGACATCCCCGAGGATGTCCGGCTGGAATGCCCCGACTGGGCGCTTGCTCCCCTGCGGCGGCGGTTCGGCGCGGATTTCGCAGCCGAGATGGCCGCGAGCCTGACGCCGCCTCCCCTGGATCTGCGGATCAACCCGCTGAAGGCGACACGGGAGGCAATGATATGTCGGTTGAGAGACATCGGTTTCGAGGCTCGGGCGACGCGGTTTTCACAGCGGGGGATACGGCTGCCGGGGAAGGTCTCGCTCGCGCGGCTTCCGGGGCTCGGAACCGGTGAGATCGAGATCCAGGACGAGGGCTCCCAACTGGTAGCCCGTCTGGTCGATGCGAAGCCTGGCGAGAAGGTGGTCGATTTCTGCGCCGGCGCAGGCGGCAAGACCCTCGCCATCGCCGCGGATATGGGGAACCGCGGCCATCTCGTCGCCTGTGATGTCAACGAGGCACGCCTGAGGCGCTGCGCCGAAAGACTTAGGCGGGCGGGGTTGCACAATGTGGAGACGCGAATCCTGAGCAGCGAGACCGACCGCTGGGTGAAGCGCCACAAGGGCGGCTTTGATCGCGTTCTGGTCGATGCGCCTTGCTCTGGGACCGGAACCTGGCGGCGCAATCCCGACGCGCGATGGCGGGCACCCGAATTGGGTCTGGAGGGGATCCTGGCCCTGCAGGCACGCATCCTCGCCAGTGCCGCGCGTCTGGTGAGGCCCGGCGGGCGGTTGGTCTATGCGACTTGCTCGATGCTGCGGGAAGAGAATGAGGATCAGGTCGCAGCCTTTCTCGCAGCCCATGCGGCAATTCGCCTTGTCCCCTTGCCAGAGGCGGCACCGGAACTTGCGTCCCTGGGTGGGACCCTTGCCCTGACACCCGCTGGTCACGGGACCGACGGCTTCTTCGCCGCCGTCCTGCGGCGCGAGGATCCGGCTGAGACCAACCTGCGTTGATCAGAATCCGTGCATCCATTCGCAGAGCCCAGCCGAAGTGATGCGCGATGGCTGAGCCATCAATTCGCTCCAAGCCTCGCAGCACTGGGCGACGATGTTGTCGCAGCTTTTGATGACGCGGTTCGAGAGCCAGTTGTCGCGCAGGAACTGCCATTCATTTTCCGCCGAGTTCAGGTCAGGGGATAAAGGCGGCGGTGGAAGAGTGATGCTTTTCGGCACAATCAGGCTGCCCGGCCGCGCTATGCCAGGGCTCGGCGCGCGGCCTCCTACACCAACCGTTGGGACAGAACGCCGAGATCCCGGACGCGTCCCGGACCCCTTGCGCCAGATCGATGAGCCACCACCGAGATAGGGCTTGGGCCTGACTTTGATGGCACGGACAAGGATGGTGCGATGCGCCGTCATGGATTGCCGCGAGGGCCAGAAGCCTTCGAACCTGATTGTTGTCCCGACCGCCAGCGCGCCCGCCGCCGCGGATCATAACCTTCGGAGATCGCCTCCAACCTCGATCGGCGGCGCCATGAAAAACTTCCTTCGTTTTCCTCTTGAATCAGCTCCAATCCCTTCTGGAGGCATGGTCAATGCGGGTTGCTGAGCCCCGAAACCAGACCGCGATCCGACTGGAGTGAAGGTAGGTTCAGCCGGATTGCATGTCATATCGGATGACCAACGCGTGTGATCCGACTGCGTCGGAGCGAAGAGCGCTTTAGAGCGATTTCCAATCGAATGGACTTATTCGATGGCTCGGAAATCGCGTAAATTCAAAAGGAGTGAGCGGTGGACGTGAGCCAATGCGAACGGAAACCGCTCTAGCCCTTCGGCAAGGGAACGCCCTTGGTGGTGAACCTCTGTCCCCTGAGGACGGAGCGCTTGCCTTCTTCGGGACGGACCACCCGGTTCGGCTGATGCGCGGGGATCAGCTGGTCGGCGCGCGGGCCGATCAGGTCGGCGCGGCCCATCCTGCGCAGCGCCTCGCGCAGGAGCGGCCAGTTCTCCGGATCGTGATAGCGCAGGAAGGCCTTGTGCAACCGCCGCTGCCGCCCGCCGCGCACGGTCTCGACCTTTTCGCTTCCCCCGCGCCGCACGCCTTTCAGCGTATTCACACCAGTATGGTACATGGCCGTCGCGGTCGCCATCGGTGAAGGCAGGAAGGTCTGGACCTGATCGGCGCGATAGCGGTTCTTCTTCAGCCAGATTGCAAGATGCAGCATGTCCTCGTCCGTCGTACCCGGATGGGCCGCGATGAAATAGGGGATGAGGTAGTATTTTTTCCCCGCCGCCTCCGCCGCCGCGTCGAACATCTCCTTGAACCGGTCATATGTACCGATTCCGGGCTTCATCATCACATCGAGCGGTCCCCGCTCGGTATGTTCGGGCGCGATCTTGAGATAGCCGCCGACGTGATGCGTCACCAATTCCTTGACATATTCGGGGCTCTTCACCGCCAGATCATAGCGTACGCCCGAAGCGACCATGACCTTCTTGACCCCCTTCACCGCCCGCGCCTTGCGATAGAGGCTGATCAGCGCGTCATGGCTTGTGTTAAGGTTGGGACAGATGTCGGGGAACACGCAGGAAGGCAGGCGGCACGCGGCCTCGATCTTCGGGTCCTTGCAGGCCATGCGATACATGTTGGCCGTCGGTCCGCCGATATCCGAGATCACACCGGTGAAGCCCGGGGTTTTGTCGCGGATCTTCTCGATCTCGCGCAAGACCGACCCCTCGGACCGATTCTGAATGATCCGGCCTTCGTGCTCGGTGATCGAACAAAAGGTGCAACCGCCGAAACAGCCGCGCATCACCGTGACCGAGGTCTTGATCATCTCCCACGCCGGGATCTTGGCATCGCCATAGGACGGATGCGGCGCCCGCGCGTAGGGCAGTTCATAGACCGCGTCCATTTCCTCCGTGGCCAGTGGAATTGGCGGCGGGTTGAGCCAGAGATCACGATCGCCATGACGCTGAACGAGCGGCCGGGCATTTCCGGGATTGGCCTCGCGATGCAGGACACGGGAGGCGCGGGCATAGGCCTCCTTGTCGGTCTCCACGACCTCGCAGGACGGCAGACGGATCACCGTGGCGCCAGCCTTCCGGGTCGCGCCCTCGTCGGGGGAATCGATGTCGTCGGCGGGCAGTTCGGTGTAGCCCTCCGGCACGGGACGAAAAAGAGCGACTCCCCGGACATCCCAGATGTCGCGGGCCTTTTCCCCGGCGGCCAGGCGTTTCGCCACCTCGATCACCGCGCGCTCGGCATTGCCATAGAGCAGCAGATCGGCCTTGGCATCCGCCAGGATTGACCGGCGCACCTTGTCCGACCAGTAATCGTAATGCGCGATGCGGCGGAGTGACGCCTCGATGCCACCGAGAATCACGGGCACGTCCTTGTAGGCCTCGCGGCAGCGCTGGGTATAGACGATGCTACAGCGGTCCGGCCGTTTTCCGCCCTCGCCGCCGGCCGTATAGGCGTCGTCGCTGCGCAGGCGGCGGTCGGAGGTATAGCGGTTGACCATGGAATCGAGGTTGCCCCCAGTGACTCCGAAGAAAAGCCGCGGGCGTCCCAGCGCCTTGAAAGGCTCGGCGGACTGCCAGTCGGGCTGGGCGATGATTCCGACGCGAAAGCCCTGGGACTCGAGCAAGCGCCCGATGATGGCCATGCCGAAGCTCGGATGATCGACATAAGCATCACCGGTTACGATGATGATATCACACTCTTCCCATCCGAGCGCCGACATTTCGGCGCGGCTCATGGGAAGGAAGGGTGCCGCGGTGTTGACGGACGATGTCCGGCGCGCGAACGAGTTCTGAAGGAACGTGGGGCTTGTCATGTTCTGCCTATAGTCAGCCCCCGGCGCAAATTCAATTCGCTTCTGGTTTGGCGCAGCCAGTCTCCAAGCAGCCTCCGGGCCTTGTTGGAGAGCACCGGGACAGTCGGGCTGCCATTGAGACTTCCGCGATTGATTCCATCCTTGGATACGATTGTTCGGATTTTGATCGAAGGATGCCGTCGTGGCGAACCTCGATATCTGGCATTCCGGTCGGCGCGATGACGGGATCAATCCCGTCGGTCTGTTCCCCAAGACCTATGACCATGCCGAGGCGGTGGATCCATTGACCGTGAAGGTCTTCTTCAAGGCCCCGACATTCGGTTTCATTCCGACGCCGGGATATCACGGGTCGATCCTGATTTCGCCGAAGACCCTCGCGGAGGTCTATGCCACGCGCCTCGTCCGTGTTTCCAAAATTAGGTCTGGGTTACTTTCCGCGCAGATTTGACGTGAGTTGGGCGGTTGAGCCTGTGAGTCCAGTGGTTTGGGGCGGAGGCAGAAGTGTATGGAACGGCGGGCTGAACACACCGGGGTTGATTGTAGAGCGCCAGTCGATCGTTGAGGGGCGGATGGAAATTTCCGGCCATGGTTCGGGGATGGACGAGCGCTGTCCCGATCGCGGGACGCCGTCATTACCCTGCCACAGCCATTATGAGCGGATGCTGTCGGACCTGCCGATCAGTGGCGCAATCGTCAAGTTGCGCCTGAACGTCCATCGGTTCCGGTGCAATCCGCATTCCCGCCGGCGCACGACATTCAGAGAGGCACTGGTGCCAAACATCGGTCGATGACACGGTCGGCGTGTCGCGCGCTGTGATGGTCTGGTACACGCCGTTGGCATTGCGCTTGGCGGACGGCCCGGTTTCCGAATGATGGCCCTGCTTGCGATGCCCTGGTCGAAGGCCTCCCTGCGAACCGTTCGCCGCGAGGCGGCTCATGCCAGCCGGGCTCCCATGGCGGCGGTGATCGGAATTGATGACTTCGCAGGGCGGCGAGACTACGGCCACGGCGGTATCGTTGTCGATCTGGAGCGGTGCACGGTCATCGACATCCTGCCGGATCGGCGGATGGAGACGGTGATGGCCTGGCTGAGGGATAACGAGCAGGTTCGTACCCTGTGCCGGGCTCCTGGCCCGGGCTATGGCGCGGCGGCTGGGGAGGCGGCGCCCCGGGCCCGGCGGGTGGCCGACCGCTGGCATCTTTTCGAGAAGGCCTCGGCTGCCTTTCTGGCCGCGGTTCTGTCCGAAATGCCCCCCGGCTGCGCAAAGCCCTCTCGCCTGAAGAACCCATGGCCCGGTAGCAATTCAAAGCTCATGACATTGCCCCGCGCATCGGTGAGCTCAAGAGTTTGGGGCCTCCCTCTTTGGGCAAGAAGTGACTTGGTTCTGAACACCGCTCTCGCGGTCTGTCATCGAGGCAGCCAACTTCAAGGGTTCAGTAGAGCAACAGCGTTACGGTCGCCACCGGCTCCCTGAGATTTATGGCGACGGTGATCCAGGAGGGCTTTGGATCTTGATGTTACGAGCCCTCTCCGAAGAACTCGTACAAGGCAGCGCAGTGGTCGCCTTGGCTGCCCCTAGCGAGCGCGTAAGGCCTGGTCACGCGATGTGTCACGACAGGGACCGCGCGATGGAGAGCCTTGTGGCAAGCACTGTGTCTTGAGGAGGCAGCGCGCACAGTCGAGACATTCCCCATGATGCCATTGCTCCTAGGAGCCGGCAGCTTCCGCGCTGGACATCCAACCAGATCGCGATGGGGATCAAACGCGAACCGCTTGGTCGGAAAGCCCTGCCCCGACTTGCGACGAAGACGAGAAAACGGGGGGATCATGGCTGTGATCCAAAGGTCTTCAAGGGCGGCGTAAACCCTGGGCACGCCATGGATACTGCCCGACGTGATCCAGCCCGGGGCAACTCCGAGGGTCTCCTCGACGGAATTCCGGCGCTCCCTGAACCTGCTCGTGTCACGCTCTGCGCCAGTCCATTCCCCCGCGGACATGCCCCGCCAAGCGTGACGTTCACCAGAACCCGCGCGTTCATCCGTGGCCCTGCGCTGCTCAGAGGCCGGTCATAGCAAGGCTTTGGCACAACCGTTGAGCAACCGCGAGGATGGCAACTCACGCCCAGGTCCGTGCCGCGAAGCCTCTTGAGCGCGCCGCTCGCAGGCGCCTGCCTCTTGGCATCCTGGACATTTTCGATTGCGCTCAGACAACCCGCGAACCAAGGGACATTTCTCCCGCTCGGGCGGGTGGCGATGGACCGGGGGGAAAAGAGGGCACCCTTCAAGCAGGCTTGTGAAACAAGGCAGATCATGATCGATCGCCCGGCAACCTCAATGCATTGCCTCTGATGACATCTCATCCGCCGCCGGGGCCAAGCCGATCAGGCTCGGCCCCGGGAAGCCTCACGCGATGGCAAACCTCTCGCGCTGACGGGACAGGCGGTAGCCCATGCCGAGCAGAGCGAACCAGACCGGCGCGACATACAGCGCGACCCTCGTATTCTCGTCGAAACCGAGAAAGACCGCGACCATGGCGAGGAAGGCCAGAACGCCCCAGTTGGTGAACGGCGCGCCGGGCATACGGAAGGAGACGGGAGCCGCCTCGCCGCGCGCGACGGCCCGGCGATAACCGATATGGGCGAGCATGATCATGCCCCAGGTCCAGATCGTGCCGACAAGGGCAACCGAGGTGACATAGACGAAGACCTGCTCAGGGATGAAATAGTTGAGCACGACTCCGAGGAGCATGACCGCGACCGAGACGGTAATGCCGGTCGCCGGCACGTGGTTGCGGTTCACCTTGCCGAAGGCCTTGGGCGCCTGGCCGAAATGGGCGAGCGTGTAGAGCATCCGGCCCGTCGAGAAAATCCCCGAGTTGCAGGACGAGGCGGCGGCGGTGATCACAACGAAATTGATGACAAGGGCGGCGGCGGGCAGGCCCATGCGCTCGAAGACCATCACGAACGGGCTCTCGCCGGCGGAGAATTCGGTCCAGGGAACCAGCGACATCACCACCAGCAGGGCGCCGATGTAGAAGACGAGGATCCGCCAGACGACGGCATTCGTGGCCTTGGGCAGCGACTTCGCCGGATCCTCGACCTCACCGGCGGTGACGCCGAGCAACTCGACGCCCTGGAAGGCGAACATCACCATCTGGAGCGCCAGAACCACGCCGAGGACGCCGGTCGGGAACAGGCCGCCATTGGCCCAGAGATTGGCGACGGTCGCGGTCTCGGCATGCTCGCCCGAACCGAAGAGCAGGAACAGCGGACCGGAGACCAGAAGCCCGACGATCGCCACGATCTTGATGAGCGCGAACCAGAACTCAAGCTCTCCGAAGAACTTCACCGCCGTCAGGTTGACCGCGTAGAGGACGCCGAGGGTGATGAGCGCGGGGATCCACTGCGGAACGTCCGGGAACCAGAAATGGGTGTAGATGCCGACGGCGGTGATCTCGGCCATGCCGGTCACGACCCACATGAACCAGTAGGACCAGCCGGTGGCGAAGCCCGCGAAGGGCGAGACATATTCCTCGGCATAGGTCGCGAAGGACCCGGCGACCGGGCGGTGGAGCATCAGCTCGCCCAGGGCGCGCATGATGAAGAAGATGATCGCGCCGGCGGCGGCGTAGGCGAAGATGAGGCCGGGGCCAGCCTGGGCGATCGCCCGGCCGGAGCCGAGAAAGAGACCCACCCCGATCGCGCCGCCCAGGGCGATGAGCTGGACGTGGCGGTCCTTGAGGCCGCGGTGAAAATCCTGGCCCTCCCGCTCCTGTTCGGCGGCGAGCGCCGCCTGATCCATGTGTCGCATGGGTAATCCTCCGTGTGGTTCTTGATTTGATTATGGGCGGGCCGCGCGGCGAGGCGCGGTCCGGGTCGCGGGGAAAGCCTTGCCCCCACGGATGCGCGCACGCGTGCGCAAGGGATCAAGCGATTGATATCGCTCTACTATCCCAAACTGTTAACCTTCTCTTCAGAGAGGTTGGCGTGCGCCGGAAAGCGTTCAGAGTTCGACGACCAGCTCGATCTCGACCGAGGCGCCGCGCGGCAGGGCCGCGACCTGGACGGTCGAGCGGGCCGGTTTGTGATCGCCGAAACGCCGCGCATAGATCGCGTTCAGCGCCGCGAAATCGCCGAGGTCGGTGACAAAGACGGTCGCCTTGACCACCTTGTCGAAGCTGGTGCCCGCGGTGGCCAGAACGGCGGCGAGATTGTCGAAGACCTGTTCGGTCTGCGCCTCGATCCCCGATGCGAGGTTGCCTTCGAGATCGAGCGGGATCTGGCCCGAGGTATAGAGCAGGCCGCCGGTCTTGACGGCATGGCAATAGGGACCGATGGCGGCGGGAGCGCCGGGGGCGTTCAGGGGGGTCATGCGTGGACTTCCTTCACAGGTTGGGAAACGGGGGGAATGGCGGCATAACGATCGAGCGACAAGGGCCTTGCATCGATCGCCGGAGCCTGGCCGGTGACGAGATCGGCGAGCACGGCGCCGGAACCGCAGGCCATCGTCCAGCCGAGCGTGCCATGGCCGGTGTTGAGCCAGAGGTTCGAGAATTTGGCACGGCCGATCACCGGCGGGCCATCGGGGGTCATCGGGCGGTGGCCCGCCCAGAAGCTGCCCTTGGTCGCATCGCCGCCCGCGCCATAGAAATCGGTGACGACATGTTCGAGCGTCGCGCGACGGCTCGGGTGCAGCGTGGTCGAATAGCCGTCGAGTTCGGCCATGCCGCCGACGCGGATGCGGTCGCCGAGGCGGGTGATCGCAACCTTGTGGTATTCGTCCATCACGGTCGATTCCGGCGCCCCGGCGGGATCGGTGATCGGCACGGTCAGGGAATAACCCTTGACCGGATAGACCGGCAGATCGATTCCGTGCCGCTTGAGCAGAAGCGGAGAATAGCTGCCGAGGGCGACGACATAGGCATCCGCCGTGACGGGACCGGCGCTGGTCGCGACACCGGCGATCCGGTCGCCTTCGGCGAGAAGGCCGGTGATATCGACGCCATAGCGGAATTCGACACCGCGGGCCGTGGCCAGATCGCGCAGCGCATTGGTGAATTTGAAGCAGTCGCCGGTCTCGTCGCCGGGCAGGCGCAGGCCGCCGACGAATTTCTCGCGGACCCGGGCCAGCGCCGGTTCGACACGCACGCAGCCCTCGACATCGAGAACCTCGTGCGGAACCCCGAGATCGGCGAGCACATGCACGTCCTTGGCCGCGCCCGCCAGCAGCTTTTCGGTGCGGAAGAGCTGCAGGGTGCCTTGCATCCGCTCGTCATAGGAGATGCCGGTCTCGGCGCGCAGCGTCCTGAGCAGGTCGCGGCTGTATTCCGCGATCGGCACCATGCGGCTCTTGTTCACCTCGTAGGCGGCGGAATTGCAGTTGCGCAGCATGGCCAGTCCGAAACGCCAGAACGCCGGATCGAGGCTGGGGCGCAGGAACAGCGGGCTGTGCTTCATGAACATCCACTTGATCGCCTTGACCGGAATGCCGGGGGCGGCCCAGGGCGAGGCATAGCCGGGCGACACCTCGCCCGCGTTGGCAAAGCTGGTTTCGAGCGCGGGCCCGGGCTGGCGGTCGAGGACGGTGACCTCGTGACCGGCGGCGGCGAGATACCAGGCGGAGGTCGTGCCGATCACGCCGCTGCCGAGAATGACGATCTTCATGCGCTGAGCCTTTCGTTCAGGGCGTCGTCCGCGTAAGCGCGGGCATAACGGCCGCCAAGGGAGGTGAGGATTTCATAGCCGATGGTGCCGGCCTCGGCCGCGAGGGCATCGATGGGATGACGCGGGCCGATCAGTTCGAGAAAGCCGCCTTCGACCGCCTCCGGCGCGTCGGTGACATCGAAGGTCGCGGTGTCCATCGAGACGATGCCGACGAGCGGCGCCGCCCGGTCGCCCGCGAAGGCGGTGGCGCGGTGGCTGAGGCCGCGGGCATAGCCGTCGGCATAGCCGACCGCGACGGTGGCGATCCGGCGGGGGCCGGGGGCGGTCCAGGTGGCGCCATAGCCGACCTGCGCGCCCTCGGGGATCTCGCGGATCTGGACGATCCGGCCGAGCAGGCGGACGACGGGCCGCATCGGATTGGCGGCGCCCTTGACGGGCCCGAGGCCATAGAGCGCGGCGCCGGGGCGGGCGAGGTCGAAATGGAAGTCGGGGCCGAGGAAGATGCCCGAGGAATTGGCGAGGCTCGCCGGGGCGGACGGCAGGTGACGGCGCGCGGCGGCGAAGGTCCGGAGCTGGGCGCGGTTCATCGGATGCGCCTGATCCTCGGCACAGGCCAGATGGCTCATGATGAGCCGGAGGTCGAGCGGGGCGAGGCGGGCGGGCGCATCGGCGAGGTCGGCCGCGGCGAGGCCGAGGCGGGACATGCCGCTGTCGATCTGGAGCACCGCGGGCAGGCGGCGCCCCCGGCGGCGGGCGAGCGCCGCCCAGGCATCGATCTGGCGCGGGCTGTTCAGGACGGGGATGATGTCCTGGGCGGCGGCCTCCGCCTCGGCGCCGGGGGCCAGGCCGTTCAGGACGAAGATCGCGGCGGAGGCGGGCAGCGCGGACCGCAGGGCGATCGCCTCGTCGAGATGGGCGACGAAGAAATGGCGGCAGCCTTCGTCGGCGAGCACCGGCGCGATCCGGGCGGCCCCGAGGCCATAGGCATCGGCCTTGACGACGCCCGCGCAGGGAGTGGTCCCGAGGCGGGCGCGCAGCAGGCGGTAATTGGCGCGGACCGCGCCGAGGTCGATTTCGAGCAGCGCGCCCGCCTGTCCGGCCCTGGTGTCCATGATCCCTCTCCGTTGGTTTGTTGTTGCAGGGAACATTGCAAGGATCATGCCAAGTCGGAATTTTGGTCAAGGCATTGAGAGAGATAGGGTTTTTCGGGAGGAGGAAAAGACAGGCCTGTATGCGTTCGCTTACAGTCCCGGGGGTGTATCCGGTTAATGCCTTGTTGACCAATGGGTTGGCAGGGGTGTAAGCGTTCGTGTACGCTGTAGCGAATGATGTACAAGGGGGGGGCGGGATGCGCATCGAGGTGGCATTCGAGGACCGGGTGGGGATCGCGTCCGAGATCCTGTCGGAGATGGCGCGGCGGCGGCTCGACGTGGTGGCCGTCGAGGTGGAGCCGCCGCATATCTTCATCGACGTGCCGGGCCTGACCGCGCCGGGGTTCGCGGAATTGTGCGCGGTGCTCGGGACCGTCCCGGGGGTGCGGACGACGCGTCCGGTCGAGATCCTGCCCGGTGCGCGGCGGCGGCTGCATCTGAACACGCTGCTCGACGCGCTGGTCGATCCGGTGCTGGCGGTGGATGGCGAGGGGCGTGTGGTGGTGGCCAACGCGGCGGCGGCGGACATGCTGGGGATGGAGGGCAAGGCGACGGTGGCCGGGATGGCGCTGGCGGCGCTGTTCGACGATCCGGAGATCGGCGCCGGGTTGCGGGCGAAGGGTTTCCGCGAGGCCCCGCGCGAGGTGACGGTGCAAGGCACGCCCTTCATGCTGGAGACCCGGCCGATCCCGGAGGGCGAGGCGGTGGCGGGCGGGGTGATCCTGTTGCGCGCGCCGCGTCGGATCGGCGAGCAGCTGACCGCGCTCCAGAACGCGGAGGCGGGCGGGTTCGAGGCGATCCTGGGGGAGTCGCCGCCGATGCGGGCGTTGAAGGCGCGCGCGCTGCGGGTGGCGCCGGTCGATGCGCCGCTGATGGTGCTGGGCGAGACCGGCACCGGCAAGGAGCTGCTGGCGCTCGCCTGTCACCGGGCGAGCCCGCGCGCCGACAAGCCGTTCCTGGCGTTGAACTGCGCCGCGCTGCCCGAGAGCCTGGCCGAGAGCGAGCTGTTCGGTTACGCGGGGGGCGCCTTCTCGGGGGCGCGGCGGGACGGCAAGCCCGGGCTTCTGGAACTGGCCGATCGCGGGACGGTGTTTCTGGATGAGATCGGGGAAATGTCGCTCTATCTGCAGGCGAAGCTGCTGCGGTTTCTCAATGACGGCAGCTTTCGCCGGGTCGGCGGCGATCGCGAGGCGCGGGTCAATGTCCGGATCATCAGTGCCACGCACCGCGACCTGCCGGCGATGATCGCGCGCCGCGAGTTCCGCGAGGATCTCTATTACCGGCTGAACGTGCTCAGCCTCGAAATCCCGCCCCTGCGCGAGCGTGGCGAGGATGTGCTGCTGCTGGCGCGTCATTTCGCCGATCGGGCGGCGGCCCAGACGCGGCGACCGGGCAGCCGACTGACCGCGGCGGCGGAGCAGGCGCTCGTCGCTAACCCCTGGCCGGGGAACGTGCGCCAGCTGGAGAATGCGCTCTTCCGGGCGGTGACGCTCAGCGATCACGCGGCGCTCGGACCCCGGGATCTCGAATTGCCCGCCCTGCCCCCGGAGTCCGGCCCGGCCTCGTCGCTGGAGCCCTTGACCTGGGCCGAGGCGGTCGAGGGGTTCGAGCGCGACTTGCTGCGGCGGCTCTATCCGGCCCATCCGTCGAGCCGCAAGCTCGCCGCCCGCCTCGGCACCTCGCACACGATGATGGCCAAGAAGCTTCGTCGCCTTGGTCTGTCGGAACGATAGGGCACCGTCCGCGGGGCATGGGGCCGGAGGCTTCTCCTACGGGCGGCCCGCGCTGTCGCGATAGGCCTCGGGGGTCGTCGCCTCGGCGGCCCGGAAGACCTTGATCAGATGGGACAGGTCGCAGAAACCGGTCTCGGCGGCGATCCGTGTCACCGACCGTGTCGTGGTCCGCAGCAGGTGCTTCGCCTGTTCCAGCCGGACCAGCCGGTCGGCCTCCCGCGGCGTCAGGCCGAGCGCGTCCCGGAAATGCCGTTCGAGCTTGCGGCGGCCCACGCCGAGCGACTCGGCGATCCGTGCGATCGACAGGGGCGCATCCATCGATTGCTGCATGAGCAGCAGCGCCTTCTGGACCAGCGCGTCGGTCGTGCCGAGCGCGAGCGGCATGCCGGGCTGCGGCTCCTCGGCGGCGGCCTCGTCGAGGATCATGATGCGCAGGCTCTTGGCCGCCCGCGCCTTGCCCAGATGACGCTCGACGATGAAGGCCGCCAGATGCGCGGCCGCGACCCCGCCCGAACAGGTCAGCCGGTCCCGGTCGACGACGAAGATCTGGTCCGAGACCGGCCTCAGCCCGTCGAAGCGTTCGAGGAAATCCTCATGGTGGAACCAGCTGACGCAGGCGCGATACCCTTGCATCAACCCGGCGCGGTGCAGGGCGAAGGTGCCGGTGCAGATCCCCACCAGAGGCACACCGGCGGCGGCGGCGCGCTCCAGAAAACGCACCGTGTCGGGATGCAGGTTCTCGATCTCGTCGACCAGCCCCCCCACCACCACGAGATAGTCGAACCGGGTCGGATCGCCCAGCCGCTCGTCCGGCCGCAGCACGATGCCGGAACTTGACGCCACCGGCTCCATCGTGGGCGACAGCACCCGCCAGGCGCACAGGATCGGGCGGGACCGGTCGCCCTCGTCGGCCGCGAGCCGCAGCACATCGACGAAATTGCCAAGCGCGCAGAGCGTGAACCGCCGGGCCAGAATGAATCCGACAGTGAGCCGTGGCATGAGCGTCTCCGTCGCTGGGCTACACCCTGAATGGCGCAAAGATACAGTCCCACGACACCGCGATCCACTATGAAACTGTCACATTCTCGCGGAGCCCGAGACTCATGACACATTTTTCCCTCCTCCAGGTCGTCAAGGGGGCCTTGACCGGCCAGAAGCACTGGACGCCGCAATGGCCGGACGCCGAGCCCAAGGCCGCCTATGACGTGATCATCGTCGGCGCGGGCGGGCATGGGCTGGCCGCGGCCTATTATCTGGCCAAGGAACATGGGATCACCAATGTCGCGGTGATCGACAAGGGCTGGCTCGGCGGCGGCAATACCGGGCGCAACACCACGATCATCCGCTCGAACTATCTCTATGACGAGAGCGCGCGGCTCTATGACCATGCGCTCGACCTCTGGGAGGGCCTGTCCCAGGAATTGAACTACAATGTGATGTTCTCCAAGCGCGGCGTGATGATGCTCGCGCACAATGTCCACGACGTGCAGTCCTTCCAGCGCCATGTGCATTCGAACCGGTTGAACGGCGTGGACAATCAGTGGCTGTCGGCGAAGGAGGCCAAGCTCTTCTGCCCGCCGCTCTCGATCGACGCGGGGGCGCGCTATCCGGTGCTGGGCGCGGCGCTTCAGCGCCGGGCCGGGACCGCGCGCCACGACGCCGTCGCCTGGGGCTATGCCCGCGCCGCCGCCGCCCGCGGCGTCGATATCATCCAGAACTGCCCGGTCACCGCGATCCGCCGCGGTCCCGACGGGCGTGTGACCGGCGTCGAGACCGCGCGCGGCTTCATCGCGGCCAAAAAAGTAGCGGTGTCCGCCGCCGGCCATACCTCGGTGGTGATGGAAACGGCGGGTGTCCGCCTGCCGCTGGAATCCTATCCGCTCCAGGCGCTGGTGTCCGAGCCGATCAAGCCGATCTTCCCCTGCGTCGTCATGTCGAACGCGGTCCATGCCTATATCAGCCAGTCCGACAAGGGCGAACTGGTCATCGGTTCCGGCACCGACCAGTATGTGAGCTATTCCCAGCGCGGCGGCCTGCCGCTGATCGAACATACGCTGGCGGCGATCTGCGAGATCTTCCCGATCTTCCGCCGGATGCGGATGCTGCGCAAATGGGGTGGGATCGTCGATGTGACGCCCGACCGCTCGCCGATCCTCGGGCTCTCGCCGGTGCCCGGGCTCTATCTCAATTGCGGCTGGGGCACCGGTGGCTTCAAGGCGACGCCGGGCGCGGGCCATGTCTTCGCCCATACCATCGCGCGCGACGCGCCGCATGCCGTCAATGCGCCCTTCACCCTCGAACGTTTCACCACGGGCCGGCTGATCGACGAGGCCGCCGCCGCCGCCGTCGCCCACTGAGGACCAAGCCCCATGCTCCTGATCCCTTGCCCCTATTGCGAGCAGACCCTGCCCGAGCTTGAATTCGCCTACGCGGGAGAGGCCCATATCGCCCGGCCCGCCGATCCGATGAGCCTCAGCGACGCGGAATGGCGCGACTTTCTCTTCATCCGCGCCAATCCCAAGGGCCTGCATTTCGAGCGGTGGCGGCATGTGAACGGCTGTGGCCGCTTCTTCAACGCCGTGCGCGAAACCGTCGGCGACAAGTTCCTGTCCACCTACAAGGCGGGCGCGCCGCGTCCCGATCCCGCGACCCTGACCGGAGAAGCCAGATGAGCCGCTATCGCCTTCCCTCCCGCGGCCGCGTCGATCACGGCAAGCCGGTCTCCTTCACCTTCGACGGCAAGACCTATCAGGGCCTCGCCGGGGACACGCTCGCCTCGGCGCTCCTGGCGAACGGCGTCCATCTGGTGGGCCGCTCCTTCAAGTATCACCGCCCGCGCGGCATCGTTTCCGCCGGTTCGGACGAGCCGAACGCGCTGATGGGCACCCGCCGCGGCGCGGGCCGGTTCGAGCCCAACACCCGCGCCACGCTTCAGGAAGTGCGCGCGGGGCTGGAGGCCACCAGCCAGAACCGCTGGCCCTCGCTCTCCTTCGATGTCGGCGCGATCAACGACAATCTCGGTTCGCTGTTCTCGGCGGGTTTTTATTACAAGACCTTCATGTGGCCGCGCGCCTTCTGGGATCGTGTCTATGAGCCGGTGATCCGCAACGCCGCCGGTCTTGGCGTTTCCCCGACCGAGCCGGACGCCGATCGTTATGCCGCGCGCTTTCATCATGTCGATGTCCTCGTCGTCGGGGCGGGCCCCGCGGGTCTGGCGGCGGCCCTCGCGGCCGGTCGCGCCGGGGCCTCGGTCCTGATCGTCGACGAGCATTCGGAGGCGGGCGGCACGCTGCTCTCGGAACCCTCGGTGGTGATCGATGGCAAGCCCGCCTGGGAATGGCTCGCCGCCGTCCATGCCGAATTCGAACGGCTGCCCAATGTCACCCTGCTGATCCGCACCACGGCGATCGGCTATTATCACGAAAACCTCGTCGGCCTCGTCCAGCGCCTCACCGACCATCTCGACACGCCCCCCGCCGACGCCCCCCGCGAACGGCTCTGGAAGGTGCGCGCGGGACAGGTCGTCCTGGCCCAGGGCGCGCTCGAAAAACCGCTCGTCTTCGATGGCAACGACCGTCCCGGCGTGATGCTGGCCGGCGCGGCCCAGACCTACCTGCACCGCTACGGCGTCAAGGTCGGCGACCGTCCGGCCATCGTCACCGCCCATGATTCCGCCTGGCATGCCGCCTTCGATCTAGCCGAGGCGGGGGCAAGGCCCGCCGTTCTCGTCGATATCCGTCCGGCGGTGGACGCGGCCCTCACCGAGCGCGCCCGTGCCCTCGGGATCGAAGCCCTGACCGGCCATGCGGTCACCGGCACCTCCGGCCGTCTGCGGGTGAAGTCGCTGCGCGTCAATCCCGTGACCGACGGCAAGGTCGGCCCCGCGCGCGAGATCGCCTGCGACGCCGTTCTGATGTGCGGCGGCTGGACTCCGTGTCTGCATCTCTTCAGCCACACCCAGGGCAAGCTGGCCTGGGACGAGGAAGGGCGGGTCTATCTGCCCGGCCAGAAGACCGAGGCGGTGCGGATCGCAGGCGCCGGCCGCGGCCTCTGGAGCATCGCGGCGGCGCTCGGAGACGGGGCCAGCGCGGGCGCGCTCGCGGCGCGCGATGGGGGTCTTGAGGGTGCCGTTCCCGCCTTCGCCGTCACCGGCGACCGCGCGGGCACCGGCGTCACGATCAAGGAGGTTCCGACCGACCGCGATCCCGGCAAGGCGAAGGCCTTCGTCGATTTCCAGAACGACGTGACCGCCAAGGACATCCGCCTCGCGGTGCGCGAAGGCATGCGCTCGATCGAGCATGTGAAGCGTTATACCACCAACGGCATGGCCACCGACCAGGGCAAGATGTCCAACATCAACGGCCTGATGATCGCCGCCGACGCGCTCGGCAAGGCGCCACCCCAGGTCGGCCTGACCACCTTCCGTCCGCCCTATTCCCCGACCACCTTCGGCGCGTTCGCGGGCTATCACCAGGGCGCGACCTTTGAGGTTACGCGCAAGACGCCGATCGACGGCTGGGCCGAGGAAAAGGGCGCGGTCTTCGAGCCGGTCGCCCTCTGGCGGCGTGCCCGCTATTTCCCGCGGCCGGGCGAGGACATGCACCAGGCCGTCGCCCGCGAATGCCGGGCCGCCCGCGCCTCGGTTGGCATCTTCGACGCCTCGACGCTGGGCAAGATCGAGGTGTCCGGCCCCGACGCCGTCGCCTTCATGGAGCGGATGTACACCAACCCCTGGGCCAAGCTCGGGGTCGGCCGCTGCCGCTATGGGCTGCTGCTCGGCGAGGATGGGTTCATCCGCGACGATGGCGTGATCGGACGGCTCGCGCCCGACCTCTTCCATGTGACGACCACCACCGGCGGCGCCGCCCGTGTGCTCAACATGATGGAGGATTACCTCCAGACCGAATGGCCCGATCTCCAGGTCTGGCTCACCTCCACCACCGAGCAATGGGCGACGGTCGCCCTGCAGGGACCGAACGCCCGCGCGCTCCTCGCCCCCTTCGTCGAGGGTCTCGATATTTCGGCCGATGCCTTTCCGCATATGGCGGCGGCGGAATGCACGGTCGCGGGCTTCCCCGCCCGCCTGTTCCGGGTCTCCTTCACCGGTGAGCTCGGCTTCGAGGTCAATGTCCCGGCCCGCCATGGCCGCGCTCTCTGGGAAAAGCTGTGGGAGGCTGGACAGGCGCATGGGATCACCGCCTATGGCACCGAGACCATGCATGTCCTGCGCGCCGAAAAGGGCTATATCATCGTCGGCCAGGACACGGACGGCACGCTGACCCCCGACGACGCGGGCCTCGGCTGGGCCATCGGCAAGGCCAAACCCGATTTTGTCGGCAAACGCTCGCTGATCCGCCCCGATATGGTGGCCCAGGGCCGCAAACAACTCGTCGGCCTCTTGACCGACGATCCCGCCGTGGTCCTGACCGAAGGCGCACAGATCGTCGCAGACCCGAGCCAGCCGAAACCGATGACGATGCTCGGCCATGTCACCTCCGCCTACTGGAGCGAGGCGCTCGGCCGGTCCATCGCCATGGCCGTCGTCGCCGATGGCCGCGCCCGCGATGGCCAGACGCTGCATGTGCCGATGCCCGAGGGCACGATCACCGCCAAGGTGGTCAAGAGCACCGTCTTCCTCGATCCCGAAAACACCCGTCTGAGCGCCTGAGAGGAGAGCGAGCCATGAACACCACCCTGCCCGTCGGTGTCACCATCGCCGAACTGCCGGCGACGACGCGAATCTCGTTGCGGATCGCCGATCCCGCCAATGCCGGCCTCGCCCTGCCGACGAGGATCGGCGCGCGCGCCAGCGAGGGCGGACGGACCGCCCTCTGCCTCGGTCCCGATGAATGGCTGATCGAGGCGCCCGAGGCCGAAGGCTCCGCGCTCCGCGCGAGCCTGGGTGCCATCGCGGCGCCCCACAGCGCCGTCGATGTCTCCGACCGCGACATCACCCTCGCGCTCAGCGGTCCGGCGGTGCTCGATCTTCTCGCGACCGGCGTCCCGCGCGACCTCGCCCGGATGTCGGTCGGCTCCGGCGCCCGCACGATCTTCGACACCGTCCAGGTCGTGCTGACCCGCGAGGCGGAGGACCGCTTCCACCTCACCGTCTGGCGCTCCTTTGTCCCGCATGTACGCGCCCTGCTCGACCTCGCCCGCCGCGAACTCGCCACCGGCCTCTGAAAGGATCCCCGATGCTCGACACCCCCCGCCTCTCCGACGACGCGGTTTCCGCCGCCATCTCGCGTGAACTCGACCGCCAGCAAAACCAGATCGAACTCATCGCGTCGGAGAATATCGTGTCGCGCGATGTCCTGATCGCGCAGGGCTCCGTCCTCACCAACAAATATGCCGAAGGCTATCCCGGCAAACGGTATTACGGCGGCTGCGACTTCGTCGACGAGGTCGAGACCCTGGCCATCGAGCGCGTGAAGCAGATCTTCGGCGCCGCCTTTGCCAATGTCCAGCCGCACTCGGGCGCGCAGGCGAACCAGGCCGTGTTCCTCGCGCTGCTCAGCCCCGGCGACCGGATCATGGGCATGAACCTCGCCCATGGCGGCCATCTCACCCATGGCTCGCCGGTCACGATGTCGGGCAAATGGTTCGACGTGGTGAGCTATGAGGTCCGCGAGGACAACCAGCTCATCGACATGGAGGCGGTCCGCGCCCGGGCGCTGGAAACGCGGCCGAAGCTCATCATCGCCGGGGCCTCGGCCTATCCGCGCGAGATCGACTTCGCGGGCTTTCGCCGGATCGCCGACGAGATCGGCGCGATCCTGATGGTGGACATGGCGCATTATGCCGGACTGATCGCCGCCGGGCTCTATCCGAACCCGGTGCCGCATGCCCATGTCGTCACCTCGACCACCCACAAGACGCTGCGGGGCCCGCGGGGCGGCATCATCCTGACCAACGACGAAGCCCTGGCCAAGAAATTCAATTCCGCTGTCTTTCCAGGGAATCAGGGCGGGCCGCTGATGCATGTGATCGCGGCCAAGGCCGTGGCCTTCGGCGAGGCGCTCGACCCTTCCTTCAAGGACTACGCGGCGCGGGTGATCGCGAATGCCCGCGTCCTCGCCGCGACGCTCAAGGCCGGTGGCCTTGACATCGTCTCGGGCGGCACCGACTGCCACATGGTGCTGGTCGACCTTCGCCCCAAGGGGGTGAAGGGCCGCGACGCCGAACGGGCGCTGGAACGGGCGGGCCTGACCTGCAACAAGAACGCCATTCCCTTTGATCCTGAAAAACCGTTCGTGACCTCGGGCGTCCGTCTGGGCACCTCCGCGGGCACGACCCGCGGCTTCGGGGAGGCGGAGTTCGAAACCGTTGGCACGCTGGTCCTGAAGGTGGTGGACGCGCTCGCGGCCTCCGGCCCCGACGGCAACGCCGCCGTCGAGGCCGAGGTCTTCGCCCAGGTCCGCCGTCTCACCGAAGCCTATCCGATCTATCAGGGGTAGGACCCAATCCTCCACCTGTTCGGTCCCGGGATGGTGTGAACCGGCAGTTGGCTTTGAAGATCTTCGACCCGCGCCCGAGGTCAGGGGCGCGGACAAAGCAGTTAACTTCTGAACAGGTCATCGGACAAAAGCGTCGGATGGTCGCTTCCCTGCATTGCGCGGCCCCAAGGCCCCCCCTCCCCGCCGCGGTCACTGATCCTGATATTGCCCGACGCGGCGCCGTTCAGCGAGGGGTCAAACGCCCTGGTCTCCGATCACCGCGCCCGAGGGCAGCCCGGGACGGGGAGGGATGTCCATGATCTCAGATTCATGAAAGTCCCTCCCGACCTTTGATCTTGCGCATTTTCGAGTCGCGAGACCGGATACACCCTCGCTGAAAATGCCCCAGAGCGCTTTCCGACCTGACAGAGTCAGGTCGCGCGCGCTCTCTCCATGATCCGGCGCGCGATTTGTCCGATCCTCGTTTCACTCCGGTCGGATTGCGCCCTAGCGGGCGGCGCTCGCGGTCCTGCGCGGCTTCGGCTCCGCCGCCGGGGCGAATTTTTCGAGCACCGTCGAAAGCGTGTCGCCACTGTCGGGTGAGGCGTCGAGGTCGAGCATATTCTCGAGATCGTCGAGATGGCGCGCCATCATCGCGGAGGCCGCGGCGCGATCGCCGGAGCGGATCGCGGCGAGGATATCGCGATGGTCGTGGGCGCCGCATTTGCGCCCGTCGTCACGCTCGTAAAGCGCGGCCACCAGCGACAGGCGCGCCAGCACGTTCCGCAGCATTTCGACCATCACGTCATTGCCGGCGGTGCGCGCCAGTTCGATATGGAAATTGCCGGACAGCCGTTCCCGCGCGGCGGCGTCGGTCCCGGAATGGATCGCCTCCTCCCGGAGCGTCAGCCGTTCGAGCCGGTCGAGATCCTCCGAAGCCGCCACGTCCGGAACCGCCGCGACGATGGCCATTTCGAGCACCCGGCGCGTATCGAGCAGCTGGCGCGCCTCGGCCCGGTCCGGCGAGGCGATGAACGAGCCATGGTTGCGCCGCAATTCGACCAGATGCGCCCGCTCCAGGATCGCGATCGCCCCGCGCACCGCCGTGCGGCTGACCCCGAAATGGCGCGCGATCACATCCTCCATCAGCTTGGTGCCGGGGCGCAGCGCGCGTTCGGAAACAGCCTCCATCAGGGTCGCACAGATCCGGTCGGATGCATCCTCCGGGGCGGGGTCGCGGGTAGAAGGGGACGGGGCCATGGGTACTCCTGATCCGGGCCTCGCATTCTCGCAGGTCGACCCTGATTCGACGAGGCCATACGTGAGATTGTTCAACATGTGCTCATGATTTCGTCAACCATGATTACCGAATAAGCTGTCCGGCTTTTCAGAGCAAAGACTTCGGAAAGATTCATCCGTATGATGTTCGAATATGCTTCGCACTCATTTTCGAAAGACTATCCAATCATTCCCGAGGCCGCGGCTGGCGCGGACAGTCCGAGGACAGGAAAGAGGATCGCATGAACGGCATTGGAAAGCTCCTGGGATCGGCGCTGATCGGCGCCACGACCATGATGGCGGGGGCGATGGCCTTCGCGCAAGGCTCGGCGGAAGAGATGAAGCCGGGGGCCGAGATCGCGGCTTTGCCCGGTGTCGCCTTCAACGCGGCGCTCGCCGGGGCGCTGCCCGAGGCGATCAGGTCGGCCGGTGTCCTGAAGGTCGCGACCGACCTGACGCCGCCGATCAGCTTTCATGGCGCGGATGGCGGGCTCGTCGGCATCGACGCCGATCTCGCCGCGGCGCTCGGTGTCATCCTTGGGCTCAGGGTCGAGATGACCGATGTCGGCGCCGGGGCCGCGATCGTTCCCGCGATCAAGTCGAAGCGCTTCGATGTGTCAATCTCGGGCATCAACGACGATCCGGAGCTGGAAAAGCAGGTCGATGTGATCGACTACATGTATGATGCGACGACGATCATGACGATCCAGGGCAACCCGCTCGGCATCGCCTCGATGGCGGATCTCTGCGGCAAGAGGGTCGCGGTCCCGGTCGGCACGTTCCAGAACCGTCTCGCACAGGCGGCCTCGGCGAAATGCGAGACGCCGATGGAGATCCTGTCGCTGCCGAAGATGCCCGACGTCCTGCAGGCGGTCCGCTCCGGCCGGGCCGACGCCACCGTCAACGGCTATGCCACCAGCGTCTACACGACCGCGAACCAGATCGGAAACGGCAAGGGGTTGGAGGCGCTGCCCGAGGTCCGGCTCGCCGTCGGCTATCTCGGGATGCTGGTGGCCAAGGACAATCCGGAACTGCGCGATACGCTCGTCGCGGCGCTCGAACAGATGGTCGACGCCGGCGGCTACAAGGCGATCATGGAGAAATGGGGTCTTGCCCCGCTCGCGGTCAAAACCGTCAAGGTCAACGACGCCGCCAGCCTGCCGGCGGAGTAAGCCCGATGCCCCGCGGATCCGCTTCGATCAGCCAGCATCGTCCGCCCGTCGCAACACGGATCCGGTGGGGACAGGTCGCCATCGGGGGCGGCGCGCTCCTCGTGATTGCGCTCCTCGGCTGGACCATCGGCCGGAGCCAGAGCGTGCTCTGGGGCGAGATCCCCGGCTATCTCGTTGATCCGCGCGTGCTCTCCGGGGTCGTCCTCACCCTCGAACTCACCTTCGGCGCAATGCTCTTCGGTATCGTCTGGGGCGGTGCGCTCGCCGCGATGGCGACGAGCCACAATATCGTCCTGAAGGCGATCGCCGCCGCCTTCGTCTGGTGGTTCCGGGGAGTGCCGCTGCTCGTGCAGGTGTTCCTGTGGTACAATATCGCGCTCTTCGTGCCGATGATCGGTTCGGGGCGGTATGCAATATCGGTCAATGATCTGGTGACACCCGCCGTGGCCGGCTTTCTCGCGCTCGGGCTGCACGAGGCGGCGAACATGGCCGAGATCATCCGCGCCGGGCTGCGCTCGGTGCCGCAAGGCCAGCGCGAGGCGGCGCAGGCGCTCGGTCTTGGTCCCTTCAAGACGCTCTGGACGGTGGTGATGCCACAGGCGGTCCGCCTGGTGATCCCGCCGACCGGCAACCAGGCGATCGGCATGCTGAAGGCGAGCGCCATCGTCTCGGTCATCGGCATGAAGGATCTGCTCACCATGGCGCAGCAGATCTACGCGGCGAATTTCCTGGTCATCGAACTCTTGTTCGTGGCTTCGATCTGGTACCTCGCGCTCACCACGGTGGCGTCGATCGGCCAGCATTATCTTGAAAAACATCTCGCGGCCAAGGACCGCCGCTGAGGCGGCGCGGGGCCAGCGAATATCGGGGAGTCCTTCGAAATGAAACTTGGAATCGACGCGCAGAAGCTGCCCGGGTTCCGCGCGCGCGGCCCATTGGCGAGCCTCGATCACGTCCAGACCCTCGGGCTCGGCGGGATCTTCTTTCCGACCGCGCTCGACATGAGCCCGACGCTCGACATCGGCCTGCTCCGCGAAATCCGTGCAAGGGCGGATGAACTCGGCCTCTATCTCGAAAGCGGCCTCGGCAAGATCAATCCCTTTTGCAGCGCCGAAAACCCCGAGCTTCGCGCCGCCGGCGACGGTGATATCCTGGCGGGCTTCATCCGCATGATCGAGGCGAGCGCCGCGATCGGCTGCCGCGAACTCTGGGTCTCGCCGGGAAACTTCAAGCCGATGTACCGCGGCCGGCTCGCGGTCGACCGGTTCCGTACCGACGTGACCTGGGAAGAGCAGCTGCGCGCCATGGAGAAGGTGCTCGCAAGGCTCGCACCCGTCGCCCGGGCGCATGGGGCGCATCTCAATATCGAGACGCATGACGAGATCACCTCCTTCGAGATCCTGCGCCTGATCGAGGCGGTCGGCGCGGATTGCATCGGCGCGGTGTTCGACACGGCGAACATGCTGCAGCGGGGCGAGCACCCGGTCTGGGCGGCGCGGCGGCTCGCGCCGCATATCCGCCAGACGCATATCAAGGACGCCTTCGTCGGCCGCGCGCCGGGCGGGCTCGACTTTCAGCCGAGACCCTGCGGCACCGGGATCGTCGATCTCGCCGCGATCCTGCCGATCATCGCCGCTCGGCCCGAGGTGAATCTCTCGCTCGAAATCGCGCAATCCTGCGAGGACAAGCGGCGGCGGGCGACCCCGCGGCAATGTATCGAGATCGACGATCCGGTCTGGCGGGCGGGGCATCCGGACCTGACGGCGGAGGAGCTGGAAGCCTATTTCGACATGGTCGATGCTTTCGAGGCCCGGGTCGCACGGGGTGAGGTTGAAAGCTGGGAAAGCTATGAGAGCAGCCGCTATGGCTATCCGAGCTACGAGAACCAGGCCTATGGGTTTGACGCGGCGATCACCTTCATCGCCGACTCCGCGCGCCATGTCGAACGGCTCTGCGCCGAACAAGGCATCGCACTGGACCGTCCGGTGGCGCGGCGACTCTCGGAAACGACGCCCGGCTAAGCCCCGGTCGGAATGGATCGAGGAAAGGGCCGGTGCCTCCCCAGGCACCGGCCCTTTCGTTTTCCATCACCGGGCGGCACCCGATTTGCGCAAGAATCTTCGTAACTATCACTGACTCTCACAGCGTCCCGAATCGCTTCACATCACGACCGGCGATCCGGGACGATCGAACCACACAAGATCCCTTCAAAAGATCCTCAGCCTGCTTTCTGTTTGAACAAACCCGCTCTTTCATGCGCATGTTGTAATCAGTTATCTTCCGAAATAATTTTCGAACATATTTTCGGATTGATATTCGACCTGGATGACCGCATCCCTTCGCCTATGCCGATGGTGGCGCGGGGACAGCGGGTATGACGGGGACAGGGCTTCGGATCAGCGACGTGATACACAGCTACGAGGGCAAACGGGTCCTGCATGGCATCGATTTCGACGTACCCACCGGCAAGGTCGTGGCGCTTCTGGGCCCGAGCGGCTGTGGCAAATCGACGATCCTGCGCGCGATCGCAGGACTTGTCCTGCCCGACCAGGGACGCATCTTCCTGAATGGCCGTGATCTGACCAGGGCGCCGGTCCGCGACCGCGGGCTCGGCATGGTGTTCCAGAACTTCGCGCTGTTCTCGCATCTGACCGTGGCCGAGAATATCGCCTATGGCCTCGGCCGCCTGCCCCGCCCGGAGCGCGGGGCGCGGGTGGAGCGGATGCTCGATCTCGTGCGGCTCAGGCCTTTCGCCAATCGCTTCCCGCCCAGCCTGTCCGGCGGCCAGCAGCAGCGCGTGGCCGTGGCCCGCGCGCTCGCCCCGGACCCCGCGGCGCTTCTCATGGACGAACCCTTCGGCGCGCTCGACCGGGCGCTCCGCTCCGAGCTTCAGGCGGAACTCGTCCGGATGCAGGAGAATGTCGGGATCACCACCATCATGGTCACCCATGACCAGGAAGAGGCGCAGGCGGTGGCCGAACAGCTCGTGGTGATGAACGAGGGCCGCGTCGAACAGGTCGGCTCGCCCGAGCAGATCTATGACACTCCCGCCAGCCTCTTCGTCAACGGCTTCATCGGTCATGCCAACCAGATCCCGGCGACGGTGACCGGGGCGGCCACGCTGAGGGCGCGGGACGGCTCGGACATCGCGGTCGGGCGCGCGCTCGGCTTTCGCGCCGGCAGCGAGATCGTCGTGACCTGCCGCCCGGAAGATCTCGCGCTTCTGACCGAACGCGCTCCGGACAGTTTCGAAGCGCGGTTCGACCGCGCGGTGATGCTCGGCCCCATGCTGAGCATCGAAGCCACCCTGCCGCGCGGCACGCGATTCAAGGCCCAGGTGCCGCGCGATGGCGCGGCCCGCCCCGATCGGGGCCAGACGATCTGGCTCCGCCCCGACCCTGCCCGCCTGCGCATTTTTCCAGCACCCCAAGCCTGAGGACACCGAGATGACCTTCGACCTTTCCCGCCGCGCCTTCACCTTCTCCGCGATCGCGGCGCTCGCCACGCCGGCTCTGATCCATCCGACGCTCGCCCGCGCCCAATCCGGGCAGGTGGTCGCCGCCACCTTTCCGGGAAGCTGGGAAGACGCCTATCGCACGATCCTGACGCCCATGGTCAAGGAAGCGGGCTATGATCTGACCATCGCGCCCGCGCTCGCCCAGGACCAGATCGCCAAGCTGATGGCGAGCCCGGGCCAGCCTCCCTATGACGCGCTGCTCGTCTCGCCGGGACAATCGGCGATCCTGATCGAGGCCGGGCTGATCGAGAAGATCGATCCGACCAAACTCAGGAACTGGGACAAGCTGAGCCCGGCCGCGCAAAACGAATGGGGCCCCTATGTCACGATCGAGGTGAACGGCATCGCCTATAACCCCGAGGTCGTGGACAAGCCGTCGGGCTACAAGGCGCTGTTCGAGGATCCCCAATACAAGGGTCAGGTCGCCCAGATCGGCTTTGGCTCGAACACCGCCACCATGGCCTGGACCGAGATCAACAAGCTCTATGGCGGCACCTACGAGAATATGCGGCCCGTCTTTGACCTCATCAAGGCGCATCTTCCGGACATGACGATCGCGACCTCCGGCTCGAACCAGATGACGATGTATCAGCAGGGCGAGATCGCGGTGTTCATGGCCTCGACCGGCAATGTGGCCAAGCTCCGTGAGCTTGGGCTCGCCGCCGAATTCGTCCATCCGGAAAGCGGCTCGCCGGCGGTTCCGGTGTCGATCCATCTCGTCAAGGGCGCGCAGGATCCGGACGCGGTTTATGCCTATATGGACGCGGCGATCTCGGCGGCGGCCCAGACCAAACTCGGCGAGGCGCCGACCGCGATGATTCCGACCAATACCGAGGTGCCGTTCTCCTCGGTCGTGTCCGAATATGTGACGCCCGAGCAACTGGCCGCCGCCGTCTATCCGGACTGGAGCGCGATCAACAGACATCGCGCCGAATGGACCCAGACCTTCGACCGTATCGTTTCGCAATAAACACCGGAGAGGGAGACAGCGCCAATGTTCCGCGGAGACACTCTCCTGTCCTGGCCCATGATCTGCTTCATGGCGCTGTTCTTTGTCGCCCCGCTCCTGCTTCTCCTCGGCATCGGTCTGAGGGGGGCGGACGGCGTCTGGGGCCTCGGCAATTTCGTCGATTTCCTCCGGGATCCGTTTCAGCGCGACGTGCTGCTGCGCACCCTGATGCTGGGCTTCAAGGTGACCGGGGTCGTCAGCCTGATCGCCCTGCCCCTGGTCATGCTCTATTGGCATGCGGGACCGAGGCTCCGCGGGCTGATCCTGATCTGCGCCCTTCTGCCGATGCTGACGGCGAATGTCGTACGTACCTTCGCCTGGGTGGTGATCCTGGGCAAGAACGGCCCGATCAGCCAGGGGCTGCTCGGCCTCGGCCTGACCGAGCGTCCGTTCTCGCTGCTTTATACCGAGACGGGGCTCATCCTGGCGCTGGCGCAGATCGAGCTGCCGCTTCTGCTCCTGCCGGTCTTCTCGGTCCTGAACCGGGCCGACCGCGCCACGCTCGACGCGGCCGAGGTGCTGGGCGCCGGCCGCTGGCGCGCCTGGTTCAGCGCCATCTTCCCCCAGATCATCCCGGCCGTCCTCGCCGGATGGGTCCTGGTCTTCGCCTCCGCCACCACCTCCTACGTGACGCAGAGCGTCATCGGCGGCGCGCGGCTCATCTATCTGCCGCGGTTCGTCTATCGCGAGGTCGGGGTGCTGTTCCAATGGCCCGCCGCCGCCGCGATCTCGATCCTGCTGCTCGTCTCGACCGGCCTCGTCATGCTTGGCCTCACCATGCTCTCCAGACACGAAAGGCTCCGGGCCCATGGCTGACCCCTCCCCTGCCCCGTTCAGGCGCGTGCGCTTCGATCTTGGCGCTGTTCTCTATTGGGGCTTCGTCCGGGGCGCCGGGTTCCTCGTGCTCGTCTATCTGATCGGCCCGATTTTGCTCGCGCTGCTCATGTCCTTCAATTCGGGCAGCACGCTCGCTTTCCCGCCGAAGGGCCTGTCGCTGCGCTGGTACGCCGCCCTGCTCGATCCCGCGCAGTCCGAACCGATCCACACCGCGGCCAAGAACTCCTTCGAGACGGCGTTCGCGGTGGTGGCGCTGGTCACCCTCCTCACCGCGCCCGCCGCCTGGGCCCTCGCGCGGGCTCCGCGCCGGGTGGTCAACGCGGTCGAGCCCATCCTGCTCGCGCCCCTGGTGCTGCCGAGCCTCGTCTACGCGCTCGCGGCCCTTCTCGCGCTCAACCTGCTCGGCCTCGGGCCCTCGTTCTGGGCGGTGCTCATCGGTCAGAGCGCGGTCTTCGCGCCCCTCATGTTTCGCACGGTGCTCGGCCTCGCCCAGCGGATGAATCCCGCGCTCGAGGAGGCCTCGGCCACCCTCGGCGCGTCCCGTGTCCGGACCTTCCTGCGCATCAGCCTGCCCGGACTCGCCCCCGGTCTCTTCGCCGGCGCCTTCCTGGTCTTCATGCAGTCGCTCGACAATGTCTCGGTGACGCTGTTCCTCGGCGAGCCCGGCCGCACCATGCTGCCGCTCCGCCTCTTTGCGATGCTGGAGGAGAGCCTCGACGGTCGCGTGGCGGCGGTCTCGGGCCTGCTGATCCTCGCCGCGGTGCTCCTGCTCCTCACGCTGCGACACCTTACCGGCCGCGCCTCGCGCTGACCCAACGATCACGAAAAAGGATAAACCCATGTCCACCGACCGGTCTCGATCCATCGAACGCCTTCTGGGAGATTTCGCCCCCAACTTCGATTTCGTCCCCGCGCCGCCGATCCCGGTCGCGGACTACGCGGAGCGCATGCGCAAGGTAAAGCGCGAGGGCGTCTCGGCCGGCCTCGATGCGCTGATCGTGCATACCGACACGGTGGGATGGTTCCATGCCTCCAACGCCTGTCTGCGCTATCTCTGCGACTGGATGCGCGAGGGCGTGCTCGTCATCCCGATGGACGAGGACAAGGAGCCGGTCCTGATTTCCTTCTTCACCCAGTCGGTGATCCTGCCCCCCGGCGGCGAGCCGGTGGGGGTCGAGCGCATCCTCCAGGTCGGCGCCGTGGGCCGCGAATATGCCGACGTTCCCGGCGACAGCGGTCGAAAGACCATCGAGGCGACGACGAAACTCCTGGCCGACCACGGCCTCTCGCGCGGCATGATCGGGATCATCGGCGACAAGCGCTCCGCGCCCTTCAAGGCCGCGCTCGCGGGTGCGATGCCGGGGGCGACATTCTCCGACCAGCATGCGATCATCGACCGGATGCAGCGGGTGCGCAGCCCGGCGGAGATCGCCGTGACACGGACGGCCGCGCAGCTGATCAGCATCGCGACCCAGGCCGCCTATCACGTCGCGCGTCCCGGCGTGACCGACTACGAGATTTTCGCGGCCTTCACCTTGGCGCAGATGGCACGCGGCGGCGAGACCGGCGACGGTTACCAGATCGGCGCCAACGAATGGGGCACGCATTGCGGCAAGCCCTATGGCCGGGTGATCCGGAAGGGCGATCTGATCAATCTCTATGTCTCGAACGTGACCTATCAGGGCTATACCGCGCAAACCGCGCGCATGATCGCCATGGGCACACCGACCGCGCGCCAGGAACTGGTGCTCGATGTCTGCGCCCGCGGCGTGAAAGCGGCGGAAAAGCTGATCCGCCCCGGTGCCAGCTTCCGCGATCTCAACAACGCGGCCTTCGCGCCCTATGTCGAGGCAGGCCTGCTGAGGGATCCCGAGGCACGGACCATGCCCTATAACTGGAGCACCGCCGAGGACGGCGGCCCGCGCGAGATCAGGCGCGCCTATGTGCCCGACGCCGACTATGAGGCGCAAGGAAGGCGGCTGATGCATGTCTATCCGGCGGTGGCCGGGCCGCACAATCCGAACCTCGGACACGCGGTCGGGATGGCGGGCGCGCAAAACGCCTATAATATCTCCTCGCACAATACCGACCGGCTGGAGGAGGGAATGATCTTCGTGCTGCACACCCAATGGCTGGAGCCGATGTCGGCGGGCTGCAATATCGGCGATCTCTATCTTGTCACCGCCGACGGGTTCGAGAACCTGAGCCGCCACACACCGCTCGAAACCCACCGTGTCGCCGACTGACCAACCCCTGAGGGAGCCGACCATGCCCGCCGATCCGACGCCCCGCAAGACGCTGATCCTGTCCCGCTCCCAGATCGACGGGCTGCTCAGCATGGCCGAGGTCATCGACGCCGTCGAGGCCGCGCATGCCGACATGTCGCGCGGCGCCGCCGCCCAGCCCGCGCCCGGCGCCCTGTCGCTCCCCTCCGGCTCCGGGACATTCCTCGCGATGACGGCGCTCGCCGACCGGCAGAGCCTCGCGGCCGTGAAGCTCCTCGCCGATGTCCCGGAGAACGCCGCCCGCGGCCTGCCGACGCAGCGTTCGGTGCTGATGCTGGTTTCGAAGGAGACCGGCTTCTGCGAGGGGATCCTCCACGGCCAGATCCCGACCCGGATCCGCACCGCCGCCGCGAGCGCCGTCGCGACCCGTCATCTCGCGTGCGCCGACGATCGCGTGCTCGGGCTGATCGGCGCGGGCGATCTCGCCGTGGAACATGTCAATGCGCTGACCCAGGTCCGCCGCTTCGAGCAGCTGGTCTTCTGGACCCGCAACCCCGAGACCGCCGCGCGCTTCGCCGCCCGGATCACCCAGGCGCATCCCGGGCTCGCGGTCGCCGCCCTGGCCACGCCACGGGATGTCTTCGCCGCGGCGGACACGGTCTGTACCCTGACGCCCTCGCGCGAGCCGGTGGTCGAGGGTGCCTGGTTCCGGCCCGGCCAGCATGTGAACGCGGTCGGAGCGCCGCCCCGCGCGGATCACCGGGAGATCGACTCCGCCGGCATGGCGCGCGCCCGGATCTTTCTCGACAGCCGGGCCACGGCGATGCACGAGTCCGGCGATCTGCTCCTCGCGCTTGCCGAGGGTGCCCTCACCGAAGCCGAGATCGGGCCGGAGATCGGCGATGTCATCACCGGCATCGCACCCGGCCGGACCGCGCCCGAGGCCATCACGCTCTATAATTCGGTCGGGATCGCGATGCAGGACATCGCCATTGGCGCGCTCCTTCTCGCCAAAGCCCGGGCCGCGGGGGTCGGACTCGAGGTCGATCTCGCGGGCTAGAGGAATTTTCATGATCCCCGGTTCATGAAAATCCCTCCCGTCCTTTGATATCGCGCATTTTCGAGTCGCGAAACCGAATGCCATTTTCGCTGAAAATGCCCTAGGCACCGGCGGGTCTTTGGTCGCCTCCTCGGCGTCCTTTCCCGGACATCGTGGGGTTCGCTGTGCGACGGTCCAGGGGGGGCCGGCGGACGTCACGGCTCGTCGCAGGGAGCCCACTTTTCCCTCTTCCTGAAAGAGTTTTTACACTCCCCGGCATCGCCGGTGATTCAAGATTCAAAGATTCAAGATTCAGGGCCGGAAGCAGCAGGCTTATCAAGAGGATAGACCTCTTATCCTGTCCTTGTGGGGGCCTTTGCCTGTCTTTGTGGGGGCGGATACCTGACTTCCTGGGGGATTGAACCTGTCCTTCTGGGGGCATCCCTTTAACCTGACCTTCATTGACGGATCAGGACAGGTTAGGCATTCTCACCCGAAAGGACGGGATCAGGATCGTGGCCAGGAATGACGAAACCCCGGGCGGAATGGCGCGCCGTGCGATGCGGGTCGCCGAGACCGTTGCCCGCAAGGGCGGAGAGGAGTTTGTCAAACCGGGGGGGCTCGTCGAGGTTCGTTTCGTCAAGGGGCAATCCCTGAGTCTGACCGCGTCCCGCCTTCTGGCCTTGATGATCCTCGCCGCGGGCGGTGATGCCTGGCGCGATGTCACGCACCGGATGCGCAAGGCCGATATTCGCCGGGGTCACAAGGGCAACGAGCGGATCGTGGATATGTTGGAGGAGCTGCACCGGACCCTGTTCGCCGAGGATGATCTGTCCTGGCGCGGCCGCCGGGCGACGAAGCGCTTCAGCCTGATCCAGGCGTCCTGGGAAGAGGTCGAGGCGAATGGTCGGGAGACCGGATGGATCGAGTGGCAATTCACGCCGGATGCGCGCAGGCTGATCCAGGAGTCGGAGACCTACGCGGTGATGAACCGGCAGGCGGTGCTGGGCTTCCGGTCCGCCTATGCGCTCAAGCTCTATGAGGAAGGCGCGCTTCGTCTTCATCGGCGGCAGCCCGTCTGGAAGGTCGATCTGATCGGACTGCGCGCGGCCTTGGGTATCGATCCCGAGAAATACAGTGATTTCGCTCAGCTCAGGCGGAAGGTGTTGACCGTGGCGCAGGGAGAGATCGACCAGCTCGCGCATTTCACCTGCGATTGGAACGAAATCAAGCGCGGACGCGCGGTGGTCGAGCTGGAGTTCCGGTTCATTCCCAAGGGCGCCCCTGCCCAGCTCGCCACCACCGATGAGATTGTGCGTCACAGCGCCGGACGTAAGGAGAGACGCGTCGAGACCGTTGAACAGGTCGTGGCGGACGACCCCCCTCCCCCGTCGCCCGCGACCCCGGGCACTGTCTGGGAGCGATTTCCATCCGGCCGGTTGCATTTCGGCGAGACAGAGAACGCGGCTCGCAGGATCGGGCAACAGTACGGTGGCGGCTGGGATGTGGACCTGATCGCCGATGCCTATCGCGACCATATGGGGCAGCGCCTGGCCTTGCTGAGTGGAGCGAAGCTGGAGAAATCCTGGCGCGGCTTTTGCGAGGCTTTTCTGGCGCGCCGGGGTCGTCCCTAAATCGTCGATCCGATGCCTGCCAGAAATTCGAAGGGCGAGATGTCCGTGTCACAGCGGCTTGCGGAAGCGCAAGATTCTCCGGCCTGGGGGAAGAGCTTCTCCAGTGGACTTTCCAGAGCCCCCCGTCCCCACTTCAAGCCGCCGGCCCGCGGAGCCTGTCCCCTGACGGACGGGCGCGAGGAGGAGCGCCGAGCCTGACAGTTCTGTCGTCGCAGGCTTTGGAGGGCCGACCTCCGCCGACGGTTTTCCGAGAGCGCATCAGGGGCGAAGCGTACCGGATGGAGACCTCGCCTTTGGGGGGGCTGCCAAGGCGCGGTGATGATCCCGGAAGCCCGGCAGGCACATAGGACAAGCACGCTTGCCGGCGTGGGCGCGAGGATGGTTTCAGGATCGATGGCTTCCTGCTTGCACCCTGCCCTTGGAAGACCTCGGTCCTCTGAGAGGCATTGAGTTTTGAGATGCCTTCCTTGCCCCCTGGAAAATTGCAGGCCTGCAATTTCGAGACGCGGCTGCCCGAGACCGGACCTCCCTTCCCTGCGCCTAATCGAATTCCGCAGTTCGGGAGTGCGCCGGTGCTTTCAAGCTTTATGGTCCGCTCCCCATCGCTTCGTCGGAGAATGACCGTGACTTGCAAAAGGGTTTTCAGTGCTGGCTCCTCGCCGTGCCAGACGCGATGGTGATTATGGCAGCCGCGTCGGCTCGGATGCGTCGTCCGGTTCGGAAGGGCGAAGACAAAAGGTCCGCCCCGGGCCTGCCATCCTGGTGGCCGAATGATTGGGGCAGGGTGAACCAACCAGCGCGGTCAGGCCTCGCTCCTCGCAGTCCATTCGCAAGATAACCCGATGCTCGGCACGGGGGCTCCGCTTCCGCGCTCTGCAAACCCGCCCTGTTCCTCGCCAAAGCGCCCTCCTCCGGAAAGCGGAACGCTCGTTACTCCCGCGTTCGCCTTGAACGATGCCCCCACTCGGACAGGAATGCGGCCCTCCCTGCCCGCGCACGTTCGTTTTCCGTTGCGAAATTTGCGAATTCCTCCATTGTCGCAATCAGAATTCGCAATTCCGCGGTGACTCGAGTCCGTTTCAAAAAAGGTTGTCCAATGAATTCGCCCATAGACGAAGTCCGCCTGAGCGAGCGTCTCGATGTCGCGGCTTTGGCGAATCGGTCGGCCGCTGTGCTTGAAAAACTGAGGGCGTCCGCCCGCAGTGCCCGGTCCGAGGAGCGGCGTCAACCCACGTTCCAGATCGGCAGGACGGCGGAGCTCGTGGGTCGCACGACGGCCGCGATCCGCGAGGCGGAAAACGATGGTCGTCTGGCCAGTCCGCCGCGGGGAGACAACAATCGGCGCGTGGGCTATACCCTGAGCCAGCTGAACGACATGCGCGGCACGTTCGGCACGAGGCCCTGGCGCGCGGCGACCGATCCCTGCTCCGTTCTCGCGGTGCAGAATTTCAAGGGCGGGGTCGGCAAATCGACGGTCTCCGTCCATCTGGCGCAGTATCTTGCCATTCGCGGCTATCGCGTTCTGCTGATCGATTGCGACAGCCAGGCATCCGTCACGACGCTGTTCGGCTATGTGCCGGATCTGGATCTGGACGAGGACGACACCCTTTATCCCTATTTGCGCGAAGGCGAGCGTCGCTCGCTCGACTATGCGATCCGCAAGACTCATTTCGACGGGCTGGATCTCATTCCCGCGAACCTGCGCCTCTTTCAATCCGAATACGAACTCGCCGCGCGCATGGCGCGGGGGCAGGGCGCGCTTCTGGGGCGCCTGGCGGAGGGGATCGCCTCGGTCGCGGATCTCTATGACGTGGTCATTCTGGACCCGCCCCCGGCGCTGGGGGCGATTTCCCTGTCGGTTCTGCATGCCGCCAATGCCCTGGTCGTCCCGGTTCCACCGACGGTGATGGATTTCTCCTCCACCGCCGCCTTTCTCGCCATGCTGGATGAGACCATCCGCAGCCTGTCCGATCACGAACTCGCACCGGAACTCTCGTTTCTCCGCTTCGTCGCAACGAAGGTGGACGAGAACAAGTCGATGCAGCGAAGCCTTTTGGATCTCATGCACCAGATCTACGGAAGCGCGATGATCCGGACACCCTTGAAGGATTCGGCCGAGATCGACAATGCATCCGCGCGCCTGATGACGGTCTATGAGCTCGATGGACCGATGACGAGCAAACAGGTCCGCGACCGGTGCCTGACCTATCTGGACGGAGTATGCGCCGAGATCGAGGTCAATATCCGCCAGACCTGGCCCAGCCATCTCGGCAGGCTTCGCAAAGAGGGGCTGGCATGAGAAATTGCAGGGCTGCAATTCGGAGGGAAAGGGCAGGGGGATGAGCTCGAAAAACAAGAGTTTCGTGGACGGGCTCGCCGCGGGTGTGGAGCAGGTCGAGCCGGCCCCGAGGCTCGGTGTCGGTGTTCTGGGGCGACGAAACAACCGGCTCGCGGAACTGGCGTCTGGGGCGGTGGTGAACAGCCCGCAGGAACTGGTCGACCCGGCGCGCTGCCGCATCTGGGAGCGACATAACCGGGATTACGGCTCTCTCAACGAGGAACGGTGCGGTGACCTGATCGAGAGCATTCTTGCCCAGGGACGCCAGGAAGTTCCGGCCATCGTCCGGCGTGTCTCAGGGGACGCGGATCATGATTTCGAAGTCATCTGTGGGGCGCGGCGGCATTGGAGTGTCACTTGGCTTCGCGCAAACAACCATCCCGAGGTTCGCTATCTCGTTGAAATTCGGGATCTGACCGATGAGCAGGCTTTCCGGATCGCCGACCTCGAAAATCGCGCGCGGGAAGATCTGAGCGATGTCGAACGGGCGCGGGATTATCTCAGGGCGCTTGGCCTCTATTACGGTGGGCGCCAGAAAGACATGGCAAAGCGGCTCAACCAGTCCGAGGCCTGGCTCAGCCGCTATCTGGATCTTGCGCGTCTGCCGGAGGAATTGATCGCCGCGTTCCCGGATCCGTTCGAATTGAAGATTTCCCATGTCGGATCGCTCAAGCCTCTCCTGAAGCCCGAGGAGAGCCGCGCGGCGGTTTTCGCGGAAGCCGCCCGATTGAGAAAGGCGCGCGAGGAGGGCAGGGAGAATGTCCCTCTTTCCCCCGCCAACGTCATTCGCGCGCTGACAGAGGCGACGCGATCGTCCAAAGAGACCCCCCCCAGGAAGTCAGGAATGCCGCTCCGGACCATGACCGGCCCCTCGGGCAAGCCTCTCCTGCATCTTGTCGGGGCCAACAAGACGGGGGTGACATTGACGCTTCTGGTCCGTGGGGGAGGGAACCGGCGCGAGGCGGAAGAGGCGCTGAGGAGCCTGCTCGATGAATATTGGCCGACCTAAGGCATTTTCAGCGGAGGTGTGTTCGGTTTCCCGGCTCGAAAATGCGTAATATCAAACAACTAGAGGGATTTGCATGAATGGGAGATCATGGAAATCCCTCCAGGGTTTCACCCCGGTCTTCAGTCCGACCGGCCCAGACCGCCTCGGGCACATAGCGCCTCTCTCTGGCTGCGTATCCTCAGAGGCCGGCGGCTTTGGTGAGATTGACGCGGAATCTGTCGCGGCGGCGCTGGTAGCGGCGGGTCATCTCGGCGGAGGCGTGGCCGAGATGTTTTTGAAGGAAGCGCTCGTCGACCTCGGCCGAACTGGCGAGGCCCGCGCGCAGGGAATGGCCGGAGAAGAGCCAGAGGCGCTCGGCCTCGGGCAGGTCGGGGCGCAGGCCGGCCGCCTGGACGCAGGCCTTGACCAGCCGGGCGACATGCCTGTCGGACAGGCGTTCGCCCGTGGCCCTCTGCCCGTCGCGGGTGACGGCGACGAAGATCGGGCCGAAGTCGATCCGTGCGAAGCGCAGCCATTGGGTCAAGGCATGGGCGGGGCAGGTCTGCTCAAAGGCCCCGCGCCCGACCTCGACCTCGCGCCAGCCGGTCTTGCCGCGCAGGGTGAGAAGGAGGCCGCCTTCGAGAATGTCCACCCAGCCGCCCTGGTCCGGGGTGTCGTCCCTATGCAGGTCGAGGCCGACGATCTCGGAGCGGCGCAGGGCCCCGGCGTAGCCCAGGAGCAGGATGGCCCGGTCGCGCAGCCCCCGCGCGTCGTGGGGCAGGGTGGCGAGCATGGCGCGCAGATCCTCGGGCAGCAGCGCCGCCTTCTGGAGGGGCGGTCGCGCATGCCGGCGGCGGACGCCGGCCAGGACGCTGGCGATATGGCGGTCCTGTCGGTCCAGGCGGTCACCGCGCCGCGCATAGCCCCAGGCCAGGCCGGAGAGGCGGCGCTCGATCGAGGCGACCGACAGGGCAGGGGTCCTGTCCGAGGGCGCCGCCAGATCGGCGACATAGAGGCCGACGAGCTCGGGCGAGGCGGGCAGGGGCTCCGCCCCGCGCTTGCGGCACCAGCGGGCGAACCGCGTCCAGTCCGCGGCATAGGCCCGGAGCGTGTTCTCCGAGGCGGCGGCGCGGGCATAGTCGCGGGCGGTTTCCACAAGCCGGTCGAGCGCGCCCGATCCCGCGAGGGGGGAGGGCGGGGTCGCGGGCGCGGGCGCATCGCCTGGGTCCTCCTCGGGACCAGGGGGGTCGGACGGCCCCGGGGGCGATTTTCCAGCTGTTTCGGTCATGCTGGAAGCTTACCGCCATCCTGTCCGATAAGGCAAGATTATCGGACATAAACAAGAGTGCCAAAGTGGGGCGGTTCCGCCGCGATTTCCCTGGCCAAACCGCCGCCCCGCGCGCATGCTCCCCGCATGACACATCCAACGACGCCCCCCGACGACGCCCTCGCTCAAACCCGATTGCCGACCTGGGCCATCTCCGCCCCCGCCCAAACTCCGGAGCGCCGCTGATCTTTTCGCGGTCCTTCAGGTTTCCGCCGCGTTAACGCCGGAGACAATATCTTTTAGTTTCAAGTAGATGATCTGGTGCGCACGCGTGCGCACCGCCACCGGGGCAGGGCCTTCGGGACCGAACCCGGAAACAGCCGACTGTTCCGTCCTCCCCGAACCTCGTTCCAAAGCCTTGGGCCGATTGCCCAGCTCTCCCCGCGGGGGGGCCGAGGCCGGGATGGTGGGGCTTGCCTGGACAGGGCCTCAGGCGCCGCGATCGGGCTGCCATTTTCCCGGGGGGCGGCCCGGGTGACAGGTCCATGCCAGCTTCGGGGCCTACACAGCCTCCACTCCCGGCATTCGAGACCGGGGAAACCAAGAATCGACCGGAGGATCATTCATGACACAGCATACGCGCCGCCTCGCCTTTGCCTCGCTCCTGGCGCTCGTCGCCGCATGCCCGGCGCTCGCGGCCGACGAAGCCACCGTCGCCGCTGCGAAGAAAGAAGGCGCGGTCTCGGTCTATTCCGCGACCGACCTCGGCCTCGTTCAACCGATGATCGATGCCTTCAATGCCAAGTACCCCGAGATCCGCGTCGATTATAACGACCTCAACACCAACATCATCTACAACCGGGTGATCTCGGAGGCGGCGGCCGGTCAGGTCGGTGGCGATATCGTCTGGAACTCCGCGATGGACCTGCAGATGCGCCTCGCCCATGACGGCTATCTCGACACCTACGAATCCGACCAGAAGGCCGCGTTGCCGGAATGGGCCGAATACGAGGGTCAACTCTATGCCGCGACCGTCGAGCCGATCGGCATCATCTACAACAAGCTCGCGATCCCCGAGGACAAGGTTCCCGTGACCCGCGACGCAATGATCGCCTTTCTCGGAACGCCCGAGGCCGCCGGCAAGGTCGCGACCTTCGATCCCGAAAAGAGCGGCATCGGATTCCTGATCCAGACCAACGATGCCAATACGACCGAAAAATTCTGGGACATGGCCAAGGCCTTTGGCGCGGCGGGAGGGAAGGTCTATTCCTCGACCGGTTCGATGCGTGAAACCGTTGCCTCGGGCGAGAATATCCTGGCCTTCAACCTGATCGGTTCCTATGCGCTCGATTGGGCCAAGGACAGCCAGACCCTTGGCGTAGCCTTCGACCCCGAACATACCGCCGCCTTCTCGCGGCTCGCCGGGATCGTTGCCAACGCGCCGCATCCGAATGCCGCGAAGGTCTTCCTCGACTTCCTGCTCAGCCAGGAAGGCCAGAGCCAGCTCGCCGCCCATGGCCTGCCGTCGGTGCGGACCGATGTCACCACCGGTTTCAACCTGGACACGATAGGCGAACGCGTTGGCGGTCATCTCGCACCCATCGCGGTGGATGATACGCTGCTTGATTATTCCGACCCGATGAAGCGCGTGAAGTTCCTGCGCGAATGGACTGGCGCGGCCAAGAGCTGACGCCATCGGCCGCCCTTCGGGGCGGCCCGGAAACCTCACAGGAACCAAGGGAGGAAACGCGCATGGCGCACACAATGACTCTCGGGGCCGCGGCTAAAACCGCGACATCCGTTCCCGTCACGATCCCGCCGGCTCTGCCCCGGCCCGGAGAGGGGCGCGGCTTTCGGCGGATCGTGATCGGCCTGCTTGCTCTCGGGGTGCTCGCCCCGATCGCCTTGATCCTTTATCAGAGCTTTCTCGATGGGCCCTTCTTCCAGAAATCGACGAGCCCGACGCTGGAGGCCTATCAATACATCCTGACCGATCCGATGTTCTGGGATGCGCTGCAGAACACGGTTATCATGGCGCTTGGCATGGTTGCAATCGCCGTGCCGCTCGGCGCGGGCCTGTCCTTTCTTCTGACCCGGACGGATGTGAAATTCCGCAAGGCGCTGGAAGTGCTGGTTCTGGTGCCGATGTTCATCTCGGCCATCGTGCTTGCCTTCGGCTACACGGTCGCGGTCGGACCCTCCGGTTTTGTCACGCTCGCCGTCAAGGCGGTCTTTGGAACCGCGCCCTGGAACCTCTATTCGCTCGCCGGCATCGTCGTCGTCTGCGGTCTCAGCCATGTGCCGCATGTCTATCTCTATGTGTCCGCCGCGATGCGCAATCTGCCCTCCGATCTGGAGGAAGCCGCGCGGATCACTGGCGCACCGCTCTGGCGGGTCTGCGTCGATGTAACGGTGCCGATGGTGCTGCCGGCGATGATCTTTGCCACCGCGCTCAATCTGATGATCGGTTTCGAGATGTTCGGGGTGCCGCTGGTTCTCGGCGATCCGAGCGGGATCGTGGTTCTGACCACCTATGTCTACAAGCTCACCACCCTCTTCGGTGTGCCAACCTACCAGCTGATGGCGGTGGTCGTGGTGCTCCTGGTGCTGATGACCCTGCCGATGGTCTGGTATCAGCGCAGGCTCCTGCGCAACGCCCGGCGCTACGCGGCGCTCGGTGGCAAGGGGGCGCGGACGCAGGTGATGCATCTCGGCACCAAGGGACAGATCGTTGCCCTGTCGCTGATCGGGACCTGGCTGTTCTTCTCGGTGATCCTGCCGATCGGTGGCATTACCTTGCGGGCCTTCGTCGACTCCTGGGGAGCGGGTGTGAACCCCTTCGCCCATATGACGGTCAAGCATTTCGCCAACCTGCTCGAAGTTCCGAGCCTCAGCCGCGGCATCCTCAACACGGTCCTGCTCGCGGTCTTCGGCGGCATGGCGGCGGTGGCGATCTATCTGCTGATCGGTCTCGCGGGGCACCGCAACCGTGACGGGTCGGGCACGCTGCTGGATTACCTGGTGCTGCTGCCGCGTGCGATGCCGAGCCTGATTGTCGGTCTCGCCTTCTTCTGGCTGTTCCTGTTCGTGCCCTTCCTTCAACCCTTTCGCTCGACGCTCATCAGCCTGTTCGCGGCCTATCTGATCGTCGGTCTCTCCTACGGACTCAGGCTGCTCCAGGGCACACTGATGCAGGTCGCCCCGGAACTGGAGGAGGCCGCCCGCACCACCGGTGCCAATGTCTATCGCGGTTGGCGCGACGTGGTGATCCCGATCGTTCGGCCCGGCCTGCTCGGGGCCTGGGCGCTGATCATGATCGTCTTCCTGCGCGACTATGCCACCGGCGTCTATCTAATGAGCGCCGGAACCGAGGTCATCGGCTCGCTGATGGTTTCCCTGCTTCAGACCGGCGCGATGGACACGATCGCCGCCCTCGCCTTCGTCAGCATCATTCTCACAAGCGCGGGTCTTACCCTCGCCTTCCGACTGGGAGCCAAGGTCCATGACTGAACTCGTCGTCTCGAACATCCACAAGTATCTCGGTGGCCTGCATATCCTTCAGGGCGCCTCCTTCAGCGCCGAACGGGGGTCCATCGTCTCGCTCCTCGGTGCCTCGGGCAGCGGCAAGACCACGCTCCTGCGGTGCATCGCCGGGCTTGAGCAGCCAGAGGTTGGTCGCATCCAGATCGGGGACAAGGTCCTGCTCGACAGCGACAAGAAGCTGGTTCTGCCCCCTGAGCATCGCAATATCGGTCTGGTTTTCCAGTCCTATGCGCTCTGGCCGCACCGGACGGTGATGGAGAATGTCGCCTACGGATTGAAGCTGCGCGGGGTCGACAAGGTTGAAGCCGCGAAGAAGGTTCAAAGCACACTGGAAAAGATCGGCCTTGGTCATCTCGCCGATCGCTATCCTGACCAGTTGTCGGGTGGCCAGCAGCAGCGTGTGGCGATCTGCCGGGCGCTTGTCTATGAGCCCAGGGTGTTGCTGATGGACGAACCCCTGTCCAACCTCGATGCCAAACTGCGCGAAGAGGCGCGTTACTGGATCCGCAAGCTGATCCTCGATCTGGAGATCTGCGGTGTTTTGGTGACGCATGACCAGGCCGAGGCGCTGGCGGCGTCGGACAATATCCTGCTCTTGCGGCATGGCGCCATCGTTCAGGAAGGTGGACCGGAGGAGATCTATTCGCAGCCTGCGAGCTTCTACGCCGCCGATTTCCTTGGGGCGAACAATATCGCGAGCGGCCGGATCCGGCGCAATGGCGCGGCGGCGCGGATCGAGGGGGTGGACTGGGCACTGGACGGAGTGGTCCGCGGACCAGTCAGCGGCGACGGCGAGGGCAAGGCGGTCATTCGCGTCGAGCAAATCGCTGTGCATGACCAGCCGGCGACGGACCGGATCGAGATGCGGCTTGAGGCGTGCCTCTATCTTGGCGACCGCTGGGAGTACCGGCTGAGCCAAGGCGGACTGGCGGTAAAAGCCTTTGGGCCGCGCCAGCTGCCGACCGGGCCGGTCTGGGTTCAGATTCCGCGCGAAAGCGTCTGGCTGTTTCCCGAGGCTGCCTGATATCACTGAGCGGATTGCGGCAACTTGGCTTCGCAGTCCTCCTGAACCTCGCTGCGCAAAAAAGAACCCGGCGGAACTACCGCCGGGCAGTCGTGTCCTCCAAAGACATCCACCAGGCGGGACAGGTGCGCAGCGGACGAATGTAAACCCGGACGGACCTTTCGAGTTCCATTACGGGAGAGTCGAGATCCATTTTGCGACTCTTTCCCGAATGTGAGATGTCCTTCAGATCGCGAGCAGAACCGCGACGGGCAAAGAGCGGAAGAGACGCGCGCCGTTCAGATCGCTGGTGCTCGATTCCCCGAGCATATTCTTCCACTGGCCGGCGCCTGCCTCGATTTTTGCGCTTTCCGGCTTGGCCCCATCGAGCGCGGCTGCGACCAGCAGCCGCTCTCCCTCATGAACGCGCAGGAAGGCCAGCACCCGATCATCGCCGGTTTCAAGCGGCTGATAGGATCCTTCGGCGAAAAGAGCCGGTCGGTCACGACGCAGCCCGAGCAGGCGGGCGATCAGGGCGAGTTTGACAGCACCACTCGCCCGTGAGGCCGTTGCAATGCTGGCTCCGGAGCTGAGCATCGCAGCGCGGCGTGTAAAATCCACCGGGCGGCGGTTGTCCGGATCGACCATGCTCTGCTCCCAAAGCTCGGCGCCTTGATAAATGTCCGGAATACCGGGAACGGTCAGCTTGAGTGTGGTCTGGATCAGGGCATTTTCGACGCCGCGGTCAAAGAGGCCAGCCTCGAACTTCCGGAAATCCCGCAGAAAGGCATTGTCGGGCACGGGGTCGAGCGCGCGGCTGACGAAAGCCTCGAGCGCCGCCTCGTATTCGGGATCGCCAAAGACCCAGCGGGTTTGTCGCGCTGCCTCGCGGGCCGATTTCACCAGGGCGGCCACGACGCGTTCGCGTAGATCGGTCAATCGTTCAGGGGGGATCGTATCTTCTTCCCGCCAGTCCATCGGCCAGACTCCGACCAACATCTGATAGAAGAGATAAGCCATTTCGCGGTCGATCGCCGCGCCCCCCGGTGCAAGCATCCGATGCCAATCCTCGACCCGCGCCGTCCAGTCCGCCGTCCGGCTGGAGAGCGTAAGAATGCGAGCCCGCGCATCCTCGCCGCGCTTGGTATCATGGGTCGAGCTGGCCAGCAGCATCCGCGGGTTTTCGGAGAGCCGCGCCTGGTTCTCCCGATGAAAATGGGCGATATCGCCGCCGAAATGCCCAAGCTCGGCGCCGACCTCGTTCAGCGCCACCAACCGATGGTAGCGATAAAAGGCCGTGTCCTCGACACCCTTGGCCATCACCGGGCCGGTCAATTGCTGGAAGCGTTGAACGCAGGCGCGGATCTCGGGCGCCAAGCCTTTCAAGGTTTCGGCGAGATCGAGACTCAACGCCGCTTCGAGAAAGTCGAAATGCAAGGGGTCAAGTTCCGGCGCGCGGCGACGGGCGGCCGCCACCGCCCGGGCGAGCCTGCTCCGACCCTCTGGCCGCGCGCCTTGGAGATCGGCATAGGTCCGGTAGACATCGAGGCAGGCGATCACTTGCGCCAGGGCACGCCTCAGGGCGAGACGCCCGAGATCGCGCGTCGCTGGCTCCTCGAGTGCGATCCGGTGCAACCGTGTGGCCAGCGACGTGATTTCGCCGATCATGGTCCGGTTCATGATATCGAACTTGGATTGCTCGACCAAATTGGCGGGGATGATCTTCGATCCGGTGAAACCCTCGCAGGCCGCCGTCAGGGCGTCCCCACCGGTGGGGTCGATCAGCAGCCCATTGATCAGATTGGCGAACTCGTATCCCGTCGTACCATCCGCTTCCCATTCGGCGGGCAGGCGTTCTCCCGGGGCGAGGATTTTCTCGACCACCAGATGGAACGGCCGGGTGGCCGCCGCGCGCAGCCGCCGGACATAAGCCATCGGATCAGCCAGCCCGTCGATATGATCGATGCGCAGCCCATCGATCACTCCTTCTCCGAGCAGATCGAGCACCAGCCGATGCGTTGCCTTGAAGACTTCCGGGTCTTCCACTCGCAGGCCCGCGAGCGAGCTGATTGTGAAGAACCGCCGGTAGTTTATCGCATCGCAATCGAGGTCAAACTTCGCAGGCCGCCAGTGCTGGCGCAAGATAAGCTCGTCGAGCGCAGCCCAGGAACTGGAAACACCGGGCGTGCCGCGAAAAATTGCCAGGGTTTGCTCCGGATGCCGGGTGTCGAGAAACTCCCGATGATCCTCTGGCCGAACGGGCAACTTATGCGTGTCATGCGCCCAGACAGCGAATTTGCCCTCCTCCGCATCGAAACGCAGATCCAGATCGCCTGCTGTCAGCGCCGTGCCATAGCTTTCGCCCAATACCGGAGCCAGGAGCTTGCCATGCAGGCCCGGATACTCGCTTCGCCAGTCGATATCGAACCAATGAGCATAGGGACTGGCCGGACCCTCCTCCAGAACGCTCAGCCAGAAGCGGTTATGCGCCCCCCATACCCCAAGGTGGTTCGGGACGAAATCGAGGATCAGTCCCATGCCCTCGGCGCGAAAAGCCGCCGCCATGGATCTAAAGCCCGTCTCACCGCCCAATTCGGGATTGAACTGGTTGGGGTCGATCCCGTCATATCCATGGGTGCTGCCCGGCATCGCGGCAAAGACCGGCGCGGCGTAGAGATGACTGATCCCGAGTGCGCCGAGATACGGCGCCAGAGCCGCCGCTTCGGCGAAACCAAAGTCGGGCCCGAATTGCAGCCGGTAGGTAGCCCGGGGCGTCATGCGGGTTCTCCTTCGTCGAGGAAGGCGCGCACGGTGAAGGCGGGTTGATCCTCTTCGCACTCGGGTCCGTGGATTAGTCGGCCGGACGCGGGGGGGGCCACGCGCGGCCGGTCATCGCAATTCGCCCGCAGTCGCAACGCGGCGCCGTCGAGCTGCCAGTCGATGGCCAGAAGGCCAGTGTCGGCCAGGATCACTCGTCCACCACCGCCCGGTGCCCGGGCAAGGCGAGGCACGATTTCGCGATGGCGGAGTCTCAGGAGCCCGCGGGTCCAAGCGAGCGTGGCGCGGCCTTCCTCCGTCTCGGCACCATTCCAGTCGATTTTCGATTCCTGAAAGCTGTGGAGGGCGTTTGGGTCCGGAATGGTGTCGCGAACATGCGGATCCCGAAAGGCGGTAAAGTGCTGAAACTCCCGACGCCGTCCTTCCCGCACCGCGTCACCAAGTTCCCCCTGGAAGTCGCAGAAAAAGACGAAGGGGCGAGTCTCTCCCCACTCCTCGCCCATATAGATCAGCGGCACATGGGGCGAGAGCAGCAGGATGGTGCGTAGCGCGGCGAGGATTTCGGGATGTGCCAGCGTGGTCAGCCGCTCGCCAAAGGCGCGGTTGCCGATCTGATCGTGGTTTTGCAGAAAATCGATGAAGGCAAGCGGAGGAAGATGGCCGCTCGGATAGCCCCTCGGTTTGCCTTCCTGGGGCGAAACTTCGCCCTGATAGGCGAACCCCTCCGCCAGGGCGCGAGCGAATTTCTGCCAGTGCCCTTCCGCGAAATCGATATAATAGCCCTCCGTCTCATGGGTTGCGAGCACATGCGCGGCATTGTGCAGATCGTCGTTCCATTCCCCGGTGAAAAGATGAACCGCGCCCTCCGGGCCGCGCTCATGCAGGGTGGTAATATTGCGATTGTCCTCGGTGGTCAGATGCACCTCGCGGCCGGGCAGGGCGGCGCGGGCGGTCCTTGCAATCTCGACGAGAATTTCCTCAGGAGAGTCCGGATCCCGAACATGATCCGCCGCGTCGAAGCGCAGTCCGTCGAAGCGGAATTCCCTCAACCAATAGAGGGCGTTCTCGATGAAAAACCGTCTGACCGGTTCGCGCTCGTAGGCAATGGCCCGGCCCCAGGGAGTGTGACGGTCGGGATGGAAAAAACCTTCGGCGAAAGTGGGCAGATAACATCCTTCCGGACCGAAGTGATTATAGACCACGTCGAGCAGAACCATCAGTCCCAGCCCGTGCGCGGCATCCACCAGCGCCTGGAGATCCTCGGGTGATCCGTAGGCGGGATGGGGAGCAAAAAGCAGAACCCCGTCATATCCCCAGCCGCGGGCGCCTGCGAACTGGGCCACGGGCATTAATTCGATCACTGTAACCCCGGTTTCGACAAGGTGCGGCAACTTGTCGATCACGGCCCGGAAGGTGCCCTCAGGTGTGAAGGTGCCAACATGCAGTTCCAGGATCACCGCCTCGGCCCAGGGACGGCCCCGCCAGTCGGAATGGTGCCAGACATAGGCGTCCGGGTCGACGAGCCGCGAGAGGCCATGCACATCGTTCATTTGCGCGCGGGCGGCGGGGTCGGGTAACACTCGACCATCGGCGAGGCGGAACCCATATCCCATGCCCGCCCTGGCTTTCGTGCTCTCACAACTGAACCAGCCTTTTGAGTCACGCATCATTGTCTGTTGCAGGACCGGATTTTCCTCCAAAATCAAGTGAAGTTCCGGTTGGGATGGGGCCCAGACTTGAAAGACCCATCCTTGACCCGTTCGCCGGGGCCCCCAATGCGCCGCCCCGATCACAAGAAACAGTTCCAATGGCCGAAATGACCTCGCATGCAAGTCTCCTTCGCATATCATGGGGCCAACGCATGAGCTGGCCCCCCTGTTCCCGACCTTTCCTGTGCGGTAATGACGCAGGGAACCGCATTCTGCTCCGAATTGGGACAGATGGATGTTCGCGAATCTATCATTCCCGCAAGACAAAATAACTTCTCTCTTGAGAGGAACTAATTCGTTCGCAACTGCGTTATAGACGAGATCGGCGTTATCGCCGAACGATCAGAACGCTCATTTTTGCCAACGCGACCGCTCCTCGTCGACGGATCTGCATTGGGTCATCCGTGTCCCAAGTCTGCCCGACAGAGCCAGTTCGCTCGTGAAAGGCTTTGGCTCTTGCTGAATCTGCCAAGTGGTGACGACCGCGCGTCCGACAGGTACGCGGCCATCGAGTCCGTGTATCTGTCCGAGGCGGAGCTGCGACATCGCGGAGAGGAGCTTGGCCAGACGGCCAGTATCGAACTTCCAAATTATACTCTGGTTGATTTCGAGGCGCGCCAGCGGGGAAATCTCGCGGCCATTTCGGCCTCCTATCTTGCGACACTGCGCTCGGCCGAGGCGGGCGAACTGATCACACCGGCCGCCGAATGGCTAATCGACAATTTTTATCGGATGGAAGAAACCGCCCGGCAGGTGAGGCGTGACCTGCCGCGTCGCTTCTATCGCAGCCTGCCCGACGTGGAGCTCGTGGGCGGGGGGCATGCGCCGCGCGCGCTCGCGCTGGCCTGGATCTATATCGCCCATTCCCGTTGCGAGGTGACAGCGGAACGGTTTACCGCGCTGGTGGAAGGCTATCAGGCACATCATCCGCTGCGCATCGGCGAACTCTGGGCACTGCCCTCTCTGTTGCGCTTCGTGCTGATTGATGATCTGGCCCGGCTTGCTCGACGGATCGATAGCGCGCGCACCATGCGCGACGCCGCGAATGCGCTGGCGGACCGTTTGCTGGGAACAGAGGCGGCGGATGTCCGCGAAGCGCTGCTGCGAGCGGCGGAGTCGGATCTGCGGGACAATACCTTCGCCAGCCAATTGCTTTACAGGCTCAGCGACGAGACCGTCACAGCTCATTGGGAGATCGTCCGGGTCGAAGAATGTCTGGAAGCCCGTGACATCGACGCCAACGAAGTTCAGATCGCCGAGCAAAACCGCATGTCGGCTGGCAATGCGCGGATCGGCAATATCGTGCGCAGTTTGCGCGCGCTCGATGATATCGACTGGAAGGATTGGTTCGTCTCGGTTGCCCGGGTTGACGCGGTATTGCGTGCGGGATCCAATTTCGCGGAACTCGATTTCACCTCTCAGGATCAATATCGCCGTGCAATCGAGGAAATTGCACGCTGGTCGCAAGCGAGCGAGGAGGACGTCGCCAAGCGCGCGCTGGAGATTTCGGCGGGGGAAGGCGTCGATGTCGGTGAGGTACTGATCGGCCCGCTTCGGCCAGGTTTAGAGACCGAACTCGGCTGCCGTCCCCCCGTCTCAATGCGCCTTGCACGAGCTTATCGCGGCCTGGGTTGGGCCGGAATAGCTATTCCTGTCCTCGGCCTGACGGCTCTCGCGCTTGTCGCCTCCTTCCTCGGCCTGCGGGCGGCGGGTCTTGGGCCGTTGCCCGCGGTCTTTCTGACCTTGCTGGCAGGCCTGCCCGCGAGCGAGGCCGCGGTCGCGCTCTTCAATACCATCGTCACCACCTATGTCCGCCCCTCGCGACTGGTGGGATTCGAATTCAAGGAGGGCATTCCGGAACAATGCCGCGTTCTGGTCGTCATTCCCTGCCTGATCGATTCCTTCGACACGATCGACGACCTGACCCGTGCACTTGAGGTGCATTATCTGTCAAACACGCGGGGCGAGCTTTACTTCGCTCTGCTCAGCGACTGGCCAGATTCGCAATATCCGCGCAATGAACGCGACGATGCGCTGCTGGCCTATGCCGAGGGAGAGATTGCCCGGCTCGCCGAACTTTATGCCTATGATGGCCGCACCCGCTTCTTTCTGCTGCATCGGCGTAGGCTCCTGAACGAGGCCGAGGGTGTCTGGATGGGCTGGGAGCGCAAGCGCGGTAAACTGCTCGAACTTGGCTCGGTCCTGCGAGGCGAGGCCGAGCATACGACTTTCCTGCCGCCTGCGAAGCCACTGCCCGACAATATTCAATATGTGATGACGCTCGATGCCGACACGCGGCTGACACGTGACGCAGTGACCAAGCTTGTCGGAAAACTTGCTCATCCGCTCAATCGCCCCATAGTTGACACGACGCAGGGTCGCGTTGTTGCCGGTCACGCCGTGCTTCAGCCAAGGGTCACGCCCTCGCTCACCACTGGCCCCGAGGCTTCGCTCTTTCAGCGGATCTTCTCAGCCAACCGCGGACTGGACCCCTATGTCTTCAGCGTCTCGGACGTATATCAGGACCTGACGGGCGAGGGCAGTTTTACCGGCAAAGGCCTGTTCCATGTCGATAGCTTTCACGACTTGCTGGAGGAGCGCTTTCCCGAAAACCGAATTCTCAGCCATGACCTTCTCGAAGGTATTCTCTGCCGCGCGGCCCTTGTTTCTGATGTGGAACTGGTCGAGGATTTCCCGGTCCGCTACGAGGTAGAGGCCGCCCGCCAGCATCGCTGGGCGCGCGGTGATTGGCAGTTACCGCCGTTCATGTTCGGCGGGGGCGTAAATGCGCTCGGTCGCTGGAAGATTATCGACAATCTGCGACGCACCCTGGTACCAATCTGCTGGGTCGCAAGCTCGCTGCTTGGATGGCTACTCCTGCCTGGACAGGCGGCGATGCTTTGGCAAATCGCTCTGGTCCTCAGCCTTTTTGTCGCACCCTTGCTTGGTCTTACGCGCCTCCTGCGGCTGCGCGGCGATACGGTCGTGATCGAGGCGGAGCTCTTCGGATGGGGGCACGAGGCGGCGAGCGCCCTGGCGCAAGGAGGATTGCGACTTGCCCTGATTGCGCAAAACGCTGCCTCGATGATGGATGCGATCGTACGCACCCTCTATCGCATCTGCGTCAGCAAACGTCACCTTCTGGAATGGCGCAGTGCCGCACTGATCGCGACACAGGCTTATCGCTCACCCCTTGATTATGCCCGTGCCATGCTGGCCTCGATCTGTATCGGTCTTGCGGGTATTTTGCTGTGTTGGATGACCGGTGGCGCGATCTGGATCGCAGCGGTCTTCGGGATGCTTTGGATCCTGGCTCCGCTCGTTGCTTGGTATGTCAGTGTTCCGGGGGAAACCGAGGACGATCTGCGTCTCTCCCCGGACGATCTCGCCGCGCTGCGCCGAGCCGCTCGCCGGAGCTGGGCCTATTACGAGCATTTTGTCACCGAGGAACATCATTGGCTGCCGCCGGACAATTTCCAGGAAATTCCGCATCCGGTCGTCGCTAATCGGACCTCGCCTACCAATATCGGATGTTATCTGCTCTCGGTAGTTTCAGCGCGCGATTTTGGCTGGATCGGGTTGGCGGAGACCGTGGACCGGCTGGAGAAGACGGTCGAGAGTGTGCGGCAACTCCCGAAATACCGGGGCCATCTCTATAACTGGTACGACACCCGCTCCACCGCCGTGCTCGAACCGCGGTATGTCTCCTCGGTGGACAGCGGCAATCTGGCGGGTCATCTCATCTGTCTCAGCGCCGCTTGCCGCGACTGGGCGGAGGCGACCTTTGCCAGTCTCCTGTCCGGTCCCGAGGGTCTGTCCGATGTGATGGGCGTGCTGACCGAGGAACTCGCCCGCATCCCCAATGAGCGCCGCGCCCAAAGGCCGCTGCGTCGACGGATGGAGGAACGTCTCGCGGATTTCCAGCGCGCCTTGCGCTCTTTAAGTGACCATTCCGAATTCCCTTCGGCCCGGCTGCTCAATCTCTCGATCCTTGCGGGAGAATTCGAGAAGCTTGCCCGGGAGTTCGATCATGAGCTGGAGACCGACCAGAGCCGGTCGGTGGTGCGCTGGGTCACGAAGTTGCGCCGGACCTGCGAGGCGAATTTCGCCGATGCCACCCTGGAAAGCGAGGCAGTCGCCGATCTCGGACGGCGGCTCGCAATCCTGCGTGATCAGACTCGGGATCTCGCCTTTTCGATGCAGTTTGGCTTCTTGCTGAATGAACGGCGCCGGCTCCTGTCGATCGGTTTCCGTGCGAACCAGGAGGAGCTGGACGAGAATTGCTATGATCTGCTCGCCTCCGAGGCGCGGCTGACCAGCTTCTTTGGCATTGCCAAGGGCGATCTTCCGACCGAGCACTGGTTCCACCTCGGTCGGCCCCTCACCTCCGTCAATGCCCGCGGCGCACTGGTCAGCTGGTCGGGCTCGATGTTCGAATATCTCATGCCTCCCCTTGTCATGCAGGAGCGCCGGGGTGGTATCTTGAACCAGACAAACCGGCTCATCGTGCGCAGCCAGATCACCTACGGCCGGTTGCGCGGCGTGCCATGGGGCATATCCGAAGCGGCGCTCAATGCCCGTGATCCAGAAATGACCTACCAGTACCAGAACTTCGGCGTCCCCTCTCTGGGTCTCAAGCGGGGACTGGCACGTGATCTCGTGATCGCACCATATGCCACCCTTCTGGCCAGCCAGTTCGAACCGGTGGCGGCGCTGCGCAATCTCAAGGCGCTGGAGGCAGTCGGAGCCTTGGGTGAATTCGGCTATTATGATTCTGTCGATTTTACGCCCACCCGTCTGCCGGAGCATGTGGACCATGTTGTGGTGCGAAACTATATGGCCCATCATGTCGGCATGTCGATCCTCGCAGTGGCCAACGTTGCCTTTCAGGGACTGTTGCGTGACCGGTTTCACAGCGATCCGGTGATCGAATCGGCCGAGCTTCTGCTGCAGGAGAAGGCGCCGCGCAGCGTACCGGCGCTCGTCTCGCGCGATGGAGCGAAACCCGTGGCCGACCGCGCCGAAAAGAAGGGTGCCGAACACCGCGTCATCGAGGATCCACTGCGGGCCGACCGGGCCACGGCGCTGCTGTCGAATGGCCATTACGCGTTGATCCTGACCGCGCTTGGCTCTGGCCGGGCGACCTGGAACGGGTTGGCGGTGACCCGCTGGCGGCCGGATCCGACCGTCGATCGTTGGGGCAGCTTCATTTTCCTGCGGGATCTCGAGGACGGCCGCTGGTGGTCCGCCACCGTCGCGCCACGTCAGGCGGACGGGGAGATTGCCCGCGTGGCCCTCTCCGACAGTAAGGTTGAGTTCCACAAACAGGTCGGAACATTGCGCAGCCAGGTCGATGTGCTTGTAGCCAGCGAACATGATGCCGAGGGCCGGCGCCTTGTCCTCACCAACGAGGGACCAAGGGACCGGATCATCGAAGTAACCTCCTACGCCGAACCCGTCCTGATGCGCGCGGAAGCCGACGCCGCGCACCCCGCCTTTGCCAAGATGTTCCTCAGGACCGAGATCGACGCCGCCGCCGGGGTGATCCATATCGAACGCAATCCCCGCGCTCCTGGCGAGCCTGACATCAGTGTTGCCCATATGATCGTCACAGGGGAAACGACCGAGGGAGAAACCGAAGCCGAAACCGACCGCCGCGCCTTCATCGGGCGGGGCCGGACATTGGCGGAAGCCGCGGCCTTCGACCGGGGAGCGAAACTCACGGGCGGCGCCGGCTTTACACTTGATCCAATCCTTAGCCTGCGCAGGCGAGTCCGGATTCCGGCGGGACAATCGGTCAGTGTGATCCTCTGGACCATTGCCGCGCCGAAACGCGCCGAGATCGAGACCGCCATTGCCTATCTTGGCCATCCGGAAGCCTTTGAGCACAGCGCAATGCAGAGCTGGACCCGCTCTCAGATCCAGCAATATCATCTCGGCATGACGGCGGAGGAAACCGCCGTCTTTCAGAAGCTTGCGCGCTATCTCATCTATCCCGATAGCCGTCTGCGCGCCGAGGTGCCGGTTTCGGCGGCGGCGCCGCAATCAGCGCTCTGGCCGCTGGGCATTTCCGGGGATATGCCGATCCTTCTCTTGCGCATCGACGCGGAGGCCGATCTTCCGATCGCACGCAAAGCTTTGCGCGCCCAGGAATATCTCCGTCTGCGCGGATTGCTCGTCGATCTGGTTTTGCTCAACGAACATGCGACATCCTATTCGCAGGATCTCCAGAACGCGCTCGACTCTTTGTGCGAGAATGCGCGCCTACGCGGATTGAGCCACGATGGTCCCCACCACCATATATTCACCCTGCGCCGCGACCTGATGGGGGAGAGCACCTATCAGGCCCTGCTGGCGGCGGCCCGAGTCGCATTTCATGCCCGCAACGGCAAGCTCTCGACCCAGATCGAACGCGCCGAGGCTCTGCCGGAACCGCGGGACTCCGTCCACGACATCCGCCCCCTTCCGCCCGCGCTTTATCAGCCCGCGAAGCGCCCTCCGTCGCCCCGGGTGGGCGATCTTGCCTTCTGGAACGGATTTGGCGGCTTCTCCCGCGATGGCCGGGAATATGTCCTGCGGCACGGCATGGGCCAGGCCACGCCGCAGCCTTGGATCAATGTAATCTCGAACGGCACTTTCGGTTTCCATGTCGCGGCCGAGGGCGGCGGCTTTACCTGGAGCCAGAATTCCCGCGACTATCAGCTCAGCCCTTGGAGTAACGACGCAGTCGTCGATACCCCCGGTGAGGCCCTCTTCATCGCCGACCTGAGTAGTGGTGCCGTTCTATCGCCCTTCTCCGCGCTTGGCACCGGGACCAGTGCGCGGTTTGAAACCCGTCATGGCATGGGCTACAGCCGCTTTACCTCCGAGGATCGAGATCTGGAAATCGAGTTAACCCAGACCGTGCATCCCAAGGACCCGGTGAAACTGTCGCGACTGCGAATTACCAATCGTGGCGCCTTGGCGCGCTCTTTGCGAGTCTATGGTTATGTCGAATGGGTACTTGGCAACAATCGTGACAAGACCGCGCCGTTCATTACCAGTACCCATGATTCCCAGACTGGAACCTTGATCGCCTGTAATACCTTCGGAACGGAATATTCCGGCCGGGCGGCCTTTCTGAGCTGCGATGGTCCATCGATCTCGGTGACAGCGAGCCGTGCCGAGTTTGTTGGATCGGGCTCGGTCCGCCGCCCCGAAGCCGTCCGCGGTCGGCGCCGTCTTTCGGGCCGTGTTGCACAGACCGGGGATCCCTGCGCTGCGATTGCGAGCGATATCCTGCTGGCATCGGGCGAGACCGCCGAGATCCAGTTCATCCTGGGCGATGCCGGGAGCCAGGAGGAGGTTCGCGCATTGGTCGGCCGGCATAAAGGGGCCGATTTCGAAGCGACGCTGGAAGCGGTCCGCGCCAGCTGGTCCGCTTTTCTCGATGTCCTGCGCATCAAGACACCGGATCCGGCCTTCGATATAATGGTGAACGGCTGGCTGCCCTACCAGACGCTGGCCTGTCGTCTGCGCGCCCGCTCCGCCTTCTATCAGGCAAGCGGCGCCTTTGGTTTTCGCGACCAGTTGCAGGATTCCCTCTCCCTGCTGCTGCATGATCCGAGCCTCGCCCGCGCGCAGATCTTGAACGCCGCCAGCCGCCAGTTCCTGGAGGGCGATGTCCAGCATTGGTGGCTGCCTGCGACCGGCGCGGGTGTGCGCACGATGATCTCGGACGATGTGGTCTGGCTCGCCTATGCCACTCATCTCTTTGTCACGACGACCGGTGAGACCGGGTTTCTCGAAACCACCGTCCCTTACCTGAATGGCCCGCCGCTGGCACCGGGTCAGCATGATGCCTTCTTTACCCCCGATATCGCGACCGAAAGCGGTACGCTCTATGAGCACTGCGCCCGTGGTCTCGATCTGGCGATCGTGCGCACTGGCGCGAACGGGCTCAGCCTCATTCTCGGGGGGGACTGGAACGACGGCATGGACCGTGTCGGACTGGAGGGGCGAGGCGAGAGCGTCTGGCTCAGTTGGTTTCTCACGGCCGCGCTCGAAGGGTTCATTCCGATTGCCGAGGCGCGAGGCGACAAGGACCGCGCCGATCGGTATCGCGAGCATCTCGCCTCTCTGACCGCGGCGCTCGAGAGCGCTGGCTGGGATGGGTCGAATTACCGGCGCGGTTACTACGACGATGGAGCCCCGCTTGGTTCGGTGGAGAGCGACGAGTGCCAGATCGACTCCATTGCCCAATCCTGGGCCGTACTTTCTGGTCAGGCACCGGCGGTGCGAGCTGGTCAGGCGATGGACCGGGTGCTGGATCAGCTGGTGGATCCCGAGGCGCGGCTGGTAAGGCTCTTTACGCCACCTTTTGCGCGAACTGAGCGGAATCCCGGTTATATCAAGGGCTATCCGCCTGGCGTCCGCGAGAATGGCGGACAATATACCCATGCGGCGACATGGGTCGTCTATGCCTTGGCTCGGCTTGGTCGCGCCGACGAGGCCTATCGGTTATTCTCAATGCTGAATCCGATCACTCATTCAATGGACGCAAAGGCGGCGGAGACTTATCGCGTGGAGCCTTATGTCATCGCGGCGGATGTCTACTCTGTCGGCGACAAGACCGGTCGGGGCGGGTGGACGTGGTACACCGGTTCCGCAGGTTGGATGTATCGCACAGCGATCGAGGCGATCCTGGGCATAACCCGTCGAGGAGACTGTCTCCTGGTCAAGCCCTGCCTGCCCTCGCACTGGCCTGGGTTTGAAGCTACGCTCACGCTTGGGACAAAATCCCTTGCCATTTCCGTCCAGCGGGAAGCGGAGGACTATTCCGTTACCGTCAACGGCAACGTGGTCAACCAAAAGAAGGGCTATGACCTAACATCTCTCGCCTGACAGGCGAATGAGCGCAATGGTCCGCACCTTCCCCCACTGTTACGTTTCGCCTATTTCTGGGGAAAAGAAAGATACTGCGCGGGAGGGTCGACATGCGGTTGCTATTGGTCGAGGACACGCGGGACATGGCCGATGCGATCGTCGCGAGCTTTGCCCGGCGGGGGGACGCGGTCGATTGGGTCGGTACAGTACAACAGGCCGAAGAGACGCTCGCCGTCAATGATTACGAGGTCATCATCCTCGATATCAATCTGCCGGACGGGCAGGGAACCGATGTGCTTCGCACATTGCGGCGTAGTCGCAATCGTACTCCAGTATTGATGCTGACAGCGCGCATGGCAGTTGAGGACCGTGTCTTGGCGCTCGATATCGGGGCGGATGATTATCTCGTGAAGCCCTTTGATCTGCGAGAGCTCCAGGCACGGGTTCGCGCATTGGGACGACGAATGGGGCCTGACAAAAGCGGGATCATCGAATTCGGGCAGTTGGCGCTTGATCCGGCCGGACTGGTGGCCAGCTGTGGCGGTGCACCGCTATCGCTGACGCGCCGGGAGTTCAGCCTTCTCGAAGCCTTGATGGCGAACCGGGCGCGCGTCATGCCCAAGGAGCGGTTGTTCGAACGGCTGTTTTCGATGGAAGAGGAGGAGGTCGGGCTTAATGCAATCGAGACCTATGTGGCGCGCCTGCGGCGCAAGCTCGAAGGAAGCGGAGTTGCAATCCGTACCTTGCGGGGTCTTGGCTACCAGCTGGTCTTTGAAGACTAATATTTGACGCGGTGCCGGGTTTTCGAAGGCATCCCAAAAGTGCTCGTCTTGATCGCGGCCAATCATTTCCGCGATGCAAATATCATCCGTCGTATTTCGCACAAGGCACAGGCGGTGCCCCCTTCATCGGCGGGCTCAAGGAATCGACCATGGTCGGTAAGGAGCGCGCGAATGTGACGCTTGGACCGCCGTGCGCTGGTCCTGAAAGGTTGTGGATTTCCAAGAGGGATTGATCTGGGTTCAAGATGGAAAACGGAGGGGTCCTCCAAAGCCGGGCAAATCAAGATTTTGAGCGATTTCAGAGGCGGCTATGCGTGTCTGCTCGTGCGACGCGGTCAGGAGGACAATCAGGCATGGAGGTTTCTTGCCCTCGCGGTGATCCAGGACGTAGCCTTTGGGAGAGAGGTGGCGCGGATTTGTAGTATCGGCGCCTTCGGATCATCCACGATTGGTTAGCCTGGTTCAAGGCGCAGGATTCGGCGGGCTTGTCGGGTCGCAAGCCTCCGGGCAAGGCGTCGCTTTTGAATGCCGAGCATCGCGCGGCCCTTGCCCGCGCTGTGGAGGCCCGGTCCAGATGGCTTGGTGCGTTGGCAGCTGATTGATCTGGTGCACTGGCTCGACGAAGGATTTGGGATCTCGGTCAGCGAGGCGACCCTTGGCCGCCAAGAGCGCGCCTTGGGCTTCCGCGAGCGTTCGGCTTGGCCGCGCGCCTAAGAGCAGGACTGGATATCATCGAGGAATTCAAAAAAACCTCTCCACCCGCGTGGTGCGGATTCCGATCCAATCCGGCCGGGTATTCCGATTTCAAGCCGGCCACCATTCCGGAATGAAGCCGGCCGCCATTCCGATCAATAACCGGCCACTTTTGAAGGCCTGAGGAGACCCTGGGTCAGCAACTCGGGCATCAC
>JBMDWT010000085.1:0-27496 GCA_048594665.1 Amaricoccus sp. | reverse complement strand
GTCCTCGCTCCGCCGGGAACAGTGGCCCGATCAGCGACTATTCCTCATCCGACAAACTGATCCGATCGCCCAGGCATGCCTCCCAAAGGCAGTCTTGAATCAGGGGCAAATTACCCTGTCAAGCCTTCTCTACGATGCCTAGCCGGTCCACCGCTCCGCTCAAAATCCGCGGTCGCCGTCCCGGATTGCCGAGAGGCCGCGCCACCCTGATGCCGCCCCCGCCGTTCGCTCGGAACGCAAATGAGGGATAATTGTTTGCAGGGTGGATTTTGGCGCCAGGCCAAGAAAGATCGCGGGATGATTTCGAATGAAAACAATATTGAACGTGAATGGAAGCGAGTGTGGGCTCGATGTGGATACGCGGACGACACTGCTCGATGCGTTGCGAATGCATCTTGGATTGACAGGGACCAAGAAGGGCTGTGATCACGGCCAATGCGGTGCATGCACGGTACATGTAAATGGTCGCCGGATCAATTCCTGCCTCTCGCTTGCCTGCATGCACGAGGGTGACGCGATCACCACAATCGAGGGTCTGGGGGGCGAGGCCGATCTTGCGCCGTTCCAGAAAGCATTTGTCGTCCATGACGGCTTCCAGTGCGGCTACTGTACTCCCGGCCAGATCATGTCAGCGGCGGCTATGCTTGAGGAAGTGCGAGCCGGCTGGCCCAGCCATGCTTCCGAATCTCTCGACGATATCCTCTTTACGGAGGCGGAAATCTCGGAACGGATGAGCGGAAACCTTTGCCGCTGCGCCTGTTACCCCAATATCGTGGATGCTATCCGCGAAGTGCATGACGCGGAGTCGGCGGCATGAGAGCTTTTGAGTACGAGCGCCCTACCTCCTCGCGGGAAGCGACCCTTGGCGCGATTCGTCCCGGCGCAACATTCATCGCCGGTGGAACAAACCTGATTGACCTGATGAAACTCGAAGTCATGGCACCAACCCGGCTGATCGATATCAACCGGCTCGGACTGGACGAAATCGAGCAGACCAAGGACGGTCGCCTGCGGATCGGAGCGCTTGTACGCAACAGTGACTTGGCGACGGCCCAGGCCGTCCGTCACGGCTATCCCGTGCTAAGCCGCGCTTTGCTGTCCGGCGCGAGCGGACAGTTGCGCAACAAGGCGACGACCGGCGGGAACCTGTTGCAACGCACCCGCTGTCCCTATTTTTACGATACTGCCATGGCCTGTAACAAACGCGTGCCGGGAACTGGCTGCGGCGCGATGGAAGGGATCAACCGCCTTCATGCCATCCTCGGTGCAAGCGAACACTGCATCGCTACCCACCCAAGCGATATGGCCGTGGCTTTTGCTGCTCTTGGTGCCGAAATCGAAATCGAGGCCGTCGACGGCGCACGGCGGACTGTTCCGATCGCGGAGTTTCACCGCCTGCCGGGCGATGAGCCCCACATCGAGACCTGCCTGCGACCCGGCGAACTGATCACGGCGGCGATCCTGCCGTCTCCCGTCGGCGGGCGCCAAGCCTATCGTAAGGTGCGAGACCGCGCCTCCTATGCATTCGGGCTGGTTTCCGTCGCGTCGGTGATTCACATGGAGGACGGGCATATCAGGAATGTGGCTCTGGCCCTCGGTGGCATTGCGCCCCGTCCCTGGCGGGACAGTCGGGTCGAAGAACTCCTGACCGGTCAATCTCCGTCCGACACGCTGTTCGAAGCCGCCGCCGCCCTTTTGCTCGAAACGGCGAAGGGACGTTGCCATAATGATTTCAAGATACCGCTGACGCGTCGTCTCCTGATCGCCGCGCTTAAAACCGCGACAGCCGAGGGAGCCATCGCATGACCCGCCACGTGAAGTTCGACAGCGAGGATCAGGCAGGGCGCCTCGATGAAATGGTTCAAGGAGTGATCGGTACGCCCATGGACCGGCCGGAAGGTCCCTTGAAGGTCTCCGGTGCCGCGACCTATGCCGCCGAATGGCATCTGGACCGCCTCGTGCACGGTGTCCTGGTCCGCGGTACAGCGACCGCTGGCCGGGTTCGTTCGCTCGACACGGCGGATATCGAGGCGCTGCCTGGCGTCCTCGCAGTGATCGATGCCCAGGACATGCCACGCAACCCGGCGCAGGGAGGAGCTGGAAAGGCACCGCGCGGCGCGGGAAGCCGTATCGACTATTTTGGCCAGCCGATCGCCCTGGTCGTCGCGGAAACCTTTGAACAGGCCCGCCACGGCGCGCAGCGGCTGCGAGCGAGCATCGACAAGACCGAAAGCTTTGTCGATCCCGAGGCAGTGCCCTCTGAGACACCGCGCTCCAAGCAATCCGACCAAGGCAATCTTGATTCCGCTGTCGTGGACGCGGCCTTCGTGATTGACTCGATTTACAGGACGCCCGGTCACAGCAGCGCCCCCATGGAGCCGCATGCTGCGATCGCGGAGTGGCGCGATGGGTCGCTGCTGCTCCGGGGCAGCTATCAGATGCTGAAATACAACCGCGCGGAACTGTCCGATGCGCTCGGCATCGGTCCCGATAAGGTCCGCATTGTGGCGCCGTACGTGGGGGGAGGATTCGGATCAAAACTGGGGATCTCCATCGAAGCCGTGGCGGCCTCGATGGCGGCGCGTGTGCTCGAGCGGCCGGTCTCGGTTACCCTGAGCCGGCAGCAGGTCTTTGAAGCCACCATGCGGCGGTCGGAAACGCGCCAGCGCATCCGCCTCGCCGCCGACGAGACTGGCCTGCTCACTGGGATCGGTCATGAGTTTCTTGTCTCCAATCTTGAAGGGGAGAGCTTCTCCGAACCTGTCGCGCAGGCTACGCATTTTCTCTATGGCGCCGGGAACCGCCGGATTGAACATCACATCGCACGCGTTAACCGCCTCTGCGCGGGTTCGGTGCGGGCGCCGGGCGAAGCGGTCGGCGTTCTGGCAATCGAGGCGGCGATGGACGAACTCGCCGAGGCAGCTGGCATCGATCCCGTCGAATTGCGCCTGCGCAACATTCCCTCCCGCGATCCGGAAAAAGACATTCCCTTCTCTTCGCCCCGGCTGGCCGAAACTCTGCGCGAAGGTGCGCGGCGCTTTGGATGGGAGAAGCGGGCAGCGCCGGGCGCACGGCGCGAGGGTGACTGGCTGATCGGCATGGGCGTCGCCGCGGCGATCCGGGTGAATATGCTCGCCGAAGCCAAGGCACGGATCGTCCTGGGGCCGGACGGCACGGCGCTCGTGGAAACGGACATGACGGACATCGGCACCGGGACCTATGCGATCCTGACACAGATCGCAGCGGAAATGCTGGGCCTGCCGCCGTCCGCCGTCCGCGTGGTGCTGGGCGATACCGACTTGCCGGAGGGGCCCGGCTCGGGCGGCTCCTGGGGCGCTTCATCGAGCGGAGCATCGGTCTATCTCGCCTGCGAGGAGGTTCGTCTCCAACTGGCGGCCCGGCTCGGCTGTGAGGAAACGGCGATGACCTTGAAGGATGGGCACGTGATCGCGGGCAACCGGTCCATGCCGATCAGCGAGGCCATGGGCGGCGGTGCCCTTGTAGGAGAAGGCCATATCCAGCCGGGCAAGGCCGCGAAAGCGGTGCGCCAGGCAAGTTATGGCGCGCATTTCGTCGAAGTAGCGGTTGACGCGGTGACGGGCGAGACGCGGGTGCGCAGGATGCTCGGCTGTTTCGCCGCCGGGCGCATTCTCAATGAAAAGACTGCCCGCTCGCAATGCATCGGCGGAATGACCTGGGGGATCGGCATGGCCCTCACCGAAGAGTTGCAATTCGATTCCCGGGACGGTCACCTGGTCAATCGGGACCTTGCCGAATATCATGTTCCGGTCCATGCCGATGTCCCGCGGCTGGAGGTTCATTTCATCGAGGACCGGGATGCCTGGGCCGGTCCGACCGAGGCCAAGGGGATCGGCGAACTCGGCATCTGCGGGGCGGCGGCGGCGGTGACCAACGCGATCTACAACGCCTGCGGAGTAAGGGTACGCGATCTGCCCGCGACGCTCGACAAGATACTTCTTGGCCTTGCTTGAAAGCATCGGGAGAGCAGAACGAGTTTTTGTTCAGAGGGCGCGTGCCCGCGGGCGAAGCGGAAGCGCGGGATCGCCGCGCTTATCGTTCGGACAAGAGACAGGGGGAACGAGGTTCGCCTGCATGGCCCGGGCCTTCCGGAACATCCTGTCCGGATTTCGGAGCCCGTCCGGCAGGTGTCCGGACGCGGACGCTCTACAACCAATTGAATTGTATATAAAAATCAGGAATAGCTTGGTCGCGCCGTATTTTGACTGTTGAAATGTATAACCGAAGGCGATGAGCTATATAGGGAATTGCATCTGACGTGGCAGAACGGTAGATCCTGAACGCCATATGTGTGACTCGGATTTAAAAAATTACGGGCAAAGTCGCCGGACCTCGAAGTGGGAACTCAAATATACCCTTTGGAGCATCGGCGGTATTAATTTGATCCCATCGCAGGCTGTCCAGGCTTTCCGACTCCCATCCAGTCGTCCGTTTCAAAGAGGCTGTGGCTTCACCATAAACCGGATGTCGTCGTTGCGGAAGCCCACCACGCTCGGCCGGACTACGGAAGGCAGGATCGCGACATCGTAAAGTTCTTCCACTACTCCGTCGATTGCGAGTCGGTGCTCCACATCACCTGTTATCAGGTTCACCACCGCTAGATGACAGACTGGCCCAACACCCTCGCGATCCAGGCGCTCCCCCAGCGGCAGATCCTCGAATGTCCGGTTCGTACGGGGCCGTGAAACACCGATCACCGCGTAGCTCCCCAGGAAAGCAATCCCTCGGGCAAATCCACGCAGGAAACATACCGGTTCGAACCGTCCCGTTGCGAGATCAACGTATCCGAACTCGCCGCTCCCAGATTGCAGCAGCCAGAGCCGCCCTTCCCTGAGGCGTGGTGAGTGGGGCATGGAGAGACCCCGAGCCACTGTTTCGCCGCTCGCAATGTCGATGAGGATTCCGCCCCCGCGCCGATGCTCCCGCCAGCCTTCGACAACATTGCTGCGTCCAACGCATGTCGCATAGGTCAGGCGCCCTTCCAGCATGTCAAAACCGTTCAGATGACAACGATCCTCGGCCGCGAGCCGGTCAATGAAGGGGGGCAACCAGACCGGCGCAAAACTCGCTCGCTCCGATATCGTGGCAAGGCAGTTATACCGGGTGGCAACGAAGACAGGACGCCCGCCAAGATCAATATGTATGTCATGTATGTCAATGTCGCCGGTGGTATGGCCGGTTACAGGAACATAAACAGCGTCATGTCCGTCACGAGTCTGTCCAGAATCGAGAAAGTTCTCGAACCGCCAGAGCTGAAACAGAGACGACATCCAGATCGTTCCACTGGGTCCGACGCAAAGGCCCATACAACGGGGGAAACTTCGCTCGAAAATTGAGAGCGTTCCATCGGACCGGGCTCCGATCATGAAGAGCTTGCCCGCCTGATAAGTTGTAAAAGCCAAGCTGGCCCCCTGGCCCGCGAGCCAATGACCAAACAACCGCGACGCAGTGATCTCAAGCTTCGGAGCCGCGTCGGACATCTCGTTGCAAAATCCTTGCTGTGAGTCCACCGTTCTAAAAACCGAGGCGCAGCCTGCTCTTACTTTGCTTTGAGTGCAAGACGCATTGGGTGTTCCCAGCATCCGAAATGCCTCGGATGAAACTCTCAGAGATTTCCAGGACTGAAAAATCGCTTCAAAAAATTCGATGGACCGTTTCCGATAACGCTTAATTTTCTGGTAACTTTATGGTACGAGGTATTAGGCCGATTTTTTTCAAGACACTGAAGTAAACCAAAGCTCTCTCAGTACGCGTATTTTATAAATGTGTCTTTGGATCGGCGCTTATTGAAATTGGAGAATGTCAATGTCTACATTCACGGGTACGGCCTCAGGAGATTATATTTATTCTGGATACACTTCGGCCGGAGTAACCGCGGATCCTGTCGGCACGACCCCTGGCATGGGATCTGATACGATCTACGGAAATGGTGGATCCGACTATATAGATGGAAGCGGCGGGAATGACGTCATCTACACGGGCGCCGGCAATGATACAGCTTACGGTGGAGCAGGTGACGACTATTTTGATGACTATAGTCCGTCGAGCTACGGCGGAAATGACCTGTTCGATGGTGGCGTGGGCAATGACACCATTTATGGTTACGCAGGATACGACTCGCTCTACGGCGGCGATGGCACGGACTACCTTTACGGCGAGGCGGACAATGACACGCTTGACGGCGGCAGCGGCGCTGACAGCATGTACGGAGGTTCCGGGTCAGACACTTATTATGTCGATGTGATCGGCGACTATGTAGAAGACACAGTCGACAATAACAGCAATTTCGACCGCGTCTATTCAAGCGTTTCATTTACACTAGGGGGAAATCTAGAGGGTCTGTATCTGTCGGGACGCGATAACCTGTACGGGACGGGCAATGATATTGGAAACGAGATCGAGGGGAACAACAGTGCGAATATCCTGACCGGGCTTGGTGGCGCGGATTCGTTGAGTGGCCTCGACGGCGCCGACTCTCTCATCGGTGGGACGGGAAATGACTATCTTTATGGAGGGATTGACGACGACACGTTGAGTGGAGGCGACGACAATGACTATCTAGAAGGGGGTGACGGCAATGACCTCGAGTATGGTGGATCGGGAAATGACACTCTTTATGGCTCAAATGGAAGCGATGCGCTGAATGGTGAGGCGGGCGACGACTATCTTTCCGCAGGGGAAGGCTCGGATACCTTGGCTGGCGGTATCGGGAATGACCGATACTACTTGGGAAGTGACGACGCTTCCAGTGACACAATTGTTGAGTACTTTAATGAAGGTATAGATACAGTTGAACTGAGATATAATACATACTCATATATTCTCGGGGATGGTCTTGAGAATGTCGAATACAATTCCTACGGGGGGAATTTTTCTATTACCGGAAATGACGCGGCTAATAATATCTCTGGGAGCAGCGGCGGATGGTATTATGACAGCTCGACTTTTTATCTTTCTGGTTTGGGCGGCAATGACAGTCTGATCGGCGGCGACGGCTATGACACGCTGGTCGGAGGTACCGGCGCGGATTACATGTCCGGTAGATATGGAGACGACAGCTATTATGTCGATAGCAGCTCGGATACTGTCTATGAAGCCTATTCGTGGTATGGGGACGACATTGTTTATGCGAGTGTCAATCATACATTGGCAGCCAATGTCGAGCGACTGACGCTGACCGGAGCCGCGGCAACGGGAACCGGGAACGATCTGAACAACGTGCTGGTCGGGGACGCAATGGCCAACACTCTGTCCGGCCTCGCAGGGGATGATACGCTCGATGGCGGGGGTGGGACGGATACGCTGAACGGGGGCGACGGGATCGATACTGCGCTCTATACCGTGAATACCACCTCGGTCAGTGCCAATCTCGCCACCGGCGTCGTCAGCTTTCCGGGGCAGAGCTGGGCGGCGGAGACCCTCACCAGCATCGAGAATGTCACTACCGGATCCGGCGCGGACAATCTGGTCGGCAGTTCCGTCGCCAATGTGCTCAATGGCGGCGCGGGCAATGATACGCTCGATGGCGCGGGGGGGACCGATGTGATCATCGGCGGGGATGGCGTCGATACGGTGCTCTATACCGTCAATACAACCTCGGTGAATGTGAACCTCGGGACCGGCGTGGTCTCGTTCCCGGGCCAGACCTGGCCGTCGGAAAGCCTCACCTCCATCGAGAGCGTCGCCACGGGCAGCGGCGCGGATACGATCCTCGGCAGCACGGTGGCCAATGCGTTGAACGGCGGTGCCGGCAATGACTCGATCAATGGGCTCGAAGGCAATGACACGATGACCGGCGGAACGGGGAACGACATCTATTATGTCGACTCCACGCTCGACCAGGTGATCGAGACCACCGCGGGGACGACGGGGGGCACGGATATCGTCTATTCCCGGGCCTCCTTCACGCTGGGGGCGAATGTCGAGTCGCTCCGGTTCGTTCCGGGCAGCGGGGCGATCAACGGGACCGGAAACAGTGATGCCAACGAACTTTGGGGCACTTCGTCGGTGAATACGCTGCGCGGCCTCGCCGGGGCGGACACGTTCGACAGCGGGGATGGGGCGGATATCCTGATCGGCGGGACCGGGGCGGATGTCTTCAAATACAGTTCGGTGGCGGGCTCCAATCCGGCGGCGCGCGATATCATCCGGGCGGGCGACGGGGCGGTGGCCTTCGAGGCGGCGGGGGCCGGCACGGGCGATCGGTTCGATTTCCGGAGCTTCGATGCCAATACCGGGGCCTCGGGGGTTCAGCATTTCGCCTTCGGGACGACCACCGGGGTCGCGCATCTGTGGGCGGTGAATTCGGGGACCAATACTCTGATCCGGGGCAATGTCGACGCCGATGCGACGGTCGAATTCGAACTGACCATCGAGGATGGAGCGGTGACGGCCTCGGCCTATACGGCGGCGGACTTTCTGCTGGCGTGAGGGCGGGGCGCGTCCCGGGCGGGGCGCGCCGCTTCTAGGGTTTCGGCTTCCATGAGGGTGGTATCTTCCGCGTCCGGATCATAGCCGCGGGCGCCGAGGCAGTTGGCGCACCGCCTGGAGAGAGTGATGTGAGACCGTCAAACTGGATCGTTTGAGGCTGGAGTTTTCCTCGTCATCTGCCCTGGCCGGGAGGAGAGGAAGACGGTGAAAGCCTCAAAGGTCCCGGATGCCTGGAAGGCGTTCATTCCAAAGCAGGGAGCGGACGGCGTTCCTGTCCTGGAGATCTGTCGCAAGGCCGGGATCAGCCAGGCGACCTACTTCAACCGGAAAAAGCGCTACGATGGTTTGTTACCGGCGGAACTGCGTCGCCGAAGCTGCCCGAGGACGAGAACAACAAGGAGATGCTTCAGGACGTGATCCGCCGAAAGCTATGAGGCCCGTCCGGAAGCGGGAGCTGGTCTATGCCGTCTGTGTTGATTGAAAGGTCTCGATCCGGAGCGGTTGCCCCTGGTTGCGCCATTGGTCCAAGCGACCACTGGCGACGCGCTGACATATCACGACAAGCGAGCCGCCCCGGGGATGAATTCACGGTCGCTTTATACCACGCCTGAACGTAACCTGAGACAATTCATCCCAGGGTCATGCAATCGCTACGACTCTGACCTTGTGCAGATTGTCGCCGGACCAGAATTCAACTTCGTCGTCGATCTCCGCGTCCATGAGCGCGGCGCCAAGCCCGGTCTGAACACCGATGATGCCCCGCTCAGGATCATCTGCTTCCTCGACGAGCATGATCGCTCGTTTCTCAAGTGTTTTGTCCAGCGTCTCGATCCAGACTCTGCTGCCCACTTCGACACGCGACAAATTCAGGGACGGGATGTCTGGGATGGGACTCTCGGACGATCCGGGGTTTTCGGACGTTACAACCGTGGGAGCACGCGAAGGCCCTTCCCGGGAACCGGCCCCCACGGCCTCGGGCGTTCCTAGTTCAGGCATCTGCGATGCGACACCGTCTGGCTCCTGAGCCGTCGAGGGGGATATATCGGCGAGCCCTCGGATCGGTTTGAGAGGGTCGTCTTCCGGGAGCGGTTCGTCCGAAGGGCTCCGCCACTCCCCGGTCTCTCCGCCAGCTGGAACGGCGAGGGAAACCAAGCTCTCCCCCTGGCCGGTTGGCTCCGCCCGTCCGCGGGCGCCGTTCTCCGGGGACGGACTTTCAGCAAGATCGGGAGTTCTGGAACGTGCCACCGCGATCTCCTGTGGCGAGGAGAGGATCCGCGCCGGGAACTCACGCGCCTCCGACAAAGCCGCGGCCTCCCGGTCGTTTTGTTCGGCATCCACCTTCCCATCCGCGTCGTCCTGGCTGTCTGAGCCATCCCCGCGGGTTAGGCAGGTTTCGGGCATCCGGTGCCGGTCGGCCGGCTCCTCTCCGGCGGCGTGGGGGGCTGGCGCTGTCGTGGCAGTGCGCAGGGTCGAGGTCTCTCCCGTTGGAGCCGCGGGGCCCCGATCGGTTGGGAGCGCCCCCTTGACTCTGAATTCCGTAAAACGCTCGTCGAGAGCGGCCGCGCCGATCGGCGCGATCCCGAGGCGATCGAGGGTCTCCTGAAGATTGCGCCACCAATAGGTCTTCTGCGCGCGCCACTGGCTTCCAAACACCCTCCAGAAGATCCAGCCAGCGCGCTCGAGCATTGCCTGGCGTGCCATGTCCCGCGCCCAGACATCCGGCCCGTGATAGGCGTCGCCATCGAGTTCGATCGCCAGGCGCCTGTCGTTGGCACCCTCGACCACGAGGTCGATGGAGAATGCGCCCGCCCGCACCTGTGGCATCACCCGGTAATTCGCATCGATCAGCATGCCGAGCACCTCGCGCTCGAAGCCGCTTTCGCATCGTTCCATCAGGTCGCGCCTCGGATCGAAGCGGCCACCCGGCATCGGATCAATGAAATGCCTGAGGATATCGGCCTTCACATCCGAGGGCTTCAGATCCGTCAGGGCCACGGATCTGACGAGATACAGGCGATCGGCGGCCCGGCTCATCGCGACATTGATGCGTTGCCGGTCCGACCGGGATGTCTGTGCGACGACGTTGCCGGGTGTTGCAACCATCGAAAGAAAGACAACCGAGCGTTCCTGCCCCTGCAATGTTCTCGCATCGCCCACGATGATCCGGCGGGCCTCGATCTGTTCGGGTCCGATCCTCGGATCCTCGATGAGCATGCGTCCGATGCGATCCGCCTGTTCCGCGCCGAGCAGGGAAATGACCCCGATGTCCCGATGGGCATGATTTGGGTCGGAGAGGATCACCGCGATCTCGTCGACGATATATTCGGCTTCGGACTTGTTCACTTTTCCCTGCCGAGTTGCGCCGGGCAGATATACATCCACGAGGGGGGGATCGAACCGCTCGGAGGCCCGCGGCACACGAAGGGGGATCAGCCGGTTGTTGTAGAAGCGGGTGGAAAACTGAATGATCGGCGCCACGCAGCGGAAATGTTCCCGCAGGATCAGATGACGCTCCGGGCAGCTTCGGCAAGCGATTTCGAAGATCGAGGTGTTCTGGTCGATCAATCCGGAGCTTGGCAGGCCTTGAAGGAATTGCGCCCTGAGCGCATCGATCTTCTGCGTGGGAATGCCGATGCCCGCGGGGCTTACCTGCTCCTCATCGCCCACGATCAAAACCTTGGCGCCCCGTGCCAGGGCGGCGATCGAAGTGATGTCCGATTGCGAGGCCTCGTCGAGAATGACGAGATCGAACGAGGCAAGATCCGGTGGCAGTTGTTCCGGGATCCTGTATTCCGGCATGATCCAGACCGGCACCGCCGAGGCGGCGATGCGCGAAGCCTCCTGGGCCTCGACACGGAATTTGGGCGCGGATTTTCCTGTGCCCCGGCCAATCCTTGAGACGGCCTGGGTGAAGACCATCATGGCCGAGAGAACCGAGGAGGTCATGCGCGGAACCAGTCCGTGAAGCGCCCGCTGGCGGATCAGCTCTTCCAGCAGTTTCCGGCGCCGGGCCATTGCCTCGGCCTTTCGCGCCCGCGGAGCGTCTCCGTTGCCCAAGGCGACGATTTCATCGCATCTCGCCTTCATCTCCGCCCAGGACCAGGACTCGCGCCAGTCCGCTGGAATGAGTTCCGGCGCATCGAATGGAAATGCCGCGAGGCGTTGCGCCCATTCCGGAGCGCCGGCCCGCTCGAGCGCGCGCAGATCGTTACAAACCTGTTCGAGGTCGGGCACGATCGCGGTGAGCCGGCTGATTTCCTTTGTCAGCGCCGAGCGGGCCGCGACGATCCGGGCGGGCAGGGTGTCCGGGGCGCCTATCGCCTCTCTCAACTCCCTCAGGCTGGCAAAAAGCGGCGTCTCGCTCTCCGCGTCGCCGGAGAGATCGCGCAGGGCACCCCCGGTCCGGGCCACGTGCGCCGAACCGATGATCTCCTCCAGTTGCCGGATCGCGCGCGGGACCTGGTAGCCACTGGGCAGGTTTGCCACGAGGGCCGCGATCGCCGGTTCAGGATCGAGCCGGGACCGCAAGGCCTCATGGTCAAACCCATAGGGGAAAAGCCGCGCGAGTTCGGACAGGGCGGGGTCGATCCGGTCCAGGAGCGAAATCACCTCGAAAAGCGCGGAACGGCTGTCCTGAATGAAACCGGCTATGTCCCAGGGCTTTTGCGGGACATGTGCCACGAGCCCGCGGGCGACCGCGGGCTCCAGGGTCTCTCTCAGGCGCGCGGCCTCGGACCCCAGCCTGACGGCGACCAGCACGCCGCGCCAGTCCTCCCGCGTCGCCGCCGCCCGATCCCCGACCCGGACAGAGGCGATCGCGGCCTTGAGCCTGCCGTTGAAGATCGAAAACCCGACGGGCTTCTGACCGGCGGCGCCCCGCGCGACGGCGGCGCTGAAGTCGGACTCCGGACAGTCCGCGATTTCGAACCGGACCTGGGCCGCCTTGTCGAGATCCCGGTAGTCGCCCAGCGCATCGCACATGTCGAATATCAATTCGCGATCGACGCCTCGTCCCGGCAGGATGGACCGCAGGATCCCCTTGCGTGCCGGATCGAGGGCCTGGAGGGCCGTGTTCAGTTCCCGGAGATCGTCCAGAAGAAACCGCGCCTGGATTTCGGCATCCGGGGAGTCATGCGCCATGGGCGGCGCGGAATCCCGGTCGATCGGGGGCAGCGCCCGATGGGCCTTCTCCGTCTCGTGGGCTGCGATCAGTTCGGCCGTCGAAGGCAGATCCTCGGGCGCCGGCAAAGTCGATCCCGCATAGACAAGATCGGCGCCCAGTGTTGGCAGGCTTGCGAGAAGTCTTTCCAGGATTTCGTCGATCTGCGCGGGCGCCTCGCGCCGCGGCCGATCGGTGAACCATCCATGGCGATCCGCGCTCGCATTCAGCATCTCGAGCGCTTCCATCGGCGAGCGCTCCTGGCCCTGCCAACGGATCGGGGCGAGGTTCATCCTGGCGATTTCCGTGAGCTTCGCGTCCGATGCCTCGGCCACCTCCTCGCACCGCAGGATGTCCCGCTCCAGGACAGCGATGCGTTCGAGGGTGGCCTGTTTGTCGAGGCCCATGACCTGATCGGACAGGGTCGTGATGGCATTGCGCAACTGCTGCGCACCCTCCCGGTCGCTGCCAACCGACGCGATGACAAGATCGCGCAGGCTCTCGGGCAGCTTGTCCCTCACGGCGGAGATCGCCTCCGAGGTACGCGCGGTCACGAGCACCCGTTTTCCGGTCGCGATCATGTGGCTTATGATATTGGCGATCGTATGCGTCTTGCCGGTACCGGGAGGTCCGGTGACACTCACCATGTCGCTGTCCGGCTGTTCGAGATATTCGATGATACGGCTCTGCTCGTCGTTATAGGGCAGGGGAAAGAAATACACCTTGCGCGAGCCCGAGCCGACCGGAGCCGGGATATCCCGCGCGGCTCCGGTCCAGGATGTCTTGGTGCCGAAACCCGACAGGCCTGGCATGAGCGGATCCGAGACCCGCTGGCCCATGCCAAGGGCTCCGAGACTGGAATCGAGGATGCCCCAGTTTTCCCCGACGGCGGGAGCCTCGTCCGGCGGCTTGGCCGTCAGGCGGCGGATCGCGGGCGGAATCGGGCTGTTTGGCCGAAGAATGGCGGTCGCCAGCGCCCCGAGATCCTGCGCCCGCGCCTCCGAGGATCTGGGCCGGGCAAACAGCGCCCAGCTTGAGGTGATGCAAATCCTGCTGTCGGCCGGGGCAAGCCGCGCGCCTTCGTCCAGCCGCTGACGCGTTACATGGGTCGCCGTATCCGTGATATTCGCCGCTGCCACCTGAAGGATCTGTTCCCACGAGGTCGAGAAGGGCGAAAACTCGGCCTCCGCGCGCAAGCTGTTGGCCAGCAGATCCTCAAGCATCCTCAGCAGACGGTCGGCTCCCTCCACTTCGAGGTGGAGATAGGGTTTCAGGGACACCGTGGCCGCCGCGTTCCGGGGGGAAATCGCGATCGCTCCCGACTCGCGGATCTCCAGATCCACGGATTGTTCGATGATCGGCATGTCGACCAGCGTGGCACCGGTCTGCCAGCGGCCGATGCCGATGCCCCAGATCAGATCCAGGGCCGAACTCTCCGCGCTCCGCATCGAGGCATGAATCCGGAAGAGGGCGTTATAGAAGGAAATAGCTAGCCGGACCGGACGTTCGGTCATGGCCCAGGCCGACCATGCCCCCCTGCGCCAGGCTTCGAAATCCCGGCGCACCTGAGGACAATCCTCCGTGAGCAGGATGACCTTGACGCGGTAGAGCGCTTCATGGTCGTCCTCGACGAGCGGGTGGATATTTTCCGGCCGCAGAAGGCCGGCCTCCTGGAGATCGGAGGCCTCATCCACATCGACCTCCACCGCCATCGATGCCAGGAGCACCGGCGGCTTCGCAGGGTCGCCGCCCTTGGATGCGAGGAATCCTCGCACATGCGCTGGCGGCTCGGGAGGATGGGTCTCGCTCCGCCGCTCCACCGTGAGCCAAGTGCCATCCGCGAGGTTTGTTGCAACGCCGGGCAGTGTGACGACGTCATGCTCGTGGAACACACCCAGTCCGGAATTCATCGTGAGCTGGACATTGCCACGCGCCGACAGAATGCCGGCGGCGAAGCCGAGCAGACCGTGGAGAGCCTTGCGATCCGCATCCTTCGTGTCGGCGTTCGTGTCTCTCATCGTATCAGGCCTCCCGACGCGGAGCCGTCCGGTCAGACACGACCCAGCATGCCCTCCCTCGGCTCCCTTGGCCCAAAGGCCGGATCATGACGCAGGGTGCGCCAGCATGGTGTAGGGAGAGGTATCCAGTTTCCATTCACCGCTCATCCAACCGGCCTGAGCAGCCACAGGGCCGTTCTCATTCTTCTTCCCCGAACCCGCCAACCGCGGAATGTGGGGGTCATCACTACATTGAGCCTCAAAATCAAGTGCTTTGTCAATCGCCCGCTTGTTCGGGGCCCGAGCATTCCCCGCCTTGGGCGACGTAAGCCAATGCGAACGGAAACCGCTCCGGGGGCTCTGCGAAGACAATCAATTCCCGGCGCGGGGCGGATCGGGTGTCCCCGATCCCGGCGTTTCGCAAATCCGGATCCATGGTGATCCAGACGGTAAACACCTCGGAGGGCTTGCCCCGCGCCGCGGGGTTCGACCAGCGCGAGGCTGCCCTTTTTGTCGGCGAGAGCGACCGGACAGGCATTGACGTCGTGGACCTTGAAGTCTCCATCTCCAATTGGGGAAAGGCGCGTCCCATGCCGTTGGAACCCGCCGACGCGGCCTTGTCGCCGCCCTCGCTGCAAGGTTTCGGAGCGCCGCCGCCGCTCCCGTGCCTGGCCTGATCCGGAGGTCTCGGGCGCCTGATCGTGATCGGCCTCGTTGCCCTCGCCCCGGCCGTTACCTTCGGTCCGGAATAAGCTCCCCGGTCACAGGATTGTGCGTTCGCATGTCGTTCATCCGGTCCATATCCTTCTCCATTTGAGATGCCCCGCGCGGCGCGGATGGGAAGGAGAGCGGAGATGAGTTTGCCGAATTACAACCGCCGCGGGATGCTCGCGGTCACCGCCGGCGCGGGCGCGCTTCTGCTTCAGGGGGCGTCCGGCGTCTTCCCGTCCGCCTTTGCGATGGGCCTGACTCCGACGCAATCGATGCGTGGCGGAAGCAACAATTACCGTCCCAATGCTCCGCTGGTCGAGCGCCTCGGGTCTGGTTTCTGGGTAACGGGCACAGTGCGCCATGCCGCGGATGGAGCGCCTCTGAAAGGGGTTCGCATCCAGATCTGGGCGGCTACGACGCTGGGCGGGGAACGCGATCCGCGCAATCATGGGAGCGTTCTGACCGACGCGAGCGGAAACTTCCGGCTGGAAATGGAACAGATCGTGCCGAACTTTGGCCAGCCCCATGCGCATCTGGCCTATGACGACGGCGCATTCGAGACGGTGTTCCTGCGTCCGGTGATGCCGAGCGCAAGCGACACCTCGGTCAGTGCGAACTTCATTCTTGCGGCCTGATGGCCCGGTCAGATCGGGCCTGTCCGTGTCCAAGGCGCGCGGGTCTGGGCGACTGATCTGGGCCGGACTTTGTCTTATGATAGGGACGCCGGTTCTGATGGCCGTGACCAGCCCCTATCTTGCCTACCGGGATTTGCCCTATATCGTCGGCGGCTTCGCCGGAATTCTGTGCCTGTCCCTGCTCGCCCTGCAACCGCTTCTGGTGGCGGGCAATATGCCGGGTCTCGACCGCGTACGGGCACGCCGGTGGCACCGCTGGATCGGCTCGGCGATCATTCTCTGTGTGCTTGCGCATGTGTGCGGGCTCTATCTGGCCAGCCCCGAGGATACATTGGACGCGCTGCTGCTGGTCGCGCCCACGCCCTTTTCGATCTATGGTGTGATTGCGATGGGATGTGTCCTGGTGACGGGGCTGGTGGTGGTATTTCGCCATCGGATGGGCCTGAGCTACCTGACATGGTCGCTGCTCCATAATGCCTTGGCCCTGATCATCGTGGTCTCGACCGTGATCCACGCGCTCTGGATCGAAGGCGTCATGGAGATCGTGTCGAAATGGGTTCTCTGCCTGTTTGCCCTCCTGGTGACAGTCATCACTCTGATAAACTTCCGGATCCTGAAACCGTTGTCGCGCCGCCGCCGCCCAACGACTGGCGAGAGTTCCTGAAGGGGCGTGCCATTGGCCCGGGGGGCCAGGCGGTTACAACGAGGCGTCCAGGCACAGCTCCCGCGGGAAGCGGTTAACATGTTATCGAACAACAATTATCCGACTCTTCGGTGGGGTTGTAATCATGAAGTGTTTGGCAATACGGCCCAAGATATTTTTCCCGCAGCGCCCGGCATCAATGCATTTTCCCAGTCACCCGTTGAGTTCGACCAGGGCTTTCGACCGGCGACAGTCCGTTTGAAAAATCAAGGTGACACGCGGCAGCTGATGCAGGTCGCCGGCGAAGAGATGCAACATCCAGACGAGATCGAAGGGGCGGACATCGTCGCTCGCCGCCGCGCTGGGGGGGTTGATCTTTACCTGGGTCATCGTCAGTGCATTGAGGATGGTCGGTGGCCGTGATCGGACTTGATGTCATCGGCCCCGGTCGTGGCATGGACGAAGGTGGTGGCCTTCTCGACCCCGGTCCAGGGCGGCGCGGCAGGGGAGAGAGAGCGAGTGAACCGAAGCAGCGGCGTGCGTGGAGCCTCGCAGCGGTTCAGACCCCAATACCTGAAACGCCGACTCTGAACGTCCCGTTCAGGATCCTGAAATGAGGCGGGGAGGAAAGGGGTAGTCTGAGATATCATTTCCCAAGGGCTGCGATCATGCGAGGCCAATGATCAGAGGACTCTGGACCACCTTTCCTGAACTGGCCGACCTCGGCTGGTCCCCGTTCTTCGCGAAGCGACTCGAACCCGTCGCACGCGGATAGCCCCCGTCCGCTGCTGGCCTCCAAATCTTGCTGTGAAAATCAGCGGTCCGCTCGGGCAAGCGAACCAGCGGCATCGACGGTTGGCCTCAGGTCCCCAAGCCTTACTATTTCGACATGGTGACTGAACCGGCGACGAAAGAGATCCAGAGTGGCGTCATGCGCGGCGTCCGAGGAGGAGCATAGCGCATCTTCCGCCAGAAAGGTGTGATAGCCCCGATCCACCGCGCCGAGCACCGTCGAGAGCACGCACATATCGGTTTCGCCCCCGGTCACCAGAAGGCTCGCGCAATCCCTTTCGCGGAGCCTGGTGTCGAGATCGGTGTCCAGCCAAGGCGAATAGACGCGCTTGTCGATGACTTTGGCTGGAGGGACGAAGCGCAGTAAGGCCGGGATAAGATCAACCAGCGCCGGATCGAGGCGCTGCATCGTCATCGATTCCCATTTTTCGTAATAGGTCCGCCAAGTTCCGGTGCCGTCAGCGGCACGGTTCTCGGGGATGAATCGGGTGAAGATGGTATGATCCGCATGCTGCTCACAGAAGGTGACGATCCGGGGCGCGATCCGCGGCATCCAGTCAAGGCCCCAGTCGGACCCAGGCCAGAACAGTCGCTGCATGTCGATGCAAAGGTGGACCCATGGTCCATTGCTCGAAAGATGATTGGCTGGGGATTGCATCTCGTCTCCATTTGCCTGGAAAACTATATGCCCAACCGTGGTAGAGCGAGAAAGTTGCCAGGTTTGATTGGCACAAGGATCGTTTTTTGTCTTCAACCGTTTCTTGCGAGGATCTCTGAAACAGGTCGGCATATGACTCACAATCCGCTCCCCAAAGCTTTCACCGATGCGCACAGGCATGGCTTTGTCCGCGTGGCCACGGCCACTCCGGCGGTTCGTCCAGCCGACATAGGGCATAACGCCATGGCGATCGTGACCCAGGCGCGGCGCGCGGCGGCGCGGAAGGTCGATCTGCTCGTCTATCCCGAGCTCTGCGTGTCGTCCTACGCGATCGACGATCTCCATCTGCAATCCGCGTTGCTTGGAGCCGTCGAAGAGGCAGTGGTCCGGATCGCGGCTGAAACCCGGGATCTTTCCATCGTCTTGCTGATCGGTGCGCCAATTCCCTTCCGGGGCCGCCTCTACAATTGCGCGCTCGCCATTCATCGTGGAGGGCTGCTGGGCTGCGTGCCAAAATGCTACCTTCCCAACTATCGGGAATATTACGAGAAACGCTGGTTCTCGCACGGTCGCTCGGTCGTGGGGGAGACATTGTCCTACGCGGGGCAGAGCATGCCTTTTGGCTCCGATCTTCTCTTCGCCGCCTCGGACCTGCCCGACTTCGTCTTTCATATCGAAATCTGCGAGGATTACTGGGCCGGAATTCCGCCTTCGAGCTTCGGCGCCCTCGCCGGGGCGACGGTCCTGGCCAATCTCTCCGCCTCCAATATCACAATCGGCAAGTCCGATGAACGGCGCATGTTGTGTCACAGCCAGTCCGCGCGCGCGCAGGCGGCCTATGTCTATTCCGCCGCCGGCCTGGGCGAGAGTACGACCGACCTCGCCTGGGACGGACAGGGGCTGATCTTTGAACTGGGGGATCTTCTGGCTGAATCCGAGCGTTTCCAGATGGACGCGCCGCTCTGCGTCGCCGATGTGGATATCGGCCGCATTTGCGCGGAGCGGATGCGCACGCAGACCTATGGCGACTGCGCCGAGGCCCTTGGTGGAGCGGTGCCATCCTTTCGGCGGATCAGCTTCGAACTCCAACCCGTGCCGATTGCATTGGAGCGGACGATCCGGCGCTTTCCCTATGTTCCCGACCGCGAGAGCCACCTCGACAGCGACTGCTACGAGGCCTTCAACATTCAGGTCGAAGCGCTTCGGACCCGATTCGAGGCGACCGACGGCGCCCATATGATCATCGGCGTATCCGGCGGTCTTGATTCCACCCATGCGCTTATCGTCGCGGCCAAGGTGTGCGACCGGCTGAGCCTGCCCCGCGAGTCCATCCTGGGTTACACCTTGCCCGGTTTTGCGACGGGAGATGCGACGAAGAGCAATGCCTGGAAACTGATGACCGCCCTTGGCATTCAAGCGGCCGAGATCGACATCCGGCCCGCCGCGCGGCGCATGCTCGCAGACATCGGGCACCCTTTCGCGGAAGGCGAGCCGCTCTACGACGTCACGTTCGAGAACGTCCAGGCTGGATTGCGTACGGACTATCTGTTCCGGCTGGCAAACCGGAATCGTGGATTTGTCATCGGAACGGGTGATCTTTCCGAATTGGCTCTCGGCTGGTGCACCTATGGGGTCGGCGATCAGATGAGCCATTACGCGGTCAATTCCGGTGTTCCCAAGACGCTCATGCAATATCTGATCCGCTGGGTGGTTCGCTCCGGTCAGTTCGATGAGGCGACGAGCGCAATTCTGAGCGCAATTCTTGCCACCGAGATTTCACCCGAACTGGTTCCCGCCGACGCGGAAAACAAGATACAAAGCACCGAGGCGCGCATCGGTCCCTACGAGCTCAATGATTTCTTTCTCTATTATGCCTCGCGCTACGGGCTGCCGCCGTCCAAGATCGCATTCCTCGCCTGGCATGCGTGGCGAGACGCCGACACAGGAAACTGGCCCGCCGGCTTTCCCGAGCACGCCCGCCATGCATATGACCTTGAGACGATCACCTCCTGGCTTGAGAAGTTTCTTCGCCGTTTTTTTGGAACGAGCCAATTCAAGCGGTCGGCCATGCCGAACGGGCCGAAAGTCTCCGCCGGTGGCGCCCTTTCGCCAAGGGGTGACTGGCGCGCACCCTCCGACGCCTCCCCTGACCTCTGGATCGAAGAATTGTCGACGGCGCTGCGAGGACAGAATTCCCTTCGGGATTTCTAGAGCGGTCTTCGTTCGCGTTGGCTCACGTCCAATACTCTATCCTTTTGAATTTACGAGATTTCCAGTTGAATGACTCCATTCGATTGGAAATCGCTCTAAACACCGACCCCCGGCCTGGAACACAATTCAACCGAGATTGGTCTTTGACATGACAGAATTACAGGACGCTCCGCGAAGGTTCCCCTTTTCCGCCGGTGTCCTGCTCGGGGCAGGGCTCGGCGGCTTTTTCGACGGAATCGTGCTGCATCAGCTGTTGCAGTGGCATCATATGGTAAGCAGCTTCGGCTACTCCCCCTCGAACCTTGAGAATCTGAGGTTCAATATCCGTCTGGATGGGGTCTTCCACGCAGCGACCTATGTGTTTGTCGTATCCGGACTGATCATGCTCTGGCGCGCCGCGGGCCGGATGCACCCCTCGTGGTCGGCGAGGCTTCTTATTGGATCCGTGTTGGTCGGTTTCGGACTGTTCAACCTCGTCGAAGGCGTGATCAACCACCATCTGCTTGGACTTCACCATGTCAACGAAACCGTGCCGTCCAGTCAGTGGATCCATTGGGATCTGAGTTTCCTGATCGCAGGAGCCGTGATGGTGTTTGGCGGATGGCTCCTTTTCCGTTCCGGCAACAGGCAGAGCGGAATGAGCCACCGCTGAGCTCCATGAAATCGCGGCGACTTGCCCTGAGGAGGAACGGGTCCCCTTGTGGGAGCCAGCCCCGCGGGTCAGGACATTCTGAAACCTCCTCAGTGCGCTGTCACCTCCCGAACGTTTCGATGATTGCCCCTTTTGCAATGACTTTGCCTGCCATCGCCGCTGCCGGATGGTTCGTGGTCGAAGCATCGAAACCCCGGCTTGATGGCCGCTCGGGATCATTCTGGCAGAGCCAACCATGCCCCGGACATGATCGAAGAAGTTGAGCCTATATTCTTATCTGGCACACTGCATTTTACGTTGGCTCTCGATCGCCGCGGTATTCCTCAGCGGTCATAGCCCCTCCGCCGGTTAACGAACCGGTGGTACCCCCGCGCTTGCCGGTGGCGGCTTGGCTGGCGGGCGCGGCGCCTCGGCATCTTCCACGCCTTTTGCACCCGCGGTCACGCTGATCGATGCGCATCCCTGCATGCATGAAAAGCAATTGCCAGCACAGGTCCCGAGTCAAGACGGATTGACGAAGCATTCTTTTTGTGTCACTAATAGTGACATGAAAACACATGAAGTGACAAAATATGATCGGACCCTTCGAGACAAGCAGGCGGCTGCTACCCGTCAGCTGATCCTCGATGGACTGAGGGCAATGATCGTCGAGACACCCGAGGCGCCGGTCTCCTTCGACACGCTTGCCGAACGGTCGGGCATCAACCGGCGAACGATCTTTCGCCACTTCCCGAACAAGGAGGCATTGCTCTCCGCTTTCTGGGAGCAGGTGAACGGCGAACTCGCCGTCCGCTTCTGGCCGACGACAGAGGCCGACCTGACAGCGCTGCCACCGGATCTGTTCGAAGCACTTGACGCGATCGATCCGATTGTACGGGCCGCGCATGCATCAGGGGCGGCGCGCGAAATGCGAATTCAGGCCAATTCGGAGCGCCAGGCTGCTTTCCGCGCGGCGCTCTCGGATATTCTGCCCGGATTGCCGCCGGAGCGCGCCCGTCAGTTCGAGGCGACCGTGCAGCTTCTGTTCAGCGCAACCGCCTGGATGACAATGAAGGATTGCTGGAATTTGTCCGGTCGCGAGGCCGGAGAGGCCACCGCCCAGGCCATCGATGTGCTTCTCCGGGCTGCCCGGTACGAAGCGAGTTCATCCATCAAGCAGGAAGGAGACTGAGCATGACCACAGAGGAAACCGGCGTCGCTTGGCGCACGCCCGCCAAGGCGGACCGCTTTTTTGTTTTGGGCGATACCCTTGCCCTGAGGGGCGAGCTCGCAGACGTGCCTTTCGTCATGGTCGATGTCACGATCCCGCCGGGCAGCGGCGTGCCGCCGCACATGCACCCATCTCCGGAAACCTTCCGGGTCTTGTCCGGGTGTGTGACTTTCTGGCGGATCGGTTCGACCGGACCAGAGGAGATCGCGGCCGGCCCCGGCGACGTGGTCGCGGTCCCAAGCGGCGAGCCGCATGGCTACCGTAACTCCGGCAGCGAGCCCGCCGAGGTCATGGTCATCCTGGACAATCGCATGATCTCTTTCTTTCGGAGCCTCGCCAGCGACGCACCCCTGATCGGCCCGCCCACGCCCGACGTCCTCGCCCGCGTGGGAGAGGCGACATTGGCGCACAGTATTGAGATGCTCGACGCTGCCTGACGGTTTGGCCCCGCCGACGAGGAAGAGGCCTGGCAGACGGTCGTCGACTATAACACCGCGATGGTGCGTTCCCCTTGGCGCGCACAGCGACTTCGCCGCGCATTCGAAACGCTGACGGCCGTCGATCGGGGCAAGTCCCTCAGTCCTTACTCCCGTCACCGAGGGCAGCGATGACTGGAAGCATGTCGTCTCCTTGAGAAAATGGTTCGAACGGACTTGAACAGTCTGGAAACAAGACGACATCGGCCGGATTTACGAGGGCATGGCCTGTCCGGGCGGGCATACCGCGGGATCTCTGGGGCAAGGTCCATGCCATCCTTGCCGAGAATGGCCGCGCCCGCTCGGCACACACCCAAGCGCGGGGCGATGTCGCGCGGAGCAAGGGCGTGCCCCCCAGCTCCATGAACCGACTCCTGCGCCCGACATCCTCGACGGCCGCCAGCGGGCGGATACCATCCTGGAAAGCCTGTCGAAGGGGGTTCCAATCGAGTGGACGACGCAGCGAAAATCTGACCTTGCCCGGCGAGGTGATCACCAGGCTCTTCTCAAAAAAATCGCGGCGATCTCGATTGGCCGGTGATCTGAAAGCTTCAAAGGTGGTTCTTGATGAACTCGAGTATCGCTTCGATTTCGCGTTCGACAGCGGCCTCCACTGGTGCAAAAGACGAGCCGTCATAATATCGGGCAGAGGTCCCGGGTCCATCGGGGCTGCCGTGATCGGCATCTATCGACTTGCGCCAGACTTCCGCGTGGTGGGCCCATTCCTGCCGGTTGACCAAGGCGGGTTCAGTGAACCAGACGTTCCAGGTCAGAGTATTCCCCGGCGACAGCAGGTTCCCGGAATAGACGTTGAAGAGATCCATGACCATGGCGTTGAAGGCGTCCGCGACCGGATCCTCGGTTGACTTGATCGGGCCGATTTCGACCCCGAGGTTCGCAACGTTCCAGGCCCTCGGATGCGTGGCGCGCAAACTCGGGAATCGCAAAATCGGTGCTCTCACCCTGACGCAGCGGAAAGATCGGCTGATCCGGCTTCCCGGGATCGAACGTCGTGACCTGAATTGCGTGGAGCTTGTCATGCGGAAATGGGTGGTTGCTGGCGACGAACTCGTTCCAGAGCCATCGCACAAGGCTGTTCTGCTTCGCACTCGGGCTGAACCAGATCTGGCCGGTCACCTCCATGTCGGCCGCCAGGGTCTTGGCAGGCTCGTCCACCCAACCGCGCTGCCCTGTCACCGTGACCTCGACGTTCAGACAGCCCAGCGATGCCGTGCAGACCCCTTGTTGCGGGCAGATGATCGAATAGACACGCCCCGTGTCGTCGTATCCCAGCCGAGAGATATCGGGCGCGAACATCTGGTAACACCGCGAGGCGCTGTTTCCCGGGTCCGTTTCCCAGGAGAACTCCGGCCAGAGAACCGCTTGCTGACGTTGCAGCTTGCCGATGTTGGCCATGTTCGCAAGCATCGGCAGAGAGCAAAGATCGGGATCAGGGTAGGCGAAGGCTGGGTTCGACTGCGCGAAACCACCCTCCCAACCGGGCGGAATTGGATAAGATGTTTGGCCCATTGCCGGTATCCTTGCTGATTTTCTGACAGGAAAGAACGGATCGGGAGTGCAACTCTTGCATGAGTGACCGATTTCATCGAGTCTCACCAGAAAAAACCGCGTCTCTTTGTCAGAGGGATTTTGGCATCACGCCGATTGCCTGACGTTGGTCGAAAGTTGTCACTATGGGCCACTTGGCGGTCTTCTTGCTCGTTACTCCTGGGCCGCGGCAAGAACCCCTGAAAGCCGATAATCCGCGCTTGGCCATTCATCCCGCGCTGAACAAGGGCGAGAGGTTCGGAGGTCGATACAATATCTTGCCGTCTCCTCGCGCCGCGGCACCGGCGCGTCTCAAAAAGGCGAACAGGCTCCCCGAATTGATCTTCCGCTGGCCCGGTTCGTCGAAGATGACCCGTCCGGGATGAGTGGTCGTGTGCACCTGCCTTCGCTCGAACATCGCTTGACGATACGCCCATTGGAGACGGATGCCGTTGCTCGCGGATATTTCGAAACTTATTTCCTTCTCGACTGTCCCGGTGCCGGCGCGCTCCTGGGCCAGTGGCTGTAACGGTCAGATCGTCGAGGATGCGAAGCTGCGCCAGGAAATTCCGCTGGCGCGCGAGACTCTCGAGTGTCGCGTGGGAGGGCGCCGCGCCGGGGCGCATTCGTTCCGAACTTAAGGTGCGCCGTTCCCGCTGCTTGTCCCGGAGATTGCGCTCCATTTCACGGGTACCGGCTGGCAATCCCCTGCGAACGAACGGCAATGTTCTTGTCCAGCGCCATGCCAACGGCGTCGATGGTGGAGAGCAACTCGTTGCCGATGTCCTGATGGCAGGTCGCGCACAGACTCGGAAGACGCCTCGCAGGACCAGTTCGCAGGCTTGATCCTTTGGAGCCTGGATACCCTCGCGCATTGCGGCGGAACAGCAAGCTGTGGGCCTGGTGATCTTTCGAGATCCAGCGCATGGAGGATTGACTAAAGGTGCGTCGACTTTCCCGACCTGAGCGGCGCCTGGATGATATTGAGACCCACATCAAAGGGAATGTCCGCCTCCCACCAACGCGAAGCGGTGAAGGATCGCAGGCGAACGTGCTCGGCCCCGCCCGCATACCCTTGAAAACAATAGAAAAATCCGGCCGGAGCCGGAGCACTCCCTTGCGAGGGAAATGGATCCGATACTAAGCTTTCCCGCTTCAAATATTTGAATCTATTTAATTATTTGATCATGAACGGGAACATTGCAACATGACACCGACATTCCTCTTGGGCATGTCGGTGCATGGCTCTGCGTGTGACCGCCGGTTTTCCTCTATCTGGCCAGTTCAATCTCACCGATGCGCCAACTCTTGTCGAAGAAGGTCGGCAGCGGGCTGTAGAGGCGCAGAATGGTGAACCAGCCTTTGCCGGGTATGGTCTGTACCCAGTTGCCGCGGGCAACGCCCTCGGGCTGGCTCGGACCGAACCAGACTGTGGTCGTGCCATCGGCGGAGACCTCCGCCGCCGGCGACGGATAGTTCTGGCTGCCGGCGCGCGGATATTTCTGTGGCGTCTGGAGCATCGAGCGCGTCTGGTTGTCATAGACGGTCAGCGACCAGAAGGCCTCGGCCGGGACCTTTGGTGGCAGCACCACCTTGTAGGTCTTGCCACCGTCGAAGGCCACGCCCTCGGCATCGAGGAAGCTCATCAGATACTGCGATCCAACGCCCGGAATGCGCATGATCATTCCCGGCGAGTCGAGTGTATAGCCGTAATAGAAGGCCGTGCGGGAATCGAGTGTGCGCGCCCCGGTCGGGGGAAGGGGCTTGAACATGCCCTGTTCGAACAGCGGCGGCGGCGTCTCGAAGTTTGCGCCGCCCTGCCAGAGCATGGTCCCCCAGTTCGACCCTTCGTAATAGGCCCAGTCCGGGTGCTTCATGGCGAAACGCCAGTTCAGCGCCCGCCCCGTCGCCTGTCCAAAAGCGGCTGCGTCGGTCAGGATCCGTTTCATCCGGTCGTCGGGCTTGAACGGCTTGCCATGGACGATGCCGATGGCCGCCAGCTCGCCCGCGAGTTCGACGTCATAGCTGGTGGCGGGCTGGCTCTGCACGGTTTCGTTGATCATCTCCCAGAAGCCGAAATCGCTCGGAGGGATGGTGTTGAAGGCGAGCCCGCTGCCGTCGATGAACTTTGTCTCGGGAACCCTGGGCTCGGGCGCGATTCTCACGGTACCGTCGAGTGCCTGCGCGATCGAGGTGCCGAAGGCACCTGGCTGGTAGGGATAGACCTTCATCGTCTTCTTGATGGTTTCGACCGCCGGCTCGGGTTTGCCGTCCACCAGATAGGCGCGCGCCGCGTAAAGCGCGAAGTTGGTCTTGGAGTGGGCGATGAAATAGCCTCCCTCCGGTAGGGGACCGTGGTAGTCTGGCCCGACGATCAGATACTTGCCCCCCAGCCCCCGGTCAGGCCCCGGGCCGCCGATGTCGATGATCCAGGAGAACCACATGTCGTTGATCGTGCCGACCGCTCCCGGCGGCTGCTCGACGACGATGGGCCCTTTGCTCAGATCGAGACCGGTCAGATAATAGACCGTATCGGCGTTGGCTGTCAGGAACAGCGAGTTGGAATCCATGAATTTTTCGAAGATCACGACATCGCCCGGTAGCGCGCCGATGCCTTCGAAACCCTTCACGATTGCCAGCGCCGACGCCCCCCGGAAGCTGTTGTTGTAGGCGCTGAGCGCCTGGGCGAAATCGAGCAGGTCATAGGTCTTCGCGGCCGTTTCCACCGTCGGAACGCCATCCACGAAATCGAGCCTTCCGAGCCCCGTCTCGATCGAGGCCGGCGCGCCGAGCGCCTCGACGACCCCGGTCGGCACGTCCGCCAAGGCTGGAATCGCCAGGATTGAAAGCAGGCCAGCAAACGTCATGTCACCCAACAAAGGGCGTCGTATAATACGAAGCTTTGCAAACATTCATGCCTCTCCCACGAAAGTGAAACGGAGATTAAACGCTGTCCGATCGGCTTGATACTGAAAACTCTACGCGACGGCACGCCGTATGCGATCCCCCAACTGGAGGCAGCGGGCACCTGTCCGGCACGGCAAGGGAAAGTGGAGCGCCAGAGGGAAGGCCGCGTTGCGCCCCGGCCGGTCGAGCTTGGTGATCTCCAAGCGTCAACCCCCGTGACCTTTACGAGAAATGTCGGATCAGGTGTAAAGGTTGGACGTCCGCCTTCTCCGCGCCCTCCGGGTCTTTGCGGCCTTATGTATCAAGCGCAACAAGGGAAATATAGGCGCAACGCGCTGAATCCGCTAGGCTTCCCCCATGCAGGAGAGAACGATAGACAACGCGCTCCTGGCGCTTCGCAAGCAGTTGACGCAGGAGCGCGGCGAGGG
>JBMDWT010000084.1:0-11577 GCA_048594665.1 Amaricoccus sp. | reverse complement strand
TCGGCGCCATTCTCATGGAGCAGACCGAGGAATGGACCGTCCAGCGCGGTCGCTCTCTCACGCTGGAAACGCTCGCGCCGGTCTGCGATGAGCTGTCAGCCTGCCTGCCGCGCAGCGCGACTGACCAGCTCGGCCCGCTGAAAAGCGCGAGGCCCGCCGTGAACTACACCACCAGATGGGGCACGATCCAGACCGTTTTGGGGTGAGCGCCGCAAGCGTCAGTCGCTGGCGCAAACGGGAGCGTGAACAGCGTGATCCACGTCCCGGACGGCTTGGTGGCGACCGGCACTCGGATCGGATCGAGGCACACCACGAGGCGGTGATGGCGGCGCTTGGACCAAACAAGGACGCCACTATCGAGGAGGTCCGTGCGAGCCTGTCGGAGAAGAGGCTCATCTTCAGCTTCGGCATGATCCAGCGCTTCTTCGCGCGCCACGCCATCACGCGCAAAAAAGACTGCGCACGCCACCGAACAAGACCGCCCCGACGGCCTGATCCGCCGCGAGCAATGGTGCGAGGATCAGCTCGATCTCGACCCTGATCGACTGGTGTTCATCGACGAGACCTGAGCCTCGACCAACATGGCGCGTCGCCATGGGCGTTGCAGGCGCGGCGAGCGGCTTCGGGTCGGTGTCCCGCATGGCCATTGGAAGACGACCACCTTTGTCGGCGCTCTGACCCTGCGCGGCCTCATCGCTCCCTAGGTGCTTGATGGGCCGATCAACCGCGACGCTTTCGAGACCTATGTGGCCAAGGTGCTGATCCCGAAATCGCGGCCTGGCGACATCGTCGTCATGGACAACCTGTCCAGCCATAAAGGCCCGCGCGTGCGCCAGATGATCGAGGCGGCGGGGGCTGAACTGCGCTACCTCCCGCCTTACAGCCCTAACTTCAACCCCATCGAGAACGCCTTTGCCAAGCTCAAAGCCCTGCTGAGAAAGGCGGCTGAGCAAACCATCGGCGGCCTTTGGGACGCTATCGGACGCATCCTCGATCTCTTCCAGCCCGCGGAATGCGCCAACTACTTCAACACGGCGGGATACGATATAACCTGATCGGATTCCGCTCTAAGCGTGCCGGGCTTTGGAGGCTCTGACAATGCCAAGCCACGTTCGTGGCTTATTTCATCTCGCCTTGACCGCGTGGGTCAGGATGGCGCCGGTCTCATAATAGGCCTCACGCAGCAGAGCGAACCGTTCATGATGGCTGTCAACGGCGGCTACTGGCAACACGGCCTCGTCCCCGCTCAACAGCGCCTCGGCGGCTAGTGTGCCAAATGTCGTACCCGGGCCAATGCCGCGCCCAGAATATCCGAAACAGGCGAGACCCGACAGGCCGAAGCGCAGAATCTTCGGGATATGATCACTGGTCATGGCGATGCGGCCGCGCCAGTCATGTTCGAAAGGCAGATCACCGAGCTCTGGGAAGGTCTGGCGCAGCTTGCGGCGGGCCCAGGACATGTGGATGAAGCGCCCGGGTCCCTCCAGATTGCCAATTCCGCCAATGATAAAGCGCCCTGCCGCGTCCATGCGAAACGAGGACATTACCAGATCCGTGTCCCAGCAGCCCTCTCTCCCTGGCAGGATAACAGCGCGCAGCGCTGGCGGGATTGGCACGGTGGCAGCCTGAAAGTAGCTTACGGCGACGATTTCGGGCCGAAAGCCCATGTCGATCCCGTCGAAATAAGCGTTCGTCGCCAAAAGTAGGTTGCGCGCGCGGACCGCCTGCCCGTTTACCGTCAGATGCCATAATTGGTCCCGTCGCCGGACACTGGCAACTCGGCTGCGTTCATAGAGCAGAGCCCCCGCGGACATTGCCGCCCGTGCAAGCCCTCGCGCGTAGGAAAGCGGCTGGATTGTGCCTGCGCGCGGATCAAAAAGCGCGCCGTGAAAAGCGCTGCTTCCCGTGCGGCGCCTGGTTTCGTCGGCATTAAGCAGCCGCAGGGGCCAGCCAAGGGCGGAGCTCTGACGGTGCCGCTCAATCAGATCAGCAAATCCCGCAGGCGAGTGAGCCAGATGCAGCGTGCCTTCCTGCGTCGCCTCGCAGTCGATACCCTCACGTTCGATCAAAGACCAGACCCGGCGTGGTGCATCAGCCAGAATCCGCATCAGCCGCCCGCCTGCCTCGGCACCCATCGCCGCAATGATATCCTCGGGCGGCAACCACAGTCCGGCATTGACCAAGCCTACATTGCGACCAGATCCGCCATGACCAAAAACAGTACCCTCGAACAGCGCAACCGAGGCGCCGCGCCGTGCACCCTCCAGCGCAGCCGCCTCTCCGGTGAAGCCCCCGCCGATGATTGCCAGATCCACGTCTAGCGGTTGGTCCAGTATAGGCGCCTGGACAGAGATTTCGGAACTGGCCCACCATAGATTACCCTTGCTGGTCATCGACCACACTCCGAAGCTGTGCCCGCGCTCCGCGGGCAATTGGACATTCACTTGAGCATAAGCAGTTCAACCTGCAAAAAAAGCGCTCTCTTGTGGAACGAGACCTCAATGATACGCGGTCGGCACGCGGTGGCACTATCAGGTTATCGACGTGCCCGAGGCGCGTGCATAGCGATCGGTGATGATCAGCCAGGTTTCACAAGCCCGCGTGAAGGGCTTCCGCTTTCCTCGGTCCATCATCGCCTATGCCATCTGGGCGGTCCATCGGTTCGCCTTGAGCTTGCGCAACGTGGAAGGCCTGCTGGCGGAGCGGGGCGTGATCGTCTCCCATGACAGCATCCGGGTGTGGTGCCAAAGATTCATTATCGGACAAAAACAAGAGCGCCAAAGTGGGGCGGTTCCGCTGCGATTTCCCTGGCCAAACCGCTGCCCCGCATGACAGAGCCGACGACGCCCTTGCCTGATATCGGAACTCGTTGAGCCGGGCATACCGGCCTCTCCTCCTCCTGACTACGGGCGATATAAGGGATGCGATGCGGATTTTGCTCGATAATTCCGATTTTTTGAACAACCTCGGCCTCATGCGCGCCTTCGACGCCGTCCCGGTCATCGACGGCTTTATCAGTCTTTTCGTCGTCTTCATCCTCGGCACGCTCATCGGCGGTTAAAGACAGTTCAGGCAAGGCAGCGCCGGACTCCGTACGAATACGCTCGTCGCGATCGGCGCCGCGGCGTTCGTCCATCCGGGGCAGCGGCTCGGTGGCGACGCCGAAGCGGTGCGCGTGGTGTCCTACGCGGTTTCCGGCATCGGCTTTCTCGGCGCCGGTGTCATCATGAGGGAGGGTACCAATGTCCGCGGCATTAATACCGCGGCGACACTCTGGTGCTCGGGCGTCGTGGGCGCCTGCGCGGGGTCGACATGATCGCCGAGGCCGCGCTGGTGACGGTTTTCGTGCTCGCCGCCAAATACCTTGCTTCATCCGCTCGTGGACTGGATCAACCGTGCTCCGGTCGATGTCGAGAGCGGAGAGGCGCGCTATGAGATCCTGGTGACCACCGCCTGCCTGCTTCCCAAGGTCCGGCGGAGCGTGGTCGAGCAACTGACCGAGGCGCATTATCCTGTCAGCGACATCGAGGTGATCGATCGCGGCGAGGGTCGCGCGGAGATCGTCGCTCCGCTGGTCTCGACCGCCGTGGTCGCGGCCGAGCGCGACGCCGTGATTGAGAAGATCGCAGCGATAGCCCGCGTCGAGGATGTGAGCGGGGAGCGGTCGGAGCTTGAGTGAATCCTTTCCGCGCGCAAACATCGTCCCGCGCATGCCGCGCCGGCCCGCTCCCGAGCGTCTCGTCTCGCAGGCTGGCTCACGGCGCGCCACATGCTGATTTTCCGCCGTCGTCCGAGGTTTCCGGTTGGTTAATGCTGTAAATAATACTGTTATTTTTCAAACAGATAAACCAGTGCGCACGCGTGCGCGCCGACCTCGAAACACAGCCCCGGGCCGAGCCGCGCGCGCTCGGGGAGAGGCTCGGCCGCGACCTCCTCACAGGACAACGCTTGCTTTTTCGCGGAACCTGATCTCTAGATCAGGAACGCTCTGGATATATGTCCTGGGGTGGCAGGAGGCGCGATTTGGCAGCTTTGCGCCAGGAAACGATTGAGGCGGCTGCGCCAGATCAAGCCTCGCTGGCCGCCGCTGTAAAGCTTTTGAAGCCAGCACACTGGTCGAACCTTGCCGGATCCGCCGATGGGCGTCTCATCTGGGGCGATTGTCAGGGATCGGGGGCAAACCCTTACCGACTGGCCGTGGATCTGGTCGATATCGGCAGCAAATGCACCTGCCCGTCACGCAAGTTTCCCTGCAAGCATGCGTTGGCTTTGATGCTGATGCAGAGCCGGGGGCAGACCTTTTGCGCCGTCGATGTCCCGCAATGGGTGGTCGAGTGGATGGGCCGGCGCAAAGGTGGGGCGTTCACCACCGCTCCGGGTGCCACGGCGCCCTCCCTTGCCGCCGTGGTCGAGGAACCCGAGGCCTTACCGGACCAGAGGGCGGAGGCACGCCGCGAAGCCCAGAAGGCCAAACGCGACGCCGAGGCTGGCGCTGCGATCCGGGCGGGCCTGACTGATCTGGAGAGCTGGATATCGGACCAGCTGCGCGGAGGACTTGCCGGGCTGATGGCGAACCTACGGGCCCGATGTCGGCAAATCGCGGCTCGTATGGTCGATGCGCGCATGGGCGCGCTGGCCGCGCGCATTGATGAACTGCCTGCGCGGATACAGGCGCTGCCGCCCGCGCGACATGTGGATGCGCTGGTGGCCGAGCTTGGCAATCTGGTCCTGATGTCGCGGGCATGGGGGGACGGTTCCGCCCCCGATCCAGGCCTGCGCCGCCAGATTGCAACGACCGAAACGCGCGAAAGCCTGCTTGCCGATCCATCTGCCTTGCGAGTAAAGGCGCTTTGGTCGGTGTGCGCCACGCGTGAGGTCACGCGGCGTGATGGGCTGGTAGCGCAATCGACATGGCTGGCAAACCGGTCCGAAGGACCCGCGTTCGCGTTGTTGCAGGACTATTTCCCCGCCTCCGCGGGACGACGCAGCGCCGCCTTTGTCGAGGCTGAAGCCTTTGGCGCGGAACTTGTGTTCTTTCCCTCTGCCTATCCCCTGCGTGCCCAGATCGCGCAGCGGTGCGATGTCAGCGACGCGATCTCGCCGCGGACTGCGCCTCGGAACCCACTGGAGGCCTACGCTTTGGCACTTGGCCGTGAACCTTGGATAACCGAGGTTCCCCTGATGTTGCCGGGAGGGCGGCTTGCACAGGCCGAGGATGGCACAATCTGGTGGCAGGGCCCAGGTCGCGCCTTGCCGGTGCTTGCCTCGGACGTACCCGCGGTGGCGCTTGGCCTGCCACTTGATCGGGCCGTGATGATCTGGGATGGTCATCTGGGCCGGATGCTCGAGGCTGAGACACCTTTGGGGAGGATCGGCTTTCATGGCTGAACCGCTGGGCACTGTTCTAATGGCCGCCCAGTCACGCTGGATGATCGGCGGCGAAGGTGTGCCCCCGGATCATCCATTTGTCGCAGGACTGCCGGCGGCCGAGGCTGACCTGCGCCTCCTGGCCGTGGCGGGCCAGTATCAACGGTTCATGCAGCCACCGCGGCCTCCGGTCCTGAACCCGCGGCCCGACCTGCCGTCGCTCGCTTTGCCTTTCGTGCCCGAGGCAGTGCGACTGCTCGCCCGCGGACTGTTGCAGGGCAAGGCTGACCGGGTGCCGATGTGGCTGGCCACCTTTGTGGCAATGCGGGGCTATGTCCTGCATCCTTGCGATTGGATGCCGCCACCCGGCGCCGATCTGCCCGCGGTCTATCATCCGCTTCAAGCGTGGCAGGCAGGCCATGCCTGCAGGGCCGACCTGCTTTCAACGGATACCTGGCTTGACCTGTCCAAATCCGAACGCCTGACGCAGTTCGCAGCGCTGCGAAAGACTGACCCCGCCGCGGCGCTTGCGCTGTTGTCTGAAAACCTCCCGCCCTGTACCGCCGAGGAGCGGCTTGCCCTGGTAGAGGCGCTGGCGGTTGGGCTAACAACCGATGACGCCGCTTTTCTGCGAAGTCTTGCAAATGATCGCTCGGAAAAGGTCCGCAAGGCCGCTGCCCGTTTCTTGGCACGGCTGGGCCAGTCTGACAATGATCCCCTGGCCGTCGAGGCGGCTGCGATGTTCGAGGTCGCCACCGAAGGGTTCATCCGGCGGCGAAAGGTCTTGCGCCTGATCAAAACGGCCAAGGACGGGCAGTCGCGGTCGCTCGCCCAAGCTTTACCCGAGCTCAGCCTGCCGGGCCTCGCGCAAGTGTTGGGCCTTGGAGCGTCGGAGTTTGTGGATTTGTGGGAGCCGGAAAAGGTGCCCCAGCAGGTACAATACGCGCTGTCGACCATGATCGCGCGAACGGCGACTGATCGTGAGATTGCCGCCTATTGGCAAAAGTTGATCGCTCAGCCTGACCTTGCACGGGCCAGCCTGCCACTGCTTTTCCAGCGCTTTTCCGAAGCTGATCAAGAGACGGCCTGTCTGTGGCTGATTGCACAATCTGGTCTTGACGCCTGCCCGGAGATTCTGTCGTTGAACGGGGTCTTGGTGCCTGCCCCTGTCTCCGCCGGGCTGATGCTGCATCAAAAGTCGCTGATCGATATGGTCCGCCTGTCCCGCGATGCCGACCCCGAAAAGGCCGCGAGTGCAAAGGTTGAGGCGCAGCGGCTGGCCAACCTGCTGTCCTGCCTTGGACTGCTCTTGACAGCCAGCGATGCCGCGGGGGTCCTCCGGACCGTGACGGGGGCCGGGGTGCATCCGGCCGACCCGATGCTGGATCGTCTCAAGCTCAATTCGGCCCTGAAAGGTTCCTGAATGTCCGAAATCCAGCGCCCTCCGGCGGAAATCGTCTTTTCCCATGAACTTGCCGCGCTGAGGGCTGGGGACCGGGCGGAAAAACCCCAGGGCTGGGTGTTGTCGCCGAAAGCGGTCGTGACCTATGTTCTTGGCGGGACAGCAGCGGATGGCACGGTGATCTCACCCAAATACGTCGGGTCTCGCCGCCTGATCGAAACGGCCGTCGCCACGCTGGCCACTGACCGGGCGCTTTTGTTGCTGGGTGTGCCGGGCACGGCGAAATCATGGGTATCCGAGCATCTGGCGGCGGGGATCGCGGGTGACAGCACGATGGTCGTGCAATGCACCTCGGGGACAGATGAGAACCAGATCCGTTACGGCTGGAACTATGCCCGGCTTCTGGCCAAGGGGCCATCGCATGATGCGCTGGTTCCGACACCGCTTTATCGGGCGATGGACCAAGGTAAGCTGTGCCGTCTGGAAGAATTGACGCGGATGGGATCAGACGTGCAGGACACGCTGATCACCGTCCTGTCGGAAAAGATGATGCCTGTTCCGGAACTGAATTCCGCGATCTATGCCAAGCGCGGCTTCAACATCATCGCAACGGCCAACAACCGCGACAAGGGCGTGAATGAGCTGTCGTCAGCCTTGAAGCGGCGGTTCAACGTGGTGGTGCTGCCGCCGCCGTCGGATATCGACGAAGAGGTCGCCATCATCACGCGGCGGGTGGGTGAAATGGGTGACGGCCTGTCGCTGCCGGTGCCTAAAAGCACGGCGGCCGAAGTGGAGCGGATCGTCACCATCTTCCGCGAACTTCGGGATGGCAAGACACTGGACGGCAAGACTGCGCTCAAGGTGCCTTCGGGGTCCTTGTCCACGGCCGAGGCGATCGCGGTGATGATCGGCGGCCTGTCGCAAGCCGCCTGGTTCATGGACGGGGCGCTGGATGCCGAGGCTCTAGCGCCGACGCTTCTCGGGGCGATCGTCAAGGATCCGGTGCAGGACAGGCTGGTGCTGGAAGAATATCTGGAAGGCGTGCTGAGGAAGCGCCGCGATTACGCGGGATATTACACGGCGCTAACCGATCTTCTATGATGGCCGATGTCACCTGTTTCGGCATCCGCCACCATGGGCCGGGATCGGCCCGCCGCCTGTTGCAGGCGCTTGACCGGTTGCAGCCAAAGCAGGTGCTGATCGAAGGCCCCTCCGATCTATCCGACTTGATGCCTGCCCTTGTTCACCCCAGGGCCCGCCCGCCGTTGGCACTGTTGGCTTATGTCAAGGATGACCCCGCTCGCGCATCCTTCTGGCCGTTCGAAGTCTATTCGCCCGAATACCAGGCCATCCGCTGGGCCGTGTCCCATGGCGCGGAGTTGCGGTTCATCGACCTGCCTTCGGCCGTCATGCTGGCCCGCGAGACAGACCCTGATGCACAGCCCTTGCGCGGTGATCCGATTGCCATGCTGGCCGCGGCGGCGGGGCATGACGACACCGAAAGCTGGTGGAACGACATGTTTGAGGTCACAGAGGACGGGGACAAGGATGTGACTGATGTCTTCGCCGCCGTGGCCGGGGCGATAACGGCCTTACGCGAGTGCCAACCCGCGGCGGGCGACGATATCCCGCGTGAGGCGGGGATGCGGCTGGCGATTGCCGAGGCGGCCAAGGGCGGGGGCCCGATCGCCGTGGTTTGCGGGGCTTGGCATGTGCCCGCGCTGATGACTCCGCATTCCAAAGCCGCGGACCGCGAGATATTGAAAGGCATGCGGCGCGTCAAGATCCAGGGAACTTGGGTGCCTTGGACCACCAGGCGCCTGTCGCGTTATTCCAACTATGGGGCCGGGGTTCCGGCACCGGGCTGGTATCGGCATCTGTGGGATGAGGGCGCGGGCCAGGACGCGCAAGTGCGATGGGTCGCCCGGATCGGCGCGGCGCTGCGCGAGGCGGGGCACCTCGTGTCCACCGCCAGCCTGATCGAAGTACAGCGTCTTGCGATCAGCCTTGCCGCCCAGCGTGACCGCCCGACACCGGGGTTTGAGGAGTTGCGCGAAGCCTCGATCGCCTGTCTGATGGGGGGTACGCCCGAACTCTGGTCCTTGGTGGAAGACAACCTGCTACTGGGCACGGATGTCGGCGCCATCCCACCCGATCTGCCGCTTGCGCCCCTGTTGGAGGATCTGGAGCGTCAGCAAAAAGCCACCCGACTGAAATGCGAAGCTCTGCCGCGCGAGCTTCTGATCGATCTGCGGTCCGATGCGGGCAGGGCCCGGTCACAGCTCTTGCACCGGTTGGCCATTCTGGGCGTGCCTTGGGGCCAGATCACCGACTCCGGGCGCAGCCGGGGGACATTCCGCGAAAAGTGGATTCTGGCGTGGGAACCGGAACTGGCCGTGGCCCTGGTCGACAACCTTGTGTGGGGGCCGACGATCGAGGTCGCGGCCTCGGCCTTGCTGGTGGATGGCATGGGCAAGGCTGCCACCCTTGCCGATTTGGTTGGGGCGGTTGAACAGGCGCTTACGGCTGATCTGCCAAAGGCGGCACAGGCTGGCATAGCGCTGGTGGATACGATGGCTGCCCGCACCGATGATACGGCAGCCCTCCTGGCGGCCTTGCCAGCTCTTGTAGATACGCTGCGCTATGGCACGGCCCGTGATCTGGATCGCGCTCCCCTGGCCGCTTTGACCGAACGCGTCACCCTGCGGGCCGCCATTGCCTTGCCCTATGTCGGGCGCAACCTCGATGCGGCAACTGCCACCTCCCTGTTACAAGTCGTCGCCACTGCGCATCGTGCCGTGCTTTTGGCAGAGTTCCCCGACTCTGTGCGCGCGGCTTGGCTCAGCGCCTTGGCCAGCCTTTCCGCCTCCCCCCAAACCGCTCGCCAGATTGCCGGATGTACGACCCGGCTTTTGTACGAGGTCGCGCAGATTTCTCCCGAAATGGTATCGGACCGCATTGGTCTGGCTTTGTCGCCTGGCACCCCGGTGGCCGAGGCCGCCGCCTATTTCGAAGGCTTCTTCGCCGGGTCCAGCCAACGCCTGATTCATGACGCTACTCTTTGCGCGGCCGTGGATGACTGGATGCAAGGCCTGGACGAAGAAGCCTTCGTCGCAGCCTTGCCCCTGTTTCGCCGGGTCTTTTCCGAACTGGCAGGCACCGAACGGCGGATGCTGATGCAGACTGCCCTGTCAGGCCCGCGAACCCCTTCGGTGACCGCGGACGAGGACCATCCCGCATGGGAAGCGCATCTCGCTACCCTGACCCGCATCCTGACCGGCGGAGGCTATCCATGAGCGAACGCAAACGCCGCTGGGCCCTGGCTCTCGGGGGGAACGACGCCACGCTGTCCGACGCCGACCGCCGGATGAGCTTGGCGCTCGACGCACTTTACGACGAGGAGCAGCCAAAGTCGGCAGGCCTGGGTGGATCAGCCCCAAGGGTTGCGCGCTGGCTGGGCGACATCCACGAATTCTTTCCGGCCCCCGTCGTGCAAGTTATTCAGAAAGACGCTTTTGATCGGAAGGGCCTGCGCCAGATGCTGTTGCAGCCCGAATTTTTGGCCACGGTCGAGGCCGATGTGCATCTGGTCGCCGACCTGATCTCCGTGCGCAAGGTAATGCCGGACAAAACCATCGAGACGGCACGGCAGGTCATTGCCAAAGTGGTGGCTGAGCTTCTGAAGCGGCTGGAGGCCCGTACCGCCGAGGCCGTGCGCGGCGCGCTGGATCGCGGTCAGCGCACCAATCGTCCCCGCTTTGCCGATATCGACTGGCCGCGCACGATCCGCGCCAACCTTTCCCACTATCAACCCGATCTGCAAACCGTGATCCCGGAACGGCTGGTTGGATTTCAGCGGCGGCAACCGAGATTGGCCGACCTCGACGAGGTGGTGCTGTGCGTCGACCAGTCTGGATCGATGGCAACATCAGTGGTCTACTCCTCGATCTTTGCCGCCGTGATGGCCTCGATCCCCGCGGTCAGGACCAGACTTGTCTGCTTTGATACCGCCATTATCGATCTGACCGAAGATCTGACTGACCCCGTGCAAGTGCTGTTCGGCGTGCAGCTTGGCGGCGGCACCGACATCAACCGCGCCATCGCCTATTGCGAAGAGCGGATTGAGCGGCCTTCGAAGACACATCTGGTGCTGGTCTCGGACCTCTATGAAGGTGGCAATGGGGCCGAGCTTCTGGGACGGATTGCACGGCTGGTCGGGGCGGGGGTCAACGTGATCGCCCTGCTGGCCTTGACCGATAGTGGACGGCCTGGGTACGATCCAAAAAACGCCGAGGCCTTCGCCGCGCTTGGCGTACCAGTCTTTGCCTGTACGCCAGATCAATTCCCGGGGCTGATGGCCGCGGCCCTGCGGCGCCAAGATATCGCGGCATGGGCGGCTGCGCAGGATATCAAGCTCGCACGATAGATTTGCGCTGTTGTGCCGGTCTCGCGGCATTGCCGGATTATTTCACCTTGGCCCGGGCGTGGCGACAGGATGTTGCGGAAAAGAGATGACGTTTGGGAGCTGATAGCTTTTATTGAGAAGCGCACGGACGGAACTGAAAGCGGATGCACACAAATGATTGAATGTGGTTTTGTACATTTACAAAAATGAAGTGCGATGGATAGGAATTGTGGAAATGTACCTTTAATATTACATTCAAAAATGCGGCCTTATGTATCAAGCGCAACAAGGGAAATATAGGCGCAACGCGCTGAATCCGCTAGGCTTCCCCCATGCAGGAGAGAACGATAGACAACGCGCTCCTGGCGCTTCGCAAGCAGTTGACGCAGGAGCGCGGCGAGGG
>JBMDWT010000083.1:0-34181 GCA_048594665.1 Amaricoccus sp. | reverse complement strand
GGGGGCGGCGGGGTTCGCCGGGTTTATTAATTTTTACTCGCGGCGTTATCGGTGGGGGCGGGGCGGCCGGGGGGGGCGGCGCGCCTTCGCTGTCAATGGATGAGGGCGATTCGAGCCTCAGGCCAGCCAGAAGCCCGCGCCCAACGCCGCCAATGCATTGCGCAGGCCAAGCACCTCCGGTCCGGAGAGACCTTCCGAGACACCGGCGACCTGGATGCGCCGCGCGGAGGTCGAGCCCGATCCGGGTGCGAAGAGGAAAAGCGAAGTGGCGGTGACGGCGTTGCCGGTGGTGGTCTGGTCGACCGGCGCAATCACAGCCCCCGCCGCGTCATAGAAGGTCGTCACCTTCTCGGCGGTCCGGGAGACACAGCGGAAGCCCGGAGTTGCGCTGACGGGCGTCCTGGTCTGGAACACGGTGGTGTTCACGCAGGCCCGCAGATTGCCGGCATCGTTCTGCCTGAGCCGAAGCGTCAGATCCGCGCTTTGCATGTCGAACGAACTGCTCGATGTCCCCCCGATCGAGAAGTCGTTGCACCAGAGGAACAGGGCGACGCTTTGCGCCGGAAGCCCGGCCGCGGGGTTGAAGCGCAGGTCGAGGCCCGCGCCGGACGCGGCTCCGGTTCCCCAGCCGATCTTCGAGCCCCAGGTGACCAATACATTGGATGCCTGGGTGAGAAGGGTCGTCTGGTCCCGCAGGTCGATGGTCGCGGCATGTTCGTCATGCAGGCCGCCGACATAGAGGCGCCGGACTTTCGGCCACCAGCTCGACGCCTTCGCGGTGACGAAAAACGCATCGAGCGTCTGGATCTGCGCGGTTGGCATCGGGTTGGCCGCGAGCGCCGCCATCCGCGAGAGGAAAGCGCTGGTCTCGGCCTCGTAGCGCGGGGCCACGACCCGTGTCGAGACGGTCCAGGACGCGGAAACGCCGCCGATCGTGAGCGTGGCCGAGGCGTTGCCCCCGGAACTGGCGGAGGAGGTCAGACGCAGTTGCGCCTTCTGGAAGGGGTTGATCGTGCCGGGCGCGGTTGTCCAGCCAAACCATTCGGTATTGTCCGGGTTGCGGACGCGGTATTCGCCGCCAGTGATTGCAATCGGGGTGCCGCGGCCGATCCCCTGAACCGCCAGATCGCCGGAAACGGTCAGGGTCGAAGGTTCGGCGCCGGTGACCGTGTCGAAGGTGAAGGGCAGGGGCACGGTGTCATTCACGGCGCCGAAGTCGCGGGCATAATCGCCGTTCCAGACGGAGAAGCAGCGCAGGCCCTTCTGCTGGACCCAGGCCGTTCCGGGGTGCAGTTCGCCGAAATTGGACGGGTCGAAATCGAGGCTGATGATCGCCATATTGGCCTGTTCCGTCGCGGTTTCCTCCTGTGCGCGGCGGACCTTGTAGGTCTCGACATAGGGCCGTGCGACGAGGTCGACGGAATAGGGCCGGATGCGCTCGATCACGAAGAGCTGGCTGGAGACGCGCGTGCGATACGCGGTCAGGAAGGCCGTGAGGCTTGTCTTGTAATTGTCGCCCCGCGTGCCGGTCGGGTATCCACTGTCGAGCAGGGGCTGGGTATCGGCTTCGCCTTGGTTGAAGAGGGTTACCTCGGTGTAATTGACTCCGGCGAGACTGAGCGCGGTTCGTGCCGCGGCGACTTCTGTCTCCAGCTTTCTGAAAAGGCCGCTCGATTGTGTGGGGGACCATGAGTTGCCGCCCACGGCGGGTGCGAGCCAGGAGCCGTTCACGGCCTTCTTGACGACATAGACGGTTCTGCCGGGATAGATCAGGTTCATCTGTCGGATGAACTCGGCCTCGGAGCCCCAGTTGCCGATGGTGCCTTCGTCGTCGGTGTTCGCACCCACTGCGTATTTCGCAAATACGCCCGTGCTGTTGACCCACATCCAGGCATCGGTCAGCGTCGCATAGGCGGCTGGAGCCGTCGCACCGCTTGTCGAAGCCGCCTGCGCATTCGACTGGCCCGCGACGATCACGAGGACCGCGGGCAGCGGCGCGCTCAGGATCGTGAAGCTGGCGCTCTCGCCGGTCGCCGTGCCGCCCGCGGTCGTGATCGTGACCCGGCAGGAGATCCGGCGGCCCTCGCTGCCCGCCGCGGGGGTGACGCTGGCGGCGGTTGCGCCCGAGATCGCGGTGCCATCCAGCAGCCATTGATAGGAGAGCTGGGCCGGGGAGGCTGCGGTCGAGGTGACAGTGCACCGGAGAAGCTGGCCGACCCGGGGAGGCGGTGTGCCAAGGGTAATGTCCTGAAGGACGGGAGCCGGCGTTACGGGCTGGCCGCCACCGCGGTGGCACCCGGCCACATCTGTGCCGATCGCAAGGGTGAACATATTCAATGCCTTTTGAAGAAGAACCGTACTCGGAGGGGGAGGGGTGGATCAAATTTCCACCGGCCTGGTTCCCGCGGGGACGCGGGGAGTCCTGTCGCAACCCCAGGGCAGTTTTCGATCTGACCGCATCAGATCGTCCGCTCCAGGATTTTGTTTTGTCGCGATTTCTTAATCGGCAGGTGAGTCCACCTGCCTGGAAATCGCTCTAGCAAGTCCGTCTTAAAATTCGGCAAATTTTAACGGATCGTCATCCGGAGGGATCGGCGCACAAAAAAACGGGGGGCGCGAAGGCCCCCCGTTTCCGAAACGCTGCGAGAGCGTTGATTACATCATGCCGTCCATGCCGCCCATGCCGCCCATGCCGCCGGCGCCCATGCCACCGGCCTGGCCCTTCGGCTCCGGCTTCTCGGCGATCATGGCTTCGGTGGTGATGAGCAGGCCAGCGACCGAGGCCGCGTCCTGGAGCGCGGTGCGCACGACCTTCGCGGGGTCGATCACACCGAACTTGAACATGTCGCCATATTCCTCGGTCTGAGCGTTGAAGCCGAAGGACTGGTCTTCGGATTCGATGACCTTGCCCGCGACCACGGAACCGTCGACGCCGGCGTTCTCGGCGATCTGGCGCAGCGGGGTCTGGAGCGCGCGGCGCACGATCGAGATACCCGCGGTCTGGTCGGGGTTGGTGCCGGTCAGACCGACCAGCTTCTTGGAGGCCTGGACGAGGGCGACACCGCCGCCGACAACGATGCCTTCCTGAACGGCCGCGCGGGTCGCGTTCAGCGCATCGTCCACACGGTCCTTGCGCTCCTTCACTTCAACTTCCGAAGCGCCGCCGACGCGGATGATCGCAACGCCACCGGCGAGCTTCGCCAGACGCTCCTGCAGCTTTTCCTTGTCGTAGTCCGAAGTGGTTTCTTCGATCTGCGCGCGGATCTGGGCAACGCGGGCTTCGATTTCCGCCTTCTCGCCATGGCCGTCCACGATGGTGGTTTCGTCCTTGGTGATCGAGATCTTGCGGGCACGGCCGAGCATGTCGAGGCCGACGTTTTCGAGCTTCATGCCGAGGTCGTCGGAGATGACCTGACCGCCGGTCAGGATCGCGATGTCCTGCAGCATCGCCTTGCGACGATCGCCGAAGCCCGGAGCCTTGACGGCCGCGATCTTCAGGCCGCCGCGCAGCTTGTTGACGACCAGGGTCGCCAGCGCTTCGCCGTCGACGTCCTCGGAGATGATCAGCAGCGGCTTGCCCGACTGGATGACGGTTTCGAGCAGCGGAACCATCGGCTGGAGCGAGGAGAGCTTCTTCTCGTGCAAGAGGATCAGCGCGTCATCGAGTTCCGCGATCATCTTGTCGGCATTGGTGATGAAATAGGGCGAGAGATAGCCGCGGTCGAACTGCATGCCTTCGACGACTTCGGTTTCGGTCTCGAAGCCCTTGTTCTCTTCGACGGTGATGACACCCTCGTTGCCGACCTTCTGCATCGCATCGGCGATCTGACGGCCGATTTCGGCTTCGCCATTCGCGGAGATGGTGCCGACCTGGGCGACTTCCTCGGAACCGGAAACGGTGCGGGACTGGGCCTTGATCGCATCGATGACGATCGAAACGGCCTGGTCGATGCCGCGCTTCAGATCCATCGGGTTCATGCCGGCGGCGACCGACTTCATGCCTTCGCGAACGATCGCCTGGGCCAGAACGGTCGCGGTCGTGGTGCCGTCACCGGCTTCGTCATTGGTGCGCGACGCAACTTCGCGGACCATCTGCGCGCCCATGTTCTCGAACTTGTCTTCGAGTTCGATTTCCTTGGCAACGGTGACGCCGTCCTTGGTGATGCGCGGTGCGCCGAAGGACTTGTCGATCACGACGTTGCGGCCCTTGGGCCCGAGCGTGACTTTCACGGCGTCGGCGAGAATATCGACACCCTTGAGCATCCGGTTGCGGGCATCGGTGCTGAATTTTACGGTTTTAGCGGCCATGTGGCTACTCCTCTAAGATCTTGATGGGGTCAGTCAGGCAGACGATCAGGCCGCTTTCGCAGCGGACGAGTCATGCGTGATGATGCCCAGAATATCGCTTTCCTTCATGATCAGAAGGTCTTCGCCGTCGATCTTGACTTCCGTGCCCGACCATTTGCCGAACAGGACGCGGTCACCGGCCTTGACGACGGGGGCGATCAGTTCGCCGGAATCCTTGCGGGCGCCTTCGCCCACGGAGATGACTTCACCTTCGGACGGCTTTTCCTTGGCGGTATCCGGGATGATCAGACCGCCCTTGGTTTTTTCTTCGCCCTCGATGCGGCGGACGAGCACGCGGTCGTGCAGGGGGGTGAATTTCATGGGATCGCTCCTTGTTTGCGTTCCGACCTAAGTCAGTGGCCTTGTGTCGATTAGCACCCGCCACCGATGAGTGCTAACACGCCGCCTAGGTATTAAGCGGTCCTTTATCTGTCAAGAGCCAGAGGGGTCATTTTCCATCCGCTCGGTGATCCCGCGCGCGAAGGGACGCAGGTCCGGATTGGCCGGATTCCAGCCGATCCGCTCCTCCAGCCAGGCCTCGGCGCGGGGTTGCACCGCGTTCGGATCATCAAAGCTGCCCAGAGTGGCATCGATCCAGTCCTCTCCCTCCCGCGCATAGGTCAGCGAGGTTCCGCAGGTTCCGCAAAAGCCCCGCGCCACGCCGGGGGAGGAGGCATGGAACAGGGGCTCGCCTGCTGTGAGGTGGAAATTCGAACGGGGAACGGTGATCCAGGCCACGCTGTCCGCCCCGGCGGAGCGTCGACAACTGACACAGTGGCAGACGCAGATTTCCAGGGGCGGCCCGTCGATCGCATAGCGGATCGCGCTGCACAGACAGCCGCCGGTGATGCTTTGTTCCGACATCCTTCGTTCCCCTGTTCCAGCCGCCCTCTCGGGATCGTGAGGCGCATCCCGCTCTCCCGCGAAATTCATATGGGGTTAGGAATTTTTCGGGAACCATCCGTTCACTGAAAAGTGTCGTTGCATTGTACCTGCTTTGATCCGAGGTTATAGAACAAGACGAGAACACGGACCAAGGCCGGTAGCGATTGCCGGAGGTGTGAAACTGTGGAACAAGAGGCGAGAATGATGGCATCGGCATTTGGCTTGGGCGAGAGGCGCGGCATGGACAAGGACAAGGCACTCGAATCCGCGCTCGCACAGATTGAGCGCAGTTTCGGCAAGGGATCGATCATGCGGCTCGGCTCGACGCCGGCGCTCGACATCGAGGCGATCTCGACGGGCTCGATCGGACTGGATATCGCGCTCGGGATCGGCGGCCTGCCCAAGGGGCGGATCATCGAGATTTATGGCCCCGAGAGTTCGGGCAAGACGACACTCGCGCTGCATGTGATCGCGGAGGAGCAGAAGCTCGGCGGAGTCTGCGCCTTCGTCGACGCGGAACATGCGCTCGATCCGGTTTATGCCCGCAAGCTCGGCGTGAATATCGACGAACTCCTGATCAGCCAGCCCGATACCGGCGAACAGGCTTTGGAAATCACCGAGACGCTGGTGCGGTCCGGGGCGATCTCGGTGGTGGTGATCGATTCGGTCGCGGCCCTGACGCCGAAATCCGAACTCGAGGGCGACATGGGCGATGCCCAGGTCGGCGCGCAGGCCCGGCTGATGAGCCAGGCGATGCGCAAGCTCACCTCCGCGATCAGCCGGTCGAACTGCATGGTGATCTTCATCAACCAGATCCGCATGAAGATTGGCGTGATGTTCGGCAGCCCGGAAACCACCTCCGGCGGCAATGCCTTGAAGTTCTACGCGAGTGTCCGGCTCGACATCCGCCGCACGGGGTCGATCAAGGACCGCGAGGAAGTCGTGGGCAATTCGACCCGGGTGAAGGTGGTCAAGAACAAGGTCGCACCCCCCTTCAAGCAGGTCGAATTCGACATCATGTATGGCGAGGGCATTTCCAAGCGGGGCGAATTGATCGACCTCGGGGTAAAGGCCGGCGTGGTCGAGAAGTCGGGTGCCTGGTATTCCTTCGGGGACCAGCGCATCGGACAGGGACGTGAGAACGCCAAGACCTTTCTCAAGGACAATCCCGATGTCGCGGCCCAGATCGAGGACAAGCTGCGCGCGGCGCATGGGCTCGATTTCGGCATGACCGAGGACAGCGCTTCCGAAGTGCTGGAGGAATAGGCCGCCCGCCGCCCTGGCGCCGGAAGCGGGGCGGTCCAGCCTCGCCAGCCTATCCCGTGCTTGACCCGGGCCCTCGGGCCTGACGAGCGGCGCCGCGTCCCCGGATTCGAGGCCCCGGATCAGGTCCGGGGCATCCCGTCCCCTCGGATCGGACGTTGCTCTCAGTTGCCGCCGTTTCTGGAGGAGACGAAGAGCACAGCGTCGCTCGCGGCCTGTTTCAGGGCCCTCGATTTGCTCACGGTCTCCTGAAACTCCGCCTCGGCATCGCTGTCATAGACGACGCCGCCCCCGGCCTGGACATAGAGCGTTTCGTCCTTGATCACGGCGGTGCGCAGGGCGATGCAGATGTCCATGTCGCCCTGGGCCGCGAAATAGCCGACACCGCCGCCATAGACGCCGCGCTTCTCGGTCTCCAGCTCGTCGATGATCTGCATAGCCCGGACCTTGGGCGCGCCGGAAACCGTCCCGGCGGGCAGACCCGCCAGCAGGGCGGAGAGCGCGTCCTGGCCCTCGGCCAGCACGCCGTTCACGTTCGAGACGATATGCATCACATGGCTGTAGCGCTCGATGATGAACTGCACATCCGGATCCACGGTTCCGATCCGGGCCACCCGGCCGACATCGTTGCGCCCCAGATCGAGCAGCATCAGATGCTCGGCGCGCTCCTTGGGATCGGCCAGCAGTTCGGCCTCCAGCGCCGCGTCCTCGGCGGGGGTCGCGCCCCGGCGGCGGGTTCCGGCGATCGGACGGATGGTGACACGCTCGCCCTTGACCTGCACCAGGATCTCGGGACTGGCCCCGATCACCTGAAACGCGCCGAAGTTGAAGTAGAACATGTAAGGCGAGGGATTGGTCCGCCGCAGGGCGCGATAGAGCGCGAAGGGCGGCAGGTCGAATTTCTGGGCCCAGCGTTGGCTCGGGACCACCTGAAAGATATCTCCGGCGCGGATATAATTCTTCGCCTTCTCGACCATCTCCAGATATTCGGCATGCGTGGTGTTGGAGGTCGGGGTTTCCTCGACCCGATCGGTCCCAAGATCGCGCGTGGCCACGGCGGGGGCGCGGTCGAGGTCGCGCACCGCGTCCATCACGCGTTCGGCGGCCTGGGCATAGGCGGCGCGGGCATTCTGGCCGGGCTGGACCCAGGCGGGGCTGACCACCGTGACCTCGGATTTCACCCCATCCACCACGAGCACCACCGAGGGGCGCAGCATCACCGCGTCGGGCAGGCCGATCGGGTCGGGGTTCACATCCGGCAGATGCTCGACGAGGCGCACCATGTCATAGCCGAGATAGCCGAAGAGCCCCGCCGCCATTCCGGGCAATTCCGCCGGCATGTCGATCCGGCTCTCGGCGATCAGGGCGCGCAGGCTTTCGAGCGGCGGCGTGGTCTCGTCCGTCCAGCCGTCGGGATCGTACCGGGCCGCGCGGTTCAGGCGGGCCCTGGTGCCATGGCATTCCCAGATCAGGTCCGGCTTCATCCCCATGATCGAGAAACGGCCCCGGACTTCGCCGCCCGTGACGCTCTCCAGCAGGAAACTGTCCTTGCGCCCCTCGGTCAGCTTGAGCATCAGGCTGACCGGCGTATCGAGATCGGCGACCAGACGGGTCCAGACGACCTGATTTCTCCCCTGCGCATAGGCTTCGGCGAAGGCTTCATAGGGGGGAAAGAGGATCATCTGTTCTACTCAGGGGAGGCGGGTGTAAACGGCGTCGATCTGGCTCTGGTTCACCTTGACCCCGGCGGCATTGCGCAGGGCGTTCGTATAGAGCGCCAGGAGATCATCGGCGACCTGGGTGCGAAGCTGGCTGTCGGCATTGGCCACGATGGCCTTGTTTTTCTCGGTCGTGGGGTCGAAGGCTTCGATCGCGGTCAATTGGGCGAGGATGACCGTGTCTCCCTCGCTCGCGACCACGGTACCATTAGGCTTGGCCGCGAAAATGTCGGTGATCAGCGCGGGCGGCGTGCCCGGCACCTGATCGCCGCGGGTGAGCGGGGCGACGGTCTGCTTGACCAGACCGAGCCGCGTCGCCAGCGCCGCGAAATCGAGATCAGGTCCCAGCTCCGCCGCGTAGCCCTGCGCCAGCTTGGTCAACTGACGCGATGTCTCGCCTTGGGTCCAGTCGGCCACGACCTTGTCGCGCACCTGATCGAGCGGGATGACGGCGGGCGGCTCAATGGCATCGACCCGCAGGGTCACCAGACCGCCCCCGGTCAGATTGACCAGGTCGGTCAGATCCGCGCCGACCTCGGTCTTGTTGGCGAGATCCCGAAAGGCCTTGTCGTCGGCGAGGCCGCCCTTGCTTTCGGCGGTGAGGTCGATCGTGCCGGCGGTCAGGATGGTTTCCTTGTCGATCTCTTCCAGGGTCGCGCCGCTGGCCACCATGTCCTGGATCCCGGCGGTATCCGCCCCGATCTTGTCCTTGGCGAGTTTCAGGGCGCGTTCGGTCCGAAGTTCCGCGCGCGCGGTTTCGAAGGGAACGCTGCTCGGGGCCAGGATCGCATTGATCCGATAGAGCGAGGGTCCGAGCGGGGTGGGGACGGGGCCGACAATGCCCGGCCCGGTGGCACCGAAAACCGCCGCCTTGGCCTCGGGCGACAGCGCGGAAGCCTCGACGCTGCCCTGGTCCATGTCGGCGGGCCGCAGTCCGCGCTCCTGACCCAGGGCATCGAAGGTCACCTCGCCCGCGTCCAGCCGCTTGCGGGCGGCGGCCGCGTCCGCCTCGTTGGCAAATCCGATCCGGTCGAGCAGGCGCTTTTCCGGCGTATTGAACCGGGCTCCGGCCGCGTCATAGGCCGCGCGCAGATCCGCCTCGGGCACATCGATCGTTTTCGCCAGCTCCTCGGGGGTGACGCTGGCATAGCTGATCCGCCGGGTCTCCGGGCGGGTATAGCGATCCGGATGCGCCTTGTATTGCTCGGCGATCTGGGCCTCGGTCGGGGCGGGAACCGGCTGGGGCAGGGCCGCGGGGCCAAGGGCCAGCCAGTCGAAACCGCGGCGTTCCCCAAGATAATCGAGCAACGATTTGCCGACCTCGACAGGGGCCGGCACGGCCGATTGCAGGCTGGAGGCGATCATTTCCCGGGCCGCCTCGCGCCGCAGGTCGGTCTCGAACTGGCCGGGTTCCAGCCCGTTCCGGCGCAGGGCCAGTTCATAGGCTTGGCGGTCGAACGTGCCATCCGCGCCCTTGAAGCCCGGAACCGTCATGATCTGGGCGCGCACGGTTTCATCGCCGACCGACAGGCCAAGGCGGCTCGCCTCCTCGTCCAGCGCCGTGTCATTCACCAGCCGCGCGAGCACCATGTTCCCGATGCCGAACTGCTTGGCCTCGGCGACGGTCACCGGACGGCCGACCTGCGTGGTCAGGGTCTGCAATTCCTGGCTGAGCGCCCGGGCATAGCTGTTGGCACTGATCTCCCGGTCGCCGACCGAGGCGACATCGGTGGTGGAGAGCGCTCCACTGTTGCCGATGCCGAAACCGGCCAGACCGATCACCAGCAGAACGAGGAGCGTCCAGACGAGGAGACGCGAGTGTTTGGCGCGCAGAAAATTCAGCATGGCGGGTCCGGATCCCAAAACCTCCGCCGCGCGGCGGCAAGGTCGGCGTTTTAGGCGCTGACCTTGGGTGTGGCAAGGGGTCCCGCCGCGGTCAGCGCCGCCAGCCGGGCGGTCACGGTCCCAAGGCCCGCGACATCCATATTGGCAAAGGCGATGCGCAGCTGTCGCTTGAAATCCTCGCCCCCGGCCGGGCCGAACATGGTGCCGGGCAAAACGAGAAGCGACTGGCGGTTGACCATCTCGCGGGCCAACTGGTCGGAGGGCAGATCGAACGGATGCTCGACATAGGCGAAATAGGCGCCCGCCCCCAGCAGCCGCCAGCCCGGCAGGGTCGCGATCCCCCGCGTCACGGCCTCCCGCCGGCGCAGGATTTCGAGACGCTCGCCCGCGACCCAGTCCCCCAGTTCCCGCAATCCGAAGAGCGCCGCCTTCTGGCCGAGGGTGGGCGCGCAGATCGCGATGGAATCGAGGAACTTCTCGGCCTCGGCGAGGCGGGCGGGGCTTGCGATCATCGCCCCCGTCCGATGGCCGGTCAGGCGAAAGGCCTTGGAGAAGGAATAGAGATGGATCAGCACATCCCGCCAGTCGGGATCACAGAAGAGATCATGCGGCCGCTCGGCCTTCGAGTAAAAATCGCGATAGGTCTCGTCGAGCATCAAAGCCGCCCCATGCGCGCGGGCAATCCCGGCGAATTCCGCGATCAGCGCGGGCGGATATTCCGCGCCGGTCGGATTGTTCGGCGAGACCAGCACGATCGCCTTGACCCGCGGCCCCATCAGGCGGCGGGCGGCGTCGGGGTCCGGCGTCATGTCGGCACGGCAGGGCAGGGGGATCGCCTCGATCCCCACGGTGTCGAGCCACATCTTGTGATTGAAATACCAGGGCACGGGCAACAGCACCGCGTCGCCCTGCACCGCCACGGTCGCAAGCGCGGTGCAAAAGGCCATGTTGCAGCCGGCGGTGATCGCCACATCCTCCGGGGCGATAGCGCCGTCATAGGCCGCGCTCCAGCGCTCCGCGATCTCGGCGCGCAGGGCGGGCAGCCCCAGGACCGGCCCATAGAGATGGGTGTCGGGCTCCGTCAGGACCATCTCCGCCATCGCCGCGCGCAACGGCTCGGGGGGCGGATCGACGGGCGCCGCCTGGCTGAGATTGAGCAGGGGACGATCGGCGGGAAACACCGCGTCCCGGATCCAGCGCCGGGCCTCCATGACCGGCGGCGGAGTGGTGGCGCGAAGAAGCGGGCTGAACGGGGGCATGGCGTGACCTTCTGGTTTCGGAGGCGATGCTATCCAGCCTCCGGGGGCTTCGGCAAGAGTCGATGGCATGGCCGCTTGACGGACCCGCCCCGAGCCCTTAGGCGATGCAACGCCATGGCCGAACCTCCCATCCTGACCCTCACCGACATCCACCTGACCTTCGGCGGCGATCCGCTGTTTCAGGAGCTGTCGCTTGCCATTCATCCCGGAGAGCGGATCGCGCTCGTCGGCCGCAACGGGTCGGGCAAGTCCACGCTGATGAAGATGATGGCGGGCATGGTCCTGCCCGATGGCGGGACGCGCTTCCTGCGCCCCGGCCTCAGCGTCGGCTATATGGCGCAGGATCCTGATTTCACGGGCTTTGCGACCTTGGGCGCCTTCGCGGACGAAGGCGTCGATCCGGCGGAGCACTGGCGGGTCGAGATGGCTATGGAGGGCGTGAAGCTCGATGCCGGCCTCGATCCGGCGGCGGCCTCGGGCGGGGAGCGGCGGCGGGCGGCGCTGGCCAGGATCCTGGCGGAGGCGCCGGATCTGATGCTGCTCGACGAGCCGACCAACCATCTCGACGTGGCGGCGATCGCCTGGCTCGAGGAATGGCTGAGGGACACGCGCACGGCCTTCGTGGTGATCAGCCACGACCGGGCCTTTCTGCGCAACCTGACCGACCGGGTGCTCTGGGTGGACCGGGGCGAGGTGCGGCGGCTGGACCGGGGATTCTCGGCCTTCGAGGAATGGCGCGACAAGGTCTTCGAGGAAGAGGATCAGGCCCGCCACAAGCTGAACCGGCTGATCAAGGCGGAGGGGCGCTGGGCGGTCGAGGGCATCTCGGCGCGTCGCAAGCGCAACCAGGGCCGGGTGCGGCGCCTCGCCGATCTCAGGGCCGAACGCGGCGCGCAGATCGCGCGGACCGGCACCGCCCGGATGGAGTTCGAGAGCGCCACCCGGTCGGGCAAGCTGGTCGTGGATGCCGAGCATGTCTCCAAGACCTTCGGGGACCGCGAGATCATCAGGGATTTCTCGCTGCGCATCCAGCGCGGCGAGCGGGTCGCGCTGGTTGGGCCGAACGGGGTTGGCAAGACCACGCTGCTCGGGATCCTGACCGGGCAGATCGGACCGGACACGGGCAAGGTCAAGCTCGGGACCAACCTCATGCCCGCGCTCTTCGACCAGAACCGGGCGGAACTCGATTCGAACGCCAGCCTGTGGGAGACCCTGACGGGGGATGCCTTCCTCGGGGTGTCGGGTCGGAACGATCAGGTGATGGTGCGTGGCAAGCCGCGGCACGTGGTCGGCTATCTCAAGGAATTCCTCTTCGCCGAGGCGCAGGCCCGCGGGCCGGTCTCGGCCCTGTCGGGGGGCGAGCGCGCGCGTCTGTTGCTGGCCCGGCTGATGGCGCGGGATTCCAACCTGCTGATCCTCGACGAGCCGACCAACGATCTCGATGTGGAAACCCTGGATCTGCTTCAGGAACTGATCGACGATTACGAGGGCACGGTCCTTCTGGTCAGCCATGACCGCGATTTCGTGGACCGGGTCGCGACCACCACGATCGCGATGGAGGGAGACGGCCGGGCCATCGTCTATGCCGGGGGCTGGACCGACTATCGCGCGCAGCGGGGCAACGATTCGACCGCCGAGCCGCCACCGCCCCTGGCGAAGGCCAGGGTCGAGGCGCCGAAACCGGCAGCGAAATCCGCTAAGATGAGCTTTACCCAGACCCATCGGCTGAACGCCCTGCCCGGAGAGATGGACAAGATCGGCAAGGAGATCGCGAAACTCGAGGAATTGCTCGCCGATCCGCAGTTGTTCACCCGGGATCCCGCGCGGTTCCGCAAGGCCACCGACCTGCTCGTGGCGCGTCAGAAGGCCCTGTCGGAGGCCGAGAACGAATGGCTCCGTCTTGAGGAACTGCGCGAGGCCTCCGGGGGGGGCGCTTAGGGGCGGGTATTGGGTTTTTCTATTTAAATCAACGGATTAATGGGTGTAGCACGCGTGCGCACGAGTGATCGGCCCTTTTATCGTCCCGAGATCGACGGGCTCCGGGCCTTCGCGGTGCTGCCCGTGATCCTGTTTCACGCGGGCTTTTCTCCTTGGGCGGGCGGTTATGTCGGGGTGGACGTGTTCTTCGTGATCAGCGGCTATCTGATCACCGGCATCCTGATCGGCGATCTGCGGGCGGGGCGCTTTTCCATCGTCCGGTTCTACGAGCGGCGGGCGAGGCGGATCCTGCCGGCCCTTTTCTTCGTTCTGGCGGTCAGCTGTTTTTTTGCCTGGCTCTGGATGCTGCCCAGCCAGTTGATCACCTATGGCCTGCATCTGGCCGCCGTGGCCACCTTCTGCTCCAATGTCGTGCTCTGGCTCAGCACGGATTATTTCGCGCCCGCCTCCGAGCTTCTGCCACTCCTGCACACCTGGAGCCTCGCGGTCGAGGAACAGTTCTACCTGGCCTTCCCGCCGCTGTTCTATCTGGGATGGCGGCTCGGGCCGGCGCGGCTGGCATGGGTGATGGGGGGCGTGGCCCTGCTCAGCCTCGGCTTCTCCTGCTGGGCGACCGGTCGCTATCCGGCGCTCGATTTCTACCTGCCGCCCTCGCGGATATGGGAATTGCTCGCGGGCGCGCTCTGTGCCCTTGTTCCGACGCACCGGCGGCTCTCTCCCTCCGGGGGGCTTGCCGCGCTCGGTCTCGCCCTGGTGATCGCGCCGGTGTTCCTGTTCGAGGCGGGCACGCCCTCCTGGTTTCTGACCCTGCCGGTCGCGGGCGCGGCGCTGATCATCCTCTTCGCGGGGGGCCGGGATCTTGCCACTTCCCTCCTCCGGGCGCGCCCCTTCGTCTGGATCGGATTGATCAGCTACAGCGCCTATCTCTGGCACCAGCCGCTCTTCGCCTTCGCGCGGATCCGTCTGCCGTCCGATCCGACGCCGGTCACGATGGCCCTCCTGTCGGTCCTGTCGATCCTGCTGGCCTATCCCACCTGGCGCTGGGTGGAGCAGCCGATGCGGGCGGGTGGCTCGACATTCTTCGCCACGCGTCGGCCACTCTTCGTCTTCTCCGGGGTGGGGCTTGTCGCCACGCTTGGCTTTGGCGCAGCGCTGATCGCGCTCGGGGGCGTGCCGTCGCGGGTACCCGAGGCGGTCCTGCGGATCGACGCGGCGCGCGAGGATGTGAATCCCCTGACCCCGGATTGCCATTTGTCGATCGATCTCGGCATGACCGGGCGGACCCATCCGATTGCTTCCTGCCTGACCGGCCCCGGTGATGCGCCCCCCGTGGTGCTGATCGGCGACAGCCATGCCAATGCCCTGAGCTGGGAGGTGCGCCGGGCGGTGGAAGGGTCGGGCCTGAGGTTCTATGGTGTGACGATGAGCAGCTGCCCGCCGATCGCCGGTCTGATCCGGATCGGTGGCACCAACCTGATGGCGTGCGATAGCTATGTCCGGGGCATGCGCGACTATGCCGCCCGGTCAGGCGCCGGAGTGGTGGTGCTGGCCGCCCGCTGGCAATTCTCGATCGACGGCACCAAGTTCGACAATGGCGAGGGCGGCCGGGAACTCGGCGACAATTCCCGGATCTGGGATCTTGCCGACGGGGATACCGCGGGCCTCGATGCCAAGGCGGCCACGCCGATCCTGCTCAACGCCTTTGTGGACGATATCAAGGCTCTGCTGGCCAGTGGTGTGAAAGTGGTTCTGGTCTATCCGATCCCGGAGGCGGGCTGGAACGTGCCGGACCGACTGTCGCGGATCACCATGGCCTCCGGGGGGGCGCCGGATCTTTCGACCGATCCGGCCGCCTATCTTGCGCGCAACCGGGCGGTGATCGACGCCTTCGATGCGATCCAGAGCCCGAACCTCTACCGCGTCCGGCCCGATGAGGCGCTCTGTGACACAGTGATACCAGGTCGCTGCGCCAACAGCCTCGGCGAAACGGTGCTCTATCGCGACGAAAACCATGTCACCAACGCGGGGGCCCGGCTGATCGCCCCCGCGGTCCTGACGGCAATCGAACGGGCCCAGGCTGCGCGCTGATCAACTCTGTCGTGAGCAAGGCGGGGCGGTCCCGAAAGGATTGACGCCAAGGGCCAATTCCGGGCACATCAGCGCACCGAACAACATAACGAAAGCCAATGAGATGCAAACATCCATTCTTCGGGGCGCCCTTCTGGCAGGGATCGCGGCGCTTGCCCTGACGGCCTGCACCCCGCCGAACAGTGGCAATGTCGTCAGCGCCAGCCAGTCCCAGGTCGCGCAGACCGTGAACTACGGCACGATCGTCAGCGCGCGGCCGGTGACGGTGCAGGGCGGCAACCAGCCGGCCAATGTCGTCGGGACCCTCGCGGGCGGCCTCCTCGGCGGCGTGCTCGGCAATGAAGTGGGTGGCGGCACCGGCAAGGTTCTCGCAACCGGCGCGGGCGCGGTCGCGGGCGCCGCGGCGGGCAACGCGGTCGCGGGCGCGGCCACGACGCAGCAGTCGACCGAATGGACAGTGCGTCTGGACAGCGGCGCCACGATCTCGGTGATCCAGGCGAGCCCGACCTTCAGCGTCGGCCAGCGCGTCCAGGTGGTTCAGAGCGGATCGAACACCCGACTGGTTCCCTGAGCCAGCGCCCGGTCGGTTCCTCCGACCGGACGTCCGCGGGGGGCGGCATCGGCACCCCGCGGACCAACCTTCCGGAGCCTTTCGGATTACCGACAGGTTTCGTCGAGCAGATCCTCGGCATCCGCCGGAGCGCCGGGCTCGGTCTGATCCTGAAGCAGGAAAAAACCACCATCCGCCGCGCCGATCAGGGCGATGGATTGGCGCGCCATGTCCTTTTGCGCTTCCGGGAGCTCGCGCAGGACGACAAACGGACTGGTCTCCAGCGAACTCACTTTCCGCGCATTGTAGCTCCGGCCATGGAAGCTCACAAAAGGCTTGGTGGCCCAATGCGATCCGATCCGCGCCTTGGCCAGCGCATCGCGCAGGTGAAAATTCACACAGGAAATATGGATATGCAGCAGGTTCTGGGTGCGGCCTTCCTTTGAGTTGATCGCAAGGCCGATGTCCTGGGCCGGCTTGTCGATCAGCCGCCGCCCGATATCCCAACCATAGGTCCAGAAATCGACGACCGGCCGCCTCAGGGCCTTGGGATCCTCGATACCCGTCACTTCGACATCGGGAACGATCAGCCAGGCTTTGGATTTCGCCGGATTGTCATCCTTGATGACGACAAAGCCGCGGGTCCGGTCCACCGCCACGCAAGGAGCCTTGAGCCGCGCCTGCGCAAGGCAGGCGCGCATCTGCTCGTAAAGCCCGTCGGGATTGCCGTCATGGGCGAAGGCGCGCGGCCCGCCCGCCGCGCAAAGAAGAAACAAAGCCGCCAGAGAAGTCCAGCGCCGCATGTCTCTCAATCCGCCATCACCTGATCCTGGGCGATGGCCAGCAATTCGGCCATCTTGCCGCGAATGGTGTCCTCGGTGGCGAGATTGCCCAGATCGGCGGCAACCTTGCGATAGACGTCGTGATCGCCAACCTCCACGAAATCGGCCTTGACGACTTCCATCGCATAGGCGGCGGCCTCCTCGCCGGTTTTCCCCAGCAGATCCGCGGCCCAGAGGCCGAGCAGCTTGTTGCGCCGGGCGATGATCCGGAACCGCAGTTCCTCGTCATGGGCGAACTTGTTCTCGAAGCCCTTTTCGCGTTCCTTGAAGCTATTGCTCATCACTCTCCCCAGGGAAATTCCTAACCTGAGTTAAGCATTCGGCGCAGCCTTGGGCAAGGTCCGCGCCGAAGAATGCTTGCTCCTTTTCCGGGCTGGGTATAGAGAGCGCTAAACGGGAAAGGTGGACGGGCGTCCCCCTTTCCTCTTGGCATTTTCGGAGACATTCATGGCCCGGCGCAGGATGATTTACGAGGGCAAGGCCAAAATTCTGTACGAAGGGCCCGAACCTGACACGCTCATCCAGTACTTCAAGGATGATGCGACCGCGTTCAACGCACAGAAGAAGGCCACCATCGAAGGCAAGGGTGTCCTCAACAACCGCCTGAGCGAGCATTTCATGACCGGATTGAACGCGATCGGCGTGCCGACGCATTTCATCCGCCGTCTGAACATGCGCGAACAATTGATCCGCATGGTCGAGATGATCCCGCTCGAGGTCGTCGTGCGCAACTACGCGGCCGGGTCGATTTCCAAGCGGCTGGGGATTCCCGAAGGGCAGCAGCTGCCCCGCCCGGTGATCGAATTCTATTACAAGGACGATGCGCTCGGCGATCCGCTGGTGACCGAGGAACATATCATCGCCTTCAACTGGGCCGGTCAGCAGGACATCGACGACATGATCGCGCTGGCGCTCCGGGTGAATGATTTCCTCTCGGGCATGTTCCTCGGGGTCGGCATCCGTCTGGTGGATTTCAAGATCGAGATCGGGCGCGTGTTCGAGGGGGATTTCCAGCGGCTGATCGTCGCGGACGAAATCTCTCCGGACTCCTGCCGCCTGTGGGACATCGAGACGGGCCGCAAGCTCGACAAGGATGTGTTCCGTCAGGATCTCGGCAATCTCGCGGATGCCTATACCGAGGTGGCGCGGCGTCTGGGGGTGATGCCGCGGACGAACGGCCGGGCCACGGGTCCGAAACTGGTCAACTGACGCCTTCCGGCGGATCGATAGAGGGTTTGCCGATGAAGGCGCGTGTACAGGTGATGCTGAAATCCGGGGTGCTGGATCCGCAGGGCGAGGCGGTGCGCCATGCCCTGGGCTCGCTCGGGTTCGAGGGGGTGGGCGAGGTGCGGATGGGCAAGGTGATCGAGCTCGACATCGACGCCTCCGACCGCGCCGCCGCCGAGGCGCGGGTGGACGAGATGTGCCGCAAGCTCCTCGCCAACATGGTGATCGAGACCTACAAGGTGGATATCGCATGAGTCTGCGCGCCGGTGTGATCGTTTATCCCGGCTCGAACTGCGACCGGGATCTGGCGGTGGCCCTGAGGCGGTCCGGGGCCGATGTAACCATGGTCTGGCACAAGGAGACGAGCCTGCCCGCCGGGCTCGATCTCGTGGCGCTGCCGGGCGGATTTTCCTTCGGGGATTATCTGCGCTGCGGAGCGATCGCCGCCCGTGCGCCGATCATGCGGGCGGTGGTGGAATTCGCCACCGCGGGCGGGCATGTGCTCGGCGTCTGCAACGGGTTTCAGGTCCTGATCGAGACGGGTCTCCTGCCGGGTGCGCTGATCCGCAACGCGGGCCTGCGGTTCATCTGCGCGCCGGTCGGATTGTCGGTGGTCACCACCGACAGCCCCTTTACCGGCGCTTATGCGCGGGACGAACGGATCACGATCCCGATCGCGCATCATGATGGCAATTATATCGCCGACGCGGAAACCCTGGCCCGGCTGCGGGGCGAGGACCGGATTGCCCTGCGCTATGCCGACAATCCGAACGGCTCGATGGAGGGCATCGCCGGCGTTCTGTCGGAGAACCGCCGGGTGCTCGGATTGATGCCGCACCCCGAGCGCGCGGTGGATCCGGCGCATGGCGGGACCGACGGTCAGCGGATATTCGCGTCCCTGACCGGCGCGCTTTCCGCCGAGACCCTGCAAGGCGCTTGAGCGCGGGACAAGCGAGGCGTATCTGGGTGGCATGAGCTTGGCACCCAAACCGCAAGGCCGGACCGCGCTGTCCAACAGGATATGGATGCGGATCGGCCTCTCCGCCTCGATCCTGGTCATGGGACTGGTGATCTGGGCCAGTCAGATCTACCTCACCCGCAGCTTCAGCGAGAGTCAGCAGACCGACGCCACGCTGCGCGCGACCCTCTATGCCGGCTCGATCCAGAGCGCGATGCAGCGGCATTCGGTGGTGCCGCTGCTGCTCTCGCGCGATCCGATCCTGATGATCGCGCTGCGCACCGGACAGTTCGAGGAGGCCGAGGCCCGGCTCACCGACTTCCGCGAGGAAATCGGCGCGGGCTCGATCTTCCTGCTCGACGCGGGTGGCAAGATCGTCGCGGCCAGCGATGCGCGCCCGCTCGAACAATATGACGGCGACAAGGCCTATTTCACGCTGGCCACCGCCGACACCGGCACGGTCTTCTCGATCATCGAGAACGACGACGGCGCCTACAGTTTCCATTACGCGCGCAAGGTGGAACTCGACGGCAAGATCCTCGGGGTCATCGTCGTGACGGTGGATCTCGGCGCCTATGAGGAGGGCTGGCGGCGGAGCCGGGTCAAGGTCGTCGTCACCAATTCCGAAAACAACGTCCTGCTCGCCTCCGAACCGAACTGGCGCAAGAATTCGCTGGACAATCTGCTGGCCCAGGGCGCGCAGCCGAGCCGCGTCACCCAGGCCCTGCGCGATGCCCGCCAGAGCATCGGCTCGCCGGAATTCGTCTATATCGCGGGCACGCCCTACATCAGCGCGCAGGTCCAGGTCGGGTTTCGCAACTGGACCCTCACCTATTTCGCCAATCTCGACGATGTGCGGGCGCGGGTGAACGGGGTGCTCGCCCTGATCATCATGGTGCTGGCCCTGTTGCTGGCGCTGGCCTTCTATCTGCTTTCGCGCCGCACCCGGGCCGAGAGCCACCGGATCAAACGCGAATCCGAGGATCTGCGCATCCTGAACCGAAGGCTCTCCGCCGAGATCGCCGCGCGTCAGAGGGTCGAGCGAAATCTCAAGGATGCCGAGCAAACCCTTGAACAGACATCGAAACTCGCGGCATTGGGTCAGATGTCGGCAGCCGTCAGCCATGAATTGAACCAGCCTCTGGCTGCGATGAAGACCTATCTCGCCGGGGCGCGGCTGCTTCTGACCCGCCGGCGGCCGGAGGAGGCCCTGACCTCGTTCCAGCGCATCGATGACCTGATCGAGCGCATGGGCGGCATCACCCGCCAGCTCAAATCCTATGCCCGCAAGAGCGATGCCGATCACACCTCGGTCGATCTGCGCGATTCCGTTCGGGCGGCTCTGTCGATGATGGCGCCGCAACTGGGCAAGATGGCGGTGGATATTACCACGACCCTGCCCTCGGAGCCGGTCATCGTCCAAGCGGATCCGCTCAGAATCGAACAGATCCTTGTGAACCTGCTGCGCAATGCACTCGACGCGGTGCGCGGACGAGAGGATAAAAGGATCAAGATATTTCTCGTGCAAGGAGAAATGATTCTGTTGTCCATCGAAGACAATGGCGAAGGCTTGAAGGACGTCGGCAAACTCTTCGAGCCTTTCTACACGACCAAGAAGCCCGGGGAGGGGCTGGGCCTCGGCCTGGCCATTTCGGCCGGATTTGCCGGAGAGCTGGGGGGCCGTCTGGTCGCCCGCAACGCGCCCGATGGAGGTGCTGTGTTCGAGTTGCTGTTGCCGCGCGACCGCGCCCAGGCTCACGCGGCGGAGTAGGAAATGACGGGAAAAATCATGGTAGCGATTATCGACGACGAAGCCGATCTTCGGGATTCGGTTTCCCAGTGGCTTCAACTCTCGGGATTTGAACCGATTACCTTTGAAAACGCCGAATCCGCGCTGAAAACCCTCGGGCCGGAGTTTCCCGGCGTGGTGGTCAGCGATATCAAGATGCCGGGAATGGACGGGATGACCCTGCTCCGGCGCCTGCAATCCATCGATCCGGGGCTGCCCGTCATCCTGATGACCGGCCATGGCGATGTGCCGATGGCGGTCGAGGCCATGCGAATCGGCGCGTTCGATTTCGTCGAGAAACCCTTCGATCCGGACCGGCTCGCGGAATTGTGCCAGCGCGCCTCCGAGATCCGCACCCGCACGCTGGAAACCCGGGCGCTCAGGCGGGAGCTCTCCTCCGAGGGGGGCATCCTCAACCGCCGCCTGATGGGCGCGAGCCCGATGATGGAAAAACTGCGCGAGACCATTCTCGATGTGGCGCAGGCGGACGGGCATGTGCTGATCCTCGGCGAGACCGGAACCGGCAAGAGCCTGATCGCCAAGGCGCTCCATGCCTGCGGGCCGCGGGCGGGCAAGCCGATCGTCACGTTGAATTGCGCCTCGGTCGCCCCGGAGGTGGTCGAGCCGATGCTGTTCGGGGCGCTGGACTGGCCGGAAAAATCCCTGATCGATCAGGCCGAGGGCGGCATCCTCTGTCTGGAGGATATCGAATCGCTGTCGCTGGCGGCGCAGGCCCGGCTCCTGGAAACGATCAACGCCGCCGATCCCGACGGGGTGGCGCCCCGGATGCACAATATCCGGATCCTCGCGGTCTCAAGCCGTCTGGGAGCGGGCACCCCTCCCTCCGAGGTGATGCGCGACGATCTCTATTTCCGCCTCGCGGGGCTGATCCTGGAGGCGCCGCCCCTGCGTGCGCGGGGCGAGGATATCCTGGCGCTCTTCTCGCATTTCACCATCCAGTTCTCCGAGGAATATGGATGCGACGCCCCGACCCTGAGCGCGGGCGACGCGGCCAATCTGGTTCAGGCGCCCTGGCCCGGCAACATCCGTCAACTGATCAATCTGGCCGAGCGCGCGGTGTTGCAGGCCCGCCGGGGCGACCACAACATCTCGGCCCTGCTGATCGACGACGGCTTCCAGGCACCGGTGATGTCGCTGGACGCCGAAAAGCCGCTCAAGGAGCATGTGGACGCGTTCGAAAAAATGCTGATCGACCACGCCCTGCGCCGCAACACGGGTTCAGTCAGCGCCGTGATGGCCGAACTTGCACTGCCCCGCCGCACGCTGAACGAAAAGATGGCCAAATATGGCCTCAGCCGCGGCGATTATATCTAGGGCATCTTCAGCGGAAGCCTGTTCGGTTTCGCGACTGGAAAATGCATGATATCAAACAGCTGGAGGGATTTTCATGAATCGTGGATCATGAAAATCCCTCCGGGGCGACTTCCATCGACTGGAGTCCATTCGATGGCTTGGAAACCGCCCTCCGCCCGGGCCGGCGCGGAGACACCCCCCGGCACCCGATCACAGGAAGGCGAAGTCGTCCTGGAGGGAGGAGCCGGCGCTCCCCGCGATCGGCTCGATATCGATGTAATCGAGCCGCGCAACTTCGCCATTATGCTTTGCACCGGTGACCTTGATCACATCGCCATATTCCAGATGCAGGGTCCGGGTGATCTCGGTAAAGGCATTGGTGCCGCCCCTGCCGCTCCAGCTGAACTCCAGCCTGTCATCGACATAAAAGCCATAGGGTGAAACGCCGTCATTCTCGTTCAGATATTTCACCGTGACGGCATAATCGCCAGCGGTCCCGGTGAACGTGCCCTCCACCATGCCCGACTGTGGTCCGGATTTGCCGGACACTTCGATGATCTTTCCCGACTGCCCGGCCAAGACCTTCGAGCTCAGGAAATATCCGGTGAGTTTCAGCGTCTCGAATTCGGTGACGCCGGTCTCGATCACGGGTCCGGTGATCTGGGGTTGCGCCGGTGTCTCGGCCCAGTCCAGACGTTCGACGAAATCGTCCCGGATCTCGCTCCGATGCTCAAAGACGGTGCGTGCGCCATAATGCGGACCCATCTGGACGGCCGGATCAAGGTTGTCGGTCCAGGTCTGGGTTCCGAGCGTGCTCCTGACGAAGCTGCCACCCCAGCTGGAGGCGAGCGGATCGTTATTGTCGGCCTGATCGAGCAGATAGAGCAGGGACGGGGTGTCGCCCATCTTCAACCCATCCGGCGAAGCGTCGGCCGGCCGGGTGACTGAAATATTATAGGTATATTTGTCGTAATAGAGATCGCCGAGATGGCCCTTGCCATCGATATTGGCACTCACCCAAGGCAGGCTCTCGCGGACGCCGACATATTTGTCGCCCTTGGCCGAGATATACATGCCGCGCATCGTCTCTTCGGAATTGATCCACCAGAGGTCGTGATAGCGCGGATCGCCCGCCACCGCCGCCGTGAGATCCTCATAGGCGTCGGTGTGTGCCGTGTCCTGGCCGAGGCCCGAGAGCGAGAACACCCGGACCTTCGAGACGATATCCGGCGCCGCCAGCAGCGCCGCCGCGATATCGTGGATCGGCCCCCAGCCGAGCAGATAGATCGGATCGGCCGCCGTGGTCGCCCGCGCCTCGGTGATGATATGCCGCGCCCCGGCGGAGAGGGTGCCGGGAAAGGCGCTGTCTGTCGAACCGGTCTTGATCACGGCGCGCAAGGATGCCGCCGAGGCATAATTTGCATCGTGAGTCAGAAGATTGGGAAGATCGGCCGCGTAGGCGTCGATCATCTCCTGGAGCATGGTGGCGCCGTTACCCCGTCCGTTGGTGGTCACACCACCGTCCAATGTCCGGGTCATGACGAACCCGCGATAATCGATATCGTTGGAATAGAGCAGCGCATGGATCATCGACTGCGCATCGTCGTTATCCGCTCCACCAAGATCGGTGGATATGATTACCTTGGGCTTGGCCATCGTTTCCTACTCCACAAAAGCACGCGCTCTTCGCCGCGGAGGCGGACGAACAACGCGGCGGATGACAGGCACTCTCAACGCGAACCAGTCTTCATGCGAGCATGATGCAATCCGACGCCAGGCGAGGCCCGGATTAAATCCAGGATAGTCAGTCGGTTGATCTATTTCACAGGCCATGCCCAAGGGCATGCCACAGTCGGCTCTTGTATTAGCTGCAACTTTTGCGAGTGAGTCAACGGAAATTTACCATTGCCTCAATTCGGTCAATTCGGATCGTCGGTCGGTCGGGTTTCCGCCGGACGTGCGAGCCCGCCGAGCGCCACCGCGAGATCCCCATATCCGGTGAAGCGCCGCTCATAACGCAACCCGAGCCGGGCCGCCGCCGCCTCGGCCTCTTGCGCGAGATCTCCGTCCTCGGTCTGGGCGAGATAGACCAGCGTCTCGTACCCTGCGAAAATCTGGGCGCGCAATTCGGGATGCCGGTCCAGCCCCATCGGGCGCCAGACGAAGGCGTCGAACTGACGCACGAGAAAGTCGGTGAGATAGAAGCAGCGCATCTCCGCCTCGCCCCGGGCTTCGAAGCGGGCATTGCCGTCGAAGAAGCTGTAGCAATGCGGCCCCGCGATCATCTCGACCCCAAGCGCCGCGCAGCGCGCCCAAAGCAGCCCGCCCGTGCCGCAATCGGCATAGGCGACAAGAATGCGCGCGGTGGCGGGCGCGGCGCGCACCGCCGCCTCCACCGCGTCGGGGATACGTTCGGGGCGCAGATGCAGATCCGCCGGCAGACAGCGCAGTTCCAGATGCTCCCAGCCGTTCAACCGCCGCAGCTCCAGGATCTCGCGGGCCAGCGCGCCGCAGGCGATGACGAGGACCGGGCTCGATGGCGGCGTGTTCATCCGAATTCCGGGCTCCGTGACAGTTTCCGGCTTCGCAGGGCAGGGGAGGAGGCGATATATCCTGAGAGCCCCGCCCGTGGATGTCCATCGCCGGCGGGCTGGCGATCGAGGGGAAGATGATGGTCTCGCGAACGGTTCTGTGTCTGGCGCTGCTGCTCTCTGGTCCGGCCTGTGCCGAGACACTGTTGAGCGCGGTGGCGGAGGAGCAGATGGGCCGCCGCCTGATCGCCGAGACCCCCTCCCTCATCGGCCCCGATGTCGCCGATCCCGCCCAGCGCTACGCAGGGAACAATCTCGCCTGCCAGAACTGCCATCTCGACGCGGGCACCCGGTCGCATGGCCTGTCGCTGGTCGGCGTCACTGCGAAATATCCCCGGCCCTCGCCGCTGACCGGGGCGCCGGTGACGCTGGCCGACCGGATCAACCATTGCATGACGCGCAGCATGAACGGCCGTCCGCTGCCCGAGGATGGCCCCGAGATGCGGGCGATGATTGCCTGGATGCGGCTCCTGACCAGGGATCCGGGTTCGTTCGACGATCCGGCCGAATTGCCGATCCCGATGGCGGAGCTCGACCGCCCCGCCGATCCCGTCCGGGGCAGGACGCTGTACGAGGCCGAATGCGCCGCCTGTCACAAGTCGGACGGCGCGGGCATGCGGGTCGGACAAAAGGGCGACGCCGAGGGTTATCTGCATCCGCCGCTCTGGGGCGCGGACAGTTTCAACGATGGCGCGGGGATGGCGGGCCTGATCGTGATGGCGAACTTCATCCACGACAACATGCCCCCCATCGACAATCCGGCCGCTCCGAGCCTCGGTGTCGAGGAAGCCTGGGATATCGCAGCCTATGTCGAATCCCAGCCGCGCCCCGCGCTCAAAGGCCTCGATCAGGATTACGCGGGGAATGTCCTGCTCAAGCCGGTCGATGCCGCCTATCCCCCCTATGTCGAGGGGATCACCCCGGAGCAATATCGGTTTGGTCCGTTTCAGCCGATCCGCGACCGGATCGCCGCTCTCAAGGCGCAGTGACCGGCCCCTGATTATGCTTGCGCGCCATGAAGGCCTTCGCCGTCTCGACGGCGACGGCGGCGTCGCGGCAATAGGCGTCGGCGCCGATCGCCCGGCCGAACTCCTCGTTCAAGGGCGCGCCCCCGACCAGGATCACGTATTTGTCGCGCAGCCCGCGGTCCCTCAGGGTGTCGATCACCACCTTCATATAGGGCATCGTCGTGGTCAGCAGCGCCGACATGCCGAGGATATCCGCCCCCTCCCGCTCCAGGGCCGCGATGTAATTCTCCGCCGGATTGTTGATCCCGAGATCCACCACCTCGAATCCCGCGCCCTCCATCATCATCGAGACGAGGTTCTTGCCGATATCGTGGATATCGCCCTTGACCGTGCCGATCACCATCTTGCCCAGGCGAGGCGCCCCGGTCTCGATCAACAAAGGCTTCAGGATCGCCATCCCCGCCTTCATCGCATTGGCGGCCAGCAGAACCTCCGGCACGAACAGGATCCCGTCGCGGAAATCGATGCCGACGATGCGCATGCCCTCGACCAGCGCCTGGGTCAATACATCGTAGGGAGTCCAGCCCCGCCCGAGCAGGATATGAACCGCCTCCACCACCTCGTCGCGCAAACCGTCATAGAGGTCGTCATGCACCTGCGCGACCAGCTCGTCGTCGGGCAGGTCCCCCAGAATGATCTCGTCGTCGTCGTCGGCCATGGTCACGGGTCCCGGACATCCGCTTCGTGGATCCTGCCTTGCACGGATCGCACCCGTCGCCGCGCCGGGAAGCGACGCGCCAGGGCCCATCCCCGACCCGCTGGCTTTAGTTCTCTTTTCGTTCTAGTCATCTCCCATGATCGACGACGAATCAGACGAGATCGACAAGAGCCGGCGCCGCGCCCGCGGGGCCACCACCAACCGCGCCGGCCGGTTCGAGCCGCATCAGAGGTTGCGGGTCGATGACGGCTGGGATCTGCCCGAGGACCTGCCTCCCTTCAAGACCGAGGTGATGCTGGAACGCGCCCGCCGGATCATCACCCGGAACCAGTCGCCCGATGTCCCCTTCGACCGCTCGATCAATCCCTATCGCGGCTGCGAGCATGGCTGTGTCTATTGCTTCGCCCGTCCCAGCCATGCCTTCCTCGGCCTCTCGCCCGGCCTCGATTTCGAAACGCGGCTGGTGGCGAAACCGGGCGCGGCCGCCTTGCTCACGGCGGAACTCTCGAAACCGGGCTACGATGTCGCGCCCATCGCCATGGGCACCAACACCGACCCCTATCAACCGATCGAAAAACGTCTGCGCCTCACCCGCCAGATCCTCGAAGTGCTGCGCGATTTCCGGCATCCGGTCACGATGCTGACCAAGGGGGCGCTGATCGCCCGCGATGCCGATATCCTGGGGGAGATGGGGCGGGACGGGCTCGCGGCGGCCGGACTGTCGCTGACCACCCTCGATCCCGAACTCTCCCGCGCCATGGAGCCCCGGGCCGCCGCCCCGGCCCAGCGCCTGATCGCGCTCGAACGGCTGGGCGGGGCGGGATGCCCGACCTTCGTCTCGCTCGGGCCGATCATTCCCGGCCTCAATGACCATGAAATCGAACAATTGCTCGCCGCCGCGCGCGAGGCGGGGGCGCAAACGGCGGGCTATACCGTGCTGCGCCTGCCCCGCGAGGTTGGTCCGCTGTTCCAGGACTGGCTGGCGGAAGCCTTCCCGGGCCGGGCAAAGCGCATCCTGAAACTGGTGCGTCAACTGCACGGCGGCCGCGATCCGGGTCCGGACTGGAGCAAGCGGATGAAGGGCGAGGGCGAATATGCCCGCCTCATCGCCCAACGGTTCAGCCTGGCCCGCGTCCGGCTCGGCCTCGACCGCGGACACCCGCCCCTGCGCCGCGACCTCTTCCGGGTTCCCTCGGCCGGTCCGGAACAGCTCAGCCTTTTCTGAGACCCCGCGAAGGGCTCACTCTCACACCGGCTTCTGAACTCCGGCCAGGTTCCGCAGTTTCATCGTCAGAATATAACCCGTCAGCACAAGCGTGACACCATTCCCGAGCCAGATCGCCGGCGCGCCCCGCAGAACACCATAGACGATCCAGAGACCGACGCCGGCCACCAGCATGAGGAGGGTGATCAGGCTGAAATCATGCGCGCTCCGCGTCCGCCAGGTTTTCACCACCTGCGGCAGGAAGGCGAGCGTGGCCAGCGTACTCGCCACCAATCCGATGTATTCAATGTCGTCCATGGTCACTGACCTTTCATCAGAACGGGTGCTTTCACTCCGGACGTTATAGTCTTAGGATTAGGATCGGGAATACATACAAGCAGGACATGTAGTATCATGGATGATAGTGTCCCCCGCCGGTTAAGTCAGCGCAGAGCCAGTCGCACCGGCTGCGCGGTCGAGGCGACACTCTCGGTGATCGGCGGGGTCTGGAAACCGGTCATTGTCTTCCATCTGCTGAGCGGCAAGCTGCGCTTCAACGCGCTCTGCCGGGTCGTCCCGTCGGCCACGCCGCGCATGATCACCTTGCAGCTGCGTGAACTGGAGGCGGATGGCATCGTCAGGCGCACCGTGTTTCCCGAGGTTCCGCCGAAGGTGGAATATGACCTGACCGACCTCGGCCAGTCCCTCGCGCCCGTCCTGTTGAGCATGCGCGATTGGGGGGAGCGCCTTCAAATTTCGGACGCGGAAAACCGGCGCGATCAGGAGGTCGATCCGGCGTGATTGACCGGACGCGGGCGGGCCGCCTAGACATCTCTTCGCATACACCTTTGTGTGAGGAGGAGACGTCTGATGAAAATTCGCGGGACGCCCGTGTGTTTCTGCTCGGCGGCGGTCATGGGGTTGATCGCCCTCGCCGCGCCCCTGGCGGCGGAAGCACAACAGAAACGGCCCAATATCGTCGTCCTCATGACGGATGACACCGGCTGGGGGGATTTCGGCACCTATGGCGGCGGCGTCACGCTCGGCCATCCGACGCCCAACGTCGACCGCCTCGCCGCCGAGGGAGCGACCTTCACCAGCTGGTACGGTCAGGCGAGCTGCACCGCCGGACGTGCCTCCTTCATCACCGGGCGCATTCCGATCCGCACCGCCCTCTCGATCGTGGTGGCACCGGGGGACAAGAACCATCTGCGTCCCGAAACCCCGACCATTGCCGAATTCTTCCGCGACAATGGCTATGGGACGTATTTTTCCGGGAAATGGCATCTCGGCGATACGCCCGAATCCTATCCGATCGAACATGGGTTCGACGAGATGAAGCATTTCGCCGCCTATTACGCGGGCGTCTATGCCTATGACAACACCGAGAGCGCCTTTCATCCCTGGTTCCCCTCGTACAATCCGCAGTTCGCGGCCGCCTTCAACGCGGGTGTCAATCTCGGAGAATGGGAGGGGACGGCGGGCAGTCCGGCCAAACAGACCGGCCGGATCGATTATGATTACATGGCGACCTTCGACCAGCGTCAGAGCCAGTCGGCGGTGGAGTATATCAAGGCCCATGCGAAGGACGACAAACCCTTCTTCATGGACATCAATTTCCTCAAGATGCACAATCCGACCAATCCCGCGCCGGAATTCCGCGGCCGGTCGCATCTGGGGAATTATTCGGACTCGCTGATGGAACTGGACGCCGATATCGGCGCGGTGATGGATGCGATCCGCGCCGAGGCGCCCGATACGATCGTGATCCTGACCGCCGACAATGGCGCCTGGACCGACGCCTGGCCCGACGCGGGCAGCAGCCCGTTCCGGGGCGAGAAGGGCTCGGCCTTCGAGGCGGGCTGGCGGGTTCCCGCGATCATGTGGTGGCCGGGCAAGATCCAGGCGGGCGCGCGTTTCGGCGAGATGATGTCGCATATCGATGCCTGGTCCACCCTCGCCTCGATGGTCGGCCTGACGCCGCCGCCCACCGAATGGGTCGGGGATGACAAGAAGCCGATCTATTTCGACAGCATCGACAACAGCGCCTATATCCTCGGCAAGGCGCCGCATTCGGCCCGGACCACCTGGGTCTATATCGATGGCGAGGACTTCGAGGGGGTTCGCGCCGACATCAGTGGCGATCCCAAGGAGCCCTGGGTCAATATGGCCTGGAAATATCTCTTCACCGCCAAGGATTCCTGGCTGGGGGTCAAGTCTGATCTCGGGTCGATCGGGGCGCTCTACAATCTGACGATGGACCCTTACGAGCGTTATGACATGATCTTCAACGGCGCGCAGTCGACGCGGGTCCTGTCCTCCTCGCCGGGGCGCTATTCCGGTCAGGACAATGGCTGGGTCGCGGGTCTGGTCGCGCCGGTGACGATGGCCTTCAACTCTTCCATTCTCAAGTTCCCGAGCATGCCGCGCTATCTGGGCGGCGCCTCGAACGACATCGTGCCGGATCTTCAGCGGCCGAGCGATCCCTTGCCCTTGTTGAAGGAATCGCCGGCGATGCCGATGGGTGGCGGCGGCTGATCCCGACCTGCTCCCGCGTCCCCGTCGGGACGCGGGAGCGTTTTGATGCGCTTTGAGATTAGTCCATATTTATCAATAAGATATCGGCTTGCCGCGCTCGGACAGGTTTTAGAGCAGGCCCAGTTGCGTGGCGAGAATCCAGGCCGCGAAGGACAGGAGGGCAAAGGCGATGCCATGGGCCGCGCCATATTGCAGGCCGTCCAGGCGATCCCCGCCCCGCGCCTTGGCCCGGCGCCACCCCACGAAAAATCCCACGGCGAAGGCAAGCGTCAGAAGCATTCGATCCTACTTTTCCTGGCTCAGAAGCAGCGCCGTGAGCTGAGCCTGCTCGCGTCCCAGGGCGCCATCGGTGTCGCCGAACCCATACCTTGCCCATCTGAGGGAGTCGAGCCGGGCCTCCTCGGCCTCGAACTGACGGCCGCCCGCCGCGAGCGCCTCGGCCTTGATCGAGAGAAAGCTCGCCACGAGGATCGCATTCTGCCCCGCGATCGCATCCGGCACATGCCGGTCCGCCAGCAGGATCGCGAGATCATACTGGCCGGTTCCGACCGCGAGCGCCGCGAGATGCACCCCCGCCTGCGCGGTGCGCACATCATGGAGCCCGAACTCGGCCCGGAACAGGGCATAGGCATCGGCGAAATTCTTGGCGGCCAGCACCGGGTCCCGCCGCAGGTTGAGCCGCCCGAGCGTCAGGAGCGCCACGCCCAGCCGGTGATCGATCGGCCGCATCTCGGCCGCGAGATCGGCCGCGAGCAGGGCCGCCTCCGTCCGGTCCCGGCGCGAGCCGTCCCTTGTCTGCGCCGCCTCGATTGCATCGGCCCAGACCCGGGATTCCGGCGCGCGCGGACGCGGGGGCAGGTCGCGGCCCATCGGATTGGTCCGGTTGAGGACGCGGGGCAGGATTTTGGCCACCTCGGCCTTGCTCATCCCGCTGTGGAATTCCGGCTGATAGAGGGTCCGCAGGATCGTCATGTCGAACCGGGTGGCCATGCCGTGAAAATTGTCATCGTTCCAGATCGAGTCCGGCAGGCGATAGAGATCGTTCGCCGGTCCCAGCGCCTGGGTGATTTCCTCGTTCAGGCAGTCGCGCAGATCCTGCGGCGTCGTGTCCGGCGGCAGGAAGATCGCGGCCTTGCCAAGGGTTTTCTGGTCGGCCCAGCGGATATGCGTCCCGGCGGCCCGGCTCTGGAAGCCCCGCCAGTCGGTTTCGCCCGGAACGATGAAACAGGCTGCGGTCGGAAAGACCGCGGCGATCCTGCTCGCGGGCACCGCTTCGATGAAGAGCTGCGCCTTGGCCGGATCGTTGGTCTGGGCGATGTCGATGCCGCCCTCGACCCGGATGCGATTGAGCACCGCCTCCAGATCCCGGCGATAGGGGGCAAGGCTGGCCGAGCGCACATAGACGCGGACGGGTGCCTCATAGCGGCGCAGGCTGGTGAGCTGCTCGCCATTTTCGAGCGCGAAGGTCAGGTCGATGAAATCCGTGGCCAGGTCGCGGTTCGACCGGGCCACCCCCCGCGGCAGGGTCACGTCGGCGAAGCGCACGTCGGTGATCGGCGGCCCCGACATCGGCATGGGGGCACAGGCGGTGAATGCCAGCAGGGCAAGGCAAGCTACATGACGGGAAATCATCAGCGCTTTCTCAGAGCGGGCCCGGCCGCGATTCGACCAAGGGATTGTGATCCGCCCGAAAAGCACGTTGCGCCCGCCGAGGGCAAGTCACTTCTCCTCGCGGTAAGGCCATGCCTCAGCGCCGATATTTCATGAAAGGGGTTGCCACGCCGATCCGGTCATAAAGCTGGCGCGCGGTCTGGTTGGTGGTTTCCGTCAGCCAATAGACGTTCCCGCGTCCCGCCGCGTCGGCCGCCGCGTACACCGCTTTGATCAGGGCGCGTCCGGCCCCTGTCCCGCGAACGTCCGGTGCGACGAAGAGATCCTGAAGATAGCAGACCTCCTCGATCTGCCAGCCATGCCGGTGGTAGATGTAATGCGCAAGTCCCACCGGGCGCGTGTCATCGAGAGCCAGAAGCCCATTGTATCCCGCCTCCGCCGGATCGATCAGCCGCGCGAAGGTGACGCGGTAGATCTCCTCGGACAGTTCGGTTCGATAGAAGGCCAGATAGTCGTGCCAAAGGGAGCGCCAGCCACTTTCATCCGCCCCGGTCAGAGGACGTATCGTCAGCATCGGCTTTCTCCCCTTGGATTCTCAGTTGCGCAATTTCCGGGCGTTCGACCGGGTCTTGGCACGATAGGGGTGAAGGGCTTCCGTTGCAATTCCAACGGGGTCTCCTCCCCGCGCCGCCGCCATCGCCGCGCGCTCCGTGGATGTGGCAAAGGCGGTGGCCTTTTCCATCACCATGGCCACGACCTCGGGCTGGGTCATCGCGCCGGACGCGATCTTCATTGTCCGATGATAAATGACCTCATTGGCATTCATCGTCATTTCCATGAAACCGGAGGCCAGCTTCAACCATGAAGTGAACATGTTGGAATAATCAGGCATAGGAAGCATATCGCATTCTCCTGTTATGCTGCACTGCACAATGACACGGCTGGCCTCTCCTGTCACGCAACATCGTCTCCGTTCCTGGACAATCGGCGGCCTCCGAACCTGAAAGGCAGACTTTTCAAAGAATGGTGTCTGAATACGCATTTCAGGGAACCGCTCCCCAACGCGCCCGAACGCGGTTGGTTCCCCGGGGCGGGCTCGCGGGGAGGCGCGGGACACAGTCGCAATCGGACAGGGCGCGGGCCGGAAATCGCGGAACAGCGGGTTCGAAAATCGCCGGTGTGACTGAAATTGATTGGTTTTTTCCCCAAGCTGCCTCTTCCTGTGGCGTTCCTCGATCTGGCGAGGAGCTGTTAAGCGATGGGGGATATGTTCCGCGTGACAAGGCTGCTGAAACCTTATATCGGGTGGCGGCGTGAACGTAACGGGACCCGGGGTCCGCGCAGGCATGATCCGGTCGCGGGCGTTCGGAGACCGCTTCAATTTGGGGTGCGAGTCAATGAAGGCCGAAACCAAGTTCGATGTCGAGTATCAACCAAGCGACGACGAACCCTTCATGAACCCCAGGCAACTCGAGTATTTCAAACGCAAGCTTCTGGCCTGGAAGAACTCGATACTGGCGGAAAGCAAGGGGACGATCGAAACGATGCAGGAGGGGACGCGCAATATCCCCGACATCGCGGATCGGGCGTCGGAAGAGACTGATCGCGCGCTCGAACTTCGCACGCGCGATCGTCAACGCAAGGTTGTCTCGAAGATCGACGCGGCGCTGCGTCGGATCGAGGACGGATCCTACGGATATTGTGAGGAAACCGGCGATCCGATTTCACTGAAACGTCTTGATGCGCGACCGATCGCCACCCTGAGCCTGGAAGCTCAGGAGCGGCACGAGCGCAAGGAACGTGTTCATCGCGACGACTGAGTGTCGTCGGGGGCCGGACCCGGCCCCCTTCGATAACCGGCATCAGCTCGTGGTGGCCGGACCACAGACCAGGGGCGTATCCGAAACGCCTGTCATCAACTGGGTCATCGGCGTGTCCTGACCATTCTGCGTCTCGATGATCACGATTTCACCGCCGACACGGGCGTGACGGAAACAGGCCGGCTCCTGTCCCTCCCAATGGAAGCAATAGAGCGGTTCCTTGTATTCCCAGGTTCCCTGAAGACAGCTTCCATCGTTGATCTGAAGGGTCACCCGGTTTGTTCCGGGATAATAATGCTCCAGGGCCCAGAATTCGCCGTTGATCTTGTAGGTCAGGGTATGACCCATCGCCATTGCCGACCATTCCTCCGGCGGGATGTTGCTTGACCCGGCGACACGGTCGGCGGCCTCCCCCACACCGGCGGCGAGAAGGAGCAGTGCGGTCAGGGCGGGCAAGGTCAGGCGCATGGTCGCTCCGGAAGGCATTGAACTTCCCGAAGCCTACAGCGCTCCGCGCAAGCTCGCCAGAGAAAGACACCACCCCACACGCTCGCGGTGTTTCACAATTAACGGCGCGGGATCAAATTCCCGGACCGGCGACGCGTTTTCGGACCAGCTTCGCCGGGGGGGCGGGCGGTATCCCCTCGGGCGCCAGATCGGCGGTGCGCAGGGATTGCCCCGGGTCCCCTGCGAAGGTCAGGGTTTCGA
>JBMDWT010000082.1:0-9832 GCA_048594665.1 Amaricoccus sp. | reverse complement strand
GACATTGACCACGGCATCTTCGAGCAGCCGCAGCGACACATCGACATAACAGGCCATTTCGTGGATCGGGATTTCCACCTGACCGTAGGTCGAGCCTGTCTCGGGACGATCCTCGGTTTCTCCGACCCAGGACGCCGTGGGGCGGCCCGTCCGTTTGGGCAGGATCACTTCACCCGAGCTGGTGCCGCCAATGCGTGCCGCCTGACGGAGCGGGGAAATCTCGGTGATGCCCTTGATCACCTCGGCGACAAATTCGGCGGGGGCCAGATAGCCGCCCTTGGTGTCATCGCCGACGATCAGCGAGCGAACCTCATCAGCCGGAAGAGCCTCACGACCGTGGCGCAGGAAGCCGGTGAAGGCGCGGCTCTTGGTGATGCGACCGCCGCCTGAGCGACCGATTACCTGCTCCGCCACCCCCTTTTTTTGCGTGTTACCAAGCCGCGCAGTCTGGCAGTTGTGGAGTCGAGTGCGTGAAGGTTATTTTCGGGCGAGACCTTGCACAGCGCTTCCAATAGACGTTGCCAAGCGCGTCGGCGCCTCCGTCTGCTCCCACCATTGAGGATGGTCGTGGCCCTGCAAAACTCGGTCGGGCCATGGAGGATGTCGCTGATCCTCCCGGTGATCATTGACCCACCGCGCACCAGGCTGGTTTTTCGGCGTACGCGGCTCGATTGTCGCCCCGCTGTGTATTGCTTAGCCAGAAACAACTCGCCATCGGAGTTCCTGCCACGGCAGAGTCATATCCGCTACCAAAATCAAACGTGATCGAGTTTCAGATCCTAGGCTGGTCGTTTGACAAGCAGGGCATCGCTCGGGCCGGTGGCGGAAAGAATACGGAGATTGTCGCCGTCCCGGGCAAGCGGGCCGGTTTGTCCGTATTGGGCCGATTGGCAGTGGAAGCTGATAAAACCGCTGTCGACGTCGATGTGGAACGATTTCGAAGCGGGGCAAAACAGACGCGGGAAATCCGAGGTGAACAGAATTCGTGCCTTGGCGCGAGAGACCCACCCGGTGCCGGGTAGGTCCTTTTTTAAAATGCGAGAGCGGAGCCGGTAAGGACACGATCCGCTCTCGCATTCAGTGAGCTGATGCCTCGGAAGCGCCGATGCCGGTTTCCGAACGAACCTGCTGGGCGATAAATCCGGCCCGATCCAGCTTGCCCCGCGCGCTGGTATCGGTTTTCGAGAAGATCCAGATGCCCAGAAAGGCGACCGTCATCGAAAAGAGGGCCGGCGAGGTGTAGGGGAAGGGAGCCGAGCCGACGGGGTTGCCAAGAGTCGCTTCCCAGACAGAGGGGGAGAGCACCGTCAGCAGTACCGACGAGACCAGCCCCAGGAACCCACCGATCACCGCTCCCCGCGTTGTGCAGTCCTTCCAGAGCACTGACATGAACAGCACCGGAAAATTGGCCGAGGCGGCGACGGCGAAGGCAAGCGACACCATGAAGGCGATATTCTGTTTTTCGAAGGCGATGCCGAGGACCACCGCCACGATGCCGAGGCAAACGGTTGTAATACGCGAAACCTTGAGTTCGGAGGCGCTGTCCGCTTTGCCTTTCTTGACCACCGTCGAATAGAGGTCATGGCTGACCGCCGAGGCGCCGGAGAGGGTCAGGCCCGCCACCACCGCGAGAATGGTCGCGAAGGCCACCGCCGAGATGAACCCGAGAAAGACATTGCCGCCAACCGCGTGGGCGAGATGCACGGCGGCCATGTTGTTGCCGCCGACCAGCTTGCCGTCGGCCGTGACAAAGTCCGGGTTGGTCAAAACCAGGGTGATGGCGCCGAAGCCGATGATGAAGGTGAGCAGATAGAAATAGCCGATCCAGCCGGTTGCCCACATCACCGATTTGCGCGCTTCCTTGGCGCTCGGTACGGTGAAGAAGCGCATGAGGATATGCGGCAGGCCGGCCGTGCCGAACATCAGCGCCATGCCAAAGCTGATCGCCGAGATCGGATCCTTGATAAAGGTGCCGGGGCCCATGATCGATTGACCGGCACTCGCCGCCTCCTCGGGCGTCTTGCCGGCGGCGGTGGCAATCTCGGTCTTCACGCGCACGGCCTCGGCAAACATCGCCTCGGGGCTGAAGCCATATTTCCAGAGCACCATGAAGGACATGAAGCTGGCGCCCCCGAGCAGCAGGCAGGCCTTGATGATCTGTACCCAGGTGGTCGCGGTCATGCCACCGAAGAGCACGTAGACTATCATCAGCACACCGACGACCACGACTGCGATCCAGTAGTCGAGACCAAAGAGCAGCTGGATCAGAGAGCCCGCGCCAACCATCTGTGCGATCAGGTAGAAGGCGACGACGACAAGGGTCCCCGAAGCCGCGAAGATCCGGATCGGTGTCTGAGCAAAGCGGAAGGCCGCCACATCGGCGAAGGTGAACTTGCCGAGGTTGCGCAGCCGTTCGGCCATCAGGAAGGTCAGGATCGGCCAGCCGACGAGAAAACCGATCGAATAGATCAGGCCATCGTAACCCGCGCCCATGACCGCCGCGGAAATGCCGAGGAAGGACGCCGCCGACATGTAGTCGCCTGCGATGGCAAGGCCGTTCTGGAAACCGGTGATGCCGCCGCCGGCGGTGTAGAAGTCAGACGCGGACTTGGTCCGGGCCGCGGCCCATTTGGTGATGAAAAGCGTCAGGACAACAAAGCCTGCGAACATGACGATCGCGGTCCAGTTGGTAGCCTGCTTTTCTCCGCCCTGAACGACATCCGCGGCGAAGGCGTATCCCGGCAGCATCAGCGGCGCGGCGATGGCGCCGGTCCTGAGGAAAGTGGTCTTCACTTCAGGGCCTCCCGCTTGATCTTGTCAGAGAGATCGTCGAACTCGGTATTGGCGCGCCTTACGTAAATGGCGGTAACCGCGATCGTGAAAAGGATCACGCCAAAACCGATCGGGATGCCCCAGGTCATCACGCCACTGCCGATCCGCGCCGCGAGGATATCCTTCTCGAAGGCTATGAGCAGGATGAAACCGTAGTAGACGATCAACATCGCATACGTCAGAGACCAGCCAAAGCTCGATCGTTTTGCTTTCAGGGTCTGGTAATTGGGATCCGCGAGGATCCGTTCCGCCAGGTTTTTTTCCATATCCATCCTCCACTTTTATTTTGATCGCTGGCACGGGCCGCGTCGAAAGGCACGGTCCCGCCCCTGGGTCAAGACGAGCCCGACGAATTTGAAAGTCTCGCGCCATGCCTTGGCGCACTCCCCCGAGGACGTATCCATGACGTCCGAACCACCGCTTGGCCGATGACGGCTTTCGCAGTGTCAAGCGGGGAAGTCCGGTCAGTGCCCCGGATACGGTCTTTGGACGGAAACCTCGTCCGGCCGCGTTTTTGAAACGAATTTGTAGGTCTGATCTGTCATTTGGCGTTTCCCTTCACCCGTGGTTATCGTTCGGGGCATTGAGAGGCCCTCGTTTTTGCGCACGGGATGGCCATCGATCCCAGGCGTGCCCCTCATATGGAACACTCTCTGGTCGAGTGGCGCAAGTTTTTGGTCCCACACGCCTTTCCGTCTGAGTTAAGGGACCGAGCCGGTCGTAAACAATGCCGACCATCGTCGGGCGATGATTTTCCCGAGGCCAGCGGACATCCGGGGGAATCTTTCGACCGCGCTCTCGCTTGGATCGGGGTTCGCGTGGAGGGGCGTGACCTTTCCACCTGTTTGAGCGACCCCGGCACGCAAACGCCGCCGTTCGATGCGACTTCGGCGAGACTGGTCCCGCATCGGAGAGGGGCCTTTCACCCCCTGCGATTGTTCGATCCGCCGCCTCGACGTCGCTCGGGGGCCTACGGCGGCATTTGTCGTCTCAGGCCGGCACTGAAGTCCGCGACGGTTATCTGGCCTCTGTCATCTTGGCCATTGCCTGCGACATCAATTGAAGGTCGCAACGCGAATCCAGCAGGTCAGTCACCGGTCGTGTTCCATCGAGAATATGCTGGTGAAACGCGGCAAGCTCGTTCGAAAAAGCATCCGCATATATCGGGTCGATGCCGCGGCGGGCCGGTCCCGCCGGTGTTGCCTCGGTGACCTCGAGGCGGGTGGGCAGGCTCCGGATATAGGGCGTGTCATATATGATTCGCACTCGTTTCACGTTTGACCGGACCTCTATCATTGCATCGAACAGGCCGATCTCATCCACCACGGCGTCGTAATTCGCAATGAAATGCCCATAGTCGAAGATCACGCTGGTATTGGCCCCGCCATTCGTACAGTGCGCCGCGATCACGGCAGCCGGTTCGCCGAGCAGGCCGCGCATTGCCGAAATATGATGCGAACTGAGCGCGGTCAGGCCCCGGTAGGCCCGCGCCAGAGCGGGGGAGGCGTCGGGGCCGATCACTTCGCGGATCAGGGCCTCCCGCGCCTCGGCGCCCGCCCTGAGGATGGCGGGATCGACGTCATCCGGATAGAGGATGTTCTGACTGTGGCGCAGGAAATGCCGACCCTCGGTAATCAGGTCGAAGATGCGCACATGGGTGATATCCTCGAACGCGGGCAATTCGGCGCGCGCGGCCAGATAGGCCGAGGCATAGCGGCGCATGTAGCCTACGAAAATCACCCGGTCATAGTTTCGTGCCTGATCGATCAGCGCGTCGATCTCGCGCAGATTGAGGCAGGCGGGTTTTTCGAGGAAGATATGTTTGCGCGCCTTGATCGCCGCCTGGACAAAGGGGGCGTGGGTTTCATCCGAGGACAAGACAAAAACCACATCGATCGCGGGCGAGGCGATCAACTCCTCGGCGGAGGCATAGGCAAACGCGTCCCGGTGCTCGGACTGGCAGAGGTCGACGAGTTTTTGCGACAGGTCGAAGACTCCCGCGACCTTCCATCGGTCGCGCTGGTCCTGCAACACCGGCAGGTGAATCGACTGTGCAACTTCCCCGAGGCCGACAAGGCCCACGCGCAGGATCGGCATGATTGGTCTCCCTGGATATGCTGGCGGTCAACTTGCGCCGGTCACGAGTGCGACCAACTGATTGCCGGTTGTATCGGCGGCGCGCACGGAGGCGACGACCCGTCCGGCGCGCATCACCCAGACCTGATCCGACAGGCGCCGGACCTGGTCGAAATTATGGCTGACGAGGATCACGCTCACATGCTCCTCGCGCAGCCGGCGAATGAGGGCTTCGACATTCGCTGTTTCCTGAACCCCGAGCGCCGCGGTGGGCTCGTCCATCACGACGAGCTTGGCTCCCGCTCCCACCGCTCTGCAGATCGAGATGGCCTGGCGCTGCCCCCCCGACAGCCGCCGCACCCGTTGACTGACCGAGGGCACGTTGATCGAGAGGCGCGACACCATCGCCACCGCGCCCCGGTTCATCGCGGCACGGTCGAGCAGGGTGAGGGGGCCAACACGCCGGGTGATCTCGCGGTTGAGATAGAGATTCTGCGCCACGGTCAGTTCGTCGATCAGCGACAGGTTCTGATGCACGGTCTCGATGCCGGCCTTGCGTGCTTCATCGGGATTGCCGAAAGGATCGTTCCGGCCATCGAATCGGATGGTGCCCGAATCGGGGCGGTGGACCCCCACGAGACAGCGGACCAGTGTCGATTTGCCCGCCCCATTGTCGCCGATCAGCGCCGTTACTTCACCCGGAAGCGCCCAGAAGGTCGCATCGGTCAGCGCGCGGACCGAGCCGAAGCTCTTGCCAAGCCGGGCACAGGACAAAAGCGCGTTCCCCGGGATTTCGGTCATTTCTGGTACCGCATGATGAGCGCCGCGAGGATGACAATGAAGCCGACCGCCACAGGCTGGTAAAAAGCCGAGACGCCGAGCAGGGTCAGGCCATTGACCAGGGTCGTCAGCATCAATGCCCCCAGCAGGGGGCCGAGAACGCTGCCGCGCCCCCCGAACAGGCTGACACCCCCGAGGACCACCGCCGCGACCGAGTTCAGCAGCAGATTGGTGTTGATCGTCGGTTCCGCCGAACCGATCCGGGCCACGAGCAGGATCGAGGCAATTCCGGCACAGACGCCCGCGATCGTATAGGCGGCGATCCGTACCCGGCCAGTGCGAATGCCAAGCGAGCGCGCATTCTCCACATTGCCACCGGTTGCCAGCAGATGGACCCCGAATCGCGTGTGAAACAATGTGACATGCGCGACCACCGTCACTGTGAGTGCGATCAGGAACGGATAACCGAGAAGCCAGAGCTTGCCGGAGGAGAGGCGCAGCAGGAAGGTGCTGTTCACCATCGTCGGCTCGCCGCCCGACAGGATGAGGGCGAGCCCTGTCACCGCCGAGAGCGCACCGAGCGTCACCACGAAGTCGGGGATCTTGCCCACCGTGATGCAGAGGCCGTTGAGAAAGCCGAAGCCCGCCGTCACGGCGACCGCCGCGGCGCAAGCGAGAGGGACGGGCACGCCGGCCGCGTTCAAAAGGCCCAGAACGATCGCTCCCAGCATCACGAGGGCCGCGAGCGACAGATCAATGCCAGCGGTCATGACAACGAAGGTCTGGCCGATGCTGAGCACGATCAGGATCGCCGAGGCAACCAGCAGGGCCTGGATGTTCGCAGCCGACAGAAACACCGGCTGGAGCAAACTGAACACCAGCACCAACCCGACAAGCCCGATGGCAGAGGCCCAGTCGGCCCAGAAGGAGGGCGAGGTGAGATTGGCCACCCAGTGGGTGTGGCCAATCCCCGCGGTCTTTCGCACCGTTCTCAATTCAGCATGTCACGCAGCGGATCGGGATAATCGCCGCCCGGCTGGGGAAAGTTCTTCAACGAGGCGGCGGCATTCTCCTTGTTCACGACCAGCACGGGCGCATCGACCCGGGCGGGCAACGTCGCCCCCCGCGCCGCCGCCTTGCAGGCCTCGACCCCCATTGCTCCGACGATGTACGGATATTGTGCCACGGTCGCGGCGAGCCCTCCGGCCTCGACGGATTTCATCGCATCCACGATTCCGTCGAGGCCGATCACCTTCACATCCTTGCCGGCCGTCTCCACCGCCCGTTGCGCACCGAGCGCCATGATGTCATTCGCCGCGAACATTCCGGCGAGATCGGGATTGGCCTGCATGATATCCGTGGCGGCGGTCAGGGCCTTCTCGCGGTCCCAGTCGGCACTGACCATATTGACCACGGCAAGCTTGCCCTCCGTCGCCTGCTTGAAACCCTCGATGCGGGCATTGCTGCCCAGATCTCCGACGATCCCCGCGATCAGCGCCACCTTTGCCCCTTCCGGAACGAGGCGGAGCATTTCCTCTCCCGCCAGCCGTCCGGCGGCGACATTGTCGGTTCCGATATAGGTCGTGACTTCGAAACCGGCGGCCTGGGCTTGTCCCGGATCGATCGCGCTGTCGATATTGATGATCGGAACCTTGCGGGCCGCCAGCGGAACCAGCGCCTGGACGAGATTGCTGACGCTGATCGGATTGACGATATAGCAGCCGTAATCCTGCAGCGCCATCGCGGCGAGCCGGTCGGCCTGTCCGGTGGCATCGCCCATGTTGGCGGCGGCCTGAGTGGTGACCGCGACGCCGAGTTCGTTGGCGCGGCCCTCGATCCCTTGTTGCATGGTCTGGAAGAAGGGATTGTCCAATCCCTTGATGACGGCCGCGACCTTCAACGCGTCGTCGGCGCGCGCTGCCTGGCCTGCGACAAGCACGGCAAGGCTGGCATAGGCCATCAGAGTGGCTGTGCGTTTCATGATATCGATGTTCCTCCCGATGCCCGTATGGGCTATTTTTCTTGGTCAGGTCAGCGGACGGCCAGGGCGCACTGGCGGGAGATCCCCCTTCGTTTGTTAACTCTCTATCTGATATCACTTGTGGCGCTTGTATCAAAAGGAAAAGGTGGTAGGCGGTGATTTCGATATGACCTGATCTTCCGGGTCACCATCGTTTCAGAGGAGGCGATTCTTTGCCGGGCCTTCGGTTCTACGTTCCTCGGAGAAGGCTTCGGAGCCTTGGGAAAACTTCCTTCGGTAGTTCAATCTATGGCAATCCCTAAAATGCCGTGGAAATGAGGGGTTTTCCTGTGATGATCCGAAGGGCGGACTTCTGGCCCGTATCCCCTCGATCCCGAGGACGGTCCGCCGCCGGAAGGTCGGATCCTCGTGATGGGGCAGGGCGCGAGCATCCCTCCGGCTCCATACCTTCGAAAGAGTCATGACATCCGGTATCCGTCCAGGCTTGGGGGAACGGGCGGCTTCGATATCGGCTCATTTTCAAGTGCCGTGATCAGTTTGTCTGGGCAACCATCCCCGCAGTCCCGTGACGCCCTCCATGGCCGAAGTCGCCGTTGACGCATATTGGCATTGGATGCCCGACCGGAAGGCCATCGTGAAAGCTGGCCCGTGGGTGTCGATCCCTCGTCGCGTCTTTGGCACCTGTCAGCCTTTATGACGTGGAGCGACAGGCTCTGGCTACTGGATCGGCGACGGTCCCGGGCCTGGTGCTGGCAGACGAGTCGTGGCCGCCTGCCAAGGCGAGCAGGAGACTCAACGCATACATCGCCCCCCGTGTCTTGAGTTCTTCCCGGGAACCTCTCTCGGAGGGGCGCGCTGATCTGACCGGTCTTCTCGAAAGAAACTTCTCCTCCGCGGGCGACCAGGGACAGATCTCAAGTTGACGCCGGACGGTCGAGGGCCCTGCCGGGAATCGACAAGGACGAGATCGACCCCATGCTCCGCGTAACCCTGAGGCAGTCTGACCCAAATTTCCATGGTGCCTCAGCCAAAAGCGTTGTCGGCAGATACATCGACGGGCCCATGACACGGGCCAGGTCGTTCGGCCTCCAGTTTTCTCTGCTTTCGAGCGAAGGACCGGCAAGTGAGTCGGGAGTTCTTGCCCAAGCCAGGCAAGTCCGGCGCCGGGGTGGGCAGCGGTCAGCCTGTCCGGCGTGTTTTTGTCGAAGTCGCGAATTCGGTGATGCATTCAGATTTTGGTAATTCCTGTCTGCGACCAAGTCGCCACGAGTGGACAGCACAGTCTGACCAACAGTCTCACATCGGCCTCAGCCCCGTAAGCTGGGTGCTTTGATCCCATTGGCGCTTTGGAGCAACGAAATGACCGATTACTCTTCTTACACAACCGCCCAAATCGCTGCTTTGGGCACGGCCGATATTGATGCACTTACAACAACTGAAATAGGAACGTTCTCTACCACCAGCATATCTGTTCTTGACGCGACACAGGCCGCCGCGCTGACTTCGTCCGTTGTGGCGGCTCTTTCCTCGGCTCAGGTGGCCGCGCTCTCGACCGCCGCGATCGCCGCGCTGACCACCGGCGTCATCGATGATCTGACCGCCTCGAACGTCGCCGGCCTCACCTCCGCCCAGTTCGCCGCCCTGACCTCGGCGCAGGTCGCCGCGATGGAGGCCGCCGATCTCGCCGCCGTCTCCACCACGGCCATCGCGGCGATGACCTCCGCCCAGAGCGCCGCCCTTACCAGCGCGCAGGTCGCGGGCCTGACCTCGGCGCAGATCTCCGTCCTTTCGACTGGCGCGATCGCCGCGCTGACCACCGGCGTCATCGATGACCTGACTGCTTCGAACGCCGCCGGCCTCACCTCCGCCCAGTTCGCCGCCCTCACCTCGGCGCAGGTCGCCGCGATGGAAACCGCCGATCTCGCCGCCGTCACCACCACCGCCATCGCGGCGATGACCTCGACCCAGAGCGCCGCCCTCACCAGCGCGCAGGTCGCAGGCCTGACCTCGGAGCAGGTTGGCGCGCTGTCGACCGCCGCGATCGCCGCGCTGTCGACCTCTGTCATCGACGATCTGACCGCGACCAATGCCGCCGGCCTGACCTCGGCTCAGTTCGCCGCACTGACCTCGGCGCAGATCGCCGCGATGGAAACCGCCGATCTC
>JBMDWT010000081.1:0-28973 GCA_048594665.1 Amaricoccus sp. | reverse complement strand
AGCACGATCCAACGATCAGAAACGACCCAGGGTCAGACCGAGACGTGGCCGGCTTCAAATCGGAATGCTGGCCGGAATGAAACTGGAATAGGTGGCCGGCATCAGATCGGAATGCATGGCCGGCTTCGTCGGAATCCGCAGCCTTGCCATCTTCGTCATGGATGGGACTTGCCGTGTAGGCAACCGGATAGAATGTACCGTCCTTGTGGATGAAGGTTTCCTCGCCTTGGACCTGATTGTCCGCAGGGTAAGCCCTGTCAATCGCACATTCGGCCAAAGGGAAATGCCTGCCATCGGGATAGGTATGATGAATGACATCATGCAGCGGCCGGTCGTTAACCTCGTTGAAGCGATACCCCGTGAGACGTTCGGCCGCTTCGTTCATGTAAACGCAGACCTGGCGCTCATCCATCAGGAAGACGGCCATGGTTGTGTTGTTGAGGATCGTATCGAGCCGGCGTGAGATGCCCTTGAAGGCACGCGTGGCGGTCTGGCGCTCGGTGATATCTTCGATTGTCGCATAAAAAACCGGATGCTCGCCATCCCGCAACAGCTGCAATTTGACTTCGACATCATAGTTGCTGCCGTCCTTGCGACGGTGGACGGTCTGGAAGTTGACGACACTGGTTTCGCCAGCGTTGAGAGGTGCAAGCAGCGCGGCAAAATCCGAGGCACTTACAAGAGGTTTGATGTCGAGGGGCGTGAGTGTTTCAAGCTCGCTCATTGTGTAGCCGAGGTTTTCGCGCGCACCGCGGTTGACCAGCAGGAACCTGAGCGATTCCGCGTCGAACACGAAGGTCTCGCTGGCAGCGTCCTCGATGATCCGGCCCAGTCGCTCATTGAGCGATGCCGTCGCCAGGCGCTCCAGTTCCGCCGCTGTCCGGCCCGAAAACAGCTCGAGCGTCTCGCGTGGTTGCACAAGCTCCCCAAGCGGAGCGTCGTGCAACACTGCCAGAAAGCCGAGCATTCGTCCGTCGGATGCACGAAGCGGGACACCGAGATAGCTTTCGGCCCCCATTTCAGCGAGAAGGGCATCTTCCGGAAAGAGTTCGGCGAGTCTTTCCGGGTAAAAGCAGACCTGGTCGTTTGTGACATTCGCGCAAGGCGTTCCCGCCAGATCGTAGGCGAAGTTGTCCTGCAAGCCGCCATCGGCCCAGGTTGCGATCGTCCGGGCGCGTGGTAGATTCCCTGGTTCCAGTTCGCAAAGCAGCACCCACCGCACGCCCAGTGTTCTTGCGACCGCGCCGACCACGGCGGAGAAAAAGGCGCCACCGACAAGCTGCGAGCATTCGATCAGCCGACGCCGTGCTTCCTCAAACTGCTTGCGGTCGGTGATCGCCCGGGCAATCTTCGATGCGCCGATGACCTGACCGCGATCGTCCTTGATGGGTGATACCGTAAGCGAAACATCGACGATCGTTCCGTCTTTGCAGACCCTCTGGGTATCAAACGGCTTGACGGTTTTGCCGTCCCGGATCCGGAACAGGAAGTTGTCTTCCTCGGCATGCCGCGAGGGGGGGATGATCCGGGTGATTGAGGTGCCGACCATCTCGTCGGAGCTATAGCCAAAAAGAGCAGTCGCGCCTCGGTTCCAACTGGCGACTCGCCCATCGATCGACAAACTGATTACGGCGTCCGCGCAAAACTCGACGATCGCGGCAAACTGTTTCTCGACTTTCTGGTCGATCATCTGGTGTTCAGGCGGGGCCAGTTTTGTCATCCCATTGTCGCTTCCGCAGTCGTTACCCAGAGCTTTTGTTCAAAGTGAAAACACTGTTTGTTTGCCTCACTATCACACACAAAGGGGGAAACGAGGGCCAATAATTCAGGGACACGATCGCCCGCCGAGCAGCTGACGTACGCACGGGAAACCAGTACTCCCGCCGGGGTGTGAGCTACCCCCCGAAAATCGGACAGTGACGGAAGCTACGATCTAAAGTCTGCTGGTCTCCAAGCGAGGAGAACAGAGATGTCGAAACGCAGGAACCATGACGCTGCTTTCAAGGCCCGCGTTGCGTTAGAGGCGCTGAAGGACGAGCGCACGGTGTCGGAATTGGCGACCGCATATCCCCCGCCCCAGGGTTTCTTGAGACATCCAAGACGGCTTATTTGAAGCCGACGGAGGTGTTGAGATGGTGGAAAATGAGCGCGAAGGAGCCGCGGGCGCAGAAACCTCGGATATCGGAGCGGTCGCGGCTCCGGGTTGGGATCGAAGGATGTCGGCCAGCCGCAAGCGGGACGCGGTGCTTCGGCTGCTGCGAGGCGAGTCACTTGAGATCGTGGCGCGGGAGCTCGGCGTGATAGCGGCGGACCTGAGCGGCTGGCCGATGTGCTGCCGATCGATTGCGGCTGCACTGCCACGACAGTGCGGCAACATGCGTTACGAACGGCTGGCTGAACTGATGCGGTGGATGCCTCCCTCATCTTGGTTCCAGCAAAACCACTCTGGCACATTCGATGCCGTCGGGTGGGGGCATCCACCGCATCAGTTCAATCACGCGGATAGATTTGACGGCAGCAGGATTGCGGGGCAGCTTCGGCGGATGCTGGCGCTGGCGCTGGAGGGTGTGGACCGGAAAACCGCGGCGCAGACCTGCGGGATGGACCGGCAGACGCTCAGGGAGTAGGTGCATCGCTACAACGCGGAAGGGTTGGCGGGGCTCTCGAACCATCGGGGCGCGTCGCGGCCACGACGGCTCGATCCCGGTCAGGGGCATTGTAGCGCGAACCCCCGAACTTGCGAAGGGCGGCGACATTTCCTTCCCCTATGAGACGAGCATGTTTGTCTATCGCAAGGCGTAGTCAGGCACTGGACTTGCCGTAATGGACGATCCATAATTTGTTCTTAAAATAGTCTATGGATCATCCAGATGGACCCGCTCAGCGAGGTGATTGCCCTGCTTCGGCCGAACACGGCCATCTCCAAGCCCATTTCCGGCCGGGGTGCCTGGGCCGTGCGCTATGCGGCGCATGACGCCCCCGGCTTCACGATCATTTTCAAAGGTGCGTGCTGGATTGCATTCGAGGGGAAGGCACCCCTGAAGCTGGAAACGGGTGCATTTCTGCTACTGCCCTCGACACCCGCCTTCACCCTGAGCAGCCATCCCGGCATGGTCGGGACGCCGACAGACCCGATGGATGTACCCGTCCGTCATGGCGACCAGGAGGATGAAGCGGATTTCACAGCACTTGGCGGCACGTTTCGTATCGAGGCGGCGAATGCGCCGCTGCTGCTCGCCCTGTTGCCGCGCATGATCCATGTTCCGCCGTCCGAAGGGCGAGCGGCGCGGCTCGGCCGGCTGATCGATCTCATTGCCGATGAGTGCCGTGGCGACGAGCCGGGCAAGGACATGGTCCTCCAGCGCATGCTCGAAGTTCTTCTCATCGAGGCGCTTCGCTCGCAGAAAACGGTGACGGACCAAACCCGCGCCGGTTTGCTGCATGGCATGCGCGATCCGGCGCTTGCGCGGGTTCTTTCGGCCATGCATGCGGATGTCCGCGCAGATTGGACGGTTGCAAGCCTTGCCCGCATTGCCGGCCAATCGCGTTCTGCCTTTGCCGCGCGCTTTGGCGCGGTGCTCGGCTGCGGGCCGATCGAATATCTTGCCCGCTGGCGCATGGCGTTGGCCAAGGATGCCTTGCTGCGTGGGGCAAAGACACTCGACCGGATCGCTGACGACATCGGCTACGACTCCGCCAGCGCCTTCAGCACGGCGTTCCGCAAGCGGCTCGGCTGCCCGCCCGGGCAATTTGCCCGGACGAATGGTAGCGCCGGGCATGCCTGAAATCGAGGCGCGGGCGCGCTTCAGGATGATATGGACGATTAAGCAATATAATTGGATTTCGAATTATATATCGTCCAGATGATCGGGGCTATCAAGGAACCATCCGAAACGAATGGAGGTTCCCATGCAAACGATCTTGATCACCGGCACATCCTCTGGCTACGGGCTTGAGACGGCGCGCCATTTCCTCGACAAGGGATGGACTGTCATCGCCACGATGCGCCGTCCTGACACCAGCCTTTTCCCGGCCTCACCGAGGCTGCGTCTTCTGCCACTCGACGTGACGAGCGACGAGAGCATTGCGGCAGCCGTCGCAGCGGCCGGCCCGATCGACGCGCTGGTCAACAATGCCGGCATCGGCGTGGTGGGCGCATTCGAGGCGACGCCGATGGCGCATGTTCGCAAGGTCTTCGCTACCAACACGTTCGGCGTCATGGCCATGTGCCAGGCCGTCATTCCACAGATGCGCGAACGCCGCTCCGGCGCGATTGTCAACGTGACCTCAAGCGTGACACTGGCCGCCATGCCGCTGGCCGCCGCCTACACTGCCAGCAAGCAGGCAATTGAGGGCTTTACCGGCTCGCTCGCGCATGAGCTCAGCTATTTCAATATCCGCGCCAAGCTGGTCGAGCCCGGCTATTCGCCGACGACCCGCTTCGCGCAGAATACGGATGTGCGTATCGAGGATCTGATCCCGCCGGCCTATGCCGGCTTCGCGGGGCCGATCTTCACGGAGTTTGCGCACCCTGCCATGACGACAAAGGAAACCGACGTCGCCGAGGCCGTCTGGGATGCTGTCGACGACACGACAGACCGGCTTCAGTTTCCGGGTGGTGCCGACGCGGTTGCACTCTATGAGGCTCGTCATCGCTAAGTGCAAAATGCCCTGATCATCAGGGGGCAATTACAGCGCGGCATCAGCCCCCCGGTCGGTGCCGCCCGTTCGTCAAGCATCCTTGCCATCCAGGGAATGCAAACTTTTCCTCCGCCGAATGCCGCCGTTCTTACAAGCGAAGAGAGGGAGTTTAGCTCTATCTGGCATTGTCATTTGTGGACGGCTCATGTTTTGCAAGGGATTTTTCGAGCGATTTTAGTCGAAGCAGGTTGCGGTCATTTGTCCGGCCTTGATCGCGGTACATTTGCCCGCTGGCCCTGAAGTCCGCATGCCAGACCCGATCAGGTTAGCGGGCATTGTCATGTTGTTGACGCGGCCCAAAGGCGTGCTAACGAGTGGCCATGACCAGCCAAGTTTCGCCCGCCCGCCTGAAGGGCTTCCGTTTCCCTCGGTCCGTCATCGCCTATGCCGTCTGGGGCGTACCATCGGTTCGCGTTGAGCTTGCGCGATATCGAGGATCTTTTGGCGGAGCGAGGCGCACTTGTCTCTCACGAAAGCATCCGAGTGTGGTGCCGGAGGTTCGGTACGCAGATTGCCGCCAAAATCCGGCGTGACCGTCCGGCCGCGGTCCACGAATGGCATCTCGACGAAGTCGTGATTTCGATGCGCGGCAAGAAGCACTGGCTCTGGCGCGCCGTCGATGCAAGCGGCGATGTGCTTGAAATCCTCGTGCAAAGTCGAAGGAGTGCCCGCGCCGCCAAGCGGTTCCTGAGGAAGCTGATGAAGCGCTGGGGCGTGCCGCGCGTTCTCGTGACCGACAAACTACGCAGCACTGGCGGGGCCACCCGCGAAATCCGCCCCGGCGTCGACCATCGTTCGCACAAGGGCCTGAACAATCGAGCCGAGGCGTCGCACCGGCACATTAGACGACGAGAGAAGATCATGGGACGTTTCAAATTCCCGCGCCAGGCCCAGCGATTTCTCTGCGTCCACGATCAGACAACCGCCACTTTCCGCCCAAAACGCCACCGGCTATCCGCAACCTCCTACCGCAATGCACGGGCTGACGCCTTCAGCCTGTGGAACGACACTGCCGCCGAACTCGCCGCGTGACCGCGACAGAGGGCCTTGGTCGGGCCGGGATGCAATAAGCTGACAATGCCCGACAGCAGCCAAAACAACGAGGTATTTATCCACTGTGAAACCACTGACAGACGAAACAGTAAGGTGCATATGCCTTGCCCGATTATTCAGCTAGCATTACTCAACTCTGAGTGATCTTCGGGTCACTAACTACCAGGTTCGTAAGGAATACATCGGCGCATTATCGCCGAGCGCTACCGAAGTGCCTTGGGTTACGCCTCACACTGTGGAAGACTTCTTCTCATACTTTGACGAACGTATCGACTTAGATTTGAGCATGTCTAGAAAGGCATTCTCTGAATGTGTGCGTAGTATCAAGGAGGGTAAGTGTGGTAACGCTGACAATCATTAACTTCGTAGACGTATCAAACGGATGGTACTTCACACCGTTTGAGTGGCTGGAATATCACCCGGAGCGGGTTCGAATGTACTACTCTGCGTCCAAGGTGACTGCCTACTGGATGGAAGGATTTGCCTTCGATCACTTCACGGAGTTTACCGGGGAGTTCGCTTACAGCTCGGATGGTTCGCTGGACTACGCCAACAGCACGATCACGGGTATCACCATTGGCAAGACTCTGGACAACGTGTTTGGTGACACGTCCGATGTACAGTATAGCATCACTGGGGCAAACTTCGTTCTTGCGGATGCATTGACCTTCGGGAACGAACGTTACTACACGAAATTGCTCAGCGGGAATGACCTGTTCTCAGGGAACGACTGGGGCAACATCATCAATGGATATAGTGGCAACGACCGCATCCGTGGCGATGCCGGGAACGACACGCTGAGCGGTGGCGCGGGAAACGATACATTGGTCGGAGGCACAGGCGCCGATCGCCTGATAGGCGGAACCGGACACGACGTCTTCGACTTTGACGTGGCCACGGAGTCGACTCCCGTGGCGAGAGACGTCTTGCGCGCCGGGGACGGCGCAACTGCGTTCGAGGCTCCTGGTGGTGCCCTCGGCGATCTCATGGATCTGTCGACAATCGACGCCAATACGGGACTGAGCGGCAATCAGGCGTTTGGCTTCGGTACATCGATGACCGCTGGCCGGCTCTGGGCGGTCGACGTCGGAACGACCACCGTCCTGAGGGGAAATGTAGACGCGGATGCGACTGTCGAGTTCGAGGTTGCGATCGAGGACGGAACGGTGCACGCGAAGGCCTATACAGCCGGCGACTTCATTCTGTAACCGCCTTGGGCGTCTAGGGTATGTTGATGTTCACTTTAGTCGGATCACGATTGCTGCGAGGGAAATGAACGCGCTGAAGCTTTCGTCAGTCTTGCAGCAGCGTGTCGCGATACCCCTGTCTTCCTTGAGCTTTCCGAAGAAATTTTCGATCAGGCGGCGCCATTTGTATGTGTCGCGGTCGAACTCGGCTGGAAATCGGCGGTTTGATTTTTGCGGTATGAGCGGCTCTATCGCGGCGCCGATCAGCGCTTCGCGCAGCCAATTCGCATCGAAGGCGCGGTCGCCCAGGAGTTGCCCTCACTTAATACCAACCCGCATTGATCGTGACTCGGGGTCACGCCATAGAACGGACCGAGATATACGCTAAGCGGACAAAAGTCGAACATCACGCTGCGGCGGGTGTCTTGCCGTCTTCCGATGTAGCGGTTCTGCCCTCAGGTGATACCGATCCGTCGGACCAGATGTAGTCGCCTGTGAGGTTGATATGCTGCCAGCCGAGGGGAGAGAGGAAGGGTAGGATTGCCTCGGGAATTACTTCGCCCTCGGCGCGCATCTCCTCGAGAGCCCTGGCGATCTGGACTGTGTTCCATAGCACGATGGCGGCGGTGACCAGGGTCAGACCACCCGCGCGGTGTTGCAGAGCCTCGGGCGAGCGGTCGCGTACGCGGCCGAGGCGATGGAAGCAGACGGCGCGGGCCAGTGCGTTGCGCGCCTCGCCCTTGTTCAGTTCGACAGTGGCCTGACGGCGAAGGGCTGGGTCTTCCAGCCAGTCGAGGGTGAATAGCGTGCGTTCAACCCGACCGATCTCCCGCAACGCGAGAGCGAGGCCGTTCTGGCGGGGATAGGCGCCGAGGCGACGTAGCATCACCGCCGCGGAGACGGCACCGGTCCGGACCGAGGAGGCCAGACGCAGCAGGTCGTCCCAGTGATCGCGGATGAGAGCGGTGTTGACACGGCCTGCGATGAAGGGCTCCAGCGTCGGCCAGTTTTTCGCGGTACCGAAGGCGTACAGACGGCGGTCGCGCAAGTTCGGTATGCGCGGCGCAAACCGGAACCCCAGTAGCGCCAGAAGGCCGAATACGTGGTCGCTGACCCCGCCGCCATCGGCGTGATGGACAGCGCTGTCGATAGCGGTGCCATGATGGAGCAGCCCGTCGACGACATGGGCGGCCTCGCTTTCGGCCACCGAGATCGTGCGCACATGGAACGGGGCATATCGGTCGGAGATGTGGGTATAGAACGAGATGGCGGGTCCGGCACCCTTGTGCAGGTTCACCGCGCCGATCCCCTCGGCCGGACCGCCGAGGGGAAAATGCTGGCCGTCGGAGCTCGATGCCCGCCCTGCGCCGAAAATCGCGGCCAGCGGTTGTGACTGCTGCGCATCGACGATGCGGCCGAGAGCCTTTTGGTAGGTCTCCTCGCGGATGTGCCAGCCGGCGGTCCATGCCAGCTGCTTGTAGGTCGCCACGGCGCAGGCCTCGGCCATGCGGGTTGGGCCGAGGTTGGTGGCATCGGCGAGCACGGCGGTCATGACGACCCGCGACGCCGAGGCTGGCAAACCGGTTCGCAGATGGGTGAAGCAACTCGCGAAGCCGGTCCAGCCGTCGACCTCATCCAGCAGATCGGTGATTTTGACTCGGGACAGCCGCGCATAGACACGGTTCGCAAGCCCTTGGGCGGCTTCCGGGACCGCGGCGTCGAGGGGTGTGATCCGCATCGCACCGTCGGCGATACGCACGTCGGGCAGTGTTTCGGCGGCGGCGCGGGCGTCGACCTCGAAGATACGACGATCCAGCAGAGCCCGCCGTTCAGCCAGCCACGCACTGGAGTCGAGTGGGACCGCGACGGGCAATCGACCCGTCTGCTTCATGGCGGCAAAGACGGGCCTGGGAATGAGCTGATCTTCTACGGCGCGATACTGCCGACCGCCCTCGACCCAGACGTCACCGGCGCGCAGGCGGTCGCGCAACTCGGCGAAGAAGCAGAGCTCGTAGCCTTGCGCATCGATGGTGCTGGTGCCATCGCGGAACACGGCGGTGCGCCAGCCGGGGCGCACGAAGCCACACGGCAGGTCTTCGGGAAAACGCCTGCGGTCGCCCGCGTAGAACGTCTTCAGCGCCGCCACCGCGTCGAGCAGCGGAGCGACGGCGCGCATGCCCCGGAACGTGAACGCGGCAAGGAAGGCTGGGCCGACCCGCCGCAGAAGCGCATGACTGTCCGAGGCGATCGCCGCATAATCTGGGCCCTGGGGCCGGATCAGACGGCGCGCCTCGGCGAGGACCGCGGGCAATCGCTCCCATGGAACGGCATCGGTCACATCACCGCCCGCTGCGCGCGCCCGCAGCAGCGCGTCGCCAACATCGGCCAGCAAGCGCAGGGTGTCGTTGATCGCCTGGGCGTCCCGCTGCATCCTAGAATCGGATCGGCGCTCCGCGCGCCGGAAGAGCCGGCCGATCAGCCGGTCGAACAGACCGACGATCTCGTCGGTCAGGCGCGTCGCGGTGTCGAGAACCGTGACCACGAGCGCCGCCCTTCGACGAAGCGGCGTCAACGCCCGGAAGTGCTGGGCCGTCAGCCGCGCGCCCTCTTGCTCAAGTCTTCTGATGCGCTCCTCGTGGACTCCGGACAATACGGCCGGATTGATCCCGAGCGCCCGCGCAGCGACGAGCCTGTCGATCAATCCGCTCAGCGCCTTCGCACTGGTGGGGCCGCTGACGTCGCGCATCCACGCCAACGGGCTGACAGCGTTTCCGGGGGAAACCTCGAGCAGAGCGTCCAGCGCACGGAGCCGGGCGTCGGGCATGCCCGCGATCAGCGACCGGGCAACGTGACGGTCGGCTTGCAGGATCGCAGTCGACGCCAGCTTTTCGATGACGCTCGGCCCGGGCGCGGCGACGCCGCGTCGGCATAACTCCGACAGCAGCGCCTCGACCACAGCTTCACCCCGCGTTGTGGCGAGCGCGACAGGCAGCAGCCAGCCTGACATTTCGCGAAAATCGGGTTGGGTGAAGCCGCGGATCCCGAACGCCGTGCGGATCGCGCCGAGGTGCTCGTACCGCGTCGGCGCGCGAGCGGCGTAGAGGCCGACGACGGAGGCGTCGATATCGAGTTGCTCGTAAAGATGGGCGACGACCCTCTCCGGCACGGCCTCGCCTGGCCGGATGACACGACCGGGATAACGGAGCGCGCAGAGTTGAAGTGCAAAGCCGAACCGATTGTGGGCGCGCCGCCGTCCAGCGACGTGCTTCAACTCTTCTGGCGTCAGGGTGTAGTGGCGGATGACCTCCGTCTCGCCGTCGGGCAGGGCGAGCATGGCGTCGAGCCAAGCCCGGTCGATAATGGTGCGCCGCGGCATGGCCTGATCCGTCCCAATTGAAGTAATGTCTGTTTGCGCCGATCCGCGTTGTGACGATAGAAGGACTTGCAGGCTCCTCGGCGGAGAAGGTTCAAATGGGACAGCGTGCCGCGCTCTATGCCCGTGTCTCGACCTCCGACCAGTCCTGCGAGCGGCAGGAGCGGGATCTGCGTACCTTCGCGGAACGAGGAGGTTACGAGATCGTCGCCGTCTGCCGCGAAACCGGCTCCGGCGTCCGGCTCGACCGTGTGGAGCGCAAGCGGGTCATGGCGCTCGCGCAGGCCCGCGAGATCGATGTGGTCCTGGTGACCGAGCTGTCCCGTTGGGGCCGGAGCACAATCGATCTGCTGCACACCCTCCAGGACCTGGAGGCACGGGGCGTCTCGTTGGTGGCGCTCCACGGCATGACCTTCGACCTCTCAACATCGGCCGGTCGCATGATGGCCACCGTCATCGCCGGGCTTGCAGAATTCGAGCGCGACCTTCTGCGCGAGCGGGTCCGCTCAGGGCTCGCCGCTGCGAAGGCGCGCGGAAAGGTGCTGGGGCGCAAGCCCGGCCAGCACCTCAAGGCCGACCGCTACGCCGCGCGGGTCATGACGCTGATCGACCAAGGGCTCAGCTATCGCCTGATTGCGCGCAACCTCGGCCTGAGCAAGAACACCGTCATGGCTATCGTCCGCAGGCATAACGAAGCCGGCGTTCCACCTTTGTCCGCTTAGCGTATATTTCGGTCCGTTCTATGGCGTGACCCCGGGATCGCGACGATGGGTGGGAGAGATAGACCTGTCGAGCTACCTTCTACTACGCCGCGCGGCGTACCCTACAAGACGAGGCCTGCCTAAACTCAGACTGATAGGCTGCGATGAGCAAGTCAGAAACCAATGGCCGATCGCATCCGCGTAACGAATGAGGGCTCTGAGTAGCAACGAAACAGGAATTACACACAAGGTCCGGGAGTTTGCCGTGCGATGTGGGTTTGGCAAAAAACCCAGTGATCTTGGCGCGTCGTGGATCGCCGAAACGACAAGCCGCCGACATTCACGAGGTGATCATCCCCCCGTTACGAGAGTACGCCCGCAAGCCCGAAGAGGCTTGGCAGAGGATAGAACGATATGCCGTCGGCCCCTACATCGAGCTGAACGCACGGACCCAGCGCGCAGGCTGGGACGCTTGGGGTAACGAGATCAACCGCTTCTTTGCCAGCCTTCCAGCCCAAGCGTGATCCTTGCGCAATTTCCAGAACGTGATATAATCGCTTCATAATCCCGAGCTTGAAGCGACATCGTCTGGTTACCTTTCTAGCCGTGCTTGCTGTAGCGTGTTGTCTGCCCGATCCAGAACTTGCAACTCTCACGATCTGCCTGTGCAAACTCGGAAAGGAATTCATCATGCAAAACTCTAAAACATGCGCCGTGAAGCTGGTGGTTCTGTGGGTCCTGGAAGAGGCAGCAACACGCGCAAAAAGCGGCATCTGGAAAGCAGAAGGTGTCATTCAGGAGTAACCACCAGGGAGGTGAAACCCCTCCGCCCACACCAATTCCTGCTAGGAAAACCTTGGCAACGCCCCCATAATAAAAGCGCCCCCCGGTGCTGCGAACACCGAGGGGCGGAGAATGGGCGTGATTTCCCGAAGCTGACCGAGTTTTGGAGACCCGGCAGCTGCAGCTCGAGCCACTACTGCGGAGGAATCTGGTTTGGACCCAGCTCCTCCTCTCCATCTCTGCGCCGACGCCTGATCTGGTAGTCGGTATCTTTTTTTGCGTATCCGACCAGCTTTTCCACCAACGGGGCGGGGTCTAGATACGTCGGTCCCTTTGGGTCTTTTTCCCGAATGAGAATTTTCAGCTCCTCGAGGCGCTCAAGCGACCGCTGAACAGTTCGGGATGTAATCCCCATCCTCTTACTGATCGTGGTCGATCTCGGGAACGGCTTCTGTTTCGGATACCACCAATGCATGAGCACGTTCAGCAGAACCACCAAGTCGGTTGACGACAGCTGAAGGTCGTTCTGGTGCTTCAGGAGCAGGTCGGGGACCAGCTGGAAGCCGGCAATGCCTGCCTCGCCGTATTTGGCATAAACCAACGAGCCTTCCCGCGCATCGGGCTGAGCGTCACGTGGTTCTTCCGGGGCGAGGGCGATTTGCATCATGATCAACGATATAATGTAGACAGATTTTTAAAACAAAATATCTGTATAAGACGGCCCGACGCTGGTGTCGTTTTTTTTGCGACATAGGTGTCCCACCCGTGGCAAGATAGCCCAACAGGCCCGAAGGTGCATATTGGGGTCCGGTAGCAGCGGAACCAAAAATGCATCCATGAAATCAGGGTTTGGCGGACGCGCCGGTCTTGTCCGCCAAACCCTGATTTCATGGTAACTCTGCCTGCTTTCGTGTCGTGATCCCCACTTATTATCACTTAAATTACATATTTTAAAAATTTAAGCCATTTCTAACCGTTTCTTCAGATTTTTATTATAGCACTACTCACTCCTATCGACCGCCGAGTAGTCACAGCGCTAGAGCGCGACTAACTCGACTGCGCCGCCCATCCCAATCATCAAGTCCCTCAAACGCGGGGCCTGTGTCCGTGGCAGCGCGACCGCCAACAGGCGCTGCGCCCTCGATGCGCCAACATAGATTTTCCGGGCTTCCTCGTTGTCGCCACCACCGTCACCAGCCAGAAAATCGACGATGCTTTTCGCGGTGCTAGGCGACATCACCACGCAAATCGCGGGAAACTCCATGCCCTTGACGCTATGAATGGTCCTTGCCGAATGGCCGGACGCCGGCGCGACCGCCAACGCCTTCTCCAGTTCACCATTGCGGCGAAGGCGCTGATTGATGGATTGGCCATCGGCTGGAAGCAGCGGCGCAAGCAGACGCCGCGCCTCGTCGTGCCATGCGTCGGCCGTGGCGAACCGCTCCGGGCTGAAGCGAAGCGCCTGGGCTAATGCGAGCGCTTCCGGCCGCCACGCGTGGGTGGCCACGTCAGCGTCTACGAGATGCTGGTGATAGGTCTTTCCGCCCATCTGGCCGCTTAGTTCGAGCATGATCCGGTGAATGGCGGCAAGCGCCTCTTTCCGGCCGCCGACTTCAAACGAAAAATGGAAATCGCTCACCGCGACCGCCAGCCTGTAGCTCAGGTCTCGGACCCCGGAATCCTGCGGGTGGCCCAGGGCGTTCGCGCTTGTCCGTCGCGTTGCCGAGACGACGGGGCAATCTCGTGCCGCGAGCCCCATTGCTGCCGCCAGCTCCTGAAATTTTGTCCCTATCGTCAATGGGACGCCCTTTCCCGAATACGACAGGATTTGGATTGCCACCGGCTCCTCGCGGTGCTCTCCTAGCGCCTCATCGATGGCAGCACGCATATTCGGCGCACGCAATGCCACCACGCCCTTCGTGATGTGCTGGCTGGACCGGAAGTTTCCGTTCATAGGCAGTCGCTCGGCCTCGGTGAAGGTCTTCGCAAACAGATCAAGCTCGCGCGTCACGCCGCCCCGAAATCCATAGATCGCCTGGTTCGGGTCAGAGATGACCTTGACCGGAATGCCGGCCGCCCGGAACCAGGTGATGATCTCCAGATCGATGGGATTGCAGTCTTGCGCCTCATCAACGATCAGCTCCAGGAAGCGCGCCGCGAGCGCCGGCCCGAGAACCGCGCCACACGCGGGATCGCGCAACCGAACGCGCGTCGGCGAAGTCGAGCTCGCCGCGCTCCAAAAAGCGCGCGCGTGTGCTTCGTGCCGCTGTCTCGTGGGCGTTGGTCCTTCCACGAAAGCCGTGGCGCTGGATCATGGCCGGGATGGCGTCTCCCGTCACACGATCGAAGCATCCCAGCGGCAGCGCCTGAGCAGCAGCAAACGGCTGTATGGTGCGATCATCCTTGTCCGGGATCAGTTTGGGCTTGGCAGCGCACCCATCGACGCCGAACGGCGCGACGAGGAATTGCCAGAGGAACGCGTCGAAGGTTCCGATGAAGTGTGGGAAAGCCGGTGTCTCGACCAGGCCTTCTCGACGCAGCCGATCCTCGAGTTCGGAAACGGCGGCGATGGTAAAGGACAGAAAGGCAATGCCGCGGCCCGTTGGTCCGTCGCTAAGAAGCCTCCTCGCTCGCTCGACCATGACGCGGGTCTTCCCCGCGCCCGGGCACGCCGCGATGAACGCCGAGCCTGTATGCTCGATCACTCGCTGCTGCTCGTTAGTCGGCGCGAACGGCTTGGCGATCATTTCACCAGAGCCTCGATCGCCGTCTTCAAATAGCCCGGCACGGTGAAGGCCGTGCCCTTGTTGATTTCCTCCGCAAGGAGTTGCGCGAAGTCACCTTTGCGTGTCGTCTCGAAGAGCTTTTGGATCGCCACAGCCTGGGCCGCACCACCCAGCGCGACCGCCGCGTCCCATTTGCCACCCGAACGCGGGTGAAGCTGGAGATAGACATCCTTGAGGACGGCGGCGTTGCCGGCGCGGACCAGCTCGGTTTCCAGTGAATAGTCGTTGATGACGACTTCAAGGAGATCTGTCGCACCAAGTCCCGCAACGAGCGCCTCTAGGTCGCGTTTGCGCGCGGCGCCGGGGATCACCGCGCCTTCCGCTACTTCCCCGCCATCGCCATCCGTCAACACGACGAGTCGGTCCGCAATCCGAACCTCGTTGAATGGCGAAAGCAGCAGCTTGGCGTAGGGTTGAAAATCGACCCCGTCGATAGGCACGAAGACGGCCGACCGGAACAGGCGAAGCTTGTCGGCGTCGTCCGTGAGCACAATCTTCTTCGCCATGACGGGAAGCAAAAGGGCTTCGGCGATGCCTTCTACGAGGAGCACACGACCTCCGAAAAGGAAGGCTGATTTGGTCACGTCGAGATAGCGATCGACCTTGCGCCGCTCGACAGGATCAAGTGCCAGCGCCGCCAGCGGAATGCAGCGCGTTACGCGCCTCCGCCGACCGACCGGCATGACCGGGTTCGGCTCAATCTCCGGCATGATCTCCGCAGGGACGCCGGCGGGCGGCTGTGGCTCATCTTCCAGGTCAGGCGCGTCGCCCACCGGCGCCGGAAGGAAGGACCGGAAAAAGACCAGCTTCTTGCTTTCCACCCAAGCCGACAAATTCGGCGAATGGGTCGCCACGATCACTTGAAGCTCTCCCGCTGGCCCCTGATGGCCGGGTCGCGGTTTGCGAGACTTCTCGGCTTGTTCGTCGAGAAAGCTCAGCACCGCGGCCTGAAGCTGCGGGTGTAGATGCGCTTCCGGCTCCTCTACGAGAAAGAGCGTAAGATCAGCGTCGTTGACCTTTTCCAGTTCGACCGCGATCGTCGCCATATAGAGAAGGTTCGCGTACCCGTGCCCTGAATATCGAAGGTCTTCGGGTTCAATGCCGTGATCCGCGAGCTTGAAACGCAGGTCGCGTGCGATATCGATCAGCTTCTCATCGCTTGCGAAACCCAAAGACGCCGCTTGGCGACGAACACCGGCCGTCAGGGCGCTCAATCCGATTTCGACGGCACCTCCGACCTTGCCGAGAATCTCTGATTCAGCCCCCTGGCGCAGGGCCTTGGCCAGCGCCTCCGGATCACCGCCTTCAAGGAAGTGGTTCAGTAGGGCGTAGATGCGGGTCGGGTTGCCAGAGGCAAGCGCGCGCTTCGCATCGCGCAGCGGCGGCAGATAGACATGGCGGACCATGTCGTGGCATCCGGGCTCGGGGTTGCCCTGCTGGTGTCCGGCCCATAGGACCGGACGGATCGGAAAGCGCCTGGTGGTCTCATCATACTTGAGACCAAACACGCATCCACTGATTGCCGCATCGGTCGCGGCTGAGATCATCCGCCCCTGCTGACCCGGGCTTAATTCCGCGAATGTGGCGCTCAGATCAAACTTTCGCTCCGCGCTCCCGAAACGGATGTCAGTCGTCTCGCAATAAAGCTCCCGCCGCCCACCGAGCGGCGCGGTCAGGAGGCGAATGGCGTCGATCACGTTGCTCTTGCCGCCGTTATTCTCTCCGACAAGAAGGGTGACATCCTTGCGTAGCGGAATTTCCGACTCTGCAAAGGATCGAAAGTTGTTCAGCGTCAGCTTGTCGAGATACATGCCCCGTCCGCCTCCCCCCGAATATTCCATCCGCACTGCCTCTATGTCAGCCGTGATCTTAACGATCCAGCCAAACATGGTTCGCTATTCGCTTCGCTCCGCCCGCACTCGAGTCTCGGCTACAAGCTGCCGGCGCCGTACGTCCTGCTGTAGCTGGCTGAGCCGCACCCATCAAACATGGCCGCCAAGCCCACCATGCATTAGATTTGAACCGGGCCACCAAAATGGGGGCAGGCTAGTGTGCCAGAGCCGGATCTTTACCGGTTTCGATATCGAACGTATGCTTTGCCGGACAGGTTTTGGGGGCGGGCATGAAGGTATCAAGCATAAAGAAGTATCTGCGACCCTCAACCATTATGGAGCGCAAGAGCACCTTTGCGAACGCGTTTGCATCGGCGCTTGCCCCTCACGACCTTTACAGCCAAGCCGCAGTTGCCGAGGCGATGCGGGACCTCGGTCAGGATCCCGATGCGGAACTGCTGTGCGTCTATTGCGAGGCGGAGGCAGCCACCTGGGATCACGTATTCAACCGCGTCGTGAAGGGCAACTTCTCTGGACACGGTCATCGCATCCGCAATCTTGTCCCCTGCTGCCGAACTTGCAACGAAAGTAAAGGACAAAAGCCGTGGCGTGAGTTCCTCGAAACCCGCAGTCTGCCCGATAAGGACGTGCGGGTACGCCGCATGGAGCGGTTCCTTGATAGTGCCGACGCCCAGCCGATTGGTACCGAGGCCATGAGGGACAAGGCCCATTAGGAGCTCACGCGATTTCTCGATATCCGATCTCAGGTGTTCGACCTGATGGCGGAAGCGGACCGCTTGGCGGTGATCATCCGCCAGAAAGCGGCGAGCTAACAGCCTATACGACTATCGATCAGCTTCGTCCGCACTGCTGACAACAGCAAGGACAAAAACCTTTGCCATAAAGCATTGAGCAATTAGGGTCGATTTTGGCGTGGATAATAACCCATGGGTATTGTCCACGCGTAGCTGGGATCGGCCCAAAGCTGCCACTCGACTATCCACGATGCCGCCTTGCGGCACTCTCGAAAGCGGCCATTCGTAGCGAAGTGATCGCCTGCGGCGCGCCTAAAGGCACGGGCCCGATCGTTTGACGAGATCTGGGCGCGACTTCTGGCCACCTGATCAAAGCGGACGGCAGACACGGGCTAATTCTTGCAGCTCCAACCACAAATGCTTAGATCTGGCGCCGATCCAACTGGGCGGGCTGGTCTCTGCGCCAATTGATCATTTGGGGAGTGTCAGCAGTTTACATTTCTCGCGCCCTCATCGTAGAGGAAAAGACATACCGCGAAGAAGAGCTGCTTCGGGTGGGTACGGTATTCGTCGTGTTGGCGGAACCGGGCGCGGGGAAGACCGAGTTGCTCAAAGCGCTCGCCGGGCTGCTCAAGGCAAGCCTAATTCGGGCCAGCATCTTCCAGAACAAGCCTGGGCTCGTAGGACATGGTCCCCTCGTTATCGATGCGATGGACGAGGTCGCGCGCATCGACACCATCGCGACAGATAAGATCATCGCGATGGCAAGCCAGACGCCCACAACGACTGTTGTCTTCGCGGGGCGGTCGGCGGAGTGGGATCGCAGTCGTACGGCGTATATCGAGCAGTGCTTTGGTGCGAAGCCCGTTGTGGTGCATCTGCAGCCTTTCAACGAGGACGAGCAGCTCCAGCTTTTTGAGAGCAAGTTCCCTCGCGAGGATTTTGCGGCCTTCGCGTCAGAAGTCCATAGGTTCGGCGTCGGCCCGTTGCTTGGCAACCCGCAGTTTCTAATCCTGCTTGGCGAAGCCTACATCGAGAGCGGGCGCGTCTTCACTTCGAAGGCAAAGATTTTTTCGGACGCCATACGTCGTCTGGCGCACGAGGCGAACAACGAACGGCCAAAGCCGAAATCGAAGCCACCGCTTGACGCCATCATCGCACTCGCAGGCGAGGTTTTCGCCAAGCTCCTCTTGTCCGGCGCTACGGGCATCGCAACAGTCGAGAGTTTAGGCAACCGCGATTTCCCCTACATCAACGGTTTGTGCCGGGACGCATCGAACGTGCCCTTTCTGATCGACACACGGTTGCTGAAGCCCTCGGACGATCCGGAAGAGCACGAACCGGTCCACCGGATCGTCGCCGAGTATTGTGCGGCCTCGTATCTGGCGGGTCGGATCAAAGATCCCAAGGACCGTCTCACCTTGGAACGGGTCCTTGCCGTCATCGCACCGAATGGAGTGAGCCGCGACGAATTGCGCGGTATGGTCGGCTGGCTGGCAGCCCTGGGACATCAGCCGCTACAGCTGCGCCTGATCGAGCTTGATCCCTATGCGGTGCTGGCGAACGGCGATCCGAGCCAGCTGACGACGACGGCGAAACGCGCTCTGCTGTCGGCCTTGGACAAGCTTGCAGATTTGGAGCCGTTGTTCCGTCGCGGCGACACCTGGCGACGCTTTAACGTCGGTCAGTTTTTCACGTCTGACATTCTTGATCCGGTGCGCGCGATCCTGAGGAAACCAGGGCAGCTTCGCACGCTCGTGCTTGAGCTGCTGATTGAAACGGATGCGTCGGAACGTCTCGCGCCGGAACTGTCGGTCCTGGTCCGCGATACGGCAACCGACAGCGATACTCGCAAGTGGGTCAGCGAGGTTCTGCTGGCGGCCAAAACCTTTAATCCTGCGGCCGAGTTCGACGCTCTGTTCACGGAGGGCTCGGCGACGTCACTTGAGATTGTAACGCGATGGGTCGCCAAGCGCGGCGTTGAATCGATCGGTGCGGCCAAGGTGGCAGACCTTTTGGAGAAGCTCTCGGGGCTGTACGACACCCCCAGCTGCGGGCATCGTGACGGGACGTCGCGCTATTTCATCGACGTCCTCGTCCCATCTTTCAAGCTCCCCGAAGTCACGAATTTTCTCGATGCCCTGACGGCGGGCTTCGTCTGCACCTGTGCGCCCAAGCACGCCTATGCGTGTACTTGCCGGCACGGAAAAAGCAAAATCGTCGGTCGGCTTCTCGATCGGTATTTCGAGATGGCGGAAGTCGGACCGCACGACCCGGCTCGCATCTGGCAGTGGATCAGGTCGCTTCATTTCCAAGGGGATGCATCGACCGAGCGGAGTGCGTCGGTCAAGTATCTCGTCGCCAATGACCCGCTAAGACGCGATCTTCAGCGGCGTGCCGTCGAAGGCCTGTGCGGCGAGCAGGCGCAGGAGGCCATTATCAACCTTTATTCGGGCCACGCGCACACTGGCCTGCGTATGCGTGTCGGCGACCCGGACGGTCTCAGCCAATACGCCTTTGAACACAACATGGTTGATGTTTGGGGAGCACTGCTTTCCGGCCATAGCGTCTGGGCTAAGGAAGAAGGGCCGAACGCGCTTCGCGCAGCGCAGCGGGCGCAGAGTCAGGTCGGGCCCGATTTCGTGCGACTGTGGGCGAGACGAGAGCGCGCCCGCCGCGAGTCCTGGCGCAAAGAGCGTCGCATAATGCGTGTGCGCCGCCGGAACAAATGGGCCGAGAGGGAGGCGGCGGTAAAGGCCAGCAACCGGGCCCATCTTCGCGCCAATCTCGCGGAAATCGAGGCCGGGCGCCATGGATGGTGGCTAACTGAGTTTACCCGTGCCTTCCTTTATTGCCCGGACGAGCTCCAGGGCATGGTCGACGATCTTGAAACGCCGCTGCGCGCGCTCCGTAACTGCTTCCCGTTCGTCGAGCCGCACATTCCGACCGTCGAACAGCTGGGCCAAGGCAAAAGCGTCAACATTGCCGAGATACTGCTGGCGGCTCTGATTGTCCTGCATCGCGACGGTGTTGACCTGACCACGATCGATCCGCGTATTCTGGCGGCGGCGAAGACCGAAGCAACGGCGTCCTACCCTGCGTTCAAGGACAGCGATGCCGACGGACAAGCGTTCGAGGCGACGCTCGACGCCGCACTCTTCAAAGAGCCGGAGTCGGCGGAAACGTTCCTGCGCGCCTACATCGAGCCTCAGCTGGCCGAGCCCGAGAACGCGCGGCAGCATGTCTATTGGTTAAACGACACACCCGCCTTCCACGATCTGCGCGCGACGCTGCCGATGGGATGGCTGGAGCGCTTCCCGCAGATGTCCCACGATGCGATGCGGTCCCTGTTCGGTATGGCTTCGAGATATGGGCGGCGGGAAAACCTGATTGCACTGATCGACCGGCGTTGCAGCGATCCTTTGGTCGACAGCGGCGAGGACACAGAGGAAGACAAGCGCGCACGCGGTCGACGAAAATTTTGGCAGCTTAGTGCCGTGCTTTATCGGACGCCAAGTCATGAGGCCGCGTGGCAAGAACTCAAGACTGATCCACAGGCAATCTTCGGCTTCGAAGGCCGGCTCGGTCAAATGTACGAGCGGGAAGACGACGACCACCCGCCGATAACGGCGGAGACTATTTACAAGGTCATGGATGCGTATTCGCCGGTATGGCCGAAGGTTCATCTACCAAGCATGTATGGCACGGGCGATCCCGACGACCAGAGGGCTTATCGTTTCCTGCGCGAGTTCGTCTGGAGGATCGCGGAGGATGCGCCCGAGCGCAGCATTGAGGTGCTCGACCGGATGCTCCCCGATGCGCGCTTTGCGGACTACAATGAGCCCATGCTAACGATGCGGGCTGAAGCCCTGCGAAAACTCGCGCTTCAGGATTTCAGGGCTCCGCTTCCGTCGGAGATCAACAAGCTTCTCGAGGAAAACGAAGTGGCGTCGGTCGAGGACCTTCGGGCCTTGATGGTCGAGCAGCTGGAAGAAGTGCAGCGTTGGCTCAAGGGCTCAGAGACCGATCCGCTCGATGCCTTCTATAACGGCGAAAATCGAGTCGATGAAAACACGGCGCGCAACAGGATTGTGGATCAACTGCAAGGGCAGATGAAGGCCCTTGGCTTGACAATCGTGATCGAGCGTCACATGGCAGCCGGCAATCGCTGCGACATCACCGCGTCCACTACACTGGAGGGACGAAATCGCCTTCTCGTGACCGAAGTGAAGGGCCAGTGGAACGACGAACTGTACACCGCTGCCGCCGCACAGTTGGATCAACGATACGCGATTCATCCCGACGCGGCGCGTCAGGGCATCTATCTCGCGCTGTGGTTTGGCAATGGCGAAAAGGTCAACGGTCTGGTTGATGCAAGCGTCACGTCAGCCGACGAGCTGAAGGTGCGCATTCTCGAGAAGATGACGGATGAGCTGAAGACGCGGGTTGACGTGGTAGTGCTCGACCTGTCGCGGCCGAACCAATCGCCGAAGCCCTCCAGAAAGAAGCATGCGAAGAAGGCTGCGGCGAATGAGCAGCGTCCTCGAACGGCCGCAGGCCGCCCTTCGCTACGGTGCGCCGCGACTTGGTCAGCGCAGAAGTTTTAAGCGACCGAGACACAAACCTCTGGTCACATTTAAGGTCCACAAACGGCCGTTTTAGGCCCTCTGCCCTGCCCCACCTGAAATCAGGCACTTAAACGGGACAAAACCCCATCCCAAAATCTTTGACCTTTTGGGACGTTTTTGGCACCTTGGGGTATGATCATTGGATATGCCCGCGTCTCCACGGACGACCAGAACCTCGACGCCCAGACCGACGCCGGTGCCGAACGGATTTTTGCAGACAAGATCAGCGGCTCGACCAGGAAGCGGCCCGAGCTCGACAAACTCCTCGAGCAGCTGCGCGCCGGTGACGTGATCGTCGTCACCAAGTACGATCGCCTGGCCAGGTCTGGCGGGCATTCCGATAGCTGTGACACGGCTGACCTGCAAACCTTGCCCTGCTCATTTCGCGCGCGTGACGACAGCCATCACCAGCCCGGCCAGCGTCAGGGCAAAACCTGCCCACGCTGCCGACAGAAGCCCGAGGCCCGCGTCGATCGTTGCGGCACCGGCCCAGGCCCCAATCGCGTTCGCAAGGTTCAGGGCGGCCAGGTTCATCGCGCCGATCAGGCTGGGCGCATCGGGGGCGATCTCGGTCAGGCGGGCCTGGATCGCCGGGATGGCAATCATCGTCGTGGCCCCAACCGCCAGCAGCAGCGGGAAGATCAGGATGGGCGAGCCGCCTAGCGTTCCCGTCGCGGCCAAGGCGACCAAGGCGGAAGCAAAGCCTGCGATGATGCCGCGGGACGGGGCGCGGTCGGCGATCTGTCCGCCATAGACGTTGCCCAGCGTCATGCCGATCCCGAACATGCCTAGGGCGACCGGCACCATCACCGGGTCGAGCCCGGCCAGATCAGTGATGAACGGCCCGATAAAGGTGTAGACCGCGAAGATGCTGCCGACGCCCAGCGACGCTGCGGCAAGCACGGCCCAGACCCGGCCGCTGCGCAGGGCACTCAGCTCCTGCATCACCGGCGCACCTGCCAGATCGCGGGTCTTTGGCACCCAGATCAGGATTGCCAGCAGCGCCAACAGGCCCAGCCCGCCGATGGCCAGATAGGTTTCACGCCAGCCGATCAACTGGCCCAGGAAGGTCGCCAAGGGCGCGCCAAAGATCGTGGCGACGGTCAGGCCCGTCATCACCATGGCGAAGGCCTTTCCAGCCTGACCCGGTCCGAGGATGTAGGAAGCGACGACCGCCCCGGCCCCGAAATAGGCCCCCTGCGGCAGGCCGCTCAGGAACCGTGCAACCGAGAACTGGCCGATCGACGCCGCGATGGCGGACAGGACGTTGCCCAGGACGAACAAAAGCATCAACCCGATCAGCAGGCTGCGCCGGTTCATCCGCGCCGCTGCCAGCGTCACCAATGGCGCTCCAATGATCACCCCGAAGGCGTAAGAGCCGATGGCATGGGTCCCATGGGTCAGGCTGATCCCCAGATCGGGGGCGAATTGTTGCAGCATCCCCATGCTGGCGAATTCGGTCGTGCCGATGGCGAAGCTGCCAAGGGCAAGCGCTAGAATGGTCAGGCGCTTGTGGGCTGTGCTGGCGGTCGCTGGATTGAAGGGAGGCGCCGGGGAAAAGGGCGATAAGGGGGCGGTTTGGGCGATCTGTTGCATTTGGGGTTCCTCAATGGTTTGGGGTTCAGCGGCCAAGCGCCGCGATCAGGGTTTCGGCAAGCAGCCGGTCGGAACGGGGGTTCTGTCCGGTGATGAGTTCGCGGTCCTGCACCACATGGGCGGCGAAGTTCTCGGCGGCGTAGGTCAGCCGTCCGCCTGCAAGCGTCAGGGCATCGGCGACGCTGAACTCAAGCCGGGCGTGGAAGACGCCGTCCTCGACAATGGCCTCCTCGCAGTTGGAGAAGACGGTCATGTCATATCCGGCATAGATCCAGCCCCGCGCCTGTGCTGGAGTGGCGGTGCCTTCGACCAGGGCGGCACGGAAGGCCGGTGCGTTCTCCAGCGCGGCCAGAACGGCGACGGGTCCGTGGCACAGCAGCGCCGTCGGTTTGCCCGCCGCGTGGAAATGCCGCAGCACAGTGCCAAGGTCCGCATTCTGCATCAGGTCGGTTATCGGGGCATGGCCACCGGGAACGAAGACCCCGGCGAAACGGTCCAGCCCGTCGGCGATCACATCGCCCAGACGGCGGACATCGGTCATCGCCGGATGGGTGTTCCAGAAGGCGAGCGCCTCGTTCAGCACGGCCTCATTGCCACCGAAGTCACTGGCCGACAGCGACCGCGCGTCCAGCACCGGCCTGGCCCCCGTGGGCGTTGCAAGCACAATTTCGTAGCCCGCAGCGATCAGGGCCATGGCCGGAACGGTGGTCTCGTTCAGGTAGTTGCCGGTGGCTACAAAGGTGCCGTTTGCCAGCCTCAGATTGTCAGCACTCGATCCGACAACAAGTATCACACCCTTGGACATGGGTTTTCCTTTCACTTTGCTTTTTCCGGTTGGGTCGGGACCATCTGCGGCCCCCGTGAAGTCACAATGCCGCAAACGGTGGTGCGTGATTAGACGCCCGATGTTCCGCTCATCTTGGAAGCACGTTCACAGATGCGCCGATCAGTTGTAAGCTTGGGCGCAATTGACGTGAACGCAGGTCACAGGTGGGGCATGGACAACCGCGCGGGCGAAATGGCCGTCTTTGTCCGGGTGGTGGAATCCGGCAGCTTCTCCGAAGCGGCGCGGATGCTGCACATGACGCCTTCGACGGTCTCGAAACTCGTGGCAAGGATCGAGGAGCGGTTGGGCGTGCGGCTGGTGGAGCGGTCGACCCGCGCCCTGACGCTCACGATCGAGGGGCAGTTCTACTATGAACGCAGCCGCGATCTTCTTGGCCGGATCGAGGAGACCGAACAGCAGCTGACCCAGGGCGGCGGCGAGCCCGAGGGGTTGGTGAGGATCAATTCCTCGGTATCCTTCGGTGCGGCGGGGATAGAGCCGCTGTTGTCCGAGTTCTTCCAACGCCATCCCAAGATCACGCTGGACCTGTCGCTTTCCGATGAGGTGGTGGACCTTTATCTGGAGCGTGCCGATGTGGCTTTCCGCGTTGGAAAGCTGGCCGATTCCAACCTGATGGCCCGCAAGATCGGCACGACCCGGCGGCGGATCGTCGGCTCGCCCACCTATCTCGCGCGCGTAGGTACGCCGGTCGTGCCCGAGGACCTCGCATTGCACAATTGCCTGGGGTTCAACTTTCGCCGGGCCAATCCGGTCTGGCCGATGCGCGAAAGCGGGCGGATTGTGGAGCGCATGCTGACGGGAAGCTTGCTGGCCAATAATGCCGAAACCCTGCGCCGCGCTGCATTGTCGGGCGTGGGGCTCGTGCGGGTGGCCGATTACCACCTGCGCGACCATATCGCCCGTGGCGATCTGGTAGAAGTGCTGGCAGATACGGCGCTGGTCGAAGAGGACGAGATACACGCCGTCTACAAGGGGGCGGCCCACATGCCGGTGCGGCTGCGGGCCTTCCTTGATTTCTTCGTGCCGCGCCTGCAGCGGTTCCTGAGCCCTTAGCGGTCGATCGGCAGGGGTGCCTCGACGTTCACCAGCCCCGCCTGCCGCAGATCGTGCCAGAAGGCATCGGGGATCACCTCGTCAAAAGCCGCCTGATCTTCGGCAATGCGGTCGGGCTTGCTTGCGCCCGGGATCACCGCCACCACCGCCGGATGCGCCAGCGAAAAGTGCTGCCCCGCCGCTTTCATCGACACCCCATACCGGTCGGCAATAGACTTGATCCATTGCACCTTGTCACGGATGGCCGAGGTGATCGGCGCGTATTCGAAGTTCGGCCCGCCCACCAAAGCCCCCGAACTGTAGGGGCCGCCGACCACGATTCCGAGGCCGCGTTCGACCACCTGCGGCATCACCCGCTGCAGGGCGCGGTCGTGATCGAGAAGGGTGTAGCGCCCGGCCAGCAGGAAGACATCGGGGCGTGGTTCCTCAAGCCCCAGCATCAGCTCGATGGGCTCCACCCGGTTCACGCCCAGCCCCCAGCCCTTGATGACTCCCTCATCCCGCAGCCGGTCGAGCGCGCGGAAAGCGCCCTTGCGGGCGGTTTCGAAGACCGAAAGCCACTCGTCGCCATAGAAGTCCTGTGCCGTGTCATGCACGAAGGCTAGGTCGATATGGTCGGTCCGCAGCCGCTTCAGACTGTCCTCGATCGACCGCAACGTGCCATCATGGCTGTAGTCATTGGCCACGCGGTTTGGACGGCCAAAGCTGAAAACATGGTCCTTGGCGCGGATGGCGGGGTCTTCGACCTCGTCCAGCACAAGGCGGCCGACCTTGGTGGCTAGGGTGTAATCGGCGCGGGACTTGCCCGACAGCGCTTCGCCCAGTCGGATTTCGGCAAGACCCGCCCCATAGAAGGGCGCGGTATCGAAAAAGCGGATGCCACTGTCCCAGGCGGCGGCAACGGTGGCCTGCGCCTCGGGTTCGGGGATGTCGCGGAACATGTTGCCCAAGGGGGCCGAGCCAAATCCGATGCGGCTGCGAAGGATATCTTGAACGGGCATTTTTTCTCTCCTGATGTGCCAGCCGTCAGGGCCTTGGCTCTGGAGAGAGGTTTACCCTTGGTAGCGGTCTGGCATTAGACGCCCGTTGATCGCACCACTTTGGAACGCAATTCACAACTTACTGGGGTCAAATGCCGGAGGGGGCAGGATCGTATCATAAGGCGCTTTGGCGATGCCGTTTCATGATTTCGAGCACGGTGTTTTTGCTGATGGCGAGATCGTGGGCGATCCACCGGTAAGATCGTCCCTCGGCGACAGCCGTGGTGACCTTGTCGGCGAGCTTGTCGGCCACGGGGCGCTGGCCCGGCTGACGGCCGAGCTTCTTGCCCCGCGCACGAGCGGCGGCGAGACCTGACTTCACCCTCTCGCTGAGGAGGTCCCGTTCGAACTGGGCAATACCCGCAAGGAGCGGCGCCATCATGCCCCGTGGGGCGTGTCCAGTTCGAAGGTCATGCCGCTCATGGCGACGACGGAGACCTTCCAGCCCGCCAGCCGGTGCAGGGTGTCGAGAAGGTCCTGCGTGGACCGCCCCCAGCGAGAAAGCTGAACACCCGCAAAAACCCGGCGTTTTGATCCGCCGGGTTCGTTCTGGGAGTTGGAGCAGCGTTGATCTGACCGGATCACGGCGATCCGGCGTTGAAATCCGCCCTTTCGGGCGGACTCATCCCATGGCTGTCCGGCGCTCATGGAAGACGAGGCGGTCGAAATTGTAGGCCAGGTTGGCGAGCGTCAGTTTCGCCTCGGCGCGGGCGATCCCGATGGTCCGAATGAAAAGACCAAAGCGGTTTTTCTGATGGGCGAAGACGTGCTCGATCCTGGCACGAACGGCGGACTTCTTTGCGTTGGCCCGCGCGGTCGCTTCCGGCATCGGTTTCCCCGCTGGCTTGCGGCGGTGGATCCGGCTGGTCAGCATCTTCGATGCCAGCCACTTCTCGTTCTTTTGCGACCGGTAGGCGCTGTCAGCCCAGACCTCGGAAGAGGTGTTTTCGGTCGTCACAAGATGCCGGAGTTGTCGTCCGTCCGCCGCCGAGGCCGAGGTCACGGCCGCCTCGCGGATGAAGCCGAAACGGCGGTCGATCGCGATATGGGATTTGTAGCCGAACACTGGCACCGCGATCATCGGCAAAGGCGTCCCGTCGGGCTTGTGGCGAACCTTGCCGCCGATCTTGAGGGTCCAACGCGCATTCACGTCCTTCTGCGCCGCCTTGTTGGGCGCGTCCGGCCAGATCTCCTTCGCCGATTTGCCCGCCTTGATCGCTTCCCGCTCACCTTCGGTGTTTCGTTGCTTTGGCGCTGGGACCAGGCTCGCGTCGACGATTTGCCCGGACATCGGGATGTAGCCCTTCTTTTTGAGCTGCCAGTCGAAGGCCTTCATCACCCGTTTCAACGTCCCGGTCTCCGTCAGCCGGTTCCGGAAATGCCTAAGGGTGTTTTTGTCCGGGGTTGGCCCACCCAGATCAAACCCGAGAAACCGCATCCAGGACAGCCGGTCGCGGATCATGAACTCCATCCGCGCATCGCTGAGATTGTGCTGGGTCTGGAGGATCAGCGCCTTGAACATCGACACGGGGTCGAACGACGGCCGACCGCCCTTGCTCCCGTCGCCGTGACCGAGGCCCTCGACAAGCCAGCCCCGGAAATGCTCGAAATCCACCGTTGCCCCGAGCACCTCCAGCGGATCGCCGTGCTTGCTGAGCTTCTCGAGTTGCTCAGACAACCCAAACAGTGACCGCTGCTCCATCCGATCCCTCCCGACCCCGATGAACTCAGTGAATCACGGCTGCGATTGAAAGGGGAGGGTTTTTGCGGGCGTCCAGCTCCGTCACCAGCACAGCATCGATTTCGCGGGCCTGGGCCAGATCGAGAACCCGGTTCCGCGCGGCGCGGCTGGCCAGAGTACCCGAGGCGGTCTCTGTGAAGGTGGCGACGACCTCATAGCCGCCGCGCGCGGCGAAGGCCGTCAGATCGGCCGCTGGCGCTCGCAGGACTGGTCCGCAGTGGAGACTCGGGCATAGAGGGCCGCGCGCTGTCCCAATTGAACCTCCACGATTTAATCGGTTGCAAGTCGCTGATTTTGCTGGTGCGGTTTTCGTCCTGACTAGACCAATGATTAAGTGAGACGTACTCAATGCCAAGACGGCGGATTCTGACCGATCGCCAACGTTCATCAGTTCGGGGATTTCGGCGTCGACGTGCACCGACAGGTGTTCGCCGAGGGCGCAGACATCGACCCGCTCACCAGGATGATGTGCTTCCTCCAGCTCTCCGCGCGCGGCGTGCCGGCACGGGTGATCCTGGGAAACAGCCTCACACTGGAGACGTCCGAGGTTTCTCGGACGGCGTGGATGAGAAACCTGCCGACCGGGCGGAGGGAGGCGTCGGCGGCGTGAGATTGACCGAATCGCCCCCCAAGGATCATGCTTTGTCTTTTCGATGACCAAATCGGATTTGAAGATGGCGAAGCGGTGGTCTCTCTCCCCGACAATGAAAGCAGTCCTTGCCGTGGTTCTGCCGGCGACGATCGGCGACCTCTGGAGGGCTCTGTTGCAAAATTTGACGCGGTGAGTGAATGGGTGCCCTGAAAAGGGGGAGTGCTGTCGTGAACGATTTCAAGGGTCGGCATTTCAGTGGCGAAGTGGTTCTCTGGGCCGTCCGCTGGTATTGCCGCTAGGGGATC
>JBMDWT010000080.1:0-201362 GCA_048594665.1 Amaricoccus sp. | reverse complement strand
CGCCACCCCATAAGACAAGCTTCTTGCCAACTTCATGGGCTTCGTCACACTCGCCGCTATACACATCGCCATAAGGTGAACCTTAAATCCTCACCACAGTCTAAGGGTTTGAGCCGCTGATCCACATAATCGCCGACCGGAATGCGCGTTGTTTAAAGCGCGGATGAAGCGCGCATTGTAGGTTTTTAGAGGGCCTCCATGCTATACTCCATTCCGCATTGCGTGGCGTGTAGATGTTCCATTCACGCCAACTCCGTCCTCAGATGCGCAGCGCTACCATATGATTGTCCCAGGCGCGTCCGCGTTCGCTGGAGGGGAGGCGTGACGTCACTTGCGATCCGGAGGAGAGAATCAGCCAATCCCCGAGGCCAGTCGTTGCCGCGAAGCCTGTATCATGGGAGGCGAGGCCGCAAAGATCTGGGCTCTCGTCGCGCCATGCGTGATGAGCGCTCTCGACCGTGAAGACATCGACCATGCCACCATGGGGTGAACTGATCCCCACGAGCTTGCCATCACCCGAGAAGGCGACGCTTCCCGCGTAACCCTTGAGCCTCCTCTGCTCGGGCTCACTCGCCGTCAGGAGGCGCGCCGATGCTTCACCGACCCGATGCAGGCCAAGCAATGGCGGGGCATCCAGTTCAGATCCGTGCCACTGCATGGCAAAGGCAAGCAAGCCGTCCGGTCTGATCGCGAGATGACGGATTGAGTTGCGCCGCATCTCGCCTTCGAGTTCCAACGTCTGAAGGATTTGCTCGGATGACAGGTCGATATAGGTCAGGTTGGGCCGCATCTCGGCTATGCTGATCGGGTCTGCCTTGCCATCGAGGCCGGTTTCCAAAGAGCCATTTGCCACTGCCAGAAGGTTACCTGGGACAAGGATGCATTCATGCGGTCCGATTCCGCCCGATGAAAGAGCGGTGATACGTTCAAATCCTCCAGGGACGTCCCAGACTCCAATCCTGCCTTCACCAGAGGAGATTTCTGTTTCCGTCGTGTAAAGACGGGAGCCTGACGCATCATAGGCACCATGGCCACAAAAATAGAAGCCGTCCGGAGATTTTATTGTTTTCAGTGACTTGCCGGATGTGCAATCCAAGACAACCGCATAGGTTCCAGGGCGTCTTGCAAAAACGGTGGCTTGGGCGAGACGGGGGTGAACCGCCGCCGAATGGGCTCGGTCCGGCAGGGCGACCGAGAAGAGATCATGTCCGGTTGAATCGAGCCCAAACAGTGCAAACGCCCCGGTTGGCCGCCGCGCCGCCGCGAGATAGGCAGGGCTCCCCATATCCGCCCAGGTGAGGGTAGGGGCCAGCGTCCCTGCCCCTAGGAACTTCAGGAAACTCCGTCGAGAGGTCATGTCAGCCACCGTCTCCGTCAAGCGCGTTGAAGCCCTGGGCAACGCCCAGCGCAGGTCCGATCGTCTGGGTAATCGCTTCCGAAAGGGCGGCGATGGCCTGTTGTTCCTGTTCGAGATGTAGCCGACCCGATGGCGTCACGGCACCGCTCAGCAAAGGATCATCGAGTTTCTGGGCAAGCGACAACGCGCGGTTCGCGGTCGGTTGAAGTTTTGTCGGGGTTTCGGGTGAAGCCGCCTCGGCGAGGATCATGGCGAGTTCGGTCAGGGCCTGTTGCGAGAGCACCAGGTTCCGCTGTGGTCGACCAGACCGCCGCGCCTCGGCCCGGAGCGGCGTTGGTGCGTCGAATGTACCCATCGGACGGCCCAGGCGTTGGTCTTTGTTCATTTCCAGCCCGGTCTGAAGGCTGGTAAACAGGGCAAGCGTTGTTTCGTGGGGCGAAAGATAGGTTGTATTGCCCGGCGCTCCGGCACTCAGGAAGGTTGCACCGAAGGGACCCTTCCAATCCGCCAGAAGTTCATCCGCGATCCGCGCGATATCTTCGGAAAGCGCTCCGATCAAGGCACAGCCATAGGGGCTGTCCGCGCCTGCCGAGGGATCATACAGCAGATAATCCAGGGCAAAGAAGCCACGAACAGCGACTGACTGAGAGGCGATCCCCTCGGGTGTAACCGCCGTGGGTGACTGAGCCTTCAGGAGAGCATTCAAGCCGGCCGGTGTGCGGCCCTTGGTGTCTGGCCAGAAGGCGAGGGCGAAGGCGCGGTCCTTCACCTCCATCGGGCCAAAACGCAGATGCTGCGCACCCATCCAGCCATCGAATGCGGTTTGATAGGCGGTTCGCAAGTCGGGGTCCGTTGGGACGCAGTGGGATTTAGCGGTCGCGGCCAGTGCGTCCGCCGCTACGTCAAATTGCTCGAATCTAGGAAGAATATGCTTGTCATAGGCGGATTTTGCCAATGTCTCATGATTCTGAGCAAAGGCTGTTCCGGGAAGTAGCAATAAGGCCGCGACCAAAATTCGCATCAAAGACTCTCCAGAAATGCCACGAGATCGGCCCGGTCCGAGGGCGATAGGGCGACAACATGATCCCGTGCCGCCTGCGCTTCTCCTCCATGCCACAGCACCGCCTCCAGCACCGTCCGCGCCCTGCCGTCATGAAGCAGCGCAATCTGGTCACTGACAAGACCGGTCAGGCCAATCCCCCAGAGTGGAGGCGTTCGCCATTCGCTCCCGGTTGCGCGGCTCTCTGCCCTGCCATCGGCCAGATCCGGGCCCATGTCATGCAGCAAGAGATCGGTGTAGGGCCATATGAGTTGAAAACTTTGCTCGGGCTGGCCTTTCAGACGATGGGTCACATACGAGGGGGTGTGGCACGACTGACAGCCAGCATCATAGAAAACTTTCTTGCCGCGAAGAACTTGGGGACTGTCCTCGCCCCGGCGACGGGGTACGGCGAGATTGCGACTGTAGAAAGCAACATCGTCGAAGGCCGCGGCTTCGATTTCGGTGAGAGGAGGAACTGCGCCCTGCGGCGCCGTGCGGCAGTCGCTTTGCTCTTCTGTGCAATCGCCCCAGTTCGCCGGATGAATCGGGGAAGAAATCCCCATGTCATTGGAAAAAGCTCCGGCGCTTTGCTCCCGAACGGTGGGCTGGCCTGCCTTCCACCCAAAGCGGCCCAACATGGGTTTTCCAAATTCAAGTGACCAAACGATATTCGGACGCCCAGAAACGCCATCGCCGTCGGCGTCGTCGGGATCAGCGGCGGCAAGGATAGTCTGTGCCGGAATCGCTTCCAACAGCCCCATGCCGATCATCGGCGGGGCGACGCGTGGCGAAAAGACCGACGCCGGATCGAGTGGTCCATAACCAAAATCGTGTGGTGTGAAGGTCGGGCGGCGCAGGTGCGCGACCTCGGCGCCTGCGAGTGGAACATCGACAGACTCATACGCCAGGTCGAGTTTGATTTCCGCGCGCTGACCCGGCGCTGCGAATTCCTGAAGTTGTGATCCATAAACCGGGTCGGGCCGGGTCGCGATATAATCGGGAATTTCCGCGATCGGATCGCCTCCGGGCTGAGAGAGCAGCAGAATCAAGGAAACGCTGTCATCCTCGGGTCCGTTGGGCGGGTGCCCGCGACCGTCCATGAGATGGCAGCGTTGACAGGACCGGGAATTGTAGAGCGGACCGAGCCCATCGGAACCGAGCGTCGAAGAGGGCGATGTGACCCAGAGTTTCTGAAAGAACCCGTTGCCGATCGAAAACGATGCCCTTCGATCGAAGGGCATGTTGGCGGAGGGCATGGAGAAGGATTGACGGGTCAGCTCCCCTTTGTAAGTCGCAGCGCCTCCGGGAAGGGCTTCGAAGGGCTGCGGTTTGCTGAAGTCCGTCGGTGGCTGCAGTATCTTTGCGACCCGCTCCGTTTCCGACGCGGTGAAGGGAACGATATCCAGGTGTGAATCATCAAGCGCTGGCAAGTCGGCCGCCAGCGCGCCGGACCCGAACGCCAACCCAACACACAGCACCGCAAACGGTCTTCGGGACATAGAGCAAGCTTTACTGGAATACGGCTTCGGGATTGTCGAGGCTGTCAGAGCCTTCGAAGGCGATCTTGTCAAGCGAGAGAGCCGAGACAGCGCGTTCGATGGCTTTGGTTTGAACAACCAGTGCATCCACGCCGCGCTGGATAACGGCACCTCCAACCGGGTTATCCGCTCCAAGCATCTGATCATAGGCCATGCCGCTTTCGCTGACGAGCTTGATTTCGCCAAGACGTGCGATCGTTGTCTCAAGCGCCGAGCGCAGTTCCGTATCGACGGCGGGGTCGGCGGCGGCGACAAGATTTGAAACGGACGCGCCCTCGACCAACCGTCCATCCACGCCGACATAATGTCCGAGGTAGACGTTCCTGACACCGATCTGATCATAGTAGTGACTGTTGGCGGTCGTGTCGGAGAAGCAGTCATGCTCTTCCTCGGGGTCATGCAGCATCAGGCCGAGACGCATGCGTTCCCCTGCCTGCTCCCCGTAGGAGAGGCTTCCCATTCCCGTCAGAATACGGGAAATGCCTCCGGTCTCATCCGCCAGGACCTCCGCTCGGGCCGGCCCATCCGTGGCCCATTGTTTTGCCATCCAGTCTAGATCGGAAATCAGCAGCGCTGTCGCCGCCGTCAGATAAGCTCCACGCCGACCGCAATTGCCGTTCGTACACTCCTTGCCCTTGGCATAGTCGGTCCAGGGGCGATGACCGGCGCCCGGGCCGGTCCCGTTCAGATCCTGTCCCCACAGAAGGAATTCAATGGCATGATAGCCGGTTGCCACATTCGTATCGATTGATCCTGCTTCCTGAAGCTGGTCGGACAGCAATGAGGGCGTGATTTCAGTCGCGTCCACTTCCTTGCCTGCGATCATCAGTTTTGGATTGGCAATCACATTGACGGCGGCCAGGGGATTTTCATCGGTCGCGCCGCCATAAGCCGGATCGACATAATCGATCATGCCTTCGTCCAGCGGCCAGGAGTTCACCTTGCCTTCCCAGCCATCCACGATCGGATTGCCGAAACGGAAGACCTCGCTCTGCTGATAGGGAACACGGGCCTCGATCCAAGCGGTTCGCGCGGCTTGCAACGCTTCGGCGGAAGGCTCATTGACCAGCGTCGCAACGGCCTTGCCCAGTCGCCGTGCCGTTGCGGCGGCGTCCGAATAGGTCGCTTCGGCGATATTCACGTATGTCGTGAGCACAGCGGCGCGATCTTGCGCGGCCAAGGGCGTTGCGACCAGCGTGGCCATGGTAAAAGATGCAAAAATCGTGCGCATCCCGATCCTTTCTCCGTTCAAATGCCTCGCATGTCCAAGCTTGGCGGGCCGGGCTTCGTCGGCCAGTCTTGCCAGAGAAGAATACCTGACTCTCTGAATCAGGTATGTCAATCCTTATTGGTTTGATCGGGTATTCCGCCGCGGGCCGGCTGGCAACATTCCAGGACGGTTCGGAGAAGGAACCAAAAACCTTCTCAAACGTTTGCTATTTGGGGCAGAAATGTGGTGCCCAGCCACTTTGGGGCATTGCAAAAGCGCCATGCGCGCAAACGGGGATCAAATGGACCAGACTGATCAATTGAATCAACGTGGAGAAGCTTTGAAGGCACATATCGAGGCGGCCCGACAGCAGCTCGCATCGGAAAACAGGATGGAATGGGCCGAAATCGGGAATATGTTGGAAAGCCTCTCCCGGGAGATCGAGGATAGCCATCACGCTGCCCACGAGCATCGACAACAGGTCCTTGATCGCGTCGAAGCTGACTTGGTGTCCGTCCAGGGAAAGATTTCTTCAAAACCGGCGATCGGTTGAAGTTGCTCCCGTTCGAAAACAAGCCTTCATCAATGAAATGACCTCTGGCTGCCCCGTCTCAATAAAGTGGCGGGGCACTTCTCGTGGTTAATCCCCTTCTCATCGCACAAGGTTTTTCATGCTCGACAATATCCGCCTTTCCGCAGGTCTTCCCTATCCGCTTGGTGCTACTTGGGATGGGTCGGGGGTAAACGTGGCGGTCTTTTCCGCCCATGCGAGCGGGGTGGAATTCTGTCTTTTCGATGACGATGGTCGGCGGGAAATTGCGCGCATCAGATTGCCGGAGTTCACCCACGAAGTTTGGCATGGATATTTCCCGGACCTGCGGCCTGGGCAGTTATATGGCCTTCGTGTCCACGGCCCCTATGCGCCCGAGGCGGGCCACAGGTTCAATCCGAACAAGCTCCTTCTTGATCCGTATGCGAAGGCAATGCACGGTCAGATCAGATGGCATGATTCGCTGCATGGCTATCGTATCGGTCATGCGAAGGCAGATCTCTCGTTTGACCGACGCGACAGCGCCCGTGCGATGCCGAAATGTCGGATCATTGATACCGCTCATACCTGGAGCGATGACCGGCGCCCACGACGGCCCTGGGCGGAGACGGTTGTTTACGAGGCTCATGTCAAAGGTATGACAGCCCGAAGAGAGGACGTGCCCGAGGAGCTGCGCGGTACGTTTACCGGTCTGGCCACCCCTGGAGTGATTGACCATCTTGCGCGGCTTGGCGTGACGGCAATCGAACTGATGCCGATCCAGGCCTTCTTCGACGAGCGGTATCTGGCGGAGAAGGGTCTGTCGAATTATTGGGGTTATAGCACCCTCGGTTTTTTCGCCCCCGCGCCGCGTTACATGGCACCCGGCCGGGATATTGATGATTTCAAGTTGATGGTGCAGCGTCTGCATGGCGCTGGCATCGAGGTCATCATGGATGTGGTTTATAACCACACCGCCGAGGGGAACCAGCTTGGCCCCACGATGAGCTTCCGCGGGATCGACAATGCAAGCTATTACGTGCTCGCGGATGATCCTCGTTACACATTTGATACCACTGGTTGCGGCAACAACCTGAACCTGCGTCATCCTCGTGTGCTTCAGATGGTGATGGATAGCCTACGGTATTGGGTCGAGGATTGTCATGTAGATGGCTTTCGGTTTGACCTCGCAGTTACCCTCAGCCGGGATCGCGACAATTTTGACATCAACAGCCCGTTCTTGGATGCCGTTGCGCAGGATCCGGTGCTCGCACACGTAAAGATGATATCCGAAAGCTGGGATCTGGGGCCAAATGGCTATCAGGTCGGTGCATTTCCGCCCGGTTGGGCCGAGTGGAACGGTCGCTACAGAGATGCGATGCGGGGATTTCTCAAGGGCGATCCGGGCGGTGTCCCGGCACTGGCTTCCCACCTGCTCGGATCGGCGGATATTTTTGACCGGCGGGGACGTCGGCCTTGGGCCAGTGTCAATTTCCTGACCGCGCATGACGGTTTCACGCTGATGGACCTCTATAGCTATAATTCCAAACACAATGAAGCCAATGGCGAGGACAATCGTGATGGCCATGACGACAATCGCTCATGGAATTGTGGCGCCGAGGGTCCAACCGATGACGAGAGCGTGATTGATCTCCGGGACCGGATGCGGCGCTTCGCGGTTTCTGTGCTCGCAGCATCTCATGGAACGCCGATGATTCTGATGGGGGACGAGATCGGCCGCACACAGCAGGGCAATAACAATGCCTATTGCCAGGACGGTATCCTGACCTGGAACGATTGGGATTCAAATTCCCGGGAGGAGGCGTTCCTCAATTTTCTTTCGGGTGCATTGGCGCTGCGCGCCGAACTGCCCTTGCTGAGGAGTGACCGATTTTTGCACGGTAATCTGACAGGCCAGGCCCAGTTGAAAGACGTGCAGTGGCTGCGCAGTGACGGCAAGGAGGCTACGTCCGAGGATTGGTCCAATGGTTTGGACCGTGATGTGGCTGTTATCCTGCGTGATGAGGAACAGGCCGTTCTGTTGATCGCAAACGCGGCCGATACTGGGGTAAATTTTGTTATTCCGGAGGCTGGGGGCGGCGGAGTCTGGCGCAGCAGGTTGGACAGTGGCGCGGGAACAATCAATCCGGACATTTCCCCTGTCGAGGCTGGAACCACGATTGAAGTTCCCGGGCGGTCCTTTTTGATTTTCTCCAGCTGATTTCGACCTGATGGAACCGATAGGCCGGTGTCGCGTTTACTTTGCGCAGGAGCGAAACACCGCTTCGATGAATAGGAGTCAAACGAAGTGAACTGGGATCAAGTCGAAGGCAAATGGAAAGAACTTACGGGTCGTGTTCAGCAGCAGTGGGGTAAGCTGACCGACGACGACATTCAGGAAGTCAAAGGCAATCGTCGCGAATTGAGCGGGAAACTGCAGCAGCGCTATGGCCTGACAAAGGAAGCCGCTGAACAGCAGATCGATGATTGGATGAAGGTTAACTAACCTTCCGAATCCGATCGATGTTAAGAGGAGTGGCTCTGTCAGTAAGGTGGTGGGGCCGCAGTACCAAGGGGTGGAGCAAGCTGAGGCATCGCAGAAACTTGGCGAAGTGGCAGGTATAACGTCTTCTTCTCTAAAGAGTGATTAAGTTAATGCCTGCGGAATGCTTTGCTGACTACATGATGGCTTTGGTGAGCTTCTGACCTAATTCATGCCGAGTGCCTTCATAATTGTCCAAGGCAAACAAGGACCTATGCTAGGCCCAGGCTTCTGAAAAGCTCAGTTTTCTGGATTCAGGAGGAACTCAAATAATGTCTCTTTCGTTGCGGTCAAAAGCGCAGGATATGGTTCCGGATGTCGAAACCCTGCGCTCCGAAATGGAAACATTAAGGGCGCAAATTGAAAAACTCGTTGGTGATGCGAGTTCCAGCGGTGGAGCACAGGTTCGAAAGTTCAAAAGTAAAGCTTCGGCTCGCGCTAACGACTTGATGCACGATGGAGAGGCTATCCTGGGAGAGGTCGGCAAAGAACTCCGACTGGTCGAAAAACATGCTGGCAAAGCCATACATGATCGACCTGTGCAGTCACTGGCGGTAGCTCTCGGGGTTGGATTTGCACTGGCAATTCTCCTTCGCAGAATATAGTTTAATGCTGCCAACCAAAATGGCTTGAAGGCAAAGAACCCTTGGGCTTATTGTCTGGGGGTTTTTATTTATTTAAAATATATAATTATATCATGAATATGATAAAATGTTAAATCCAAGCTTATATTATGAGTTAGATAAATTATAGGGATCAATTTATTCACATCGGTCTGGAAAATTTTTTCAGATGATGTATTTTTTTGAATATAGCGGTTGGTAGCGATGGACGTCCCGCTCTGTTTTTGCGGATGTTCAGCATCGGCGAAAATGATAACAGAAGTTTATGAATCGACTCCCCACACCTGACGAACTCATCGCCTATCTCCGCGACAACCCTACTCAGACGGCAAAGCGGGATATCGCGCGTGCCTTCGGATTGAAGGGGGCTGCGAAGATCGAATTGAAACAGATGCTGGCGCGCATGGCGCGTGAGGGCCGTATCCAGAAGGCTGGTCGTCGGGCGCGACCAGCGGGTGATTTGCCGCCAGTTCTGGTTCTCAGAATTACCGAGGTCGACGCGGCTGGAGATCTTTGGGCCGAGCCGGTCGAGTGGGAGAGTGATACGCCCGTGCCCCGCCTTCAGGTTCTGACCCGGCGGGACGATCCGGCGCTCGGCCAGGGAGATCGGTTGCTTGGCCGAAGACTTGAGGGCGCGGCTCCGGATGCTCCCCTGACGGCTCGGGTAATCCGCCGCATCGGGATGGGGCCGAGCCGGGTGATCGGCATTTATCATGAGAGCGAGTCGGGCGGGCGGATCGCGGCGATCGACAAGAAGATTGATCGAGACTGGCGCGTCGAGCCAGGCGACCGCGCCGGTGCCCGCGAGGGAGAGCTAGTCGAAGCCGAGCAGATGGGAGGTGCCCGGGGGTTTGGTCTGCCACGTGCCAAGATCATTGCGCGACTCGGCGATCCCTCCGCGCCCCGGTCGGTTTCCCTGATCGCCATCCATGAACACGGCATTCCCGACGATTTTCCCGACGCGGTGATCGCGGAGGCCGAGGCTGCGACGCCGGTCGTCCTTGGGACGCGGGAGGATTTGCGGGGGCTTGCGCTGATCACCATCGATCCCGAGGATGCCCGGGATCATGACGACGCGGTCTTTGCACATCCCGACGAGGATCCCTCCAATCCCGGAGGGCATGTCGTCTGGGTCGCGATCGCGGACGTCGCTCATTATGTCAGGCCCGGCTCTGCGCTGGATCGGGAGGCCCGGCGGCGGGGCAATTCGACGTATTTCCCGGATCGTGTCGTGCCGATGCTGCCCGAGGCGCTGTCCGGCGATCTCTGTTCGCTCGTCGAGGGCGAGGACCGGCCCTGTGTCGCCGTTCGCATGGTCCTCGATTCCGAAGGTCACAAACGAGACCATCGCTTCACCCGGGGATTGATGCGGTCGCCCGCCTCTCTCACCTATGCCGAGGTTCAGGATGCGATCGACGGGCGGCCCTCTCCCCGCGCGGAAGCATTGAAATCCAGCGTTCTGGAACCTTTGTGGGCGGCCTGGCGGGCGGCCCACGCGGCGCGGGATCTGCGGCAGCCTTTGAACCTCGACCTGCCGGAGCGCAGGATCGTGCTCTCGCCGGAAGGTCAGGTCCTGTCGGTGAACTTTCGCGACCGGTTCGATGCGCATCGGGTGATCGAGGATTTCATGATCCTCGCCAATGTCGCGGCCGCCGAGACTCTGGAGGTCAAGCGGACCCGGCTGCTCTATCGGGTCCATGAGGAGCCCAGCCCGGAAAAACTCGATGCCCTGCGGGAAACGGCGGCGAGCGTCGGTCAGACGCTGGCCAAGGGGCAGGTCCTCAAGACCGCGCATCTGAACCGGCTGCTCGACGGGGTGGCGGGAACCGAGCATGCCGAGATGATCAATATCTCGGTCCTCCGCTCGATGACGCAGGCCTATTACGCGGCGGAGAATTTCGGGCACTTCGGGCTCAATCTGATCCGCTACGGCCATTTTACCTCGCCGATCCGCCGGTATGCCGACCTGATCGTGCATCGGGCGCTGATCCGGGCGCATGGCTGGGGGCCCGATCCGAAACGTGACGGGCTGACCCCCGAGGAAGAGATCGCGCTCCCCGAAATCGGCGAGCATATCTCGATCACCGAGCGGCGCTCGATGATGGCCGAGCGGGACACCACGGATCGATATCTCGCCGCCTATCTCTCGGAACGGGTCGGCAGCGAATTCGAGGGCCGGGTCGCCGGGGTCGCCCGGTTCGGGCTGTTCGTCAAGCTCGATGAAACCGGGGCCGACGGCCTGATCCCGATCTCCTCGCTCGGGCGGGAGTATTTCACCTACGATGCCGAGAGCCAGACCCTGACCGGCGAAAAATCCCGCCGGGTGATCGGGCTCGGGGCGAGGGTTCTGGTCCGGCTGGCCGAGGCGGTGCCGGTCACCGGAGGGCTCCTGTTCGAGCTGCTCTCGATCGAGGGGCGGTCCCTGCCGGTCGGGGGCAAATCGGTCGCGCGGGGAACGCCGCGCCGGAAGCTGGTGAAATCGCGGGTCCGAAAAATCGGACGACCCGGACGATAGGCCGGGTCGATTGGAAGTGTCCGGACGTGGCGGCGCTGTAACCATCTGATATAAAACGGATATCCAGATAGTCCGATTTCAGAGTCCGAGGTCGCTCAGGCCGGGATGATCCGCGGGACGGGGCAGGCCGAGCGGCCAGTGATAGAGCCGGTCGGACTCGGCGATGGCCAGGTCATTGATGCTGGCGTGACGAACCCGCATCAGGCCAGCGGAATCGAACTCCCAGTTCTCGTTGCCATAGGACCGGAACCAGGCGCCGTTCGCGTCATGCCATTCATAGGCGAACCGCACGGCGATGCGATCCTCGGTAAAGGCCCAGATTTCCTTGATCAGGCGATAGTCCTGTTCCTTCTGCCATTTCGCGGTCAGGAAATCGACGATGGCCGGACGGCCCGCGAAAAACTGATCCCGGTTCCGCCAGCGGCTGTCGGGGGTATAGGCCATCGAAACGCGGGCCGGATCGCGCGAATTCCAGCCATCCTCGGCGGCGCGCACCTTCTGGATCGCGGTGTCCCGTGTGAAAGGGGGGAAGGGGGGGCGAGACTCGGACATCGGATTTCTCCCTGAAGCAATTTCCGGCTAGAGCGATTTCCAATCGAATGGACTCATTCGATGACTCGGAAATCGCGTGAATTCAGATAGATAGAGTGGTAAACGTGAGCCAATGCGAACGGGAACCGCTCTAGACCGGACGATCTGATTGCACCGGATCGTCTGCTCTAGGACTTTGTTTTGTCGCGATTTCTTAATCGGCAGGTGAGTCCGACTGCCTGAAAATCGCTCTAGATGGACTCACCTTCCGATCAAGGTCGCTGTGACGCAGTCATAGAGCCAACGATGCGCCGCGATCAAATTAGAAATCGCTCCGGCTCAGGAGACGTGCCAATCAGGACAAGAGGCCCAAGGCAGGGCATTGGTCAGGTCAGACGCGGATCCTGCGTCAGGACGGCGTCAAAGATCGCAAACACACGCGGCGCCAGCGGCGTGCTGATAATCTCGTCCCGCCTCAGGGCCGATCCGGCCAGTTCACTGTTTGCGACGGGCCGGTCCTTGGCATCGATGACCATGACGTGCGGGCCCTTTTCATTTTCAAAATAGAGCATGGAGACGGCGCAGCGTTCATGCGGGGTCGCTGTCTCTCCCCAGGCACCATGGATCAGGTCAAAATTTGCCGGATGGCTGTCGAACGACTTCCCAACGGTCCAGTGGAAAAAATAGGCCGCGACAGTCCCTTCGGCCGCGTGCACCCATCCCCAAATCGTACGGGTCTGCGTCGCGCAGCAATCGCAATAGCCTCCGCTTTCGCCGGTCGGTTCGATCTCAAAGGCGGAACCAACGGAATTCATGGAGTCCGCCCCTCTTTGTTCGTTCCGGTTTCGGTTCGGGAGGCTCGCACGCCGAGGCTGATGTTTCAAGATGCGCTGCCCCGGGCTCGACCCGGGGCCTCGAGTCCGGGGTGCGTCGGGGTCAGCGGATCGAGAGTGCCCGGTTTCCGGTATGGGCATCCGCGCGCAGTCCCGTGGAACGTGAGCGGCGTCTTTCCCTTTACCGGAAGGGCGGATTTGGCAGAGGTCCGCCAAGGACGATTGCAACCGTTACGTGCGAGCGGATAAGTGGCCGTGCCCTCTCGTACGTCGCAAGGGGGAATAAAACCGGGCGGGGTGCCCGTGGAATGGAGTTGGGACAATGGAAACAAGTGTGGAAACAGCCGTGGAAGCGGCTTCGTTCACCTTCTGGACTTTTCTCCTCGATGTCTTTTCGATCTTTGTGTTCATCCTTTGGCTGTGGCTGATCGTCACCATCATGATGGATCTGTTCCGTCGCCATGACATTTCCGGTCTGGGCAAGGTTCTCTGGGCGATCCTTCTGATCCTGCTGCCGTTCATAGGTGTCTTTGCCTATATCCTGACCCAAAGCGCTGGCATGGCCGAGCGCAATCAGGCGCAGGCCCGGCATGCCCGCGAGGAGCTGCGCAGCGTGGTCGGCTTCAGCGTATCCGACGAGCTTGAAAAACTGGGCAAGCTCAAGGCCGCCGGAACGATCACCGAGGCGGAATATTCCCGTCTGCGTTCCCGGTTGCTCCAGTAGCGCCCTGTCCCGCTCCGCTCGCGGAGCGGGCACTCTTCCCTCGGCGGGGGGGCGGCCCTATATAGACGGTCCAGACAGCCAGAGGCTTATCATGTCCAGTACTCGTCATACGCGACTTCTGATCATCGGTTCCGGTCCGGCGGGCTATACGGCCGCGGTCTATGGGGCGCGGGCGATGCTCAATCCGATTCTGGTGCAGGGCATCCAACCGGGTGGACAATTGACCATCACCACCGAGGTCGAGAACTGGCCGGGCGATATCGAGGTCCAGGGCCCCGATCTGATGCTCCGGATGGAGGCGCATGCGCGCGCCACGGGAGCGGAGGTGATCACCGATCATATCTCCTCGCTCGATCTGTCCAAGCGGCCTTTTACCGCCGTTGGCGACGGGGGCACGACCTATACCGCCGACGCGGTGATCCTCGCGACCGGGGCGCAGGCAAAATGGCTGGGCCTGCCGTCGGAGCAGAAGCTGCGGGGTTTCGGGGTTTCGGCCTGTGCGACCTGTGACGGATTCTTCTGTCGCGGACAGGAGGTCGTGGTGATCGGGGGCGGGAACACCGCCGTCGAGGAGGCGCTGTTCCTGACGAATTTTGCGAGCAAGGTGACGCTGGTTCACCGGCGCGATCATCTGCGGGCCGAGAAGGTGTTGCAGGACCGTCTGTTCCGCAATCCCAAGGTCGAGGTGATCTGGGATCACGCGCCCGAGGATGTGATCGGCGGCGGCACGCCGCTCGCGGTCACCGGGGTCCGGCTGCGCCATGTCGTGACGGGCGAGGTGCGCGAGGTCCCGGCGGAGGGGGTGTTCGTGGCGATCGGTCATGCTCCGGCGTCCGAGCTGGTGGCGGGGCAGTTGCCCCTGCACAGCGGCGGATATGTCGTGGTGAAGCCGGGCAGCACGGCGACCGAGATCCCGGGCGTGTTCGCGGCGGGTGACATCGCCGATCCGGTGTTCCGTCAGGCGGTGACCAGTGCCGGGATGGGCTGCATGGCGGCGCTGGAGGCCGAGCGGTTCCTGGCGGCCGCCGAAGCGCTGGAGGAGAGCGTCGCGGCGGAATAGCGTCGCGACCGGGGTTCAAGAATGATTACGCCGCCAGCGACCCGATCCGGTCGCGGCGGCGTTTTTCCTGTCAGTGGGCCGTTGGAGCGATTTACAATCGAATGCACTCATTCGGTGATCAGAGGATCGCATGGATTCAAAAGAGTGAGCGGTGGACGTAAGCCGATGCGAACGGAAACCGCTCCAGGGATTCAGTGCGCGCTGACCGGGGAATATTCGTTCTGGCGGGCAACAATGAAGGCCTTGTCGCGGTCGGAAACCAGGGCCAGCACTTCGCCGGTCGGGGAATGGATCGCATAGAGGTAATCGAGGCCGGGGGCCTGGGCCTGGATGGCCTCGGGCAGGTCAGCGGTCTTTACCGAGCGAACATAGACGATCCGGTTCGGGCTTTCGTTTTCGGGGAGCGAGGGGAAATCGGTCATGACTGCCTCTTTTCTGTTTGTTTTACGTGAGAGATCGTTTCCGGGGCGCGTGTGTGTGGGACGTTTCACTTCGCATGGCCATTGGAACGGGTGCCATTGATCGAAATGCTCCGCACCACCGTTTCCGGTTCGGCACGATTGAGGTCTATGTGCAGCAGGCCATTCTCCAGCGATGCGCCGGACACTTCGACCCCGTCCGCCAGCACGAAGCTGCGCTGGAACTGGCGCGCCGCGATGCCCCGATGCAGGAACACCCGGGTGGATTCCGCGTCCTCGGATTGGCGTCCGCGGATCACCAGATGGTTGTTCTCCAGCGTGATCGCGAGTTCCTCCTCGGCGAAGCCTGCGACGGCGAGCGTGACACGGTAGGACGTTTCCCCCCGTTGTTCGATATTGTACGGCGGATAGCCGTCGTTGCCCGCCTTGACCGTCCGCTCGACCAGGCGATCGAGTTGCTCGAACCCGAGCAGGTAGGGGTGGGAGGCGAAGTTGACTTTCGTCATCGATGGAAGCCCTTGCTGGAAGCGACTTGGTTCGGCGTCCCGTTCTGGCAGCGCCTTTGAGTAACAATTGGGAGCCTTGACGTAAAAAACAAGGGCCGAGCCCTGGCATCCGGTCTAGGCGCGGCCCGGATCGATGGATATAAATCCATGGCAGATCGCAGGAAATCGCTGGATGACCGAACCGCCGACCATGTCTCACGAAGAGGTGCTCCGCATCAAGCTGGAGCTGTTGCTGCGCGAGCATCGCGATCTCGATGACGCCATCGCGGCGCTCGACCAGGAAGGGCGCGCCGATCCGTTGGCGCTGAGGCGATTGAAGAAGCGCAAGCTGATGCTCAAGGACCAGATCCGCCGGATCAGCGACGAAATCACGCCGGATATCATCGCATGAGCGTCGGGGGAGAGGTGCGCGTCGGCATCGTGATGGGCAGCCAGTCGGATTGGGAGACCATGCGGGGGGCGGCTGATATCCTGGAGGAACTCGGGGTGGCGTATGAGGCGCGCATTGTCTCGGCGCATCGCACGCCGGACCGGCTGTTCGCCTATGCCGAGGGCGCGGTGGCGGCGGGCCTGCGGGTGATCATCGCGGGCGCGGGCGGGGCCGCGCATCTGCCGGGGATGCTGGCGGCGAAGACCCGGGTGCCGGTGCTGGGCGTGCCCGTGCAATCCAAGGCGCTGTCGGGGATGGATTCGCTTCTTTCCATTGTCCAGATGCCCAAGGGAGTGCCGGTCGGCACGCTGGCGATCGGAGCGGCGGGGGCGGTGAACGCGGGATTGCTGGCGGCGGCGATCCTGGCCGGGACGGACGCCGATCTCGCGGCGCGGCTGGAGGCCTGGCGGGCCCGACAGACGGAAGCGGTGGCGGAGCGGCCCGATGACTTTTGAACCCTTGCCGCCGGGCAGCCGGATCGGAATTCTCGGTGGCGGGCAGCTGGGGCGGATGCTGGCCTTGGCGGCGGCGCGGCTCGGGATGCGGTGCCATGTGTTCGAACCGGGGGAAAATCCCTGCGCCGGGCCGGTGGTCGAGAAGGTCGTGCGCGCGGACTATGGCGATGTCGCGGCCCTGCGGGCCTTCGCCGCCGATGTCGATGTCGTGACCTATGAATTCGAGAATGTCGATCTCGCGGCGGTGGATGCCATTGCCGATCTGGTGCCGGTGCGACCCGGGCGGCGGGCGCTGGAGGTGGCGCAGGACCGGATCGCCGAAAAGGATTTCCTCAGCGGGATCGGCCTCACCGTCGCGCCCTATGTCGCGGTCGACCGGATCGAGGATATCACCGCCTCGCATCTGCCAGGGATCCTCAAGACCCGGCGGATGGGATATGACGGCAAGGGACAGGCGCGCATCGCCGACCTGTCCGAAGCGGTATTCCACGGTGTGCCCTCGGTGCTCGAAGGGTTCGTGAGCTTCGAGCGGGAGATCTCGGTGATCGCCGCGCGGGGCTTGGATGGCGCGGTGGTCGCCTTCGATCCCGGCGAGAACGTGCATCGCGACGGCATCCTGCGCACGACGACGGTGCCCGCGCGGATCGGGAACGGAATGGCACAGGACGCGGTGCTGATCGCCGGGCGGATCCTGAATGCGCTCGACTATGTCGGTGTGATCGGGGTCGAGATGTTCGTGACCCGCGACGGGCTGGTCGTGAACGAGATCGCGCCAAGGGTGCATAACTCGGGACACTGGACCCAGGATGGATGCCTGACCGACCAGTTCGAGCAGCATATCAGGGCGATCACCGGCTGGCCGCTCGGCGATGGGCGGCGGCATTCGGACGCGGTGATGGTCAATCTCCTGGGCGAGGAAGTGTTCGCGGCGGCGGAGATGATGGGCGCCGCGGTCCATGTCTATGACAAGGGCGAGGCCCGGCCGGGACGCAAGATGGGACATTACAACCGGATCACGCCACGAGAGGCGTGATCCGGCTGGCTCAGGCGTAGACCGCTTCCTTGCCGAAATGCTTGGTCAGCAGATAATAGACGACCGCGCGATATTTCGAGCGGTTGGACCGGCCGTATGTGTCGATGACGGAATGAATGGCCTCCATAAGCTCGGGCCCCTCGGGCAGGCCAAGTTTCTTGACCAGGAACCTGTCACGCACCGTTTTCAGTTCGGCATCGTCGCTGCCGGAGACCAAGGCGGCATCCGCCCGGAAGATCGCTGGGCCGCAGGCGATTGTCACCTTTGTCAAAAGATCGAGATCCGGCTCGACGCCGCATTTTTCCTTGAGATCGGCGGCATAGACCGCGATCAATTCGTCTCGTTTTCCCATGTTTTTTTGGTTCCCACCCTTGGACGTCGTAATTGGCGTCGCGGCCAAGCTAGGGGGCAAGGCTCTGTTTCGTCAAGAAAAAGTCCATCCAGGCCGGTTTGGGTGATCGCGAGGCGGGTGAAACTACCCTGGGCTGTGTCTCCCGGCTCTGTCTCACGATGCTTCTTGCCGCGCGGGATGTCGTGCGCGGCTTGCAAGACCGGACAATTGCAGGCACTGAGGGCGCGGCGGGGCGGATCGTGTTGCCGGGGCGGGGAGATCCGGTCCTGTCCCGCGGGATGGTACATGATGGGACAAAAAAGCCGGTGCCCTCTTCTCTCCTTCGCGGCAGGAATGCGCCATGACACCCGGAGCACGACTTTCCGCGGCGATGGAGCTGCTTGACTCGGTGATTGCCGGCGAGCCCGCCGAGCGGGCCTTGACCCGCTGGGCGCGCGCAAGCCGGTTCGCGGGCTCCAAGGACCGCGCGGCGGTTCGCGATATCGTCTTCGATGCCCTTCGGCGGCGGCGGTCCCTGGGCTGGCTGGGCGGGTCGGATACCGGTCGCGGCATCGTCCTGGCCCTGGTGGCGGAGGGGGGCGATCCGGATGCGCTCTTCACCGGGCAAGGCCATGAGCCCGCGCCCGTCACCGCCGAGGAGGCCGAGAGGCTCGGGCGCGACCTTTCACAGGCGCCCGATCCGGTGCGTCTCGATTATCCGGATTTTCTCGATGCCGAATTGCGGGCATCGCTCGGCGCGGACTTCGAGCAGGTGCTCAGGGCGATGCAAAGCCGCGCGCCGGTCGATCTGCGGGTGAATACGCTCAAGACCAACGCGGACGCGGCCACGGTGGTTCTGGCGCGCGACGGAATTCGGGTGGCGTCGCAGCCGCTGGCGGGGCATGCGCTGCGGGTCCTGGAAAATCCGCGGCTGGTGGCCGCGAGCCGGGCCTATAGCCAGGGCATGGTTGAATTGCAGGATGTATCGAGCCAGTTCGTCGCAGAGACGGCGGGGGCCCGGCCGCGGATGACGGTGCTCGATTATTGCGCCGGGGGGGGCGGCAAGACGCTGGCGCTGGCGGCGGCGATGCAGGGCCGGGGGCGGTTGATGGCCTGGGATGCCAATCCCCGCCGGATGAGCGACCTGCCGGAGAGGGCCCGCCGTGCCGGAGCCGAGGTGCGGATCCTGAGCGAGCGGGAACGTCGTGGCCTCGGGGCGGTCTGCGATCTGGTGCTGGTCGATGCGCCTTGTTCCGGGACCGGGGCCTGGCGCCGGAAGCCCGAGGGGAAATGGCGGCTGACCGCCGGGGAGCTGGCCGGATTTCCGCCGTTGCAGGACCAGATCCTGGACGAGGCCGCCCGGCATGTGCGTCCGGGGGGGCTTCTGGTCTATGCGACCTGTTCGCTGATGCTGCGCGAGAACGAGGAGCGGGCCACGGCCTTTGCCGGGCGCCATCCGGACTGGAGCCCCCTCGACCAGCGCCGGTTGAGCCCGCTCGACGGTGGAGACGGATTTTTCATGGCACGTTTCCGCGCACCCGGCTGAATTTTGGGGGGAATTCAGCGGAGTTTAACTAAACCTATGGTTGTTGTCCGTCAAGTGGTATAGGGTCATCTTCTTCCATGGCCAGAGAGGCGGATGGTGAGCCAGACTTTGGACTTTGATTCGGAGCCATCCGCGTTGGCGCCCCGCGGTGGTGTCATCCTGATGCTGGTCGGCGTGCTGCTGCTGGGGTCGACCTTCACGAATCTCTGGCAGGGATCCGTCGTCATCCAGACGGCCCTGGCGGTTGCGCTCATCATCTTTGGCATTTTTCTGATCGCGGCGCGGTCGGGATTGATCCTGGGTGCCCATGGCACGCGGTCGAGCGAGATCGGCCTGTTCGAGGGGCATGGCGAGCCGGTTTGCCTGACCGATCTGGACGGTGGGCTGGTTGCACATAATCCCGCGAGTGCCACGCGGACATTCCCCGAGAGCTGGGCGCCGGATGCCGGGGCGATGCTCTATCGGCTGACGCGCGAGGCGCGGGCGAATGGCGTGGCCATCGAGGAGACCGAAGCCAGTCGTATCGTGGTAACGCGGCAGGGTCGCCGGCGATTGCTCTGGCGCTGTGAAACCCGGGTTGCCCGGTCGCCGGACGGAATAGCCATTCAGGATCTCGCCTTGCCCTGGCTGCGGCTGGACGGGGAGGGACGGGTGATCGCCCTGAACGAGGCGGCGGCGCGGATCGGGATTGCCGAGCCTGCCACGCTTTCCGATGTGCTGGCCGACATGCCTCTCCGGCCCGACGATGTGCATGTGCTGGCCCAGACGGGCAACGCGGTGCGCGCCGTGGTTCTGGCGCGGCACGAGGGGATGATGGACCTGCTGTTGCCGCCGCTGACCGGGACGGCGGGATCGGGGTTGGTGCCCGCGCATTTTCTGGAAGAGCTGCCGGTGGCCCTGACTCGGCTCGAGACCGACGGCAAGCTGACCTATGCGAACAAGGCGGCGCGGCGGCTTCTCGGCGAGAACGCCCGGCCCGGGACCAACATCGCCGATCTGCTCGAAGGGATGGGCCGGTCGATCAGCGAGCGTCTGCACGATACCACGCGCGGGCGGGCGCTCGGCCGCTCGGAGGTCGCGCGCGGGGCCTTGCATGGCAAGGAAATCTATCTCCAGGTCGCCTTCACGCGCACAATGCTGGATGGCGGTCCGTCGCTGCTCGCGGTTCTCAGCGATGCGACGGAATTGAAGTCCCTGGAGGCACAGTTCGTCCAGAGCCAGAAGATGCAGGCGGTGGGCCAGCTCGCGGGTGGTGTCGCGCATGATTTCAACAATCTGCTGACGGCGATCAACGGCCATTGCGACCTGTTGTTAATGCGCCACGATGTAACCGACGTCGAGCATGGCGACCTGATGCAGATCCGGCAGAACGCCAATCGCGCGGCGGCCCTGGTGCGGCAGTTGCTGGCCTTCTCGCGCAAGCAGACCCTGCGGCCGACGGTCATCAATTTGCAGGATACCCTTTCGGAACTGTCGCATCTGTTGAACCGGCTGCTGACCGACAAGGTGGTGCTGCGCATCGAGCATGGTCCGGATCTGGCGCCTGTGCGGGTCGATGAGCGGCAGCTCGAACAGGTGATCATGAATCTGGTGGTCAATGCGCGGGATGCGATGCCGCGCGGGGGCGAGGTGCGGGTGACGACGAGGAACGTGCATCTCGATCAGGATCTGCACCGCGATCGGGCCGTGATCCTGCAAGGCGACTATGTGATGATCGAGGTCGCGGATTCGGGAACCGGTATTCCCGAGGGCAAGCTCAACAAGATTTTCGATCCGTTCTTCACGACGAAACCGGTGGGCGAGGGGACCGGCCTTGGCCTGTCGACCGCCTATGGGATCGTGAAACAGACGGGCGGGTTCATATTCGTCGATTCTCCGCCGGGGCAGGGGGCGATCTTCACGATCTATCTGCCCGCGCACGACCGCCTGATCGAGCCCGAGCCAGCCGGGCCGGAGCCGCGGCGGTCGCGGGATCTGACGGGCCGGGGATTGGTTCTTCTGGTGGAGGACGAGGATCCGGTACGGTCCGTCGCCGCGCGGGCCCTGCGCTTGCGGGGCTATACGGTCGTGGAGGCGAGTTCGGGAGAGGAAGCGCTGGAAATTCTCGAGAACGCGGAACTCAAGGTCGATCTCATGTTGTCGGATGTGATCATGCCGGGACTCGACGGACCGGGATGGGTGCGGGAAGCGCAGAAAACGCGGCCGGATGTGAAGGTGATCTTCATGTCGGGCTATACCGAGGATGCCTTCGTCGGCGGGGACAGCGGGATACCGAACGCGGCTTTCCTGCCAAAACCCTTCACCTTGAACGAGCTGACCCAGAAGGTGAAGGATCACCTGGATTCATAAAGCGATTTCCAATCGAACGGCACATTCGATGGCTCGGAAATTGCGTAAATTCAAACAGAGCGATTTCCAGTCGAACGATACGTTCGATGGCTCGGAAATCGCGTAAATTCAAACAGGGCGATTTCCAGTCGGATGGGCACGTTCGATGGCTCTCGTGGACATTCGAATGGAGAGAGCGTTGAATAGCGGGCGGGTCGCCAGAGCGGGATATCCTCAGGCCCGGGCCCGCCAGTGTGACCATTCCTCCGGCGTGTCGAGATCGATCACCGCCCCCTGACCCGGGGTCGGCACGTCGGTGACGAACTCCGCCGCCTCGCGCAGCATTTCCCTTGCGCCGCGATCGCCGGTCAGCGCCGCGAGACTCTCGAAGAAGCGACGGCCAAACAGGACCGGGTGGCCCGGTGTTCCATCCTCTGCCACGGCCCGACAGATATCGCGCCCCTCCGCCGGATCATGCGCGGCGATCAGACGGTCGATCTGGTCCGGTCCCACCTCCGGCATATCGGCCAGCATCACCACCACCGCGTCCGTCCGGTCCGCCAGCGCCGCGAGACCGGCGCGCAGCGACGCGGCCATGCCTTCGGCATGTTCACGCGCCTCGATGACACGGACGGTCAGTCCATCGAGCGCCGCCCTTCGATCCGGGGCCTCCGGGGGCAGAACAACCAGCACATCGTCGGCCCGGCTGGCCAGCGCGGCGCGGGCGGCGTGTCGCAGGATCGGTTCGCCCGCGACGTGTTCGAGCAGTTTGTCGGCGCCGCGCATCCGTCGCCCGGCCCCGGCGGCGAGCAGGATCACCGCGACGCGCGGCCGACCCGTCGCCATCGTGCCCGAACGGGGCTGTGGACGGGAGGGGATTTCCTTGAGCAACCCGCCCACGCCCATGCCGGCGACATCGAGCGCGGTCACCGGCACCCCGGCGGCGATACGCTCCAGCACCCAGTCCGCGCCGTTGAGCGCGGGAGATCGGGCACAACCGGGCAGGCCGATCACCGGCCGCCCCCCCCGTTGGCCGAGGAAAAGCAGATTGCCCGGATCGACCGGCATCCCGAAGCGGATCATCTCTCCGCCCGCCGCGATCAATCCGCGCGGGACCACGTCATTCGCATCCGAGGTGGCCGAGCCGCCGAGGATCAACAGCATGTCCGCCGTGCAAGACTCGATGGCCCCGGCGACGGCCTCGATCTCATGGGCGACCACGACGGGTTCGCCAAGCGTGATCCCGAGCGAGTCGAGACGCCCCCGGACCGATTGCGCGCCCTTGCGGAGAAGGCTTTCCTTCTGGCCGGGGGTCCGGGTCAGGATCAGGTCGGCATGCCCCGGTTGGAACGGCAGAAGTCGCAATGCCGGGCGGGACAGGGTCTCGACGGCGGCCCGGACCGAGGCCTCCGCCACGCCGTAGGGAATGACCTTGACCGTCGCGACCATCTGGCGTGGCTGCGCCCGGGCCCAGTCGGGCAGGGTCGCGAGCGTGATCGCCGGATCGACCCGGTTCAGGGCATCGATGGCGCCGGCATCCACCCGGATCAATCCCGCGCGTTCCGCGAAGACGTTCACCCGTCCGGTAAAGGGCGCGGAGGATGTCAGGCCTTCGAAACCCAAACCCAACGCCTCCGCCACCTGCGCCGCGGCTTCGTCCTCGCCAAGATCATCCGGGCCGAGCTGTGCCACGGTCACTTCCGTGATCCCAGCCGCGTCCAGCGCTGCGATGTCGGCGGGGCGCAGGATCTGCCCCTTGCGCAGACGACCCGTTGCGAGGGTCATGGAATGCGCGAGAATGGCACCTTGTGCCTGATCGAGGGCTGTGCGGCCAAATCGCATCTCAGGGCCGGGTTTCCGGACGGCGCAGGCGCTCCGTCACCTGCGCCAGAATCGACACTGCGATTTCCGCCGGGGATTTCGCCCCAATATCCGCGCCGATCGGAGCATGGACGCGGGCAAGCTCGGCCGTGGTAAAGCCCGCCGTTCGCAGGCGGTCGACGCGCTTGGCATGTGTCCGGCGCGACCCGAGGCAGCCGAGATAGAAAGCCTCTCCGCGCAGGGCCACGGCGATCGCGGGATCGTCGAGCTTGGGATCATGGGTCAGGGTGACCACCGCGGTTCGACGATCGACGCCAAAGGCCACGAGGCCCGCGTCGGGCCAGTCGTTGATCAGCCGGGTCGCCGGAAACCGCGCCTCGCTTGCGAAGGCGTCCCGGGGATCGATGACGGCGACATCGTATCCCGAGAGCTGGGCCATGGGCACCAGGGCCTGTGCGATATGGACGCCGCCGATCACGGCCATCCTGAGCGGCGGGTTGTGCACCCCCAGAAACCAGTCCTCGGCCAATCCCGATTGATCCGAGATCAGCGCCGCCTCCGCCGCGGGCCAGAGCGGGTCGTCCGCGCCGAGAACCAGCCGACGGTCCCAGTCCGAGGTCCGCACCGCGTAGACCGCCGGACGACGCCCGGCCCTTGCCGCGACAAGATCCTCCAGCAGGACCCGGTCCGGGCCCTGTGCCCGGTCGAGTGGCTCGACCATCACGCGGATCGTGCCGCCACAGGCGAGACCCACGGCGAAGGCTTCCGCGTCGCTGACCCCGAATTCAAGAACCCGCGAACGGCCGTCCTCCAGCGCCTCCAGCGCCTCGGCCACCACGGCGCCTTCGACACATCCCCCTGAGACCGATCCGACCATTTCGGCATCGGCGCTGATTGCGAGTTGAGATCCCTTTGGCCTTGGCGCGGATCCCCAGGTTTCGATCACCGTGGCCAGTGCCACCGCCTTGCCCTGTCGCAGCCAGGCGAGGGCGGCCTCGGGGATTTGATCGTGTTCTGCCATGGTCATGCCGCGTTCCCCCATTCCCGCTAGATATAGGCGAGCCCGGTTCCGGAGCAATGGCGCCGTTCCGGGACCCGACTGTCCGCCCGCGTGGCTCCGCCGGTTTTGACATCCGTCGAGCTTGAGCCCTACGATCCCCGTTCCGGCGGCGAACGCCTTCGGAGCCTGCCATCGGATGAGACAATCCGGGGACTCAATGACAAATATCGGGAGGACCATGATGGACCAGATTTTCCAGGCCGATGATATCCTGAACCGTGTGGTGAGCGCGAGCCCTCGGGTGCCGGGTGTCGTCGCCATGGTGACGGATCGCGAGCGCAACATTTACGAGGGCGCGGCCGGGACGCGGCGTATGGATCGCGATGCGCCGATGACGACGGACAGCGTTTTTGCGATCTTTTCCACCACCAAGGCCATTACCGGGACAGCGGTGCTTCAGCTTGTCGAGGAGGGCAGGCTCGACCTTGATGCGCCGGCCCGGACCTATGTGCCGGATATCGGCGCGTTGCGGGTGATCGAAGGGTTCGACGCCGATGGCAGCCCGCGGCTTCGCGCGCCGAGGCGCGAGATCACGACCCGGATGCTGATGCTTCACACCGCGGGCTTCGGCTATGATTTCTTCAACGCGACCTACAGCCGTCTTGCCCGCGAGCAGGGCCAGCCCAGTGTGATCGTTGCGAACAAGGCGGCCCTGATGACCCCGCTCCTGTTCGATCCGGGTGAAAAATGGGAGTATGGCACCAGCATCGACTGGTGTGGGCAGGTGGTCGAGGCCATCACCGGCAAACGGTTGGGCGAGGTCTTCCAGACGCGGATCTTCGAGCCGCTCGGCATGCGCGACATGTCCTTCGAGCTGAATGATACCCTGCGCGCGCGGCTCGCGGGGATGCATGCGCGGAGCGTTGACGGTTCACTGACGCCGATGAACTTCGAATTGCCGAAGCCGGAGATCCATATGGGCGGCCATGGGCTCTATGGCACGGTCGGCGACTATATGCGCTTCATCCGCATGTGGCTGAACGATGGCAACGGAGAGCACGGTCGGGTTTTGCGGCCCGAGACCGTGGCCATGGCGGTGCAAAACCAGTTGGGCGATTTGAAGGTCACGGCCTTGCCGGGTGTGATCCCGTCGCTGTCGAACGACGCGGAGTTTTTCCCGGGCCTGTCGAAATCCTGGTCGTTCAGCTTCATGGTCAATGATGAGGAGGCGCCGACCGGTCGACCGGCGGGCGCGCTCGGCTGGGCCGGCCTTGCCAATCTGTACTACTGGATCGATCCTAAGAATGGTTATGGCGGTTACTGGGCGACACAGATCCTGCCCTTCGCGGATTCCGCTTCCTTCGCGGGCTATATGGAGTTCGAAGCCGCCTTCTATCAATCGCTTCGCCAGAGCAGGGCGGCCTGAAGGGCGAGGAGCCACTCGTCAGACGACGCGGGCTGGATAGGGCTGGCCCGCGAAATGGGCGATGAGATTGTCGACCGCGAGCATTCCCATCGCGGTCCGGGTCTCCAGCGTCGCACTGCCGATATGCGGCAGCAAGGTCACATTCGGCAGGGCCATCAGGGCGGCGGGAACCTTCGGCTCCTCTGCGAAGACATCGAGACCCGCGCCCGCGATCCTGCCCGCCGCGAGGGCGGCTGTCAGCGCCGTCTCGTCGACCACATCGCCGCGGGCGGTGTTCACCAGATAGGCGGTCGGTTTCATCAGGGCGATGGCGTCGGCCGAGATCCGGCCCCGGTTTGAGCCGCCTCCCGGGATGTGCAGGGATACGACATCGGAGTCGGCCATGACCGCTTCAATGCTCGATCGGGATTCCGCGGGGAAGTCGAACGGCCCGACGGGCGATCGGTTGAAATAAAGGATCCGCATGCCAAACCCGAGCGCCGCGCGCCGCGCCGTTGCCTCGCCAATCCGGCCCATGCCGATGATCCCGAGCACCTTGCCTTGAAGCCCCATGCCAAGATGGCCGGTCGGGGCGAAGCCGACCCATTCGCCCCGCCGCAGCAGGGCCTCCGTCTCCGTCATACGACGCGTGGCCGCGAGAATCAGGGCGAGCGCCAGATCCGCCGTCGCATCGGTCAGCACGCCCGGCGTATTGGTCACGACAACCCCGGCGGCCTTGGCGGCGTCGAGGTCGATGTTGTTCACGCCCACTCCGAAATTGGCGATGATCGCTGTCCGGCGGCCTTCGGCGCGGAGCATGTCCCCGGTCACCGGATCGCTGACCGCTGGCAACAGGCCGTCCGCTTCGCGCAGGGCATGGATCATGCGGTCCGCCGTGAAGGGCACGTCCTCCGGATTGAAGGCGACGGTGAAATGATCGCGCAGACGCGCCTCGACCTGATCGGGCAGTTTGCGGGTGACAATGATACGGGGGGGCATTGCTCGATCTCCATCAATGCAGACGTTGGCCGGGTGGCACATTCCGGTCCGGGGTGATCAGGACGATCGCGCCGGTCTCGTCGGACAGGCCGAGAACCAGAACCTCCGATCGGAAAGGCCCGATCTGACGCGGCGGAAAGTTCACCACCGCGAGGACCGATCGGCCGATCAGCTCATCCGGCGTGTAATGATGGGTGATCTGGGCCGAGGATTTGCGCTCGCCGATTTCAGGGCCGAAATCGATCCAGAGCTTGATCGCAGGCTTTCGGGCCTCCGGAAAAGGTTCGGCCCGGAGCACTCGGCCGACCCGGATATCAACCTTCAGGAAATCGTCGAAATCGATTTGAGACATGGGCGGTCCTGCGCGGCGGTTCGCGCATAAGAAAACCGCCTGCCCGGGGCGGGGCAAGCGGTTTCCAATGGTCTAGGCGGAAAGTCTCAGGCCTTGACGGCCTTGGACGCCATGTCGCGCAGTTCCGCGATGCTTTCCTGGATGCGGGCGGAGACGATCTCATAGGCGCTCGCATTGGCCTTCTGCGCCGCGTCGGCGAGGGCCTGCATGTTGGCGACGGCCTTCTCGAAGGCGGCCTTGGCCAGCTCGCCCTGGGCCTTGGCGGTCTCGGCGTCGAGCTTGGTGGTGTCGAAGGCCTTCATGTGCTTCTGGGCTTCGGCAATGGTCTCCTCAAAGACGGCGATCTGCTTCTGGAACAGATCCTGGTAGCCAGCGGCGGCCGCCTTGTTGGCTTCGACCAGGGCTTCCATGTTCTTCTTCTGGGTGCCCATCAGCGCCTCGGCATCGAAGCCGGGCATCTTGAAGTTGGCAAGCTGCTTGGTGAAGTCGTTCTGCTTGAAAAACTCGGTCATCTTTTCCGGGTCGAAAGCGAAGGTTTTGGGGTCAAACATCGGATGTCTCCTTGGGTCGTGCATGGGTCGTGTGATTTCGATGAAGGATATATGTTGCAGTGCAGCATAAAAGTCAAGAGGTCTATGTTGCAGTGCAGCATAAGCGCGAAGGATCAGCCGCGCAGGGCGCGACTCCGGTTGGCGGCGGCGGTCACGGCTGTCTCTACAAGCTCTGACAATCCCCCCTGTTCGCGCATCAGAACCTCCAGCGCCGCGGCCGTCGTGCCCGCGGGGCTGGTGACATTGATGCGCAATTGTGTCGGGGAATCGCCCGAGGATTCGGCCAACTGCCCGGCGCCACTCACCGTAGCACGGGCCAGCCGCATCGCCATGTCCTCTGGCAGGCCCTCGGCCACACCCGCCGCCGCGAGCGCTTCGATCATCAGGAAGACATAGGCGGGGCCGGATCCCGACACCGCCGTGACCGCGTCCATCTGATCCTCGGTCTCCAGGCGGATCGTCTGGCCGACCGCGCTGAGCAGTGTTTCGGCGAGGGCGAGGTCTTCGATGGTCACATGGGCATTGCCGATCAGCGCCGTGATCCCCCGGCCGATCGCCGCGGGCGTGTTCGGCATCGCGCGCACGACGGGCGTATTCGCCCCGAACGCGGCCTCGAAGGTCGCAATGGGCGTTCCCGCCGCGATCGAGAGAAACACCGTGGAGCCTCCCCCCAATGCCGCGAGGGAGGGCAGGGCGGCCCCCATCATCTGCGGCTTGACCGCGAGGAGGGCTATGGCCGGGTTCGGAGGCAGATCGGTATTCAGGCGCAACCCCGTCTCCGCCAGGGCAAGCAGCCGCTCGCCGGGATTGGGCTCCAGCACCGTGAAGGCGGAGGGCGCGAGGCCGGTGGCCAGCCAGCCTTCGAGAAGGGCTGAGCCCATCTTGCCGCAGCCCAGAAGAACAAGGCCGCGTTCTGAAATGTCGGAAATGGTCATGAAGATCCCCCTCTCCGGCCCCGCGGGCGTGGAGAGGGGGCCGGTTTCAGGCGCGACCGTAAGCTTCGGTCATTGCGATTCCAAGCGCCTTTTCCGGGGTTTCCCCGCCCCAGACAACCAGTTGAAACGCCGGATAGAACCGTTCGGCGGCCAGGACGGCGACCCGCACCATATCATTGATCTGGGCCGAGGAGGCCATGGCGCCTCCGCTCAGATTGAGGCTGTAGCGATAGGCCATCATCTTCTGATCGGTCCAGAGCGTGAAGGCTCCGGTCCAGCATTTGTCGTTTGCGAGGGCAATCATCTTGTAGAGCGCGGACATCCGCCGGGCCGGCGGCGCCATGTCGAAGGCACAGATCAGGCGCAGCGATTCGTCCTGGGCGGACCAGGCGAGCGTTACGGAATAGGTCCTCCAGCTTCCCTCGACCGCCATGGCGATCTGGTCCTCGGCGACGCGGTCAAAATCCCAGGACCGCTCCTCGGCCAGAGTTTCGACGATATCGATCGGGTGGATTTCCTCGCAGTCAAAATCACGCTCGACAATGCCCATATCCGGTGCCTCTGGTTCTGGCCGCCTGCGGGGCAACACCCCGCGCGGGGGCTGTGAGGTTAACAATAGGTGAACCGCCGAAACGACCCGCCTACCAAATATGGTGGTTCAACAAGAGGCCCCTGTAAAGTCTAATTTTGTGAAGATTGTTTCACTTTTTAAGGGCCGCGGCGCAGGTATGTCACACCCTTTCAGGCGGGGGTCGAAGGCCCGTTTTCCAGCGCATCGAGGCGTGCTTTCAGCGCCGCGTTTTCCTCGCGGGCCTTCTGCGCCATGGCGCGAACCGCGTCGAATTCCTCGCGGGTGACGAAGTTCCGATCGGCCAGCCACCGGTCCATCATGCCCTTGAGCGCGGTCTCGGCCTCGGTCCTGGCCCCCTGGGCGACGCCCACCGCGTTCTGCATCAACTGGCTCAGGTCATCTAGGATCTTATTACGGGTTTGCATGGGTCGCTCCCTTGGGTTTGTGCGGAACATATGGCGGGAGCGCTCCCGAATTCCAAGGGTCCGCCGCGGCTTGACTTCCGGACGGGCCCCTCCGATGCAGGAGGCGTCCCTGGAATGGAGCCGGAATGCCCTTTGTGATCGTCTTTCCCAACATCGATCCCGTGCTGGTTTCCTTCCATGTCCTGGGTTTGGACCTCGCGATTCGCTGGTATGCCCTGGCCTATATCGCGGGTCTTCTGCTCGGCTGGCGCTATGTCGCGGGATTGTGCCGCCAGCCCGCGCTCTGGGGCGGAGCCGCGCCGATGCGGCCAGAGCAGACGGACGATCTGCTGACCTGGATGGTGCTGTGTGTCATCGTCGGGGGGCGCCTTGGGTATGTGCTGTTCTATCAGCCCGCCTATTATCTCGCGAACCCGGCGGAGATCCTCGCGGTCTGGCGGGGCGGCATGTCCTTTCATGGCGGGTTTCTGGGGGTGGTGGTCGGTGTGCTGGCCTTCTCCCTGCGCAATGGCCTGCCGACCCTGCGCGTGGGCGACGCGGTCGCCGCCGCCGCGCCGATCGGGCTTTTCTTTGGGCGGATTGCCAATTTCATCAATGCCGAGCTCTGGGGGCGGCCTTCCACGCTTCCCTGGGCGGTGATCTTTCCCGGCGAGGCGGCGCAAACCTGTCCCGTGACCTGGGTGGGGCCCTGTGCCCGCCATCCCTCGCAACTCTACGAGGCGACGCTGGAGGGCCTGCTCCTGTTTGCCCTGTTGGTCTGGGCGGTCAGGCGTGGGGCGCTGGAGAGGCCGGGCCGGGTGATCGGATTGTTCCTGATCGGCTATGGAACGGCCCGCGCCTGTGTCGAGACCTTTCGGCAGGCCGATGGCCAGTTCGTCACCGCCGACAATCCGTTTGGTCATGTGATCCGGTTCGGAGCCGACTGGGGCCTGACGATGGGACAGATCCTGTCCGCCCCCATGATTCTGGTCGGGATTGGTCTTTTGGTCTGGTCGCGGCGAAGATGAACCCGCTTGAGCATATCATCGCCGCCGAGATCGCGGCCCGGGGACCGATGCGGCTCGACCGCTATATGGCGCTTTGTCTCGGGCATTCCGAGCATGGTTATTACATGACCCGGGATCCGCTTGGGGTGGCGGGTGATTTCACCACCGCGCCCGAGGTCAGCCAGATGTTCGGGGAACTGATCGGAGCCTGGCTGGCGCAGGTCTGGAGCGACCAGGGCTCCCCGGCGGATTTTCTGCTTGTGGAGCTGGGTCCGGGGCGTGGGACGCTGATGCGCGATGCCCTGCGGACGGCGCGCGGGATGCCGGGATTTATCGACGCCGCCCGGGTCTGGTTCGTCGAAACCAGCCCTGTCCTGCGCGCGCGCCAGGCCGAGGCGGTCGGCAACGCCCGCTGGGCAGACCGGATCGCCGACCTGCCCGACGGTCCGATCTTCGTGGTCGCCAACGAATTCTTCGATGCCCTCCCGATTCGGCAGTTTCAACGAGTCGATACGCTCTGGCGGGAACGGTTCGTCGGAGAGGGACTTTCGTTCCGCTGGAGCGATCCCCGAGGAGAGCCGGATCTCGACGCACGGTTCCGGGCGGCGCCGGATGGCGCGATTGTCGAAACCTGTGCCGCGGCCGACTCCATGGCGCGGGAACTCGCGAGCCGGATTGCCCGTTGGGGAGGATGCGCGCTTGTCATCGATTATGGCGCGTGGGACGGAACGGGAGACAGCTTGCAGGCGGTGCGCAACCATTCGAAGGCGGATCCTTTGAGCGATCCAGGCCGCGCCGATCTGACGGCGCATGTTCGTTTTCGCGACCTTGCCGAAGCGGCGCAGGAGGTGCGATGGAATGGCCCCGTGCCTCAGGGCGTGTTTCTGGAGCGCCTCGGGATTACCACGCGAGCGCGTGCCTTGGCTCGAGGCAAAACCGCGGTAGACATTGATGCGCTCGTCGCCGCGCATCGGCGCTTGACCCACCCCGAGGAAATGGGACACCTCTTTCAGTCTCTGGCGTTGACGCCGCACGACGCGCCCGTGCCACCGGGATTTGAGCCATGACCTTGGAAGTTCTGACATCCGATTTGTTGGCCGGGGCCCGACATGGCTTCTTTACCCGCAGGGGCGGCGCGTCATCGGGAATCTACGCAGGTCTGAACGCCGGTTTCGGGTCGTCGGATCAACGCGAAGCGGTGGCCCTGAATCGCGCACGCGTGGCGGAGGCGATGGGCGTGGCTCCCGATCATCTCCTGTCTCCGAAACAGATACATTCCTCGCGCGTCGCCATCGTCGGACCCGAAGGCTGGAACGAACGGCCCGAGGCCGACGGTGTGGTGACCGCCGCGCAGGGGGTTGCCATCAGCGTCCTCACGGCGGACTGCGCGCCTGTCCTGCTTCTGGACAGAGCGGCGGAGGTGATCGGCGCGGCTCACGCGGGATGGCGCGGTGCGTTGGAGGGAGTGATCGAATCAACCGTCGCGGCAATGGTCGGGCTCGGCGCACGGCGGGATTCGATTCGCGCCACGGTCGGTCCGACCATCAGCCAGGCCAACTACGAGGTAGGCCAGGAGTTCTTCGACCGGTTTCGGGACGAGGGCGAAGGCTATGAGCGTTTCTTCATTGGCTCGGGCGATCGCTATCGGTTCGATCTGCCGAGCTTCGTCCTGCTCCGCCTGCGCGAGGCCGGCGTGGATGCGGACTGGATCGGATATTGCACCTATGCCGACCCCGCGCGCTTTTACTCCTTCCGGCGGACCACGCACGCGAGAGAACCGGACTATGGACGACTGATCTCCGCGATTTCGTTGACTTAGCGGTATCCGATCTGACCTCACCGGCTCGTCCGCTCCATGGCCTTGTTTTGCCGTGATTTCTTAAGGCAGATTTTTTCCGCCTGCCTGGAAATCGCTTCAGTCATCTTCCCTTGCCGGACCTTTATTCGAGATCCGGGAACGAGAGATCGTCCAGAAGGTTGGCCGGCGTGTTCCAAGGGGCGCTTGCCATCCAGTCGCGACCAAAGCGAGTTGGTCCGGCACCCACTTCGCCGTACAACTCTTGAAATAGCCAACTTTCGAAAACGATCGCACTTCGACGTTGAGTCGTTTTTCTTTTGGAAGAAGCTTCCAATTCTCCTATAGGTTGTTTTAAATGTGTGATGACTCGGAGCCGACTGGCAGGGCTTGCTTGCACCGCTTTAAGCCAAAAGGAGCATGGTGCATGATACTGGCATTTTGCTTCGGATCAGATCCGTGGCCGTTGCGCCGCGCTGTACCGGATTGAGGTACCAAGCTGAAAGTCATCTTCAATGCCTGATAGCGGCTTGTTGAAAAGATTACGGGCAAATCTGGAGGCATTCAGTTGGGACAGGGATCTTCTCTGCGTCTCGGAATTCGACTGTGGGTCCATCAAGGACGTTTCCGCCGCCTGGGTGCGCTTGTTGGGCTGGCAGGAAATCGATCTCCGCGGGGTTCCGCTCCGTAACCTCATCCACCCCGACGATCTCACGGCACTTCTGGCGATCACGGCCAAACGTCCAGGCGATCGGTCAGCGCCTCCGATTGCAAGATTCATGGGCCAGAACGGAGCCTGGCACTGGCTGGAATGGCGCCGGCTCGAGGGGGCCTCGACCGAGGAATTCTGTGCCTTGGCACAGGATGTCACTGCCAGCCAGCACCGGTTGAAACAGCTTGAACAGGTGGTGGATGCGACGCGCGCCGCCGACTGGGAGCTTGATCTGAAATCCCTGAGAATCAGGCCTGGTCCGGGTTGGACACAGGCATTGGGCTGGTCGGCAAAGGAATTGGGAACCGATGCCCGGGCCCTTCGCAATCTGCTCCTGGCCAACGAAGACCGGCTGCGCCTTGAACAGGCGATTGAACGGCATCTCCTGGGCGAAACCGACTATTACGAGGTCGAGCTCTCCCTTAGACGCAAAGACGGCGCAAAGATCTGGGCACATGATCGGGGTCGGATCGTCAGGCGTGCCCCTGATGGCACTCCTTTGGTGCTGGCGGGAGCATGGCTCGATATCACGGACCGCAAGATGGCCGAGCTTGCCCGTGAGGCGGCGGAGGCTGAGGCACGCGCCGCGGACCGCGATCTCAGGGAAGCCATCGCCGCGCTTCCGGACGGCTTTTTCCTCTTTGACGCCGAGGATCGGCTGACCAATTGCAATGAGCGGATGCGCGAACTTTTCCCAAAAGTCGCAAGCGACTTGGTCCCAGGCGTCCACTTTTTAGATATCTTGCGGATCGGCCTTGAAAAAGGTCAGATCGCCAATGTGCTCGGTCATGAAACCGCTTTCCACGCAGGCTGGCTCGCGGAGCGTCATCAGGGCTCCATGAGCCGGGAACTGCTCCTGTCCGATGGGCATGTCATCCGCTGCGAGGATCGATTGCTGCCGGACGGTCGCCGCGTCGGCACTCGCGTCGATGTGACAAAAATGCGGCAGACAGAGATGATGTTGCGAAACATTGTCGAAGGTACGGAGGCTGGAACATGGGTGCACGACCTGCCCACGGACCTGCTGTCATTCAGCGAGGGCTGGCTCGCACGATATGGATATGGGCCCGAGGACAGCGCAGATCCTGTCTTTGCCTTTGCCGCGCCCTTCTTTCACGCGGATGACGCCGCCGAGGCTCGCGGAAAATTCACAGCCCACCTGCGCGGTGAGACCGAGAGCTATGAAGCCGAGATCCGCTTTCGCCGAAAGGATGGGAGTTGGGCTTGGCTCCTGGCGCGCGGACGTGTTATGGCGCACGATGTTGCCGGAAAACCCATCCGGGTAGCCGGAGTTCATATCGACATCACGCTTCGCAAATCCGCCGAACTTCGGATCGCCGCGGCTCAGGACGAGGCGATGAAAAGTCATGAGCGCCTTGTCGCGGCCCTTGATGCGCTTCCACACGCCATAAGCGTAACCGATGTCGACGACCATATCGTTCTCGTCAATCGAACGATGCGGGAACTCTATCCCGGATACACGGAAGAGTTTCAGACGGGAAGCAATTACGCGGAGATTGTCGAACGAACGGTTCGCGGTGGCATGGTGCCAGAGGCCCTTGGCCGCGAGGAGGAATGGCTGGCCGAGTTCTTCCAGGAGCGGGCATCGTCGACCGTTTTTGATCGGGAGATCCAACTCAGCAACGGCATGATAATCCGCCTTGTTGACACAAGGACCCCGGATGGTGGTCACATCGGGTTGCGGATTGACGTCACGGATCCGAGGCGGCGGTCTGCGCAGCTGGAGGCCATCATAGATGGCGCCGATGTGGGAACCTGGGACCTCGATGTCCGGAGCGGCGGATTGACCTGCAACCGATGGTTGGCCATGACAGGCCGCGACGCAGCGCATTTTCAGGATTTCGACTTTGACGGACTGCTGGCGCTTTTGCATCCGGATGACCGCCCTCGCTTGATCGCTGCGCGGGATGCGCATTTCCTTGGCAATGCTCCGCGCATTCAGGCGGAATTGAGGCTTTGGCGCGCGGATGGACGCTGGACCTGGATTCGCATGCGCGGCCGCGTCATCGAACGGGACGCGAGAGGGGCCCCGCGCCGCGTAACGGGCGTCATCATCGATGTCAGCAGTCTCAAGGAGGCGCAGGCCGAACTGGCCGAGGCCCTGCGGCAGGCCGAACAGGCAGTGGAGGAAAAGTCCCGGTTTCTGGCGATGGTCAGTCACGAAATTCGCACGCCTCTCCACGGTGTTCTGGGTATGGCGGAACTGCTGGAAGGCCAGCTCGATACACCAGAGCAGGCCCGTATGCTGTGCGTGATCCGGGAATCGGGGCAGTTGCTTCTGAGTGTCATCAATGACCTGCTTGATCTGACACGGATCGAGTCCGGACAGCTGACGTTCGAAAAGACCGCCTTTTCGCCCGCGAACCTTGCCCATCAGGTCAAGGCCTCGCATGCGCGCGAGGTTTTGGAAAAAAACATCGACTTCAACCTGAGACTGAATTCCGACGCGGAGGGTATCTGTTTCGGTGATCCGCATCGAATCCTGCAGGTTCTCCATAATATTGTCGGAAACGCGGTCAAATTTACCGAGCATGGGCGGGTAGACCTGTCGATCGACGTTGACGAGAACAGTTTGCTCCTGATCGAGGTTTGCGACACCGGCATTGGCATGTCGGAGGATCTGTTGGCCCATATCTACGAGCCCTTTGTCCAGGCGGACGCTTCGACCGCGCGCCGATTTGGCGGGTCAGGACTTGGAATGGCCATCGTGCAGAGGCTTGTCTCCGCATTTGGAGGAAATATCGACATCGAGAGCCGTGTCGGTGAGGGCACCCGGGTCAGCGTGCTGATTCCCCTGGACCGAGGGGCCCGGGAGCAAAGGTGCGATCCCGAGCCAAGACCCTTTGATTCGCTGCCGGAACTGCGAGTTCTGGTCGCCGATGACAACGCCGTGAACCGCCTGATCCTTCAGGGAATGCTCACATCCCTTGGCTCCGTTGCACAGATCGTGGAGGGAGGGGCGGAAGCATTGGAGCATTTCGCCCCGGATCTGTTCGATCTTGTTCTGCTCGATATCGAAATGCCGGGGATGGACGGGCTGGAAACCCTGGCCGCGCTTCGCGAGATCGAGCGCGCCGCCGGATCCAAGCCTCTTCCGGTGATCGCGGTGACCGCCCATGCGCTCAGCTCGGATATCATCCGGTTCCGAGAGGCCGGTTTCTCTGGCCATATCTCGAAACCAATCAGCCGCGGTGCCCTGCTTGAAAGTCTTGGCAAGTACGGTCGGCGCTGATCCCTCCGCCTGAACAGGCCGCCCTTCGGCGGGCAGGTCGCAATCCTGGTATCTTCCTTCGACCCTGTGATCGGATGAAGTCAAACTCCGCGCTGGCGCGGTCGATGCGAAGGCCTTAGTCCGGAGCGGTGGATTGTTCTGGTCGGGGAGAGTGGGGCGTGAGTTTCGCGGCGGCTATGTTGGTTGCAATGGCCATCGACGTCATGCTGGGCTGGCCGGATTTCCTCTATCGCCGCATCGGCCATCCGGTCACCTGGATCGGATTTGTTATCAATCTGTTGGATGAGAAATTGAACCGGGATGGCGCCGCCGATCCGGTGCGCCGGATCGCGGGCGTTGCCGCGGCTTTGTCGACGATCACCCTGGCCGGTCTCGTGGCCTGGACGGTACAGCAATCGCTGCCCGAGGGCTGGATCGGGACGCTGTTCCTCGGTCTTCTGGTCTGGCCCCTGGTCGCTGTCCGGTCGATGTACTCCCATGTCCGGGCCGTCGAGCTGCCTCTGGCGGACGGTAACCTGACCGAGGCACGAAGGCAGGTTTCCATGATCGTGGGGCGCGACCCCGAAGCCCTCGATGAACCCGGAGTGGCGCGGGCGGCGCTGGAAAGCCTGGCCGAGAACACGTCCGACGGGATCGTGGCCCCGCTCTTCTGGGGGGCCCTGCTCGGTCTGCCTGGAATTGCCGCCTACAAGGCGATCAATACCCTGGATTCGATGATTGGCCATCGGACACCGCGCCACGAGGCTTTCGGATGGGCCTCGGCCCGGATCGATGATGGGGTAAATCTGGTGCCCGCCCGCTTGACCGGCCTCGTCTTTGCCCTGGTTTCGCGACATCCCCTTCGATCGATCGCTTGCATGGTCCGGGATGCCGGCAAGCATCGGTCTCCCAATGCTGGCTGGCCGGAGGCGGCGATGGCGGGTGGCCTTGGCATTCGCCTGTCTGGCCCGCGCCTTTATGGAAGCCGGATCGCGCCGGAGCCTTGGGTGAATGACGGGGCGCCCGATCCGACAGCCGTTGATATTGAGCGAGCACTGGCCCTCTATCGGCGGGCCATGCTCCTCTGGGCCCTCCTGCTGGCGCTTCCGGTGATCCTGGAGGGGTTTCCGATCTGATTGCATCGGATTGTCCGCTCTAGGACTTTGTTTCTGGATCGGCAGGTGCATCCAGCTTGCTGAAAACCGCTCTAGCTCCGGCCTGCGCCTTTTTGTCGCCGCAACAGGTAGATATCCATGATCCAACCATGCCGCGCCCTTGCCTCTGCTCTGGCCTCTGCGATCATCGGGCTGATTTCCGACAGGGGGCCAGCCAGGATAATTTCCTCGGGCATCCCGACATAGGCGGCCCACCAGATCAGGATCCCGTCGGGTTCGAGATGCCGGAAGGAGCATTCCCCATCGAGCATGACCACGACCGTATCCACACCGGCGGGCCATCCGTCATCCCGCAGCTTTCGGCCGGTCGTCACGATGAACGGGTCGCCAATCTCGTTCAGCGGAATGGCATGCGCGGCGGTCAGGGCCTGGAGCGAGGTAATCCCGGGGATCACCCGAAGTCGGGGAACAGGGTTCAGGCGCCGCGCAATCCGGAGGGTGCTATCATAAAGCGAAGGATCCCCCCAGACCAGCAGGGCGATCCGGTTCGCTCCCGGATACGTGGCGATTGTCCGCGCCCAGACTTCGGCGATCGCCCGGTGCCAGTCGTCGACGGTCCGGCGGTAATTCTCTGGCGCGGCGGACCGTGCCGGCATGTCGAATTCGGCGAACCGGATCGCGGGATCGTGGATCACCTCGGCGCAGATACGGCGGCGCAGGTCGGCGAGATCGGTCTTGTCGCCTCCTTTTCGGGGGATGAGGATCAGATCGACGGCATTCAGGGCCTTGATCGCCTGAAGCGTCAGATGATCCGGATTGCCGGTTCCGATACCGACGAGGAAAAGCTCGATCATTCCTCTCTCCGCGCCTGAGGGACGGGACGCCTTGGGAGGGGTCCCGTCCTGGGTGTCATTCGGCCGGTTGGGACCAGAAATATCCGGCCAGCCATCCGAGCATCGCCCAGGTGGCCAAACCCGCGCCCAGGACCCGGGCGGCGAACGCGGCGGATACCTCGGGCGGGACGAGACCGAAAAACGCCTCCGGCTCTGGCGCGCCGATGATATGCGGCGTGGCCAGCAGAACCGCCGCGACCGGAACACGCCACAGTCCCCGGCCATAGGCGAGCAAGGCAAGGGCCAGCGCCGTGGCGATCGCCGTGCCCCACCACCAGACCTGTCGTTCGCCGAGTTCCGCGGCGATCATGCCCGGCAGTTCCGGCGACAGTCCCATCGCCGGGGCCATCTGGAATGCCGCGAAGCCCGCGATCCCCCAGAGCACTCCCTGAGTTGTTCCCACCCGAAATCCTAGGTTTTCGACCAGTGCGAATCCCGCGATCAGCAGCATCGCATAGGCCGAAAAGACCAGAAGCAGGAACAGGACGGTCAGTCCGTTGCGCATGAGGCTCGACGATTCCTCGGAGGGAGCATTTTCATGCGAACCCTCGTGAGAGGCCTCGGCGGTATGCATCATACCGGCGGGGGAGCTGCCCGAGGAAAAATGGGTCAGCTCTCCGGTTTCATATCGTTCACCCAGCAGGATAGAGGGCTGAATGAATGCAAAATGCAGCAGCGCGGCCAGAAGCCCCGCCGCCGCGCCAGCGAACAAGGCGCTGGCCAGCATTCGTTGGAACATGAAAGGGAGATCAGTGGCAGGGAAAGCCGGAGGCGTGGCGGACGTCATGGGCTGCGTCATGGATCGTCGCCGAGTGGGCGAAGCCGGCCATGAGAATGATCGAGACCCCAAGCGCCGCCATGAGAAAGATGGACAGGGGGGTCGTCGCTGCCTTGGTCGAAGAAATCGTCGTCATGTTCAATCTCCTTGCTGTCACACCCGACAGCATGTGTGTCTTCCCAAGCAAGGCCGGTCTCCTGGCTTGCGGGTCACAGCGGTCCTTCACCTTCCCACCCGAGGGGCAGTGGTTATCCGAAGGCCAGCTCGCCGCGTACAGTCGCGGGGGCGGCTGGGGTTTGAGGCGCCTCGATTGGTCCGCCCCGCTCCCATTCCCGTTTCAGTCCCAGCGCTTCGCGCATGCGGGACACCTTACCTTTCCATCTGCGCAGAGCACAGGGGGCCGGTCAAGGTCAATCCTTTACAAGGCATCGAGGCTGGAGCGCTTTCCGATCCGACGGGTCCAGGTCGGGAGGTGCTCCAGCTCGATGATTTGATGCGCAATTTTCGGATTCTGGTTTCGCTTCGGTCTGAGTGCGCCCTAGCCCGGGATACGGGCGATCGCCTTGGTCCTGAGCGTGCCGAGCGGGCGGGCATCTCCGAAGTTCCCATCCGGACTGGCCAGATAGAGTCTTGCAAAATTGACGAGTTCCAGGAGGTCTTCCCCGCTCAGATTGCCAAAGAGATAGGCCGTCTTGCCCGGCGCGCGAAAGGCGATCGTCGAGGGCCGGGCACAGCCCGACATGCAATCCACCGTCGAGATCCGGGCGGGTATGGCGGCGTCCCGCAGCGCCCGGGAGAGAGTCTCGGCAAACCCCTGGCCCGGAAGCGGGCAGGAAGCGCAGAGGATGATCCTCATCACAGTTCGCTCGCCAGGGGACCGATCAGGATGATCCCGGGCAGGGGGCCAACCGTCTCGGTCAGTTGCGCGGCGAGTGAGGTGATCGTGCCGCGGCTCAGGACCTGGTCCGGATGCCCAACCGCCTCGGCCAGAAGCGCCGGAGTGTCGGGGGGCATTCCATGGGCGATCAGACCGGCGGCCAGCGCGGGAAAGGTGCGCTTGCCCATGAAGATCGCCGTCGTGGCCTTGGGATCGGCGAGGGCGCTCCAGTTCAGATCCTTTGGCAAACCGCCGCTCAGGTCGGCGCCGGTCACGAACTGAACCCGGCGCGAGGTGATCCGGCGGGTCAGGGGGATTCCCGCCGCCGCCGCCGCCGCCGCCGCGGATGTGACCCCCGGAATGATTTCATAGTCGATACCCGCCGATTTCAGAGCCGTGATTTCCTCCTCCAGCCGTCCGAACAATCCGCAATCGCCGGATTTGAGACGCACCAGCCTCGCGCCCGTGGAAGCATAGTCCAGCAGCAGTTGGCTGACGTGGCTCTGTTTCGGCGAAGGGCGACCGGCGCGTTTTCCGACCCCGATCAGGTCCGCCTCGGGCCGGGCATGAGTGAGGATCGGACCGGCGGAGAGATCGTCATAGAGGATCACATCCGCCTCGCGCAGCCGGGTTACCGCCCTGAGGGTCAGAAGCTCCGGATCTCCGGGGCCGGAGGAGACGAAGGAGACAAAGCCCGTCATGTCGCCGCCGCCATGAAATGAAAGAAGGAACCGGAGGCCCCGCCGCCGCCGGGTGTCGGCCGCCAGGAGCCGGTCTCCGCGACCCTCGCTCCGGTGGCGTCCCTGACATCGGCGAGCGGTGGATCCGGTTGATCGAGGATCGTCGCATAGTGGAATTCGTGCCCGCGCAACCGGGCTCCGAGAGGGTGGCCCGGAACGGGTGCCAGGAGTTCCGCCAGCCGATATCCCAGATGCATCCGCCGCTTTTCAAAGGAGGTGCGAAGTCCGAGAAGTCCCACCATCGGGTGAGCTACGCCACTGGCATCCACGAGCGCCTCTCCCATTGCCATATAGCCTCCGCATTCGCCATGCACGTGCCGGGTCTCGGCGAAGGTCCGCAGGCCAGCCTTGAAGCGCTCCGCCGCGGCCAGCCGGGGCGCATGCAGTTCGGGATAACCTCCCGGCAGCCAGCAGACTCCGGCGGAGGCGTCCGGGATTTCGTCCGCGAGAGGAGAAAACGGGATGATCGTTGCCCCGGCGCGCCGCCATCCGTCGAGAAGATGCGGATAGACAAAGGAAAAGGCCGCGTCGCGGGCGAGAGCGATCCGCTCGGCGGGGGGGCAAACGGGCAGGGGCGCCATTTCCTCGCCCCTGTGTCCCGCCGCGCGGAGGATCGCGTCAAGGTCAAGGTGCTCGGTGACGAAGGCGCCCGCCTGTGCGAGAAAGGACTGGAGGTCGGGATGCTCCTCCGCCTGTCTCAGGCCAAGATGGCGGGACGGAAGGGCCATCGCCGTGCGACGCGGCAGGGCGCCGAAGACCGGCATCCCGATGGCCTCCATCCCCACCCGGGCCAGGGCTTCGTGCCGGGGGCTCGCAATCTTGTTCAGGATCACGCCCGCCACCCGGACCCCGGGGCGCATCCGCGCGAACCCGAGGGCCACCGCCGCCGCCGATTGCGCCTGGCCCGAGACGTCGAGGACAAGGACAACCGGCCAGCCCATCAAATCCGCTATGTCCGCGCTGGCGCCGATCCCGCATTCACCCGGCGCGGCCACCCCGTCAAAGAGCCCCATCGACCCTTCGGCAATCCCGATTTCCGCCCCCTCCGCCGCGCTGACCAGGCCGCGGAGACGATCAGGTGCCATTGCCCAACTGTCGAGATTGACCGAACCTCGTCCGGCGGCCGCCGTGTGGAAGGCCGGATCGATATAATCGGGCCCGCATTTGAAGGGCTGCGCGGTTATTCCCCGCGCGCGCAATGCCGCCAGCACACCCAGAGTGACCGTGGTCTTGCCGGTTCCGGACGCGGGCGCGGAAATGAGGAGGCCGGGCGGTGGCATCAGTCGGCGTCCGGAAATCGCGGCGACGCACCGACGGGCCGATATCGTCGATCATAATCCCCGGCATAGAGTCTGCTCTCGTCGAAATCCTCCGCGCCGATCGTTCGTCCCACCAGAATCAGGGCTGTTCTCTCCATTTCCGGACCGACCGCGGTTCGGAGGCTGCCGAGCGTGGCGTGGATGATTTTCTGGTCAGGCCAGGAGGCCCGCCAGACCACCGCCACGGGGCAATCGGCTCCCAGTTCCGGCAAAAGGTCAGCCACCACCCGATCCAGCACATGCACCGACAGATGGATGGCAAGGGTTGCCCCCGTCGCTGCGAAGGACCGGAGGTCTTCTCCCGGCGGCATGGCGGAGGCCCGGCCGGGTGTCCTGGTGAGGACAAGGGACTGCGCCACCCCCGGCAGGGTCAGTTCGGATCCCAAGGCCGCCGCCGCCGCCGCGAAGGCCGGAACCCCGGGAGTCACATCGAACGGAATTCCAAGAGCGCGCAGGCGGCGCAATTGCTCTCCCATCGCCGACCAGATCGACAGGTCGCCTGAATGCAGGCGGGCGATGTCGAGGCCCGCCGCGTGCGCGGTGGCCAGCTCCTCGATGATCTCATCCAGGCTGAGGGGAGCCGTGTTCACGATCCGCGCGCCCGGTGGACAATAGTCCAGCAAACTTTTTGGGATCAGCGATCCCGCGTAGAGACAGACCGGACAGAGCGAGATCAGATCGCGCCCCCGGACGGTGATCAGGTCGGCGGCGCCTGGGCCGGCGCCAATGAAGTGAACCGTCATGTCGCTTGGTCCTTGTTTTCCGCGATCGCGGCCATTGCCATTCCATCCGCCGACCGGACGCGGGGCACGATGATCCGCCCCCCTGATCCCGTCGCGGCGAGGGCGGCGGCCTCCGCCACCGAGCCGGTGCCGAAGCGGGCTTCGACCCGCGGCGATCGGCTTGGGGTCCGGATGCCCGCCACTGCGACGGCCAGCACCGGCAGGCCCAGCGTTTCGCCCAAGGATCGCATCACCGGCGCGCCAGCCTTGCTCTCGATCGTGGCGAGGGCGTCGAGCACAAGCGCACCACGGGCGATCGTGACCGCCTCGATCAGGCTCGACAGGGAGGATGTTTCCCGAAATCCGACGCCGGCGACTCTCACAGGGTGACACTCCATTGCAAAACCGGTCGCGCCCGCGACCAGCCGCGCATCCGGCCGAGCGGCGCGTCGGTTGCAATTTCGATCCGCATCAACGCGCCGCCCTGTTTTTCCCGAAGGGCGATCAACAGAGCCTCGGTCTCGAGGGTCACGGCGTTGGCGACCAGCCGCGTGCCGGAGGAACACCGTTCCGTGAGAAACGCGAACAGGGCCGCGTCTCCCCCTCCTCCGACAAAGATCGCATCCGGCCTCGGCAGGTCTTCGAGCACGGCCGGGGCGAGGCCTTCGACCACCGACATGCGATGATCGACACCGAATGCCCGCGCATTTTCGTCGATATGGGCGGCGCGGGCCGGGTTCGCCTCGATCGCCGTGGCGAGGCCACCCGCTAGGCACCATTCGATGGCAATCGATCCGGAGCCCGCGCCAATGTCCCAGAGCCTTTCCCCCGCGCGGGGGGCGAGGGTGGACAGGGTCATGGCGCGGATCGGCCGCTTGGTCATCTGGCCGTCGCTGGCGAAGGCCGCGTCGGGCAGGCCGGAGACCCTGGGAAGTCCTACGCCCCTGGCCTCGATCGCCACCGCGACCGGCGCGCCGACATCCCGGAGGTCGAACCCCTCCGCCGAAACGAGACGAATTCTCTGGCGTGGTCCCCCCAGTGCTTCCATGACATGCATTTCCGAACCCCCGAAGCCAACCTTGACCAGCCACTCCGCCAGCGCGCTTGGCGCGGCGCCATCGCGGAGAAGGCAGATCAATCGCGCGCCCTCCATCAGATCCATGCGCATTCGGGTGAAGGGTACCGCGTGCAACCCATGACAAGCCACGCGCTCCAGGGACCATCCCAGCGCGGAAGCCGCGAGCGAGAAGGTTGAGGGAGAGGGCAGGCTACACCACTCGCCCGGGAAAAGATGCGGTGCGAGGCTGCCCCCCGCTCCGAACCAGAAGGGATCGCCCGAGGCAAGGACAACGACGCGCCGCCCCCGTTCGGCCAATACCGGCGCCACTTCGAACGGAACGGGCCAGGCGCGGCCCCGATCCCCGGCGGCGGCCAGTTCCAGATGCCGGGGCCCTCCAAAGACGATCTCAGCCCGGAACAAAATCGCGCGGCTTGCATCCGACAGGCCAGGCAAGCCATCCTCCCCGATACCGATCACATGGAGCCAGGGTTCAGACATGACGCGCGTTGTCCTCCTGGGCGGGACCACGGAAGCCAGCCTTCTGGCCCGCCATTTGGCTGAGGAACGGATCGACGCCGTCTTTTCCTACGCCGGTCGGACCGCTGCCCCCATTATGCAACCTCTGCCAACCCGGATCGGCGGTTTTGGCGGTGTCGCGGGCCTCCGGAATTTCCTGCGGAATGGGGGCATTACCCATGTCGTCGATGCGACCCATCCCTTCGCCGCCGGAATGAGCCGGAATGCGATTGAAGCCTGCGCGGCGGAGGGGATCCCCCTGATCGCCTTCGAGCGGCCGCCCTGGCAGGAAGCCCAGGGTGATCTCTGGACCCGGGTCGCCGATAGTGCGTCCGCCGTTGACGCGCTGCCCGACCTGCCCGCCCGGGTGTTTCTGGCCATCGGCAAACAGAACCTCGCCGCCTTTTCCCGAAAGCCGACACATCATTACCTGCTGCGCCTGGTGGACCCCCCCTTGTCGCAGCCTTTGCCGGACTGCGCGGTGGTGACCGCCCGCGGGCCCTTTACCCTTGCGGGGGATCTGGAGTTGATCCGGGACAATGCCATCACCCACATTGTCGCAAAGAACGCGGGAGGATCGGGGGCGCGGGCAAAACTCGATGCGGCGCGACTCCTCGGGCTCCCCGTCATCCTGATCGATCGGCCCACGCTCCCCGCCAGACAGGTTTGCCACGAGGTCGAGGAGGTGATGCGCTGGCTCCGTCACTCCGCCGACCTCGGTGTATAGACAAAGCGGCCGATCCGACGCGTTGCCGCGTTTCCAACCAGAACAACGGTCCGCATATCCGCCATCCCGGGAAGCGCCTCGGCGAGTGTCACCGTCGCGATCCGCTCCTCCCCCGTGGTGACGGCGCGGGCAAAGGTGATCAGCCGATCCCCACCGCATTCCTCCCGCAGGATTTCGAGGGCCTGTGCGAATTGATGGGGGCGGCTGACCGAGCGCGGGTTGTAGAGGGCCATGGCAAAATCCGCCTGGGCGGCAAGCCGCAGGCGCCGCTCGATCAAGGTCCAGGGCTTGAGATTGTCGCTGAGATTGATGGCGCAGAAATCATGACCGAGCGGGGCTCCGACCCGGGCGCTCGCCGCCAGCATCGCCGTGATGCCGGGCAGCACGCGGATATCGAGATCCCAGAGCGCGGGCTCCGCCTCCAGCGCTTCGAAGACCGCGCTTGCCATCGCAAAGACGCCCGGATCCCCCGACGAGACGACCACCACGCGCGCCCCCGCCGCCGCCAGCCGCAGGGCAAGCCCGGCGCGATCCAGTTCCACGCGATTGTCGCTGCCATGGAGAGTCAGACCGGGCCGTTCCGCGATACGCGCGACATAGGGGAAATAACCGATGACATCCGTCGCCTCTGCCAAGGCCGCCGAGACCTCCGGCGTCACCAGGGACTGGTCGCCGGGTCCAAGCCCCACCACCGTCAGCCAACCGCTCATGCCAGCGGATCCAGCTCGGGGCGCCGCCCGTTTCCATGGACCAGGACGATGGCGAAATAGGGGCAGGCCTCGCCATCGACATCGACCAGACGCGTGACCTTCTGGTTGCGCATGGTGCCATGCTCGACCAGCCAGGCTTCATCGAGCCGACCGACCTCCGCCAAAGCCAGCCGGACCCGGGGCAGGTTCCGCCCGGTCTTCATGATGACCAGGGCATCCGCTCCGCGCATTCGAGTGATCATCTCCGGCAGGGGCAGCGTGCCCACCAGAACGGTCATCACATCGTCGCCCCAGGTGATAGGCTGGTTCGTGGCGTTCCAGCAGCCGGACATGCCGGTGATCCCGGGCACGACCTCGACCTCCGCCCGGCCGCGCAGCCTTGTGTGCAGATGCATGAAGGAGCCGTAGAAGAAGGGATCTCCCTCGCAGAGGACCACGACATCCACCGTCCGGGCCAGCTCCGCCAGCCGGTCCGCCCAATCATCATAGAAGGCCGCGATCAGGCCGATATAGTCCGGACTGTCGAAGGGTATTTCCGTCGTCACGGGATATTCCATCGGATATTCGGTCACGCCGGGCGCGAGCATTCCCTCGACGATGCGGCGGGCCTGACCCTGACGGCCCTTCTTGCGGAAATAGGCCACATGCGCCGCGCCGCGGATCAGACGATCGGACTTGACCGACATGAGATCGGGGTCGCCGGGGCCAAGGCCGGCGCAGATGATCCTGCCCATCCTCACTCCCTCCGACTGGCCAGTGCATTGACCGCCGCCACGGTGATGGCCGATCCACCGAGCCGGCCCCGGACGATCATCGACGGGGCGGGGGGGGCATGCATCAACGCATCCTTGGACTCCGCCGCGCCCACGAAGCCGACAGGGCATCCGATGATCGCCGCCGGTCGCGGGCAGTCCGGGTCTTCCAGCATGTTCAGAAGATGGAACAGGGCCGTCGGCGCGTTGCCAATGGCCACGACCGCCCCGGCAAGATGGGGGCGCCACAATTCCAGCGCCGCCGCCGATCGGGTATTGGCCATCTGTCGCGCCAGCTCCGGCACCGCCGGGTCCCGCAGCGTGCAGATCACCTCGTTCCCTGCCGGAAGACGGGATCGTGTGATGCCTTCGCTGACCATGTAGGCATCGCAGAGAACCGGTGCTCCGTTTTCCAGCGCGGCGCGGGCGGCTTCGGCCATGCCTTGGGTGAATACGATGAACTTCTCCAGTCCGACCATGCCGGCGGCATGGATCATACGGACGGCCACGACCTCCTCGACGGGGGTGAAACGCGCGAGATCCGCCTCGTCGCGGATCATGGCAAAGGAGCGGCGGTAAATCTCAGCGCCGTCGGTGATATAATCGTAGCTCATCAAAAGACCTCGCTCCACAGATCCGCGGATTGCAGGAGATCCTCCGCGCGCAGCCCGCGCCCTGCCGGAGCATCCGATGCCTTTCCCCCGCGCACGAGGTCAAAGCCCTCCGGCGTGCCGACCAGGGTCGTCGTGGCGGACCGCGGATGGGCGCATCCCTTGGCACAGCCGGAGACATGGAGGGTAGCGGGATGCGGCAATCGTTCCGCGAGGCGCTTGGCAAGCGGGCGAATGGCCTGGTGGGCCTGACCACAGGCGGGGGCGCCGGGACAGGCGGCGACACGCGAGCGCGGATCTCCGGCCTTGGTGATCATCTCGGCCCCGACGGGCATCTCGCGCGCGTCCTCGATCAGGATCATGCGCCAGGGGGTCATGCGCAGGGCGCCGAGGTCGGAGATCGTGGCCAGTGTCTGCGACGGGATCTGACCGAATTCGAAGCCGACAAGGGCGCCCTGAGGGACCAGGCCCGGCTCGGCATGCCCGCGCGCCGCCGGAAGGGCGGCGGCTTCGGTGAAGCGGGAGGGCAGGACCGCGCCATGTTCGAGGAAGGTGGCCATGCGGCCCCGGTCCTTCACGATCCCGCCCGAATTTACAAACCAGACCGCGAGTTCGATCATGGTTTCGACGGCGTTCGCCGGGGTGACCCGCGCCCCGCGCGCCGATCCGTCCGCCCGGACGATCCATCCGCCGTCACCGGTTTCCAACCTTATATCCGCCGGGGCTTCGGCAAGGACCGGCGCCGGACCTGGATCGATCGCATAGCCGAATTTACCAGGAAGGCGCGGGGCGCAAAGAACCGCCGCCCCGAGGGCGCGCGCCATTTCCCGTGTGCCGTCCCCAGGGGTCCAGTAGGGCGACAGGATGATATTGCGGGCGGTTTCGGCCCGTTCGTCGCGATCGACGAGACCGAGCGCCTCCAGCCCCCGGATCAGATCGGGATAGGAGGCTTCGGGAATGCCCCGGAGCTGGAGATTGGCGCGCGAGGAAAGGTCGATCAGGCCATTGCCATGAGCTTCCGCCAGTCCCGCGATGCCTCTTGCCTGCGCGGGTGAAAGCCTGCCCTCGCGGGGCCGGATCCGGACGATCCAGCCGTCCCCCGATTGCATCGGGCGGAGGGCGCCGGGACACCAGCCCTTGATTTCCGGCTTCATCCGTCTTCCTCCAGCGCGGCCGCGATCGAGTTCCGGCGGGTCATCCAGAGGTTTGCATTCCGCAGGGCTGCGAACCGGGATTTCATCGCGGCCAGCGCCGCTGGGTTTTCACGTTCCAGAAACGCCACCAGATCCTCCCGGCCCAGGGTCGCCGCGTGGTAGAGGTCGAAGAGATCGGGCGGGACCGCGCGGGTCAGATGCGCATAGGCGGCGAGATTGTCCAGAGTCGCCGCGATCTCGGCGGCTCCGCGAAAGCCGTGGCGCATCATTCCGGACGCCCAGTCCGGGTTGGCGGCCCGCCCGCGCACGACCCGTCCGATTTCCTCGGTCAGGATCCGGGCGCGCGGGGTATCGGGACGGGTCGCATCGAGATGATAGAGAGCGGGAGTCTCCGCCCCCAGATGGGCCATGGCGGCGGCGAATCCGCCCTCATGGGCGGCATAGTCCGGGGCCAGCAGGATATCGGTCTCGGCCAGATCCTGAACATGGGCGAAGGCATCCGCCGACCGCAGACGCTGTTCCAGACCGGAGCGGTCCTCGTGGGCCTCCCCCTTGGCATCGAGCGCCCAGGAGGAGCCCCGAAGCCAGGCATCCCCAGCCTCGGCCCGGCCGGCGTCGGAATAATCCTCGAGAGCCTCTGCCATGCCGAAACCGTAGAGGCCGGGTCTCGGGCCAAAGACGCGGGAGGCACGGTTCAGGTAGGGATTGTCCTCGGGCGATTCATCACGTCCCGCCAGAGCCTCGGCGCCAAGCTCGGACAGTTGAATAAGTGACTGAAATATATCACGAAACAGTCCAGACACCCGTAGGGTCACGTCAATCCGCGGGCGGCCGAGCAGGGCGAGGGGAATGATTTCGAACCCCGAGACCCGCTCGGATCCCGTGTCCCAGACCGGAGCGAGACCCGCGAGATGGAGGGCCATGGCAAACTCCTCGCCCGCCGTGCGCATGGTGGCGGATCCCCAGAGATCGAGCACCAGACCGCGCGGCCAGTCCCCCTTGTCCTGAAGATGCCGCCGCAGCAATTCCTCGGCGAGCTTCACCCCCTGCGCATGGGCCGCCCGGGAGGGCACGGCGCGCGGATCCACCGAAAAGAGGTTGCGCCCGGTCGGCAGGACATCGGCGCGGCCGCGCCAGGGGGACCCCGCCGGACCGGCGGGAACACGGCGACCGGAGAGGGCGGTCAGCAACCCCTCGATCTCGCCCACCCCCGCGCCATAGACATGCAGGCCGTCGCCGTATTGGGTTTCCTTGATGTCGCAGACGAAGCGGTCGATGCGCGTGATCGCCTCGGCGGCGGAGGCCTCCGCCGCGAGCGCCAGGTCGGCTTCCACACCCGCCGCCCTGGCCTCATCGCGGATCGCCCCGATCAGGCGGTTCCGCCGCGCGGGATCCAATCCATCGGCGGTCGAATATTCGTCGAGCAGGCGTTCCAGCCGCGACAGCCCCTCCGGGAGCGTGCTCTCGACGAGCGGCGGCGGCAGATGACCCAACGTCACCGCGCCGATCCTGCGCTTGGCCTGCGCGGCCTCGCCCGGATCATTGACCACGAACGGATAGATCACCGGCAGGGAGCCGATCAGAGCCTCCGGCCAGCAGCTGTCCGACAGGGCGACGGACTTGCCCGGAAGCCACTCCAGCGTACCATGCGCGCCCATATGGACGAGCGCATCCATCCGTTCCGCCCGGAGCCAGAGATAGAAGGCGACATAGCCATGGCGGGGGACACGGGCGAGGTCATGATAGTCCGCGGCGCGATCCCTCACCTCTCCCCGCTCGGGCTGAAGCGCGATCAGGGCCCGGCCTGCCCGGATCGCCACGAAATGAAAGGCGCCGTCGCGGCAGGCGGGATCCTCCGCCGGATCGCCCCAGGCCGCGTCCAGCGCCGCGCGCAAGGCTTCGGGCAGATCGGCCAGCGCCGCCCGGTAGGATGCCAGAGGCCAGTCCAGGGTCTCCCGCGTCAATCGGGGACCGAGAGCGGCGGGTGTTTCGACGGCATATCCCTCGGCGCGGAGCCGCTCGGTCACGACCTCCACCGAGGCGAGGGCATCCAACCCAACCGCGTGCGCGATCTGATCCACGCGGCCCGGATAGGTCGACAGCACCAGGGCCAGCCGCCGATCCGCCACCCCGGTCCGGGCGAGATCAAACCAGCGCCGCACGCGATCCGCGATCGCGGCGATCCGTTCGGGATCGGCGCGATGGGCGAAGCGGGAATATTGCAGGTCCGGATCGCGTCGACCGGGGGATTTGAACGAGGCTATGCCTGCGAAGATCCGTCCGTCCACCTCGGGCAGAACCACATGCATCGCAAGATCGGCGGGCGAGAGACCCCGGTCCGATCCCTGCCAGTCCCGCCGCCGCGCCGTGGAGAAGGCCAGTTGAAAGACCGGACAGCCCGGCGCATCCAGGGGCGAGGTCCCATCCGCGCCCTTGCCCGAAAAGGCGGTGGCATTGACGATGGCAGCCGGTGCAAGGGCCGAGAGGGAGGCGCGCAGGAACGCGGCGGCGTTCTCCTCCTTGAGCGAGGGCACGAACAGGCCGATCGCCGCGAAGCCGCGGTCGCGCAGCGCCTCGATCATCGCATCGACCGGATCGGTGTCGGCCGCGGTCAGATACCCGCGGTAAAACACAACCGGCACCACCGGGCCCTCGGTCGGGGGGGCGGCCACCACCCCCTGGCCGGGGAGATACCATCCCTGAGCCGGCACGGTCTTTGCCCCCATTACCGGCCCGGCATACAGACCGGAGGCCAGCGCCAGTTGCGCCAGCGCCGCCTGGGCCGCCACCGCGCCGCCCGCGTCGCAGAGCGCAGACAACCGGCGCAGGGTCGAAAGCGGGATCGTGGAACAGGCGTCGAGCGTCGGATCCTCGCGGCCATCGCCGGGCAGGACGGCGAGGGCGATATGCTGGCGACGACAGAGATCCTGAACCGAGGCGAGGCCATAGGGCCAATAGCTCTCGCCTCCGATCAGGCGGATCAGGATGCCGCGCGCCCCGGAGAGGGTCTTTTCGACATAGGTATCAACCGAGAGCGGATGGCGCAGCGCCACCAGATTGGCAAGGCGCAACGTCGGCAGCGACGCGCGCCCCCGGTGCCAGCCCGCCGCGAAGGCGCCGAGATCGCTGTCGGAGAAGGACAGCACGACGAGATCGGCCGGACTCTGGTCCGGATCGAAGGGCGCGTCGGTCTCCGCGAGACCATGGGATTCGCGGAAAACGACATGCATGGTCAGGCTCCGAGCACCGCGCGGATCGCATCCACGTCGATATTCCCCTGCTCGGCGATCACGACGAGATGGCTTTCGCGCGGAGCGCCGCCCCAGGGCCGGTCATACTGTTGACGAATGCGCTCGCCGACCGCCTGGATCAACAGGCGCATCGGTTTGCCCCGGACCGCGACATAGCCCTTGACCCGCAGGATCGACTGCTCGCGCGCCAGGCGCCCGATCGCCAGCAGCAAAGGTTCCGGATCGGTGATCTCGCCAAAGCCGATCACCGTCGAATCGAAATCGTCATGCTCATGATCGTCGGCGCCATCGTGGTGCGAGGGACGGGCGGCCAGATCATCCTCGGCCTTGGCCTTCAACCCGAGGATCACGCGCGGATCGATCACCCCGTCGGTCATCGAGAGGATCGGCACCTTGCGCGGGGCCTCGGCCTCGATCACCGCCCGGGCGGCGGCCAACCCGGTCTCTCCCGCGAGGTCGGCCTTGCTGAGCAGGACGATATCGGCGCAGGCGATCTGATCCTCGAAAACCTCGGACAGGGGTGTTTCGTGATCGGCGGGCAGCGTGGACGCGGCCGGTTCGTTCGGGGCGAATTGACCGGCGGCCACGGTCTCGGCATCGGCGAGGGCGATGACTCCGTCCACCGTGATCCGCGAGCGGATCGCGGGCCAGTCGAAAGCCTTGAGCAGCGGCTTCGGCAGGGCCAGCCCCGAGGTTTCGATCAGGATATGATCGGGGCGCACGGCCAAGGCCATGAGCGCCTCCAGCGTCGGGATGAAGTCATCGGCCACGGTGCAGCAGATACAGCCATTGGCCAGTTCGACGATGTTTTCCGCCGGGCAGGTCTCGTCGGCGCAGGAGCGCAGGATATCGCCATCGACGCCGACGGTGCCGAATTCGTTCACGAGGATGGCGAGGCGCTTGCCCTGGGGATTGCGCATCAGGTGCCGGATCAGCGTGGTTTTCCCGGCCCCGAGAAATCCGGTGATCACGGTTACGGGGATCTTGGCGAGATCGGTCATGTTCAGGACTCCATCGGGGGAACGCGGGCCAGGCTCTGTTTGCGAAAAATCACGGGCCGCGCGCGCCAGGGCACCAGCCCGTCCGGCGTCGCGGCATAGGCCTCGGCCCCGGCGAGGATCTCGGCGGCGTCGGCCTCGGTCAGCCGACCATAGACATAGCTCCATTTGCCGGGCGCGGAGAGGGCGATGGAGCAGCCTTGCGCACAGGCCGAGAGGCATTCCACCGGCAGGATGCGCACATCCCCGGGGGCGGCCGCCGCCAGGGCGGCATGGAGCCGGGCACCGGGCGTGGGTGCGCCGTCCTCGACCGGTTCCCCGGCCTTGCAGGTCACGCAAACATGCAGCACCGCCGCCATGGCTTTTCCCATTCCGTTTAGCAGGGGGATGCGCCTGACCGGGAGCCCGCGGGGAGGGCCCACATGTCGGTCGCGGAACACCCCGTCCGCCCGTCCAATCGTCCTTCGCTGGCAGGTCTCCCGGCTTGCGGATTCAGGGGGATCCCCAGCGGTTCGCCCGCCTTCCCGGCTCCCCCGGGGGGGTAGTCCAGTGGCGTCGGGCGGACCTTTCCGGTCACGGTCGCGGGGGCGGCTGCGCTTTGGTTCCGGGGTTGATCTCTCCCGAAACCTGTCGCATTCCCTCTTTGCCTGCCATAGGACAGGCACCAGCGTTGCTTCAACTGCGCCGGTTGCGCCCCCGGTGTCAAGGACAAGGACAAGGACCAAAGCCATGGCCGAGGCCAATGACCAACCCATCGACCTGGACGCCCGTCATGCCGCGAAGATGGCCAGGAAGAAGGCCGTCCGCGACAAGATCATGGCAGGCAAGGAGGGCGAGAAGGGCCTGATCATCGTTCATACCGGCGCGGGCAAGGGCAAGTCCTCCTCCGGCTTCGGGATGATCCTGCGCTGTGTCGCGCATGACATGCCCTGCGCCGTGGTCCAGTTCATCAAAGGCGCATGGGACACCGGCGAGCGGCGGTTGCTGGAGGGTCATTTTGCCGAGCTTTGTGAGTTCCATGCGATGGGCGAGGGATTCACTTGGGAAACCCAGGACCGCGCCCGCGACATTGCGATGGCGGCGCGGGGGTGGGAGAAGGCAAAGGACCTGATCCGGGACCCTTCGATCCGGATGGTCCTGCTCGACGAGATCAATATCGCGCTGCGCTATGATTATCTCGACGTGGCCGAGGTGGTGGCCTTCCTGCGCGACGAGAAGCCGCCGATGACGCATGTGGTCCTGACTGGACGCAATGCGAAGGAGGAACTGATCGAGCTGGCGGATCTCGTGACCGAGATGACGCTGGTCAAGCATCCGTTCCGCTCGGGGATCAAGGGCCAGCCGGGGGTGGAGTTCTGACCACAGGATTGATGCGATGCCCGCGCTGATGATTCAGGGGGCGGGGTCGAACGTGGGCAAGTCGCTGCTGGTGGCCGGGCTGTGCCGGGCCGCGCGGCGGCGGGGGCTCACGGTTGCGCCGTTCAAGCCGCAGAACATGTCGAACAATGCCGCCGTGACGGTGGATGGCGGCGAGATCGGCCGGGCGCAGGCGCTTCAGGCGCTGGCCTGCGGGCTGGAGCCCAGGGTCGACATGAATCCCGTGCTCCTGAAGCCCGAGAGCGAGACCGGAGCGCAGGTGATCGTGCAGGGCCGTCGCCTGACCACCGTCCGGGCGCGCGACTATGCCAGGCTGAAACCCGCTCTGCTGGCCCCGGTACTGGAGAGTTTCAACCGCCTGCGGGCGGAGTTCGATCTGGTCATCGTCGAGGGGGCCGGCAGTCCCGCCGAGGTCAATCTGCGCGCGGGTGACATCGCCAACATGGGATTTGCGCGGGCCGCGGATGTGCCGGTGGTTCTGGTCGGCGACATCGACCGGGGCGGCGTCATCGCCCAGATCGTGGGAACGCGGGCGGTGCTCGATCCGGACGACGCGGGGATGATCGTGGGGTTCCTGATCAACAAGTTCCGGGGCGATCCGTCGTTGTTCGACGACGGCTATCGGCTGATCGAGGCGCGCACGGGATGGGGGGGATTCGGTGTCCTGCCCTTCTTTCCGGAGGCGGCGCGGCTGCCGGCGGAGGATGCGCTGGATCTGCCGCGGACCGCGGGCGACGGCGCCTTCCGGATCGTGGCGCTTGGCTTCTCCCGCATCGCCAATTTCGATGACCTCGACCCTCTGGCACAGGAGCCGGGCGTTTCGCTGACGATCGTCCGGGCGGGCGAGGCGATCCCGGTCTGCGATCTGGTGATCCTGCCCGGATCGAAATCGACGCGGGGCGATATTGCTTTCCTGCGTGAGCAGGGATGGGACATCGACCTCTCGGCGCATGCGCGGCGGGGCGGGCATGTGCTCGGGATCTGCGGCGGCTATCAGATGCTGGGCCGCGTCATCCGTGATCCGGACGGAATCGAAGGCCCCGCCGGGGAAACCCCGGGGCTCGGGCTGCTCGATATCGAAACGGTGATGATCCCCGACAAGCGCCTGACCGAGGCGACGGCCCTTCATGAGGCAACGGGGGAATCGCTTCGCGGCTATGAAATCCATATCGGGCGCAGCGAGGGACCGGACCGCGTCCGACCCTTCGCACGGATCGATGGCGCGGCGGAGGGCGCCATCTCGCCCGATGGACGGATCACCGGCAGCTATCTCCATGGCATGTTCCGCGAGGACGGCTTTCGGGCCGCCTGGCTGCGGGGCTTCGATGTCCGGTCCGGGGAAACCCGCTACGGTGCGGTTGTCGAGGCGACACTGGACCGCCTCGCCGCCCATATGGAAACTCATCTCGATCTCGATGGGCTGCTGAGACTCGCTCGCTGAAACGCCGCCGCGTTCAGGTCGGATCGACGCTGCCCATCGCGATCATCCGCAAGGCCGTCTTGGACGGCAGAAAGAAATATTCGCCGCCCCGCGTTTCGACAAAAGTCGGCATATGCGCGCAGATGAACGGCGGCTTGCCGGTCTCGGGCCGCGATGGAATCACGAAACGATTGTGCGCGCGATGGTCGCCCACCAGCGGATCGGTCAGGTTGCCCGCGTCGAAATCGAGCCCGTAGTTGATCCACTGCTGCTGCACGAATTCGAACTGACGGAACAGACTGGCGCAGAGCGCCATCATCACCACCCCCTGTTCCGTCGTATCGTCGCCGGTGTCGATCTGGCTCGATCCATAGGGCAAGCCCCGGCGCAGGATACGCCGCCGCTTGTTCAACCGCGTCGTCGCATTCGGGTTGGGACCGTCCGGGCTGTTCAGCGGATCGAGATAATCGCGGGTATTGACCCGCCGCATATGACAGGTGTTTGGCGCATCATACCCATGCATGTCACTGGCGTACCGGAAATCCGTGGGGTCGGAGCTCTTGAGGTAATCGTAAAGCGCCGCCCCACCGGTCCGGGGATCGTCGAAGCCGAGGCGCGCCCGCTCGGCCTGCCAGGCCGCGAACGTGCCAAAGCGCGCCAGCGGGATGCCGTCCGGCCAGCGTCCGATCACCTTCGCCTTGAGCGTGACCAGGGCTTCCGCCTCTGGCACACCCTTCACCTTGGCAAAGGTCACCGCCTGTTTCGCGAAATAATCACGCCAGGACCCGACATTCTGATGCAGCTTGCGATAGGACATGAACGTCCCGTTGCGCATGAAACTCGCAGGCGCGGCGGCGAAGGGCAGTTCCTGCGCCTCGTCGGGATGGCCCAGGACAAATTCACCGGCGGCGAGCGGCTGCCAGCCGGTCTTCGGCCCCATCCACTCCCCGCGACCGATCACCCGCCGTTTCATCACCTCCGGATCGTCCTGACCCTCGAACACCGGATCGCCGATCGCATCGACGAAGCCGAAATGCTCTTGCGGCGTCGGCTGCCTGCTCCCGTCCGGCAGCGTGGCGAACAAGGCCGTCGCCGCCTGATATTCCGCCCCCTCCGCGCCATGGCCGCCGATGATCCGGACCTTCCGCCCAAGGCTCGCGCAAAGATCGCGCAGCCACTGCCCGCATTCCTCCAGCTCGGGCACCGGCTGGTCGGTGCCCTCGATGACCTGGGCATTGATCCCGAACCAGGCATGCACTTCCCGCGCGGTCAGCGGCGCATTGTCCCGCCAGATCGGATCCCAGTGCGCGTCCCAGTCCGGCTGATCCTCGACGGTGCGGGTCGGGTCGCGGTCGCCCAGAATATGCGCGCGGGCCTTCATTCCATCGACGAATTCCGGTGGCATCCCCTGCAACGTCCGGGTCGGCAGGCCGAGCGCATAGAGCCCGTAGAAGCTCAGCCCCAGATTGACCGTGACCTTGGGCTTGACGCTCCAGACCTCGCCGGTCGTGATCCGGGGCAGGACCGCCTCGACGAATTTCCGGCCCGCGGCGCCATCGGTGATGCTGAGGAAAAAATACCGGGCCACCGGGAAGCTGAAGCGGCCATAGGCGCGGATCACATGGCCCTGGATATCCGACAGATCAAGCTTGCGCGCCATGAAGGTCTCCTCCGGTCCGAGGGGGGATGGGAATGATCCCGGGTGGTTGTGTCGGCTCCGGCTCCGGCGGCCGGTGGCGTTCGAGGAAATCGCCGAAGGCCGCGTAAAGGGCGGAAGGGTCCGCGCCCTGCTGATCCTCGGCGAACCGGGTGAAGTGCGTCCGCAGATAGAGCGCCTTCAGCACCTCCGGCAGGGATGCGTCCTCGGCGGGAGGCAGCGGCTTTTGCCCCAGAGCCAGGATCACGCGCCAGACCAGGAACAGAGCCAGCCCTGTCGCAAGCAGAGACCAGAAGAGCACGGGCAACGGCCGAAGCACGATCCCCCATCCCAGAACCGGTACCGCCGCCATGTGAAAGAGCCAGCCCACCAGGGCCAGAACGAAGAGCGCGAAGGGGAGAGCGATCACGGCGAGGATCGCGGGAAGGGGAAGAGCGGGCAGGGTAACGGGCGTGGTGTAATAGTCATTGAAGGGCATCGTGGTCTCGACCTGAGCCCGCTTGAGGAAACCTGCGAAATCACTGGCGGTCTGGACCCTGTCGAACCCGTGGCAATGCTGGAAGATGTCGCGCAGCTCGCGCTCCATCGTGGTCCAGAGCGTCGTGGCATAGGCGTCGCGGACGGCCTCCTGATCCGCAAGGGACAGATGCGCGGGAAGCGGCTGGCCCTCGGCCCGCACGGCATCGATTTCGGCGGTGAACATCAGATACGCCGTGGACAACTGATCCACGGGGCGCGCGTAAATCGGATCGGTCTTGGTGATCTCTCCCACCAGGGGATCGACCGGATCGGCGCCATTGTAGATGAGATCGTCGATGATCGCAAAACGCGCGAGATGGTTTTTGCAATTGCGCGAAAACGGACTGTTCACCCCGATTTCGCGAGTCGCGGGGCTTTGCAGCGCGGTGGGCAGGACCGAGAGCGCCTCGCGCAGGAGATTTCGATGGGACAGCCCATTCTCGGAACCTGCGCGAATCGGTGCGAGAACGGTCAGGAAATAGCGGCCAGCGTCGAAATTGGGCATGATTCAGGCCCCCCGACGTGCGTTCTGGACAAAGGGCTTGCGGTTCAGGTCGGCGAATTCGGTCGAAAGGCTGGCAACCGGCGCGAAGCCCGCGTCGCCCAGAGAGTCCTGCGTTGCCACCAGCGCCGCGCGGTAGCGTTCGGCAAAGGCCTCCGGCGTGTCGGCCGCGTGATGACGCGCAAGATCGCGCAAGGCCCGGGCCGCCTTGATCGCGCTCTTGATATCGCGCTGGGCGGAACCGGGCGTGGCGTTGTAGTAATAATTGGTGTCGAACTGATTATGACAGATGTAGTCCTTGAAGGGTGTAATGGGAATGGATTTGGGGTATTTTGTCGCAGAATACCAGAACAGATTCAATCCACTGGGGATGCCATCCGAAAAGGCATCGATATACTGATCCCAGGTTCCGTTGAAATTGGAACAGAAGATCATGTAGTCATTGCGGACATTCGGTTGCCCTTGCCCGAGGTTTGGCCAGTCGCCGGGCTTGACGATCACCCAGCGGGCAAAATGGATCAGCGACAGTCCCATCAGACCCGCCAGAACCGAAGGATTGGCCCGCGCGAACATGAAGATGAGCCGGTTCAGCCAGGTCCACGCAGGCCGCGATGGGGTCAACACATTCATTGCATAGGCTTTGCCCGCGATGTTCGACATTTCGAACTCCAATGGTCAAATGGAATGAAGTATTCAATCATCATATGATGCCACAAATTGCCTCTTCTCCATACGATTATTTCATCTGGCGAGAGTACCGCGCGCTGCCCGGGGGGAATTGGCGGCTCCGGGGGGCACTTTCCCGCGCGGATTCGGCACGGCGGATGTCGCATTTGGCGATCCGGCCCGGCTTGCACGGGAATAGGCTTCCCTTGAGGCTTCAAGGGGGAGATCAGGATGCGCGCCGCCGTCTGCCGGGCCTTTGGCCAGCCGCTCACCATCGAGCAGGTCACGCTCGCCCCGCCGGGACCGTCGCAGATCGCGGTCCGGGTCGCGGCCTGTGCCATCTGCCATTCCGATATCGCCTATGCCGATGGCGCCTGGGGCGGAGCCTTGCCGGCGGTCTATGGGCATGAGGCGGCGGGCCATGTGACGGCGGTCGGCGCGGCGGTCCGGGGGTTCGAGGTCGGCGACCCTGTGCTTGTCACTCTGATCCGGTCCTGCGGAACCTGCGCGCCCTGCGCCGGCGGGGCGCCGACCTCGTGCGATCACACCTGGGACGCGCATCCCAGCCCTCTGAGCGATTCCGAGGGGGGCGTTCTCGGGCAGGGCATGAACACGGGCGCCTTTGCCGAGGCGGTGGTGGTGGAACCCAGTCAGTGCGTCCGGCTTCCCGCGGATATGCCGCTCGATCTCGCATGCCTGCTGGCCTGCGGCGTGATCACCGGCGTGGGGGCGGTGCTGAACTCCGCGCGGATGCGCGCGGGCGCGAGCGTCGCGGTGATCGGCGCGGGCGGGGTGGGGCTCAATGCGATCCAGGGCGCGGCGCTGGGCGGCGCGGCGCGGATCGTGGCGATCGATCCGGTTCCGGCGAAGCTTCTGGCGGCGCGCGAATTCGGTGCGACGGAAACGGTTCTCGCCGGTCCGGACGCGGCGGCGGAGGTCCGGTCCCTGACGGGGGGGCGGGGCGTCGATCATGTGTTCGTGACGGTGGGAGCGCCCGCCGTGATCACGGACGCCCCCGCGCTGCTGGCGGCGGGGGGATCGGTGGTGGTGGTAGGTCTGCCCCCCTCGGGTTCCAGCTCCCGGTTCGACCCGACCAGTCTCGCCTCTCTGAACCAGAGCATCATCGGGTCCCGCATGGGACAGACCGTCCTGCCGCGTGACATCCCCTGGCTCATCGAACAGTATCGCGCTGGACGGCTGAGGCTGGCGGAACTGGTGACGGGTCGATATCCTCTGGAGCGGATCAATGAGGCCATCGCGGCGACGAAATCCGGCGCGGCCCTGCGCAACGTCATTCTGTTCGACTCCTGACCAGGGCGGGGCGCGACCCGAGGCAGGCCAACCGCTCCCGCAGTCGGAGCAGGCGGCGCGGCGACGCCTCGCCCGTGGCAGCCTTCGGCCCGCGCCGGTCTTCGAGGGCGGAGCCTGTTGCCGGAAAAGGAGAGGGGCATGAAACTCGCCTCGGCCGAGGTGATCGTCGTGGGCAATCCGCCGCCGGGATTTGGCGGGCGGTATTTCATCTTCGTCAAGGTCACGACCCGGTGTGGCATCACTGGCTGGGGCGAGGTCTACGCGGCCACGGTGGGCCCCGAGGCGATGCGGGCGGTGATCGCGGATGTCTTCGAGCGGCATATGGAGGGGGAGGATCCGGCCCGGATCGAGTTGATGTTCCGGCGGGTCTATTCGGCGGGCTTCACGCAACGGCCGGATCCGACGGTGATGGGGGCCTTCTCGGGGTTGGAGATCGCCTGCTGGGACATCCTCGGCAAGGCGCATGACTGTCCGATCCATGCGCTCTGGGGCGGCCGCTTCCGGGATCGCCTGCGCAGCTATACCTATCTCTATCCCGAACCGGGCCAGGATCCGGCGACCTTCTACAACGATGCGGAGGCCTCGGCGGCCTGCGCGGATCGCATGGTCGCGCTCGGCTTCACGGCGGTGAAGTTCGATCCGGCGGGGCCCTATTCGATCCATGGCGGGCACCAGCCAACGCTCGCCGATCTCGATCGCTCCGAAGCCTTCTGCCGCCTGCTGCGCGCGACGGTGGGGACACGCGCCGATCTGCTCTTCGGCACCCATGGGCAATTCTCGCCTTCCGGCGCGATCCGGATGGCGCGGCGCCTCGCTCCCTATGATCCGCTCTGGTTCGAAGAACCGATCCCCCCCGATGCCCCGCTCGATTTCGCAAGCGTCGCGGCCCATTGCCCGGTTCCGATCGCGGCGGGAGAGCGGCTTACCACCAAGGCGGAATTCGCAACACTCCTGCGCGCGGGCGGGGTCTCGATCCTGCAGCCGAGCCTCGGGCGGGTCGGGGGGCTGCTCGAAGCCCGCAAGGTTGCCATTCTGGCGGAGGGGTTCGGCGCCCAGATCGCGCCGCATCTCTACGCGGGACCGATCGCCTGGGCGGCGGCGATCCAGCTCGCACTGTCGATCCCCAATTTCCTCATCCTCGAAACCATCCAGACCGGCGGCGGCTTTCACGCCGAACTGCTCACCCGTCCGATCCGCTGGGAAGAAGGATATGTCATCGCCCCCGATGCGCCCGGCCTCGGCACCGAGATCAACGAGACCGTCGCACGGGCGCATCCCTGGACCGGAACGCGGCTCCATCTCGAAATGAGCCCGGAACCGCCCGATCCGCGCGGGGGAACCCTCTTCGGCGGCGGCTGAGCCTCACTCGGCGGGCAAGGGCCTCCGGCGCGCCTGGATCTCCTCCCAAGCCTGATTGATCATCGCCAGCCGCGCATTGGCGAGATTGACCGTCTCGACCGGCAGGCCGCGCGCGATCATCATGTCGGGATGGTTGGCCCGGACCAGCTCGCGCCAGCGCGCCCGCGCCTCGGCGATGTCGGCGTCCCGCGGCACCCCGAGCACTTCCCAGGGGTCCGGCGCCCGGCCGCTGACATGCCGCGCCTCGATGCGCGAAAACGCGGGCGCGCCGATCCCGAAAATCTCCGCAACCCGGGTCAGGAACGACGCCTCCAGGTCGTGATATCCCCCATCGGCGAGCGCGATATGGAACAGACCCTCCAAGATATCCTCCAGAACCTCGCGCTGACCCTCGAACATCCGTGCGATCCGGCTGGCATAGGCGTCGAACCCGGCCACGTCCTGACGCGCCAGATTGAAGACCCGCGCGGCGGCGGCCTCGTCCTGGGGGGCGATCTGGAACACCTGCCGAAAGGCCGCGACCTCGATCGGCTTCACCTGGCCATCGGCCTTGGCCATCTTCGCCCCGAGGCTGATAACGGCGATGGTAAAGGCGACGCTGCGCTCGGGCGGGGTCCGCTCGAACAATGACAGGAGGCTTTCCCCCTTGGCCACGATCGCACTGATCGCGGCGGAGATACGGGTCCAGATCGACATGAGGTCAATCTAGCAGCCCGGATGCCCCGGCGCAGCAGTGGATTTGCGGCTTGCACCCCGGCCCCCGCCATGGCTCTTTGCGCCATCACAGCGGGGAAGAACATGACGGCCTGGGATTTCTGGATCGACCGCGGCGGCACCTTCACCGATATCGTGGCCCGCGATCCCGAGGGGCGCCTCCACCGGGCCAAGCTCCTGTCGGAAAATCCCGAACTCTATCCCGACGCGGCGCTCCACGGCATCCGCTCCTTCCTCGGCCTCGCCCCGGACGCGGCCATCCCCGCCGCGCGGATCGCCAGCGTCAAGATGGGGACCACCGTCGCCACCAACGCCCTGCTCGAACGCAAGGGCGAGCCCCTGGTCCTGATCACCACCCTTGGCCTGGGCGAACAACTCCGCCTCGCCTACCAGAACCGGCCCCGCCTCTTTGACCGGCAGATCCTCCTGCCGGAAATGCTCTATACTCGCGTCATCGAAGCCCGCGAACGCATCCGCGCCGATGGCACCATCGAGCGCCCGCTCGACGAGGACCACCTGCGCGCGGCGCTGTCCCAAACCGACCTGACCGCCTGCGCCATCGTCTTCGCCCATGGCTACCGGCACCGGGCCCATGAAATCCGCGCCGCCGAAATCGCCCGCGCGGCCGGTTTCACGCAAGTCTCGGTATCCCATCAGGTCAGCCCGCTGATGAAGATGGTCTCGCGCGGGGATACGACCGTGGTCGATGCCTATCTCTCGCCGATCCTGCGCCGCTATATCGACCGGGTGGCGGCGGCTTTCGACGGCGACATGACCGGCAAACTCATGTTCATGCAATCCTCCGGCGGCCTCACCGACGCGCGGCTGTTCCAGGGCAAGGATGCGATCCTGTCCGGCCCGGCGGGCGGCGTGGTCGGCGCGGTCCGCACCTCACAGATCGCGGGACAGGCCGCGATCATCGGCTTCGACATGGGCGGCACCTCGACCGACGTCTGCCATTTCGCCGGGGACTATGAGCGGGTGCTGCATACCGAAATCGCCGGGGTCCGGGTCACGGCGCCGATGATGAACATCCATACCGTGGCGGCGGGCGGAGGATCGCTGCTCACCTTCGACGGCGCGCGGATGCGGGTCGGGCCCGAGAGCGCGGGCGCCAATCCAGGCCCGGCCTGCTATGGCCGGGGCGGGCCGCTGGCGGTCACCGATGCGAATGTGCTGACCGGCCGGCTGCGTCCGGAATTCTTTCCGGCGATCTTCGGCCCGAACGGCGACCGGCCGCTCGATCTCGCCGCCACCCGTGCGAAGTTCGAGACGCTCGCCGCCGAAATCGGCAAATCCCCCGAGGAGGTCGCGGAAGGGTTCCTGCGCATCGCCACCGAGAACATGGCCAATGCGATCAAGAAGATCTCGGTCCAGCGCGGCTATGACGTGACCGATTATTGCCTGACGGTGTTCGGCGGGGCGGGGGCGCAACATGCCTGTGCGATCGCCGACACGCTCGGCATGACGACCTGCCTCATCCATCCGATGGCCTCGCTGCTCTCGGCCTATGGCATGGGCCTCGCCGATATCCGCGCGACCCGGGCACAGGCGATCGAGGCCGAACTCGACGATGGCACACGTCTCGCCGCGGCGGCGCTCCTCGACGCGCTGGGCGTGGCGGCCCTGGGCGAGGTGGAATCCCAAGGGGTTCCCGAGCGCCGGATCCGCCTGACCCAGACGTTGCGGCTCCGGGTCAAGGGCACCGACACCGCCCTGCCGATCCGGTTCGGATCGCTGGCCGCGCTGCGCGCGGATTTCGCGGCGGCGCACCGGACGCGGTTCGGCTTTGATCCCGGGGATGCCGCGCTGGTGATCGAGGCCGCCGAGGTCGAGGCCATCGGCGACGCCGCCGACCTGTCGGAGGCCGTTCATCCGGAACGGACGCGGCCCGAATCCGAGACCGAGACCGCGCTTCTGGCCCCGGTCTTTCTCGGCGGCTGGACCGAGGCGCGGTTCGTGCGGCGCGAGGCGCTGCGCCCCGGCGACCGGCTGACCGGACCGGCGGTTCTGGTCGAGCCCCACACCTCGATCCTGATCGCGCCCGGCTGGCAGGCCCGCGTCACCGCGCATGACCATATCGAACTGCGCCGGATCGAGGCCCGCCGCGACCGCGATGCCATCGGCACCCGCGCCGATCCGGTCATGCTCGAAGTCTTCAACAATCTCTATATGTCGATCGCCGAACAGATGGGCGCGGTTCTGGAAAACACCGCCGTCTCGGTCACGATCAAGGAGCGCCTCGATTTTTCCTGCGCGGTCTTTGATTCGGCGGGGGATCTCATCGCCAATGCGCCGCACATGCCGGTGCATCTCGGCTCGATGGGGGCGAGCGTCAAGGCGATCATCGCCCGCAATCCCGACATGCGCCCCGGCGATGTCTATGCCCTGAACGCGCCCTACAACGGCGGCACGCATCTGCCCGACATCACCGTGGTGACGCCGGTCTGGGACGAGGCGGGAGCCCGTGTGCTCTTCTTCTCGGCCGCGCGGGGCCATCACACCGATGTCGGCGGCCTGACCCCCGGCTCGATGCCGCCCGACAGCCGGACAATCCATGACGAGGGCGCCTATGTCGACAACTGGAAGCTGGTGGACGGCGGCCGGTTCCGCGAGGCCGAGACCCGCGCGCTGCTCCTCTCCGGCCCGCATCCGGTGCGTGCGCCCGACATCAATGTCGCGGATTTGAAGGCACAGATCGCCGCCTGCGAAAAGGGCGCGCGGGAACTCGGCCGGATGGTGGCCCATTTCGGCCTCGCGACGGTCGAGGCCTATATGCGGCACGTTCAGGACAATGCTGAGGAATCGGTCCGCCGCGCCATCGAAACCCTGTCGGACGCCGAATATACCTATCCGATGGATCCCGATTTCGACGGCGCGCCCCGCGAAATCCGGGTCAGGATCACCGTGGACCGTGCGACCCGGTCCGCCACCATCGATTTCACCGGCACGACGGGACAGCTCGCCACGAACTACAACGCGCCCGAGCCTGTCACCCGCGCGGCGGTGCTTTATGTCTTCCGCTGTCTGGTGGACGACACGATCCCGATGAACGAAGGGGTGATGAAGCCGTTGAACGTCATCCTGCCCCCCGGCACCATGCTCTCTCCCGCCTATCCGGCGGCGGTGATCGCGGGCAATGTCGAGACGAGCCAGGCCGTCACCTCCGCTCTCTTCCTCGCCCTCGGAGCCCAGGCGGCGGCGCAATCGACGATGAACAATACCACCTGGGGCAATGCGACCTATCAATATTACGAGACGATCTGCGGCGGCACCGGCGCGGGCCGCCGTTCCGACGGCTCCGGCTACGCGGGCACGAGCGGCGTTCATTCCCACATGACGAACTCGCGCCTGACCGATCCCGAGGTCCTCGAATGGCGCTTCCCCGTGGTGCTTGAGGAATTCCGCATCCGCGCCGGTTCCGGCGGTCAGGGCCGGTTCAAGGGCGGCGATGGCGTGACCCGCCGGATCCGCTTTCTCGAACCGATGACGCTCGCCATCCTCGCCGGCCACCGCGTGATCCCGCCCCCCGGCCTCGAGGGTGGCGCTCCGGGCGACACCGGCCGCTCCCGCGTCATCCGGGCCGACGGAACGGTGGAAACCCTCGCCTCCGCCGACCGCCGCGACCTCGCGCCCGGGGACATCTGGTGGCTCGAAACACCCGGGGGGGGCGGCTACGGCGCGTGAAACGCTTGCGGGCCTAGCCTTCGTCGATATGATCCCCCCAAACGGGGGAAATCATCGATGTCGCGCAAATTCATCGCCGCCCTGGCCCTGGCCACGGCCCTTGCCACACCCATCGCCGCGCAGTCGCTCCTGCCCGGCGAGATCCTCAGCTCCCTTGCGATCCGCCCGATCAGCACCCCGAACCCGGTCCCCGGGGCGGACGGAAAGATCCATCTCGCCTATGAAATCCTGGTGTCCAATCCGTCCCGCCTGTTCATGACCCTCGACAAGGTCGAGGTGGTCTCCCGGGACGGCGCCCCGGTTCTCAGCCTCGAGGGCGACAGGCTGAAATCCATGATCCTGTTCTACGGCGGCGCCGACAGGACGATTTCCCCGGGCAGCACGGCGGTGATCTTCCTCGACGTGGCCTTCGCCGCCGATGCGACCCTGCCGGACGAACTGCTCACCCGTGTCACCACCACCCGCCAGGCCGAGGGCCCCGACGGCAAACCCGCCCCCCTCCCGGCGGATGCCCCGGTTCCCGCCACCATCACCTTCACCGGGGCCGCGACCGGCATCGGCGCGCCCGCGGTCGTCGTCGACTCGCCCCTCCGCGGCAAGGGTTGGATCGCCGCGAACGGCTGCTGCGATGGGATCACCGCGCACCGGGGCGCGGTCATGGCGGTGAACGGCGAAATCCGCGTGCCGGAACGCTTCGCCATCGACTGGGTGCAAATCGACTCCTCCAACAAGCTCCTGACCGGCCCCGGCGACAAGCTTGAAAGCTATCCCTACTACGGCGACACCATCTATTCGGCCGCCGCTGGCAAGGTGGTGAACGTCTATGACGAGGCCCCCGAACAGACCCCCGGCAAGATCACCGGCATCAACACCCTCAACATCGGCGGCAACATGATCGTCGTCGATATCGGCGGCGGCAACTTCGCCTTCTATGCCCACCTCCGGAAGGGCAGCCTCAAGGTCAAACTGGGCCAGGAGGTCAAGGCCGGCGAACCCCTGGCCCTGCTCGGCAACACCGGCAACACCGACGCGCCGCACCTGCATTTCCACGTCATGGATGGACCCTCGCCGCTCGATGCCAACGGCCTGCCGTACGTCTTCCGGTCCTTCACCACCCGGGGCACGCTCCCCGCGGGCAGCGACGAAAAACTGCTCGGGGGCGAGGTTGTCACGATCGAGCCCCTCAACGTGGGCACGCATGTCAACCAGCTTCCCCTCAACAACGAAGTCGTCGACTTCCCCTGATGCGAATGCCCCGATGACCCGGACCTTTCACTGGCTCAATCCGCCGCCGCGCTGGAGCGGCGACGCCCGACGCCTGGAATTCGAAACCGGGGAACGCACCGATTTCTGGCGCGAGACCTTCTATGGATTTGTCCGCGACACCGGCCACGCCTTTCTCACCATGATCGAGGGCGATTTCTCGATCGAGGCGCGCTTCACCGGCGACTACACGACCCTCTACGATCAGGCGGGGCTGATGCTGCGCGCGGATGCCGGCACCTGGATCAAGGCCGGCATCGAATATACCGACGGCCTGATGCATTTCAGCGTGGTGGTGACCGGACCCCGGTCGGACTGGTCGGTGATCCCGCTCCCCGACGCAGGCACGGACACCACCATTTCGGCGCGCCTCACCCGCCACGGCGCCGCGGCGCGGGTGCAATACGCGGTGGGCGAGGGGCCCTGGCGCATGGCGCGGCTCGCGCCCTTTCCGGCGGGTCCGGCCCGCACCGGCGTCACCGCCTGTTCACCGGAACGCGCGGGATTTCGCGCGCGGTTCGAGGGGATCACGGTCGGACCGGCCATTTCGCGCAAGCTTCATGAGGATTGAACACGGATGGATGCCTCCGACAAACCGATCGTGACCATCGCCTATTGCACCCGCTGCAACTGGCTCCTCCGGGCGGGATGGATGGCGCAGGAACTGCTCTCGACCTTTTCGGAGGAACTGGGCGGCGTCACCCTCATCCCCGGCACCAATGCGATCTTCGAAATCCATGTCGGCTCCGAACGGATCTGGGAACGGGTCCGGGATGGCGGTTTTCCCGACATCCGCGCCTTGAAACAGATGGTCCGCGACCGGGTCGATCCGGACCGCGATCTCGGCCATGTCGACCGCGCCAAACCGTCATCATGACTCTGAACCTCCGGGCCGGAAACCGCTCCGGTCGGACAATGTGGCCCGATGGTTAACTCCATCGCCACGCCGGTTCGCAGTTCGTATTTCCTCTCAATGACTTGGAAACGGCCCCGGTCGGGGGGCGATTAATCCTCCCCCGTCTCTCCGCTCGCGGGCCGCCCCGACTTCCCGCTATGCTTTCAGCCAGAGAGTGACGCGGTGGCCGGTGCGGGTGATGTCCCAGAGACGCTTTGGAATGGTCGATGGTCTAAGGGGTCTGGCCGCGATCGGCGTGATGATCTATCACGCGGTCAAGGGCGGACATGTCACGCTCCTGCTCCGGCATCTCCCGGACTGGCTGGTCGCGGCCCTGGGGCTCAGCTCGCTGCGCGTCGCGGTCTTTTTCGTGCTCAGCGGTTTTGTGATCTCGCATTCGGTCTATGACGACCGGGTGACCCCGGGATTCTTCGGCCGGTTCATGCTGCGCCGGACGATCCGGCTCTATCCGGTCTATCTGCTCGGGATCGTGCTGACCATCGCCTTTTCGGAGCTTTCCGCCCGCATCGTGCCGGGCCATCCGGTTCCGGTCCTCAGCCTGGGCCAGATCGTGGCGCATCTCTTCTATCTTCAGGAAATCCTGAATTATGACGAGATCAACGTGGTCTTCTGGACCCTGACCTTCGAGCTGCAATTCTATCTCTTCTTCGTGCTCCTCCTCGCCCTGACCCGGAACGATCCGGACAAACCGTTCCAGGGGCGGACGACGGCCATGGTCCTCGGCGCCGCCGCGGTGCTCAGCCTGCTTTGGCCCACGGGTATTTTCAACGATCCGCCCGCGCCCGGCCTGTCGCTGCCGCTCTGGTTCGGCTTCCTGCTCGGGGTCGGCGCCTGCTGGAGCTGGAAGGAACCGCGGCTCGTCCCCTGGTTCCTCGGTTATGCCGGGATCATCACCCTCGCGGGCCTCTGGCGAGAGGATGCCTTCGCCGCGACCTGTGGCATCGCCGGGGTGGTGATGATGCTGGCGGCCCGTTCGGGGGCGATCTTCCGGGCGCTCGACTGGCGCTGGCTTCAGTTCATCGGGATGATTTCCTATTCGATCTATCTCACCCACAATCCGATCACCGGCGCGATGTTCCGGATCGGTTTCATGATGACCGGCGACACCCCGATGTGGGAGACGATCTGGTGGGGGGTCAGCCTCGCCGTCTGCGTCCTCTTTGCCACCGCCGTCTGGTGGCTGATCGAGCAGCCGAGCATGGCGCTGGCCCGCAAGGTTCCGCTCCGGCCCCGGCGCGACACCGCCCGCTTCACCGCCCACGCCACCCCGGCGGAGTGACCGGCGGCGCGCCGGCTAGAGCGCTGCCCATTCGCACTGGCTCACGTTCACCGTGCTATCGATTTGAATTTACGCGCAATTTTTTCGATCCTTGGCTTCGCTCCGGTCGGATTGCGCTCTCGCGGGATTTCCACGAACTCCGAGTCCTGAAAATCCCTCTGGCTATTTGATATTGAGCATTTTCAGGTCGCGAAACCGAATAGACTTTCGCTGAAAATGCTCCAGCCGCCCGGCCCTCTCCGGCAGGGGATCTTCCACGCAAGCGAGGGCTGCGAAACGGCCGATCTCCGCCTCGGGCAGCGCGTTTTCCACCGCCCCGGCGAGGATCAGGCCCCTGTACCAGTCAAAGGGCGAGAGCCCATCATGCCGCGCGTCCGGACGGGCGATATAGGTCGAGACGAGCAGGGTCGCGCCGCTTTCGCACAGGGAGACGGAAAAATCGTCGTGCCGGGCATAGCCGGGCCCTTCCGCCAGGTCGAGGTTCTCGCGTTCGGGGGCATCGATTTCGAAAACGACGCCATGAACGATGCCCTGAGGCGCGGGATACAGTGTCGCCTTGCCCGAGCCGTCCATGCCCCGCTTGTCAAAGGCGATCGCGAAGCCCTCGACGCGGGCCACCCCGATCGGCCGCGCCGAGGGGCAGCGTCGCCGGAGCCGCGCCGCCAGCATGTTCGAGCCATAGGCGAAATAGAAAAACCCGGCCGCGGCCTGCGTCATCGGAACCCCGTCCGCGCGGACATTTCGGAATACCATATATTTTTCAATATGTTACCGCCCGTCCGGGCGCGGACAAGTCCAGGTTCCGTCAGGAATGCCCGCCCCGCGCGATGGCGGCGACGCCGGTCCGCGCCACTTCGATCACCCCGAGCGGCCGCATCAGTTCGATGAAGGCATCGACCTTTTCCGGTGCGCCGGTGATCTCGAAGACGAAGCTTTCGAGCGTCGTATCCACGACCCGCGCCCGAAAGACATCCGCCAGCCGGATCGCCTCGAGCCGCTTGTCCCCGGTTCCCGCCACCTTGATCAGGGCCAGCTCCCGCTGGACCGACTTTCCCTCGACGGTCAGGTCATTGACCTGATGGACCGGCACCAGCCGCCCGAGCTGGGCCTTGATCTGTTCGATCACCGCCGGGGTCCCGGTGGTGACGATGGTGATCCGGCTGAGATGCCCGGCATGATCCGTCTCGGCCACGGTCAGGCTGTCGATATTATAGCCCCGCCCGGAGAAGAGCCCGATGACCCGAGCGAGAACCCCCGCCTCGTTATCGACGATCACCGCCAGCGTGTGGGATTCCTGGACTTCCCCCAGCGGATTTTTCAGATCATAGGCGCTGTGACTGGTCGCGCCTTTTTTCAGATGGAGTGCGTTCATTTCCCCGACCCTTAGACCAGAACCGCGCCGCCGGCTTCGATGACGCCCTGCGTGCCGTCCTCGCCCATCAGCATTTCATTATGTGCCTTGCCCGAGGGGATCATCGGGAAGCAGTTCTCATGTTTCTCGACCAGACAGTCGAAGATGACCGGTCCGGGATAGTCGAGCATTTCCTGGATCGCCGCGTCGAGATCGGCCGGGTCGGCACAACGGATCCCCTTCGCCCCGAAGGCCTCCGCCAGCTTCACGAAATCGGGCAGCGCCTCGGACCAGCTCGACGAATACCGCTCGCCATGGAGCAGTTCCTGCCACTGCCGGACCATGCCCAGCCGCTCGTTGTTGAGGATGAACTGCTTGACCGGGAGCCGGTACTGGACCGCCGTCCCCATCTCCTGCATGTTCATGAGCCAGGACGCCTCGCCCGCGACATTGATGACCAGGGATTCCGGATGGGCGATCTGCACCCCGATCGAAGCCGGAAAGCCATAGCCCATGGTCCCCAGTCCGCCGGAGGTCATCCAGCGGTTCGGCTCATCGAAACCGAGATACTGCGCCGCCCACATCTGATGCTGGCCGACCTCGGTCGTGATATAGCGGTCCCGCCCCTTGGTCAGGGCCTCCAGCCGTTGCAAGGCATATTGCGGTTTGATGACCTGAGGGGAGTTCCGATAGGAGAGGCAGTTCCGACCCCGCCAGAGCGCGATCTGCTTCCACCATTTCGCCACCGCCGCCGAGTTGGTCCGGGATCCACGCTCCTGCCAGAGCAGCAGCATATCCGCCAGAACCGAGCCGACATCGCCGACGATCGGAACATGGACATGGATGTTCTTGTTGATCGAGGAGGGATCGATATCGATATGGACCTTGAAGGAGTGCGGGCTGAAGGCATCCACCCGGCCGGTGATCCGGTCATCGAACCGCGCGCCGACGCAGAGCATGAAGTCGCAATCATGCATTGCCCAGTTCGCTTCATAGGTACCGTGCATGCCCAGCATCCCGAGCCAGGCCGGTCCCGAGGCCGGATAGGCGCCGAGGCCCATCAAGGTCGAGGTGATCGGAAATCCCGTCGCCGCTGTGAGGTCCCGCACCAGGCGGCTGGCCTCGGCTCCGGAATTGATCACGCCGCCCCCTGTGTAGAGGATCGGCCTCTCGGCCTTTTCCAGCGCTTCGACGGCGGCGAGGATGGCGTCGGGGTCGCCCTTGATCCGGGGCCGATAATTCGAGGGTTTGCCCATGTCCTTGCCGACATAGGAGGCGGTGGCGAACTGGACATCCTTCGGGATATCGACCAGGACCGGCCCTGGCCGACCGTGGGTTGCGACATGGAAGGCGCTATGAATGGTCGCCGCGAGATCGGCGGTATCCTTGACCAGCCAATTGTGCTTGGTACAGGGACGGGTGATCCCGACCGTATCGGCTTCCTGGAAGGCATCGTTGCCGATCATGAAGGTCGGAACCTGTCCCGTCAGAACGACCATCGGGATCGAGTCCATCAAGGCATCGGTCAGGCCGGTCACCGAGTTCGTGGCTCCAGGCCCGGATGTGACCAGGACAACCCCCGGCTTGCCCGTCGAACGCGCATAACCTTCCGCGGCATGGGTCGCGGCCTGTTCGTGGCGGACCAGGATATGCCGGATCTGGTTTTGCTGAAACAGCTCGTCATAAATCGGCAGGACCGCGCCACCTGGATAGCCGAATACCGTGTCCACACCCTGGTCGATCAAGGCTTGAATGACGATCTGTGCGCCAGTCATGGGGCGTGTCATCTTGTCTCCTCCGATTTGAGCGTCCGGCGCTATCCGGAAGCTGTGGCTCCAACCATAAAAAAAACCCCCGTGAAGGGGGCTATGCGCGTACCGTGGCAAGGGTCATCACCTTTGCCTCGGGCCGCGCTTCCGAATGAGTACCACTGATCGCATTCGTCGATCCTCCTTTGGACGCTCTTATGCGTTGAGGGTAGGGAGGTCAACCACTGTTTTCGAAGAATCTTACTTCTGGAGCCCTGTTTTTGACCTAATATTTCGTTCGTCCGCGCCAGCGCGCAGCTCTATAAAAGGCGATGGGAGAGAGTATCCAAGGGGACACTCTTTCCGTCCGACTCGGGCGTTTTTCTCCCGATGGTGAGGGCTTGTCGGTACGAATCGACTGTGCTTGGCCAAGAGAACGGCGAGCATCAAGATGCTTGGTGCGACATGAAACGGAAGTGACTGCAGAAACACTATTCCAACGTGACCAAGCCTGGTCCCTGAAGCGCACAGGTTATGCGCTCATGCGATTCATTTCGGAATCATCTTCAAGGTTCAGGTCCGCCCCCGCTCCTGCCCGTTGTCCAGAGGCGGATGTTCGCAAGGATTTGCCGCTATTCGGTTGTGAATGGCTATTGAAGGACTCGCTGGTTCCGTTTGACCCGGAGAGTTTGAAAAATTCGGCTTGCTGGTTCAGGACGGCCGCCTCATCTGCCAGACGAGCCGCTGTCGAGGCCATCTGGGTCGCGGCACTGGTATTGGATTGGGTTACCTTGTCGAGTTGGCTGATTGCCTGATTGATCTGCTCGATACCGACCGATTGTTCCCGGCACGCCGCCGAGATCTCAGTGACAAGCTTCGCGGTGCGCCGGATGCTCGGAACCAGTTCCGCGAGCCGCTGCCCCGCGTCTTCCGAAACCTTGAGCGTCTCGCCAGACAGATCGCCGATTTCGCTGGCGGCCCGCTGCGACCGTTCCGCAAGCTTACGGACTTCGGAGGCGACGACGGCAAATCCGAGCCCGTGTTGACCCGCCCTGGCCGCCTCGATCGCCGCGTTCAGAGCCAAGAGATCAGATTGACGAGCAATTTCCTGCACGATCTCAATTTTCTCGCTGATAATGCGCATCGCCTCGACTGATTTCGTCACAGCGGCGCCGCTCTTCTCTGCATTCGACGAGGCATCGGATGCGATCTTCTCCGTTGCTAACGCACTCTGTGCATTCTGCTGCACATTCGCGGTCATTTCCTCAATCGCGGCGGAGGCCTGTTCGGTGGCCGACGCCTGTTCGGTTGTGCCAGAGGATAATGTGTCCGCCGCCGCCGCCGAATCGTTCGCACCGGACGCGACCTGGGCTGAGGAGCGCAGGACACCTCCGACAATTTCTGAGAGTTTGTCGGACATCGTATTCATCGCCCGGAGCAGGGCCGCGATCTCGTCTCGACCGGTGACGTCCGCGCGAGTCCGGAGGTTGCCCGATGCGATCGTTTCCGCCATTCGAAGCGAATTGGCGATTCCGTTCGTCACACTCGTCGCGATCCAGATCGCCGCGACGCCTCCTATCAGCATTGCGACGCCGACAGTGGCAATCATCAGGCTGCGCGTCGACTTGAAAGCGGCATCGTCGCTGGCCGCGAGTTCGGCGGCTTTGGTGGCCTCGGCCTCCGTCAACTGATTCAGGACTGCCTCCATGTCACCGAAGGCTGGTCCGAGCTGGTTCCGGAGGATTTCGCTCGCCTCGTATGTCGAATTGGCGATGCCGTATTCCATGGCTCGCGTGGCCAAGGGTTTCAGCTTGGACCACAGATCCCGGACTCTTGGCAAAGCGGGAATGTCGATCTGCGCAATCTCGATGGATTGGGCAAGCTGATCCAGCTTGCGGTCAATCGAGGCAAAGCTGGCTTCAATCTGGATCTTGATTTTTGCCAGTTCGGCATCGTTCTTTTCAGAGAAGGTCATTGCGAGATAGCGCCGCAGGGTCGGAACGTCCGCTCGCAGTTGGCCTGCGATCGTGGCGGCTGCCTCGGGGCCATTCAAGAGGACGATTTCGTCGCGCATGCTGCCCATTGACAGATCCAGACGTCCGCCTATCGGAATGATCGCGGTTCGGTTGAGTTCATTGGCCCGAAGGAGATCGTTGCGCTGGGCAAGGTCCATAGCTTGCTGCGCGAAGCCGTTGAACTTTTCCATGTTTGGCCGGAGCGTTTCGATATTCCCGCGATCCTCCGGAAAGCTGCCCGCCGAGTACTTGTCCAGCATTTTGCGCGCCGCATCCATTAATTTCTCGTAGCGCTCCCGTTCAGTCTTCATCTCGGCGTCGTCGACGGAAAGGACCGTGTTCATCGCCGCGCGCTGAGCAGAGGAGAGGATGGTGGTCAGAGCCGAGATTTCATTGGTGTGCGCAAAGGCACCGGTCACAAACTGGCTCATCCGTTCATTGCCTTCGGAGAGCTTCGACACTCCGAAGATGCCGATCATGCCCAGCATGACCAGAACCACTCCGAACGAGCCGACCAGCTTGGACTTGATCCGCATTGCGTGCTTTCTCCCCTGGGGTCAGTTGGAGAGCCGGGGTGCCGAGGCGGAGATCGTCTCGGGCGTGATGAGCGCGATCGGAACCCAGTTAAGCGGCTCGATCGGTTGGCCCGCCATGCTCTTCAACGCGACTTCGACCGCCGTCCTGCCCTGGTTCGCGGCATCCTGCAAAATCGTGAAGCGCATGTCCCCCGCCTTGACCGAGGCGATCGCGTCCTTCGTGGCATCGACACCAACGACGATCGTCTTCCTCGCGCCGGCGGCCTTCACGGCAATCACCGCGCCAAGTGCCATCTCGTCATTATTGGCGAGGATGGCGTCCGGTTCGAGGTTCGCCGCCAGCCAGCTCCGGGTGATCTCCTCACCCTGTATTCGATTCCAGTTGGCACTCTGCTCTTCGAGAACTTCGATACCATGACAGTCCGGCGTCGCCAGGACCTGATGGATTGCCATGGTACGGCCCTTCGCGGCGGGATGAGTCAGTTCCCCGATGAGGATCGTCACCTTGCCCCGACCTCCCAGCAAGCGGCAAACTTCCTCCGCTTGAAGCTTGCCGAAAGCCATCTCGTCGGAACCCACATAGGCGATGCGCCCGCCCAGAATCTCACGGTTGGGCTCACGATTGACATAGATGAGGGGAATATTGGCAGCCCGCGCGGCCTCGGCGATGGCAATTTCCGCTTTTTTTGAGACGGTGACCGTGAGGATGGCCGAGACGCCCTTGGCAATCAGGTCATGGACCTGATTGATCTGGGTCTGCGTATCATTGTTCGCGTTAGTCTGGACAAGGTTAAGATTATGAGATTTGGCGCTGTCCTGGACGCCCGCGACAAACATGTCGAGAAAGATGTTCTGCTCAGACATGGCCAGTCCGATCGATGTGGCCCAGACCGGCCCTGCAAATATTGCGAGGAGCGCCATTGAAGTCAACAGACGCATCATCGGGAGCCTCTCCACATCGTTTTCCGCCGCGCGGCCCGAATTCACTCGGTTCCGCCCATGTCTGGGGCAATGGTCTGTCATATTCTCAATACGGTTAAGGCAAGATTGAACACTTCGATCAGTAGCCACCGGCCCTCCCTGCGCCGGGCTCCGGTTTTGCCCGCCCGAAGCAATTGATATCGGATCAAGTAAACGACTTGTCTGATCACTCTGTGAGGGTTACCAAAAAACAAAATACCGGTGCGCGCGCCGATGACGCGATCGGAGGGGAGGGTTCGATGTCGGGATTGTTGCGCGCTGCCCGCGCTATGGATGGCGTCAGCCGTTTTTTTGCCTGGATCGCCGCGTGTCTGGTCCTCTCAAGTTGTGTGATCAGTGCCGGCAACGCAATTTCGCGCTATCTCTTCAGCATCAGCTCGAATGCCTGGCTGGAGATTCAATGGCAGATGTTCGCGGGGATTTTCCTGCTCGGCGCGGCGCATGTGCTGCAAATGAATGAACATGTGCGGGTTGATCTGTTTTACGGATCCGCCTCGCCCCGGCGTAAACTCTGGATCGATGTCTTCGGGATCATATTCTTTCTGATTCCGGTCATGTCCATGCTGGCCTACGCGGGGTGGAATTTCTTCCTGACCAGCTATCTGAGCGGCGAACATTCCTCCAATTCGGGTGGCTTGCTGCTTTGGCCCCCCAAATTGCTCATGCCGATCGGCTTCACGCTCGTCCTTCTTCAGGGAATGGCGGAACTGATCAAGCGTATCGCGGCCCTGCGTGGGGAAGGCGCGCAGGTCGCCGAATACGAACGTCCCCTGCAATGAAGGCCGGATCCCGTCGGCGCGAAGGAGAAGCCGGATGCTAGAATATGGTTACACCGCGCCCGCGATGTTCGCCGGCCTGATCATCTTTATGCTGATCGGGTTCCCGGTGGCCTTTTCCCTATCGGCCCTGGGCCTTGCCTTCAGCCTGTTGGCGATGGAAATCGGATATTTCGGACCTGAATTCCTGCAGGCCCTTCCGTATCGGATTTACGGGATCATGTCGAATGACCTGCTGCTCGCAATTCCGTTCTTTACCTTCATGGGTGTCATTCTGGAGCGAAGCGGCCTCGCGGAGGACTTGCTCGAAGGGACAGGGCAGTTGTTCGGTTCCGTCCCCGGAGGCCTCGCCTACGCGGTGATCTTCGTTGGGGCAATCCTGGGAGCCATCACCGGCACGGTCGCCGCCTCCGTGATTGCCATGGGCATGATCTCACTGCCGGTCATGTTGAAATACGGATATGACATGAAAATCGGGACCGGGGTGATCGCGGCCTCGGGCACGATAACGCAGGTCATCCCTCCTTCGCTGGTTCTGATCGTGCTCGCCGACCAGCTCGGAGTTTCGGTGGGTGACATGTATCTGGGGGCGATCGGGCCCTCGGTCCTTCAGATCGGGCTGTTCGTCCTGTTCATCCTCGCGGTTTCGATCTTCAAACCCCATCTCGTGCCCGCGCTGCCGCCCGAGGCGCGCACTCTGCGGGGCTGGGCCCTGGTGTCCAAGGTCGCATGGGGGATGGTGCCCTCGCTTGTGCTGATATTTCTCGTTCTCGGCACGATCTTCATGGGGCTCGCCACGCCCACCGAGGCAGGCGCCATGGGAGCGATCGGGGCGATCGCGCTCGCCCTGCTTCATCGTCGCTACTCGAATGCCATGCTGTGGGACGCGATGGAGCAGACGATGCGGATCACCTCCATGGTGGTTTTCATCCTGGTAGGTGCGACGGTCTTCAGCCTTGTATTTCAGGGAGTGAATGGCGGCCGGTGGATTTCCCACCTGCTCGGATCGTTCCCCGGCGGTCAGATCGGCTTCCTGATCTTCACCAACCTCTTCATTTTCTTCATCGCCTTCTTTCTCGACTTCTTCGAGATCGTTTTCATCGTGGTTCCGATGCTGGTGCCCGCGGCGGCGGCGCTCGATATCAATCTCGTCTGGTTCGGGCTGTTGCTCTGCGTGAACATGCAGACGTCCTTCATGCACCCGCCATTCGGATTTGCTCTCTTTTATCTGCGGGGCATTGCACCGCCGGAGGTCAAGAGTCGTGACATCTATTGGGGCTCTCTTCCCTGGATCGGCTTGCAGATCGCACTCGTCGCCATCCTGATCTTCTGGCCCGAGACGGTCACATACTGGATCGCGGATCACGCGGTCATCGACGAAAAGGCGGTGGAGGACGCGCTGGATGCGATCCCGATGCCGGACATGGGAAATGGAGCCACGCCCGATTTCTCGGTCCCACCGCCTGATTTCTCGCAAGACCCTGCCAAATAGCGTCTGACTGATGCAAAACTCGGAGGAACTTTGATGAAACGCCGCAATTTCCTGAAGGTCGCCGCCGCCGGAGGCGCGAGCGCCGCGACGCTGGCGGCACCGGCGATTGCCCAGACCAGTCCCAAGGTTCAATGGCGCCTGACGTCTGGCTTTCCACGGTCCCTCGACACGATCTTCGGCGGGGCGACGGTATTCGCCGAGCAAGTGAAAGAGGCGACAGACGGCAATTTCGAGATCGAAGTCTTTCCCGCCGGCGAGATCGTACCGATGCCACAGGCGGCGGAGGCGGTCGGCACCGGCACGGTCGAAATGACCCATACCTGTTCCTACTATTACTGGGGTAAGGATCCGACCTTTGCCCTCGGGACCGCCGTCCCCTTCAGCCTCAATGCAAGACAGATGAATGCCTGGCTCTACGAGGGGGGTGGCAACGACCTGCTGAACGGCTTTTATGCCAAGCAGAACCTCTACGGGATGCCAGGCGGCAACACCGGGGTGCAGATGGGCGGCTGGTTCCGCAAGGAGATCAAGTCCCTCGCCGACCTTCAGGGGCTCAAGATGCGCATCGCGGGCCTCGGCGGCAAGGTCATGGAAAAGCTCGGCGCGGTGCCGCAGCAAATTCCCGGCGGCGATATCTATCCGGCGCTGGAGCGTGGGACGATCGACGCGGCGGAATGGGTCGGTCCCTATGATGACCAGAAGCTGGGGTTCGTGAAGGTCGCGCCCTACTACTACTATCCCGGCTGGTGGGAAGGTGGCCCGACCATCCACTTCTTCATCAACCTCCAGAAATGGAACGACCTGCCCGCCAGCTACAAGGCGATCCTGACCACGGCGGCGGCTTATGCGAACGTCGACATGCTGGCGAAATACGACGCCCGCAATCCGGGCGCCCTGCGCAGCCTCGTCGGGGCCGGGGCGCAGCTTCGACCCTATCCGCAGGACGTCATGGAAGCGGCCTTCAAGGCCTCCGGCGAGGTCTACAAGGAAATCTCCGAAACCAACGCGGATTTCCGGACGATCCACGAGAGCCAGGTGGCCGCCCGCAACGAGGGCTATCTCTGGTTCTCGGTCGCGGAATATGCCTATGACTCCTTCATGATCCGCAACCGGTCCAAGGGCTGATCCCAACCGCCCCGATCCATCCCCCCCGGCCCGACTGGCCGGGGAATCCGTTCGGCCTTCCCTGCGAAATCCTTTGAACTCCCGTCGGCGACCGGCTAGGGCAGAAGGATCACAGCGGCGAGGTTTGACGAGTATGCCTGTTACCGATTTGCCCCACCTGCTCCCGCTGGGGGGATTGCTCCTCCTCATCGGAGGCGTCGCCGGAATCATCTCCGGACTGCTCGGGGTCGGCGGCGGGATCGTGCTGGTCCCGGCCTTCCTCTACACCTTCACCACGCTCGGCTATGGCGGCCCCCATATCATGCAGGTCTGCCTCGCGACCTCGCTGGCCACCATCGCCGCGACCTCGGTCCGCTCGGTCAGGGGACACGATGCCAAGGGGGCCGTCGACTGGGACATCCTCAAGGGCTGGGCACCCTATATCGCGGTGGGCGCGGTCATTGGCGTCTTCGCGGCGGCGGGGCTGAAATCGACCGCACTGATGGTCATCTTCGGCGTGCTCGGCTCGCTCGTCGGGCTCTATATCGGGCTCGGCCGGGACAACTGGCAACTCGGGGATACCATGCCCAAGGGGATCGGCCGGGGGATCACCGGTTCGGTGATCGGCTTTCTCTCGGTCCTGATGGGCATCGGGGGGGGCAGCTTCGGGGTGCCTCTCATGCGGCTCTATGGAGTGCCGATCCATCGGGCGGTGGGAACCGCCTCGGGCTTCGGGCTGGTCATCGCGGTCCCCTCGGTCATCGGTTTTCTCCTGTCGGGCTGGGGCAGCCCGGGGCGGCCGCCCCTCACCCTCGGGCTGGTGAATATCCCGGCCTTCGTCCTGGTCGTGGCCACCACGATGCTGACCACCCCTCTCGGGGTCCGCATCGCCCATTCCCTGAACCCCAAGCCCCTCAAACGGATCTTCGGCGGATTTCTGGTGATCGTCGCCCTCAATATGCTCCGCAAGGCCCTGATGGGATAGGCGCGCACGCGTGCGCACAGTGTTAAACCTCTGAAATCAAATCATAATCCGAAAAACGTTAACCTTCTGGTTACCCGTCGCCGGGCGGGGACCCTTCCGCGATCCGGCCCGCCCGGCCGCCCTGGCGCCGGGGTTTGACCAGGGCGATCCGGTCGGGCAGGGCGTCCATCACCGCGCGCCGCGCCTCGGCCGGCATCGTGCCCCAGCCGGCGATCTCGTCCAGGGTGCGGTAACACCCCACGCAGAGCCCCGCCCGCGGATGCATCACGCAGATCTTGACGCAGGGACTTTCGATCTCGGCGCGGCTCCAAATCTCGTCGGTCATTCTCGCTCCAGATGGCCCATGCGGTCCAGCACACCCTGTAATATATAGCCCGCGGCGACATGGTCGATGACCTGGGCGCGGCGCGCCCGCGAGGTGTCCGCCTCCAGCAGCGCGCGTTCGGCGGCGACGGTGGACAGGCGCTCGTCCCAGAAGGTGATCGGCAGGTCGGTCAGCCGCGACAGGTTGCGGGCAAAGGCGCGGGTCGATTGCGCGCGCGGACCCTCGCTGCCGTCCATGTTGCGCGGCAGGCCCAGCACGATCCCCCCGATCGAGCGCGCGGCGATGATGCGCAGCAACGCCTCGGCATCGAGGGTGAATTTCACCCGGCGGATCGTCTCCAGCGGGGTGGCGATGCGCCGCCAGGTGTCGGAGACCGCGACGCCGATCGTCTGGGTCCCGAGGTCGAGGCCGACCAGCGCGCGACCATGGGGCAAGGCCGCCACGAAATCGCGGATCTCCTCGTGAGGGGCGCTCAATTGATCAGCCCCGCGTCCCGCGCCGCCGCCGTCAAGGCCGCCAGGGCGGCGGGATCGGTGGCATGGGCGGCCTTGGCATCGGTCCAGGCCTTGGCCGCGTCATCCATCCGGCCCTGAACCCCGTAGGCGCGGATCAGTTGCGACCATTCGGCGGCCGTCCCCCCTTGAGTGCTCAGCCGGGTCCGGAGCTGGTTCACCATGCCCTCGATCATCGTCTGGCGCTGTTCCGGGGTCATGGCTCCGGCCGCGTCCACCTGTGCCTGATCGGGGCCTGCGATCTCCTCCGGCGGGGGCATTCCGGCGAGGCTGGCGACATCGCCGATCTGGGCCTTGATCGTCGGGATCCAGGGCGCATCGGCGGGCCCCTCGGCCAGAAGCCGCGACCAGAGCCCATAGGCGAGATCGGGCCGCCCGCCCTGAAGCAGGGTCAGGCCGGAATAATAGCGCCCGAGCGGATTGCCCGGATCGAGCGTCAGGGCATGGGCCAGCGCCGACTCCGCCTCCGGCGAGACATAGCCATTGGCCGCCAGCACCATCAGCTCCGCCCATGTCACCAGATCGGGCGCCGTGACCTTGTCGCCCTCGATCCGCACGACATCGCCCTGCGCCACCCGCGCCTCCTGCCAGCGCCCGAGCGCGCCGAGGCTGCGCACCAGCAGCACATGGCCGCGCAGATCGTCCGGCCGGGTTTTCAGCACATCCTGAAGCTTCTGGACGAGGGCGAGATCCTCGGGACGCGGGGCCTGGGCGCCGGGGGATTTCGGCTTGCCCGCGATCAGGGCCTCGGCCTCCGCCTGGCTCGGGCGGTTGGCCCGGGCCTTGGCCTCCTGCTCCAGCCGGAGGCTGAGCGGCAGGTCGGGGTCCCCGGGGGCGCCGAGTTGGGCATAAAGGCCCGCCGTGGCCGCGGCGACCACCAGACCGAGGCAGGCGACCGTCAGGCGGCTGAGGCCCCTGGGCGCGGTGACGGCGGCCTTTTCCCCGGTTTCGCTGTCGGCGGCGGCCAGCAGCCGGCGCGAGATTTCGAGCCTGGAGGCGGCGGCCTCGGACTGGGTCACGGTGCCGCGCGCCAGATCGGCTTCGATCTCGCGCAGCTGATCGCGATAGATTCGCATGTCATAGCTGGACCGCCGCCCCGCCCGACCCGCGCCCCGCAGGAGCGGAGCAAACACCAGACCAAGACTGCCCAGAACGAGGAGGATCGCGATCCCCCAGAACAAAGCTTCGGTCTGCATCATACCCCCGGTTTTGCGCGGGACCGTAACTTTTGCCGCGTCCGGGCACAATGTCGCAATCCGCCGACCAGCGATGTCGTGAACATTGGGTTCACGCGATAAAAGGTCGTGAACATGTGTTCGCGCGGCGAAAGGTCGTGACCATGGGGTCGCGCGCGAAAGGTCGTGAACATGGGTTCGCGCGGCGAAAGGTCGTGACCATGGGGGGCGCGCGACGAAAGGTCGTGAACGTCAAATCGCGTGGTGAAAGCGGTCTTGGTTCCGGCGTGGGAATCGGGCATGGAGGATTTACGAATTTTCCCCGTGCAACGCCGGAGACCCCGCCGCCCATGCGCCGATATTCCGTTTTCGCCATCGCCCGCGAGGCGTTTCGCCAGCACCAGGGATGGGATCGCGCCTGGCGCGCCCCCGAGCCGAAATCCCGATATCAGGTCGTGATCGTCGGCGCGGGCGGGCATGGGTTGGCGACCGCCTATTATCTGGCCAAGAACCACGGCATCCGCGACGTGGCGGTGCTGGAGAAGGGCTGGCTCGGGGGCGGCAATACCGGGCGCAATACGACGATCATCCGGTCGAATTACCTGCAACCGCCCTCGACCGCGATTTTCGAGAAGGCGCGGGGGCTCTATGAGACGTTGAGCCAGGATCTGAACTACAATATCATGTTCAGCCCGCGCGGCGTGTTGATGCTGGCCCAGACCGAGCATGAGTTGCGCGCCTGGAAGCGGACCGCCCATGCCAACCGTCTGGCCGGGATCGAGAGCGAGATGGTCGAGCGCGACCGGATCAAGGCGATCGTGCCGTCGATCAACCTCGACGGGCCGCGCTATCCGGTTCTGGGCGGGTTGTGGCAGCCGCGCGGGGGGACGGCGCGGCATGACGCGGTGGCCTGGGGTTATGCGCGGGCGGCGAGCGACATGGGGGTCGATATCATCCAGAACTGCGAAGTGATCGGGGTGGATCGCGACGCCGATGGCGTAACCGGGGTGCGGACGTCGCGCGGGGCGATTGCGTGTGACAAGCTGTGCATCGTGGTGGCGGGATCGTCGGGGGTCCTGGCCGAGATGGCGGGATTCCGGTTGCCGGTGGAATCGGTGGCGCTTCAGGCTCTGGTGTCCGAGCCGGTGAAGCCCGCGATCGATTGCGTGATCATGGCCAACACCGTGCATGGCTATATCAGCCAGTCCGACAAGGGCGAGATGGTGATCGGCGGCGGCGCCGATGGGTTCAACAATTACACCCAGCGCGGCAGTTTCCAGCATATCGAGGAGACTTTGCGGGCGTTGATCGAGACTTTTCCGATGCTGAGCCGGTTGAAGATGTTGCGGCAGTGGGGCGGGATCGTGGACATGACCGGGGACCGTTCGCCGATCATCGGGACGACGCCGGTGCGGGAAATTTTCATCAACTGCGGCTGGGGGACCGGCGGGTTCAAGGCGATCCCCGGTTCGGGCTGGGCCACCGCCGAGATGGTGGCGCGGGGGGTGCCGGGCGATCTGGCGGGGCCCTTCGGATTGGGGCGGTTTCGCGAGGGCCGGATGATCGACGAGAGCGTCGCCGCCGCCGTGGCGCATTGAGGGGGATGGTGGGATGTTGCTGTTGACCTGTCCCTGTTGCGGGGTGTCGGGCGAGGAGACGGAATTCGCGCCCGGTGGCGAGGCGCATATCCGGCGCGTCGGCGCGGAGGGGGATGACGCGGCGTTCGCCGATTATCTCTTTGAGCGGCGCAATCCCCGGGGCGTGCATTTCGAGCGTTGGCGCCATGCGTTCGGTTGCGGCAAGTGGTTCCATGTGGCGCGCTGTACCGCGACGTTGGAGGTGTTCGGCAGTTATTCCGCGCAGGTCACCGCGCCGCCCGAGTCGCTGGTGGCGGCGATCAAGGCGAAGCGTCCGGACTGGAAGGGTTGGTCATGAGCACACGTCTGGCACAGGGCGGTTCGCGGATCGACCGGACGAAGCCGCTGCGGTTTCAGTGGAACGGCAAGAGTTTGCGGGGGTTTGAGGGCGATACCCTGGCCTCGGCCCTGCTTGCGAACGGTGAAGTGCTGGCGGGGCGGTCGTTCAAGTACCACCGTCCGCGCGGGATCGTGGCGAGCGGTCCGGAGGAGCCGAACGCGTTGGCGCAGCTTGGCCGGGGTGCTCGGTCCGAGCCCAATGCGCGGGCCACGACGGTGGAGCTGTTCGACGGTCTGGAGGCGCGCAGCCAGAACCACTGGCCGAGTCTCGAATTTGACATCGGCGCGATCAATGCGCGGTTGGCGCCGTTGTTTCCGGCGGGGTTCTATTACAAGACCTTCATGCATCCCCGGGCCGCCTGGAAGCGCCTGTTCGAGCCGGTGATCCGTCAATCCGCCGGTCTGGGCGTGGTGCCCCCGGAGGCGGATGCCGATCGTTACGAATATTTCTATGCCTATGTGGATGTGCTGGTGGTGGGCGGTGGCATCGCCGGTCTCGCCGCCGCCCGCGCCGCCGGGGCCGCCGGGGCCCGGGTCCTGCTGATCGAACAGACCGCGCATTGGGGCGGCCGCGCCCTCGTCGATGCGCCGGTGATCGAGGGCCTGCCCGCGCCCGATTGGGTCGCCGCCCAGATCGCCGCCCTCGATGCGATGCCCAACGTCACCCGCCGGTCCCGGATGATGGCCGCCGGGGTCTATGACCATGGCTATGCGCTGGCCGAGGAGCGCCTCACCGATCATGCCCCTACGGGCGACGGCCCCCGCCACCGCCTCTGGCGGATCCGCGCCACCCGGATCGTCACCGCGACCGGCGCCATCGAGCGCCCCCTGGCCTTCGCGGGCAACGATATCCCCGGCGTAATGCTGGCCAGCGCCGTGCGGGATTATGTCGCCCTCTGGGGCGTCAGCCCCGGGGACCGGACCCTGGTCGTCACCAACAACGACGATGCCTATCGCACCGCCATCGCCCTCCGCGCCGCCGGTCTCGACGTGCCCGCCATTCTCGATGCCCGCCCCCAGGCGCCCGGCCCGCTCGCCCAGGCCGCCCGCGACAAAGGCATCCGCGTGATCGAAGGCCGGGGCATCGCCAGCGTCAAGGGCGGCAAGGCCGTCACCTCCGTCCAGATCTGCCTCCAGGCCGGCGAAGGCGCGGTGCTTGAGGAAATCCCCTGCGATATCGTCGCCATGTCCGGCGGATGGTCCCCGGTCGTCCATCTCTGGTCCCATTGCGGCGGAAAACTGCGCTGGGACGCGGCGAATGCCCATTTCGCCCCAGATCCCGCGCGCCCGCCGCTCGGGCGCGATGGCAAGGGCTTCGTGATCTCCGCCGGGACCGCCTCGGGCCCGCTGATCACCGCCGAGGCCCTTGTCGATGCGCATCGGGCCGGGCGCCAGGCGGCCGAGGAGGTGGGGCTTGCCCCCGGCGACGAGGCCGCTCCCCGCGCCGAGGCCGAGGCCGAGGCTCCCATGCTCGCGGTCTGGTCGATGCCCCAGGGTGCGAACGCCAGGCTCCGGGCCAAGGCCTTCCTCGACTATCAGAACGATGTCAAAGTCTCCGACGTGCGTCTCGCCGCGCAAGAGGGCTATGTCAGCGTCGAACATACCAAACGCTATACCACCCTCGGCATGGCCACCGATCAGGGCAAGCTCAGCAATATCAACGGCCTCGCCATCCTCGCCGATTCCCTCGCCGCGCCCATTCCCCAGGTCGGCACCACCACCTTCCGCCCGCCCTACACGCCCGTCACCTTCGGCGCGCTCGCGGGCGAAGCGCGGGGACCGCTGTTCAAAGCCACCCGCAAGACGCCGATCGATGCCTGGTCCGACGCGAATGGCGCGCACTGGGAACCCGTCGCCGACTGGCGCAGGCCCTATGCCTATCCGCGCGCCGGTGAGGCGGTGAAGGAGGCCGTCACCCGCGAGGTTCTCAACACCCGCCGGAACGTCGGCGTGCTCGATGCCTCGACCTTGGGCAAGATCCTCGTCAAGGGGCCCGATGCCGGGAAATTCCTCGACCTGATCTATACCAATGTCATGTCCTCGCTGGCCGTGGGCCGGTGCCGCTATGGATTGATGTGCAACGACAACGGTTTTCTCTTCGATGACGGCGTGGTGGTCCGGCTCTCGCCCGACAGTTTCCTCTGTCACACCACCTCCGGCGGATCGGACCGGGTCCATGCCTGGATGGAGGAATGGCTCCAGACCGAATGGTGGGATCTCAAGGTCTATGTCGCCAATGTGACCGAGCAATATGCCCAGGTCGCCGTCGTCGGACCCAAATCCCGCGCCGTGCTCGAAGGGCTCGGCGGCATGGATCTCTCGCGTGAGGCGCTGCCGTTCATGGCCTTCGCCGAAGGGGCGTTGGCGGGGATCCCGGCCCGGGTTCACCGGATCTCCTTCTCGGGCGAGCTGAGCTACGAGGTGGCCGTGCCCGCCGCGCAGGGCCAGGCGTTCTGGGACGCCGTTCTGGCCTCCGGTGCCGCCCATGGCATTCAGCCCTATGGCACCGAGGCCCTGCATGTCATGCGCGCCGAAAAGGGCTTCATCATGATCGGCGATGAAACCGACGGCACCGTGATCCCGCAGGATCTCAATCTCGGCTGGGCCGTGTCCAAGAAGAAGGCGGATTTCATCGGCAAGCGGGCGCAGCAACGCGCCGACCTGACCCGGCCGAACCGCAAGACGCTCGTCGGCCTGCGGACGGAGAACCCGACCGATGTCCTACCCGACGGCGCCCATGCCGTCGCGGGGCCGGTGCTGGCCAAGGGGCCGACCCCGACGATCGGCCATGTCACCTCCAGCTATTTCTCGCCCACCCTCGGCCATTCGATCGCCATGGCCCTGATCGAGGGCGGGGCGGGCCGGATGGGGCAGGTGCTGGAGTTCCCCGTCGCCGCCGACCGCGTCCTCCGGGCCCGGGTGGTCGATCCGGTGTTTCTCGACAAGGAAGGGAGCCGTCAGGATGTCTGAGGTCGTGACCGTCTCAAGCCCGAAACCCGTCGGGATGATCACCATCCGGATGGATTTCGCCGCCCCCGGCGCCCATGCCATCCTTCTGGCCGCGACCGGGATCGTGATGCCGGGACCCGGACGGGTGACATTTCTCGGCGAGCGGGCGCTGGCCTGGATGTCGCCCGACGAGGCGATGCTGTTCCTGCCGCTGGGGGAGGTCGTCGCCACCGTTCGGACCCTGAGCGAGACATTCGCGGATCTGCATCATCTGGTGGTCGATGTCTCGGACGCGCGCCACATCTTTCGCCTGCGAGGGGCGGGCGCGCGCGAGGTTCTGGCCAAGGGGGCGCCGGTCGATCTCTCGCCCGCCGCGTTCCGTCCGGGCGATTTCCGCCGCACGCGCCTGGGTCAGATCGCCGCCGCCTTCTGGCTGCGCGAGGATGGCGCCTTCGATGTCATGTGCTTCCGGTCGGTCGCCGAATTCGTCGGCCTCTGGCTGGAGACCGCCGCGCGGCCGGGCAGCCTGCCGGGGGTTTTCGCCGCCCGAAGCTGAGGCCGGTCGGGATCAGGGCGATTTCCAGGCAGGGGGTCTCACTTGTCTGGAGGTTCCGCCGGAGCATTTTCAGCGAAAGCGTATCTGGTTTCGCGACTCGAAAATGCGCAATATCGGATAGCCAGAGGGATTTTCATGAACCGGAGTTCATGGAAATCCCGCTGGAGCATTTTCAGCGAAAGCGTATCCGGTTTTGCGACTCGAAAATACGCAATATCGGATAGCCAGAGGGATTTTCATGAACCGGAGTTCATGGAAACCCCCCTAGGCCGCCCGTCCTGAGCCCTTGAACTGGGCGTCGAGCGCATCCTCCGCCGCGCCGCCCAGATCGAGGTCGAACCCGCCGCCGGTCGGCCGGGCCGCGGCCTTGGCCGGAGCGCGGGTCGCGGCGGCCTTGGGCGCGGCTTTTTTCGATGGTTTCGGGGCCGGTGTCGGGCGGGCTGGCGCGGAATATCCGGCGCTGCTCCCGCCGATGCGGAAGAAGCTCACGTCCCGCTGGAGCGTGCCCGCCTGACTGGTGACGGATTCCGCCGTGGCGGCCACGGCCTCGGCGGCGGTGGTGTTCTGCTGCGTCACGATGTCGAGCTGGCGGATCGCGGTATTCACCTGACTGGCGCCCGTGTCCATCTCGCGGCTCGCGGCCGAGATTTCGGCGACGAGTTCCGCCGTTCTCTGGATGTCGGGTACCAGCCGCCGCAGCATCGCGCCCGCCGCCTGCGCCGCCGTGCTCGTCTCGTTGGAGAGCAATGAAATCTCCGTCGCCGCCGACTGGCTTCGTTCGGCGAGCTTGCGGACCTCGGAGGCCACGACTGCGAAGCCGCGCCCATGCTCGCCCGCCCGGGCCGCTTCCACCGCCGCGTTCAGGGCCAGAAGATCGGTCTGGCGGGCGATTTCCTGCACCACCATGATCTTTTCCGCGATCGCGGACATCGCGGTGACGGCCTTTTCCACCGCCTCGCCGCTGGTGATCGCACTCTCGGCGGATTGCCGGGCGATGCGTTCGGTCTGGCCGGAATTGTCGGCGCTCTGCTTGATGGTGGCGGCCATCTGTTCCATCGCCGCCGAGGCTTCCTCGGTCGCGGAGGCCTGCTCGGTCGCGCCTTCCGACATTTGAGCGGAGGTCGTGGACAGTTCATGCATGCCCGTCTCCATGGTCCGGCAGACGGTCAGCGCGGAGCCGATCACCGAACGCAGCTTGGCGACCATGGAATTCAGCGTCCTGACCAGATCGGTCAGCTCATCGTTGCCCCTGGCCTCGTCGCGAATGTCGAGGTTCCCGGCCGCGACCGCTTCGGCGAGGTGTCTGGCGAGACCGAGGCCCCGGCCGATCGAGACCATGATCCAGCCTCCGATCGCCAGCCCGACAATGATGGCCCCGATGATGGTCAGGATCGAGGTCAGTCGCGCCGAGGAATAGTCGGCATTGCTGTTTGCCACGGCTGTCCGGATCGAGTCGTCCGACCGTTGATTCACTGCCGTGACGAGCTCGACCATCCGCTGGCGCAAGGGCACCACCTCATTGTTGATGGTCTCATAGGCGTTCAGGTTCCCCCGGGCGCCTGCCAGTTTCACGCATTCTTTCAGAGCTGCGATCAGCGTCTCGTCACTGGCCCTGAGGTCGCGCAACAGATTGCTCTCCGCGGGGGAGGCCGACTGGGACGCGAGGGCCTGCCAGGCGGCGTCGTGGTCGTCGGCGACCTTTTGGAAGCGGTCGAGCGCCGCGTCCTGCCGGGATTTGTACATGGTGTTGGCGAGGGCCACCGCCGCGATTTGATAAGCCTCGTTCGCGGTGTCGGCCACGCGATCCAGATTGTTCAGGGCGTCAAGGCCCGACATGTCCCCGGATCTGATCCGTTCGGTGATCATCGCCCGCAATTTGTCATGAATTTCGGAAACGCCCCTCAGGGCCGGCTGGGCCGTTTCATCGAGCATCTGGGCCGCGCCCTCGTCCGAATTGCTCATGATATAGCTCCGGGCCTTGTCAGTGGCGGTCTTCCAGTTCGGGAGGATTTCGACGATCTTGTCGAGGTCGGCTTTGTTCGCGGGATTGGTCACCTGTTGCCGCAGTGTGCCCAGCTTGGTCTCGAGCGCGGATATGCTCTTGGTAATGGCTTCGTCGATTTCCTGGACCTGTCGCGGGTCCGGCTCCAGCGCCTCCCTGGCAAGGTCACGGCCCACGGTCACCAGGGTCAAGACGGTTTCCTGGCCCAGCATCATCCGTTCGACGCGGGCGGCCATTTCGTTCAGCTCAAAGTTGGCCGAGCCGAGCTGTTTGACGCCGCTCACGCCGATGGCGCTCGCCATAAGGATCAAGGCTCCGACAAGGATCGCAAGGCGGGTCTTTATCGTAAGGCGCATGTTCGGTCCCGTTCTCCGCTGAATCATTGGTCGTGACCGGCCGTCCGATTCACAGCCCCGGGGCCCGAACTCCTGAGGAACGACCACAACACACTTCGAATGGGGTAAATCCATATATTTAGGAAAGTGTGACCCTATTTAGGAAAGTGTGACCCCCGATGCCCCGAGGCGCGGGATTTAAAGGCAAAGACGCCCCCGCCAAGGCCGGGTCTGGGCGACGTGATGATCTTGACGCAGCGGCCTGCTTGCCTACGGTGAGAAGGACGATCCGACGACAAGGGGGATTACATATGACGCGCTTCCTGCGCAGTGCCGCGGCCGCTCTCGGCCTCGCCGCCGCCGCTCCGGCCATGGCCATGAACATCTGTGTGGAAGGCGCCTATCCGCCGTTCTCGGAAACCACGCCGGAGGGCACGGTCGTCGGGTTTGACATCGATATCGCCAATGCGCTCTGCAAGCAGATCGGCGAGACCTGTACGATGGTCAAGGTCGATTGGGACGGCATCATCCCGGCGCTGCTCGAAAAGAAATGCGATGCCATCGTCGCCTCCATGTCGATCACCGAGGAGCGCAAGAAGGTCATCGATTTCACCACCAAATATTACCAGACCCCGGCGATCTTCGTGGCCAAGGAGGGAACCGATCTGGTCGATACCAAGGAAGGCATGGCGGGCAAGACCGTCGGCGTCCAGCGCGGAACCATCCACCAAGTCTATATGGAAACCTATTACCCGGACACCCAGCTCCAGCTCTATGGCTCGCAGGACGAGATGACGCTCGACCTGACCGCCGGTCGGCTGGACGCGGTGATGGCCGACAGCATCGCCCTGACCAACGGCTTTACCAAGACCCCGGCGGGCGCGGGATATGCGCCGTTCGGAACGCCGAAACTCGATCCGGCGATCCATGGCGTCGGCGCGGGCATCGGGGTGCGCAAGGAAGACACCGCCCTGCGCGACAAGCTCAGCGCCGCGATCGCCAAAATCCGCGAGGATGGCGAATACAAGGCGATCGAGGCCAAGTATTTCGACATAGACATCTACGGCGAATGATCCAGACCCCGCCGCGCGCTCCGCATGAATGATATCCTGGCCTATGCGCCGCTTCTGCTGAGCGGCGCGGTCGTGACCCTCGGGCTCGCGCTCCTGTCGCTGGCGCTGGCCACCACGCTCGGGATCCTCGGGGCGCTCGGCAAGATCGGCGGCGGGCCGGTCTGGCATTCCATCGTCATGGTCTATACGACGCTCATCCGCGGGGTCCCCGATCTGGTCCTGCTCCTGCTCGTCTATTTCGGTGGGCAGCGGATGGTGAACACCATCGCGGACGCGCTCGGAGGCAAGGGCATCACCGTCTCGCCCTTTCTGGCGGGGGTCCTGACCATCGGCTTCATCTATGGCGCCTATCTGACCGAAACCTTCCGCGGCGCCTTTCTGACCGTGCCGCGCGGCCAGATCGAGGCCTGCCGCGCCCTCGGGCTGCGCCCCCTCCCGCTGCACTGGACGGTGACGCTGCCTCAGATGATCCGCTTCGCCCTGCCGGGCTATGCCAATGTCTTTCAGGTGCTGGTCAAATCCACCGCCGTCGTTTCGGTGATCGGACTGTCCGATATCGTCGGCCTCGCCAATGACGCGGGCAAGTCCTTGCGCGAACCGTTCCTGTTTCTCTCGGTGGTGATGCTCTATTACCTGCTGCTGACCTGGGTCTCGACCCTGATCTTCGAGGCGCTGGAACGCCGGTACGCGCGGGGCCATTCCCATGCGCGTTGATCTGGTCCTGGAGAACTGGCCGCTCTTTGCCAAGGGCGTGTGGATTTCGCTGCAACTCACCTTCATCCCGCTCGTCATCGGCTTTTGCATCGGATTGCCGGCGGGCATCGCCCGGGCGCGGCGCGTGCCCTACCTGAACGGGGCGATCAAGGCCTATGTCTATCTCTTTCGCGGCACACCGCTGCTGGTCCAGACCTTCCTGATCTATTACGGGCTCTCGCAATTCGACTGGATCCGCGACAGCTGGGCCTGGGCCTATCTGCGCAGCGCCTGGTGGTGCGCCCTGATCGCCTTTTCGCTCAATTCCGGCGCCTATGCGACCGAGATCATCCGGGGCGCGGTGGAATCCGTGCCGCGCGGCGATCTGGAAGCCGCCAAGGCGCTGGGCCTGCGGCCCATTCTGGTGACCCTGCTGATCCTGATTCCGGTGGCCCTGCGCCGGGCCCTGCCGCAATATGGCAATGAAGTGGTCTTCATGCTGCATGGCTCGACGGTGGCCAGCGTCATCACCCTTCAGGACATCCTCGGAGCGGGGCGGACCCTGAACGCAAAATTCTATCTCGCCTATGAGGGGTTCCTGACGGCGGCGGCTCTCTATATGGCGATCACCTTCCTGCTGGTCGGGATCTTTCGCTGGCTCGAAGGGCGTTATCTGAAGCATCTCGGCCTCTCCCGATAAACACCCGTCCGGCCGTGCGCGCGGCCTGTCCCGGGCTTGACCCAGAGCCTCGGGTCCGAAGCGCGGTCCTTCGGGGTTGCGCCGGAGGTCCCGGGTCAAGCCCGGGACAGGTCGTCGCGCGGGGCAGAGCGCCTCCCTGCCGGGTCCGATGGGATCAGGACGCCCCATCCCCCCGCGGGCAAGGCTTTCCCTCGCGCGGCGGAGCGGCTAGGGAGAAGCCATGTCAGATGCTCCCGAACCCCGCCCCGCCGTCCGTCTCCTGCCCAAGGTCAATGCCCAGCCGATCCGGTTCGGGGCTCCTTGGGTCTATTCCGACCAGATCGTGCTCGACCGCCGGACCCGGGCGATCCCGGCCGGTGCGATCGTCGAGGTTCAGGACGCGGAGCGGGCGCCGCTCGGGGCCGCCGCCTTCAATGGAAATTCCAAGATCGCGCTCCGGATGCTCGACCGTGATCCGGGCGCCGTCATCGACCGGTCGTGGCTGGGGGCGCGGTTGCGGCGCGCCTTGTCCTTGCGCGAGGCGTTGTATGACGCGCCTTATTATCGTCTGATCCATGCCGAGGCCGATGGCCTGCCCGGTGTCGTGATCGACCGGTTCGGGTCGGCGGCGGTGATTCAGCCGAACGCCGCCTGGTCCGATCTGTTGTTGCCGGACCTGCTGGCGGCGCTGACCGAGGTCACGGGGATCACCACCGTCTACAAGAACGGGTCCGGGCGGGCGCGGGGGTTGGAGGGGTTGGACGATGGGTCCGCCCTGCTGGCCGGTGCGTTGGAGGCGCCGATCCCGGTGCCGATGAATGGCGCGACCTATCTCGCGGACCTCGCGGGCGGACAGAAGACCGGGCTCTTCTATGACCAGCGGCCCAATCATGCCTTCGCCGCGCGTCTGGCGCGGGGGCGGTCGGTGCTCGATGTGTTTTCCCATGTCGGGGGATTTGGTCTGGCGGGGTTGGCGGCTGGGGCTGTCTCGGCGCTCGCGGTGGATGGATCGGCGGCGGCGCTCGATCTGGCCCGGGCGGGGGCGGAGGCCTCCGGCGTCGCGGATCGGTTCGAGACGCGCAAGGGCGATGCCTTCGAGGTGATGACGGCGCTTTCAAGCCAGAGGTTCGGGCTCGTGGTCTGTGATCCACCTGCCTTTGCGCCGAACAAGAATGCCTTGGAGGCCGGTTTGCGCGCCTATGAGCGGGTGGCGCGACTTGGGGCGTCGCTGGTGGAGCCGGAGGGGTTTCTGGTGCTCTGTTCCTGCAGTCACGCCGCCGATCTCGGCCGGTTCCGCGAGGCTTGTCTGCGCGGGATCGGGCGGGCGGGGCGGTCGGCGCAGATTTTGCACACGGGCGGGGCAGGGCCGGATCATCCGGTGCATCCGCATCTCGCCGAGAGCGCCTATCTCAAGGCGATCTTCCTGCGCCTCGGGCCATGACGGAACGGGTTCTGATCGACGCCAATGCCTTGTTTCCGACGGTGACGCGGGAGGTCTTGCTCGGGACGGCGCGGGCGGGGGGCTTTACGCCGCTCTGGTCGCCGCGCATCCTGGAGGAATGGGCGCGGGCGACCCGCCGCCTGCCGCCGGGGTCGGAGACCATCGCCCGGGGCGAAATCGCCCTGATGCGCGCGGATTGGCCGGGGGCCGAGGTGACGCCGCCCGATGCCCTGACGCTGTCGCTGGACTTGCCGGATCCGGATGACCGGCATGTGCTGGCGGCGGCGATCGCGGGACAGGCCACCGTTCTGATGACCTATAATCGCGATGATTTCCCGAGCCGGGTGCTCGGGCGGCATGGTATCCTGCCGCGGGATCCGGATGGGTATCTGGTGGAGCTGGCCCACGGCGGGTTCGACATGGCCCGGGTGGTGGCGGGGGTTCAGGCGAGGGCTGAGCGCGCCTCCGGTCGGGATCAACCGATCCGGCCGTTGTTGAAGCGCGCGGGCCTGCCCCGCCTGGGCAAACTGCTTCAGTAGGTGCGGATCAGGCCGACGAGTTTGCCCTGAATCTTGACCTGATGGTCCTGATAGAGGCGTGTTTCATAGGCCGGATTGGCGGCCTCCAGCGCGATGGTTGAGCCGCGCCGCCGGAAGGTCTTGAGCGTGGCTTCCTGGCCCTCGATCAGGGCGACCACGATGTCGCCGTTGCTGGCGGTGGTTTGTTCCTGAATGACCACGATATCGCCGTTGTTGATTCCGGCTTCGATCATCGAGTCGCCCTTGACCTCCAGCGCGTAATGGCGGCCCGCGCTGGCCAGAATGCTGGTGGGCACGGCGATGTTGCGGGACACCTGCTGGATCGCTTCGATCGGGGTGCCGGCGGCGATCCGGCCCATGACCTCCAGGTCGATCGACCGGGCCTCGATCGGCATCGCGCCCGCCGGCCAGTCCGGACGGCCGCCCTCGATCACCTCCGGCTCGAAGGAGGCGGTTGCCTCAAGGCTCTCGGGCAGTTTCAGGATTTCGATGGCGCGCGCGCGATGGGCCAGCCTGCGGATGAAGCCCCGCTCCTCGAGCGCGGTGATCAGGCGGTGAATCCCCGATTTGGAGCGCAGATCCAGTGCTTCCTTCATTTCGTCGAAGGAGGGGGGAACGCCTTCCTTCTGAAGCCGGTTGTGGATGAAATGCAAAAGATCGTATTGTTTGCGCGTCAGCATTCTGGCTCCTTTGCATTCGTATTCCGAATTGTTCTAGGAACGTTCATGGTTTGTGTCAAGAAATAATCCTGATCTCAACCTGTGGCAGAGGATAGCCAACAAAACTCCACAACTTCGCCGGTTTTACGTCGCGGATCACCCGGATCGCGGACAAGCAGGGCATTCGCCTCGGCCAGTTCCGACAGCAGCGAACTGTCCTGACGCGAGAACGGCAGGCAGTCCCAGCCGTCCGGCCCGGCGGTCACGCGCGCGCGCATGTAATGCGTCCGTGGTCCGTTCGGCCCCAGATCCGCGGCGAGCCGGGCGCGAAAGCGCGGGGGCAGGGCGGGCGTCAGGCCGAGCATGCGCGCCACCGCCGGAACCAGGAACAGGAGGCCGCAGACCATCGCCGACACCGGATTGCCCGGCAGTCCGATCATCGGCACGCCGTTCAGCCGGCCCGCCATCAGGGGCTTGCCGGGGCGCAGCGCGATCCGATGGAACTCAGGATCAAAGCCCATGCCGAGGGCGGTCTTTTTCACCAGGTCGAAGTCCCCGACAGAGGCCCCCCCGAGGGTCACGATCAGATCCGCCCCCCGCGCCAGATCGAGCGTGGCCACCAGGCTCTCGGCACTGTCGCGCGCGATCGGCAGCAGGCGCGCCTCGGCCCCCGCCGCCTCCAGCATCGCCTTGAGACCAAAATTGTTGGAACAGATGATCTGGTCGGGACCGGGATCCTCGCCCGGCATCACCAGCTCGTCGCCGGTCGGGATCAGGGCTATGATCGGACGCCGTGCCAGACGGACCGTGCCCGCTCCCATCGCGGCGGCGAGCGCCATCTCCGGCGGCCCGAGCCGCCGGGGGGCGGCCAGTCGTGCCCCGGCGGTGAAATCTCCGCCCGCCGGCCGGACATGCGGACCTGAATCGAGCCCCTCCCGGACGATCACCCAATCGCCGTCGGAGTCCGCGTCTTCCTGAATCAACACCCGGTCCGCGCCCTCGGGCATCGGGGCGCCGGTGAAAATCCGCGCGGCCTCGCCCGGACCGATCGTCCCCTGAAACCGCGTGCCCGCCAGGGACAGCCCCACCACCGCGAGACGCGCGCCAGCCACGCAATCCGCCGAGCGCAGCGCATAGCCATCCATGGCCGAGGCGGCGAAGGGCGGTTGGTCGCGGCGCGCCACCACATCCTCCGCCAGCACCCGGCCAGCGGCCTCCGCCAGCGGCGCATCCTCCGCTCCGAGCGGCGCGAAGAGATCCATCACCCGCCGGAACGCCTCCTCGACGCTGAGCAGGGCGTCGCTCATGGCGCGATGGAACGGCCCGATGCACCGCCGTCCTTCAGAACGACACGAATCTCTCCGATCACCATCCGCCGATCCACCGCCTTGAGCATGTCATAGACGGTCAGCGCCGCGACCGAGACCGCCGTCAGCGCCTCCATCTCGACACCGGTGGGGCCGACGGTCTTGACCACCGCCTCGATCTCGACACAGCTGGTTTCCACGATCGCATTCAGGTCGAGACTGACCTTGGAAAGGGCCAGCGGATGGCAGAGCGGAATGAGATCCGCCGTGCGCTTGGCCGCCATGATCCCGGCCAGCCGCGCCACCCCCAGCACGTCGCCCTTCTTCGCCGTCCCCTCGCGCACGAGCGCCAAAGTCTCCGGTGCCATCGAGATCGTACCACGGGCAACGGCGATGCGGGCGGTGGCGGGCTTGGCCGAGACATCCACCATCTGCGCCGATCCGTCCGCGCCGAAATGGGTCAGCGACGACATCACCCGGCCTCCGGCGTCCAGGGACTGCGCAGGAGCGCGCGGGTGGCGGTCTCGATATTCTCCTCCCGCATCAGGGTCTCGCCGATCAGGAAGCACCGCACCCCGACCGAGGCCAGCGACGCCAGATCCTGGCGGCTGGACAGACCCGATTCGGAAATGATCATCCGATCCCCCGGCACGCCGCGCGCCAGTTTCCGCGTCGTCTGGAGGTCGGTCGTGAACGTGTGCAGGTCGCGGTTGTTGATGCCGACGAGCTTGGACTTGAGCAGCTTGGCCCGGTCGATTTCCTCGGCGCTGTGGGTTTCGATCAGGACATCCATGCCCCAGGCGATCGCCGCTTCCTCAAGTTCCGCCGCCTGCGCGTCCGAGACGCTGGACAGGATGATCAGCACGCAGTCCGCGCCCAGCGCCCGGGATTCCGCCACCTGCCAGGGATCATAGAGAAAATCCTTGCGCAGGGCGGGCAGGGCGCAGGCCCCCCGCGCCAGCTCGATATAGCTGTCGTCGCCTTGAAAGCTCGGGCCGTCGGTCAGAACGCTGAGGCAGGCGGCGCCGCCCTTCTCATAGGCGGCGGCGATGGCGGCGGGGTCGAAATCCTCGCGGATCAGGCCCTTGGACGGGCTCGCCTTCTTGATCTCGGCGATCAGGCCATAGCCGCCGGTCGTGGCCTTGACCCGCAGCGCCTCGGCGAAGTTTCGCACAGGGGTCGCGGCGCGGGCGGCGGCCTCGATCTCGGCGATCGGCCGGGCTTCCTTGCGCGCCGCCACGTCTTCGAGTTTGTAGGCCTTGATGTCCTCGAGAATGCTCATCGCCCCCGTCCTTCCTCTATGCCTTGAGTAAAGGCGGCCAACGCCTCGATCCGGGCCCGCGCGGCGCCCGAATCAATGCTTTCGGATGCCAGCGCGACGCCGGCCGGCAAATCCTCCACCCGGTCGGCCACCATCAGCGCCGCCGCCGCGTTCAACAGTACGGCGTCGCGATAGGCCGACGCCGCTCCCTCCAGCAGCCCCCGGAGCGCCGCCGCGTTCATCGCCGGAGTCCCGCCGGCGATGCTGGAAAAAGGATGCGAGGGCAGGCCCGCGTCCTCGGGCCGGATGCTGAACTCGCTCAGCCGCCCGTCGCGCAACTCCACGACATGGGTTTCGCCTGCGATCGAAATCTCGTCGGTGCCGTCCGATCCATGCACCAGCCAGGCCCGGTCCGAGCCCAGTTCCCGCAAGGTCTCCGCCATCGGCCGGATCAGCGCCCGCGAATAGGCGCCGGTCAGTTGCCGCCGGACCGAGGCGGGATTGGTCAGCGGCCCGAGGATGTTGAAGATCGTGCGCGTCCCCAGTTCCTGACGCGCGGGCATCACATGGCGCATCGCGGGATGATGCATCGGCGCCATCATGAAGCCGAGCCCGATGTCGCGGATCGCACGGCCAACCGGTTCGGGGCCGATCATCACATTCACCCCGAGTTCGGTCAGCGCATCCGCCGCCCCCGATTTCGAGCTGAGATTGCGGTTGCCGTGCTTGGCCACCACGACACCGGCGCCCGCCACGACGATCGCCGTCGCGGTCGAGATGTTCAGCGTGCCCTTGCCATCGCCGCCGGTGCCGACGATGTCCATCGCCCCCTCGGGCGCGGTGACGCGCAGGCACTTGGCCCGCATCACCGTCGCGGCGGCGGCGAATTCCGCGACCGTCTCGCCCCGGGTCCGCAGCGCCATCAGAAAGCCGCCGATCTGGGCGGGGGTCGCATCCCCCTCCATGATCGCGGCGAAGGCGCTCTCGGCCTGGGGCCGGGTCAGCGGTCCTTCGACCGCGCGGGCGATGAGCGGTTTCAGCCGGTCGCTCATGCCGGCACACGGGCGCGGTCGAGGAAGTTCCGCAACAGGGCATGGCCATGTTCCGAAGCGATCGATTCGGGGTGGAACTGCACGCCATGGATCGGCAGGTCACGGTGTTGAAGACCCATGATCGTCCCGTCCTCCAGCGCCGCCGTGACTTCGAGGCAGTCGGGCAGGGTTTCGCGCTCGACGATCAGGCTATGATACCGTGTCGCATTGAACGGCGAGGGCAGGCCCGCGAAGATGCCCCGGCCCTGATGATGGATCACTCCGAGCTTGCCATGCACGATCTGGTCCGCCCGCTTGACCTTGCCGCCAAAGGACTGGCCAATCGCCTGATGTCCCAGACAGACGCCAATGAGGGGGGTTCGCGTGCCGGCGGCGGCGGCGATCAGGTCGAGGCAGATGCCCGCCTGGTCCGGATCACAGGGTCCGGGCGACAACAGGATGGCAGACGGCGCCATCGCCATCGCCGCTTCGACATTCACCTCGTCATTCCGCTTGACCACCACATCGGCCCCGAGCACGCCGAGATAATGGAAGAGATTGTAGGTGAAGCTGTCGTAGTTGTCGATCAGCAGCAACATTCGGTGGTCTTTCCAAGGGCTTTTGGGCTAGCGGAAGCCGGTTCCAAGGCTATACATGGCCCCGGTGGTCTGATGGGGTCAAGGGCAAGGTTGACCGTATTCGGGAAAGGATTTCGTTTTGGCAACCGCGACGCGTCATCGCGGGGGAGGTTTCTGGAGGGGTCTGGTCCTTGGGCTCATCCTCGTGGCGGCGGCTCTGGGCCTGCTTGCCCTGCTTTTCCCGCCCGTTCGCTTCACAGCGCCCGAGGTGCCGCCCGGTGCCGAAATCGCCCCCTCGGCCCCCTGGCAGCCCAGCGCCGGGCAAACCGGCGGCGAGGGTCGATCCACGCCGCCCAAGGGGTTGCTGACGGCGCCGCGGGGTGGGCTCCTTGGCAATCCGGCACCCGCGCCCCTGCTGGTCGCGCGTCCGGCGGCGGAAATGCCGCCCGGCCTGCCGGGTCTTTCGAGGCCGCAGGCGCCGGACGTGTTTCAGGGAGACGCCTCCGGATCTCCCTCGCTCTTTCCCCAAGGCCAGCCCTGAGGAAAAGGCTGTCGTGAGGAATTGTATCTCCCGCGGCCGCAATCTAAGATAGAATCTCCTTCGGCGCTTTCATCGGTGCGAAGCGCCGCCTGTGTGTCAGCGGGAGAGTATTCAGTGTGGTTCGAACAGGCGTCGGGGCGTGTCCCGGTGCGCAAGTGGCGTGTGCATCTGGGTGCGCACAAGACGGCATCCTCGCATATTCAGGAAGTTCTGCTCCTCCTGCGGGAGAGCCAGCTGGAGCGGGGCGTGGATGTCCTGCCGCACCGGCCCGTCCGCGAGTCCGGTCTGGCCAGCGCCCTGGTCGCGCGTCGGTCCCAGCTCGTCGCCCGCCTGCCCCTGCCGCGGCTTCGTGCGCTCGAAACGCGGCGGATCGTCGATCGTTATGTCGCGCCGTTGCGACGGGGCCCCGATACGGTGGTCCTCTCCGAGGAAAAGCTGCTCGGTGACACGCAGCATATCTTTTCCGAGCCGCCCTATCCCGCGATCGAGAAGGTGGTCCCGCTTCTGGCCGCGCTCGGGCGCGCGGCGGATCTGACGTTGTTCTTCACGGTTCGGGCCTTCGACAGGCACCTGCCCTCGGCCTATGCGCAGGAGCTGCGGTTCCGCCCGCCCGGCCCGGGGGGATTCGAGGCGATCCGGAAACGGGTGATCGCCCGGCCGCCCAGCTGGTACGAGATGGTCCGCCGCATTCGCGCCTGTGCGCCGGGTGTTCCGCTGCGGGTCTGGCGCTACGAGGATTACCGCGACAACGCGCGGACGATCCTGTCCTTGCTCTGCGGCAACGATGTCGGGCCGATCCCGAAGGTGGAGGATCCGTTCTGGACCGCCTCGCCCGGAATCGAGGCCATTCGCGAGGCGGAGCAGCTGTCGACCGACCTCGGCCCGGCGGAGCGCAGGCTCCGGGTGCTCGATATCTGGAAGAACGCCGATCCGCGGAGCCCGCGATTTCTGCCCTTCGCGCCCGACGAAGTGGCAATGCTGCGCGCGGCCTATGAGCGGGATCTGGAGCGCATCCACGCCCTCGATCCCTCGATCCTCGTCCGGTTCTGAAGGCGGCGCTCAGGTCTCGTCATACTCGGCGCGGGAAATCCCGTGCTTCTTCAGCTTATCATAGAAGGTCTTGCGCGGAAGGCCGAGCTGTTCGAGCGTCGCCTTGAGATCGCCGCCATGGGTCGCCAGCGCCTCCCGGATCACCATCGCCTCGAAGGCATCGACCCGTTCGGCCAGGGTCGCGCCCTCGACCGGACCCGGCGGCGGCGCCTCATCCAGTCCCAGCGCCACGCGATCGGCATAATGCACCAGCTCGCGCACATTGCCGGGCCAGCCATGCTGATCGAGATGCGCACGCACACCCGGCGTCATCTTTGGAACCTCGCGGCCGAATCGTTCCGCCGCGCGCTGGACGAAATGGGCGAAGAGCCGCGGAATATCCGCCCGACGCTCCCGCAACGGCGGAATCCGCAGGGTCACGACATTCAGGCGATAATAGAGATCCTCGCGAAACGCACCGCGGGCCCCGGCCTGCCCCAGATCGATCTTGGTCGCGGCCACCACCCGCAGGTCGAGCTTGCGCCGCTCGTTCGTCCCCAGGGGCTCGACCTCGCGGGTTTCGAGCACCCGCAGGAGCTTGACCTGCAGGGCGGGCGACATGGATTCGATCTCGTCCAGAAACAGCGTCCCGCCGCTGGCATGTTCGATCCGGCCCACCCGCCGCTTCACCGCGCCGGTAAAGGCACCGGCCTCGTGCCCGAACAATTCGCTCTCCAGAACCGTTTCCGGCAGGGCCCCGCAGTTGAGCGCCACGAAATTTCCCGAGGCGCGCCGGCTCCAGCGGTGCAGCAGGTTCGCCACCACCTCCTTGCCCGATCCCGTCTCGCCGAGGATCAGCACATCGACATCGGCATTCGCCACGGTGCGCGCGGTCTCGCGCAGCCGCAGGATCCCGGGCGTGTCGCCGATCAGGGGCAAATCCTCCGGCGCCTGGGACGCCGCCTCGCGCAGATGCCGGTTCTCCAGCACCAGCCGCCGTTTTTCCGCCGCCCGGGCCACGGTGCCCGCCAGCCGGTCGCTCTGGAAGGGCTTGGCGATGAAATCGTAAACCCCGTCCCGCAGCGCCGCCACCGCGAGTTCGATATCGCCATGGCCGGTCATCAGGATCACCGGCAAGTCCGGATCCATCGCCTTGACCCGCGCGAACAATTCCAGGCCATCCATCCGCGGCATCCGGATATCGGTCACCAGCGGCCCTTCGAAGTCCGGGCCGAGGGCGGGCAGCGCCGCCTCCGCCCCCTCGAAGGCCCGCACCTCGAACCCGGCGAGACCCAGCATCTGGCCAAGCGCGCGCCGCAGGTCCGGGTCGTCGTCGACCAGGATCACCGGTCCCTTGCTCATGCCGCCCGCCGCAGTTCGAGGGTAAAGGAGGCACCGGCCCGCTCACCGGGATCATGGCGCAGGCTTCCGCCAAATTCGCGGGCAATATCGTTCGAGATCACCAGGCCAAGTCCCAAACCCTTCTCCTTCGTTGTCGCGAACGGAATGAACAATTGCTCGCGCATGTCCGGGCTCAGGCCCGGGCCATTGTCGCTGACCGTGATTGCCACGGTTTCGGTCGAGGCGACCACCCGTATCGCAATCACCGCGTCCCGCTGGTCGCGCGTGGCATCGAGGGCGTTCTGCAGGAGATTGACGAGGATCTGTTCCAGCCGGATGCGCCCGGCCAGAACCCTCAGGACCGGCACGCGCCGGGGGCCCCGATCGATCCGCGCCCCCGCGTCCCGGACCCGTCCGGCCAGCAGCGCCAGCGCGCCATCGATCGCCTCCTCCACCTCGACCGGCCCGATCGCGCCGCTCGCCCGCCGGGAAAATCCGCGCAGCATCTGGGTGATCGATCCGATCCGGTCCGTCACCTTGACGATTTCGCGCAGGTTTTCACGCGCGTCGCCCGCGCGCTCGGCCGCGATCAGTTGCGCGCCGGTTTCGGCATAGGTCCGGATCGCCGCGACCGGCTGGTTGATCTCATGCGCCACCCCGGCGGCGATCTGGCCCAGGATCGAGAGCCGGTTCGCCTGCGCCAGCTCGTCGCGCAATTGCCGCACCCGGGTTTCGGCCCCCTCGCGTTCCGCGATCTCGGCGGCGAGCGCGGCGTTCGAGCGGTTCAGCTCCTCGGTCCGTCCTTCCACCCGGCGCTCAAGTTCCGCGTTCATGCCCGCCAACGCCGTCTGCCGCGCCAGTGCGCCCCGGCGCCGGCGGATCAGCGCGGCCCCCCCGGCCATCAGCAGGAGGCCCGCCAGCAACGCCGTCAGTTCCGCCCGCCGCGCCGCCTCGGCCAAGAGGCCATCCGCCGGACCGAGCAGCGTCAGGCTCCAGCCCGGCGCCGCCGCGCCCACCGGACCGGCGGTATGGGCATAGGTGCCGGCCTGCTCTCCCCGCGTGACCCGCGCCAGCCCATCCGCGCCAAGGGTCAGCGGAAGGGGGTCGAGTGCCTTGCCATCGACCTGAAGCTCCTGTCGCACCGCCTCTTCGTTGTCCAGCGGGGCGGCGGTCCTGAACCGCCAATCCGGAACGCTCGTGGCCAGCACGACCCCGCGCGCATCGGTGACATGCACCGCGAAGCCGCTGGCCCGCCAGTTGGCTTCGAGCTGGTCGAACTCGACCTTGACCACCACCACCCCGAGCGGCCCGTTCACACCATCCACCCGGCGGGAGAGATAGAGGCCCGGTCTCCTGCTGACGGTCCCGAGGGCATATTGCGAGCCGGCCCCGGACCGCATCGCTTCGGTGAAATAGGTGCGAAAGGCATATTCGTTGCCGACAAAGCTGTCCCTGGCCCCGGCGTTGCTCGCGGCGATGGCAATGCCCCGTGTGTTCACCAGATAGATCACCGCCGCGCCCGCGTCCTCGGCGATGTCGGCCAGCTTGGCATCGAGCCGTGCCTCGGGCTCCGGGGCGGGGGCGGCGAGCAGGGAGATCACTTCCGGATCCCGGGCCAGCACCAGCGGGATCAGGCGTTCCTTCTCGATCACGCTGGTCAGGGAGGCCGTCGCCAGCGGCCAGGCGGCCGCCACCCGATCCCCGAGTTCCGCCGCCGCGCGTTCGCGCCCGAACCGCGCGGCCGCGAAGACCGCCGCCAGCAGAACGATCACCGATAGTCCCAGCAAGAGGACCGGCGCGGTCCGTCCTCTTCCGCTCTCCTGACCCGTGACACTGATCATTCCAACCTCCCGGCCCGAGGACACTTAGTGCGGATTTCCGCTCTCGAACAGCCGTTACCGTGCGGAAGTCCGCACAGCCCCGGGAGACCCCGCGTGTCTTAATATGTTGAAAACGCTGTGAAGGTGATTTTTACCAGAGTTGGCATGAAACTTGCTGAGTACAAGGCAAGTTCGGCCGACGGCGCGAACCTCAACCGGGTCGCTCAAGGGCGGCCCCAGAACCGGAGGAAGTCCATGCAGTTCACCGCGTCCCATTCGGCACCCGGGCCCAGGAAGCCCCTTTACAAACAGCTTTATTTCCAAGTTCTGACGGCCATTGTCCTCGGCATTGCCTTGGGTCATTTTTATCCCGAACTCGGCGCGAGCCTCAAACCGCTGGGCGACGCCTTCGTCCGCCTCGTCAAGATGATCATCGCACCGGTCATCTTCCTGACCGTTGCCACCGGCATCGCCGGTATGGCGGACCTCAAGAAGGTCGGCCGCGTCGCGGGCAAGGCGATGCTCTACTTCCTCACCTTCTCGACGCTCGCCCTGGTCATCGGCCTGATCGTGGCCAACCTCGTGCAGCCGGGGTCCGGTCTGAACATCGATCCCGCCACCCTCGATCCGGCCGCGGTGCAGCAATATACCTCCAAGGCGCATGACACGACCGTCGTCGGCTTCCTGATGAACATCATCCCGACCACCGTGGTCGGTGCCTTCGCCGATGGCGACATCCTCCAGGTGCTGTTCTTTGCGATCCTGTTCGGCATTTCGCTCGCCATGATCGGCGAACGCGGCGAGCCGATCCTGAACTTCCTCACCGCCCTGACCGAGCCGATCTTCAAGCTCGTCGCCATCCTGATGAAGGCCGCCCCGATCGGTGCCTTCGGTGCCATGTCCTTCACCATCGGCAAGTATGGCATCGGCGCGGTGATCAATCTCGCGATGCTGGTTGGCACCTTCTACCTGACGGCGTTCCTCTTCGTAATCCTCGTGCTCGGCGCCGTCGGCTGGTACAATGGCTTCTCGATCCTCAAGCTGATCCGTTACCTCAAGGAAGACCTGCTGCTCGTGCTCGGCACCTCCTCCTCCGAAGCGGCGCTGCCGTCCCTGATGGAGAAGCTGGAGCGGGCAGGGGCAAAGCGGTCGGTCGTCGGCCTGGTCGTCCCCACCGGCTATTCCTTCAACCTCGACGGCACCAACATCTACATGACGCTGGCGGCGCTCTTCATCGCCCAGGCCACCAACACCGAACTGACGCTCGGCCATCAGATCACGCTCCTGCTCGTTGCCATGCTCTCCTCCAAGGGTGCCGCGGGCATCACCGGCGCGGGCTTCATCACTCTGGCGGCGACGCTCTCCGTGGTCCCCGCCGTCCCGGTCGCCGGTATGGCGCTGATCCTCGGGGTGGACCGGTTCATGTCGGAATGCCGCGCGCTCACCAACTTCATCGGCAACGCGGTGGCCACCCTGGTCGTCGCCCGCTGGGAAGGTGAACTCGATACCGCGCAGCTCGACCTCGCCCTGAACGGCAAGCTCCCCGACGCGGACCAGCCGCTGGAAGACGGCCGGATGGTTCCCGCCGAGTGATCCGTCCTCGTTGAAAGTCCTTGCTGAAAACGGTTCGGGGGTCGCATCGCGGCCCCCGTTCCGTTTCGCGGTTCCTGCCTTGTGACCCGCGAAACGCTTGAATTTTTCCGATCCGGACGCTATCGGCTAACCCAAGCTCCCGGCCAGACGGCGGGGGCGCCGGAGCCAGCAAGGAGCCCCCTTTGACCACAGCGCCTTTCTCCCGCCGCGACCTGTTGGCCTTTGCCCTCGCCTCGGGTGCGTTTTCCCTGATCCCCGCGTTGGTGGAGGCGGCTGGCGAAGACATTGCGACAGGCCCCGCCGAGAATTTCTCCTTCGACGGTCTGCGCGACATGGCGCGCGAGCTGGCCAAGTCCCCCTATGCGCCGGCCCCGATCGCCGACGAGAAGCTGCTCGACAGCATCGATTACGACCTCCACCAGAAGATCACCTTCCGCAATTCGGAAACGCTCTGGTCCGGTGATCCCGACACCGCCAAGGTCCGGTTCTTTCACCCCGGCCGTTATTTCAAGGAGCCCGTCCGGATCTACGCCCTCCACGATGGCGTCGCCCACGAAATCCCTTTCTCGACCAAGCTCTTCGACATGCCGGTCGATCATCCCGCCCGCCTGCTGGGCCCGGGCACCGGCTTCGCCGGATTTCGCGTGATGGATCCGCGGGAACAGAACGACTGGCTGGCGGTGCTTGGTGCTTCCTACTGGCGGACGTCCGGCTATTCCGGGCAGTTCGGGCTCTCCGTCCGCGGCCTCGCGATGGACACCGCCATGCCCACGCCCGAGGAATTCCCGCGCTTCACCCGCTTCTGGCTCGAACAGGCCCCCGACGCGGGCATCATCATCTATGCCTTGCTCGAAAGCCCGCGGGCCACGGGCGCCTATCGCATCGCTTCCAAGCGCGACCACGGGGTGTTTCAGGACGTGGATGCGAGCATCTTCCTGCGCGGCGATGTCGAGCGGCTCGGGATCGCCCCGCTGACCTCGATGTACTGGTTCGGCAAGAACAACCGTTTCGTCTCGACCGACTGGCGCCCGGAAGTCCATGACAGCGACGGGCTCGAAATCCTGACGGGCACCGGCGAGCGTATCTGGCGTCCGCTCAACAATCCGCCGCGCGCAATGGCCAACAGCTTCGCCGCCGAGGGCCTCCAGGGCTTCGGCCTCGCCCAGCGCGAGCGAAATTTCGAGGAGTATCAGGACGACGGCGTCTTCTATGAAAAACGCGCCTCGGTCTGGGTCGAGCCCAAGGGCGACTGGGGCAAGGGGTCGGTCGTGCTGGTCGAGCTGAACACCAACGATGAAATCCACGACAATATCGTGGCCTTCTGGCGGCCGGATGCCCCGGCGGTGCCCGGCGCGGAATTCACCATCGGCTACAAGCTGAACTGGGTCGAGACGACGCCCGTTCCCACCGTCGCGCAATTCACCGCCACCCGGATCGGGCAGGGCGGCGTCCCCGGCCAGCCGCGCCCCGAGAATGTCATCAAGGTCGTCGCCGATCTCGAGGGCAGGGGGTTCGAGGGCCTCGACCGATCGAGCGGGGTGGAGGCGGTGGTCAATGCGAGCCGCGGCACCCTCGGCTTGACGGTGGCCTATCCGATCGCCGAGGCGACGGGCTGGCGGGTGATGTTCGACCTCGACATCGGGCCGGAAACGCTCCCCGAGAATGCCAAGGACGAGCCGATCGACCTGCGCATGTATGTCGAACGCGAGGGCAAGGCGCTGAGCGAAACCTGGATCTACCAGGTCTTCCCCTCGCAACTGCGCGAACTCCTCAACGCCAAGGCCTGAGGCGTCAATCCGACGAAAGCGCCCGCTCGCCCGAAAAGAGCGGGGCATGACGCTGATAAAGGGCGGCGAGGCGGTCGATCACGAGCCGTACCTCGCGGCGGTGTCGCCCGTCGTCATGGGCGACGATCCACATATCGTGATCCAGTTCGGGGATCAGAGGCCCGGCACGCACCAGTTCGGGATCGGAATCGCCGATGAAACAGGGCAGCACGCATCGCCCCGCGCCACCCCGAACCAGATCATAAAGCATCCGCGGCGTGTTGGCCCAGACGGTGATCCAGAGGTCCGGCTGGTTGATCATCCAGCGTGCCGAAGGGGTCCGGGCCCCGTCCGCCCCCAGCGCAACCCAGTTCGCATGGGTGATCTGATCGAAACCGCGCGCGCAAAAGGGTGCGAACCGCACCGTCACCGAGCGCAGGCCCGCCACGTTTCCGGTATCGGGCCGCTCGTTGCGGATGCCGATATCGGCTTCCCGGCGCTCCAGATCGAGGCGCGCGTCGTCGGTCTTGAAACAGAGCCGGAAGTCATCGGCCGGCGTCCATAGGGCCGGGAGCTTTTCCGCGATGTAGCGCGACATCCAGGTGCCCGCCGAGACCACCACGATCGGCATCTCGGAAATCGACCCGCGCCAGGCTTCGACCGAGGTGGCGGCGACCTCCATCGCGCGCGCCCGCTCGAAGAGCGCCCGGCCATCCACCGTCAATTCATATCCCGTCCTCAGCCGCGTGAACAGCGACCGCCCCAGAGCCGCTTCCAGCTCCAGCATCCGGCGCCCCAGGGTCGGCGCGCTGATCCCCGTCCGCTCCGCCGCGCCACTCAGGCTGCCCGCCCGCGCGACATGGCCGAACAAACGAAGAAGCTCCCAATCGATGTCCTTCATTTCTGAACGATGCCTTTCAGCCACTCCGGCTCGAACCGCCTCCATAGCGGATGTAGCCTGGATGGGAAAAGCAACCATCCTTCAGGATAGAACAACCATGCTGCAAATTTATGGAATGCTCGCCCTTGATACCCTGCGCCGCCGCGACCCGTTCACCCCCCAGGTCCATGGCCCCGCGTGGCAGAGCCCCTACTTGCTCCAGGACCCCCGCGCCGGTGACAGATCTCCCCTGTGCCCGGCGGCTCCGGGGCGCTCGCCCATCGCGCGCGTCCTCTCCTTGCTTCCTCAAACAGCCCTCCGATGGGGCAATCGGCGCGCAAGCGGGTCCGACCTTCCTTCCGGACTTCCGGATGTTCTCAGGCCAAAGCCGCGCCGACAGGACTTCCAGCGGTGCGACCGTGCCCTGTTGGATCAGTGTTGACCCCCGCGATCATCCGCGTCCCTTGGGATGCGCGCGTTCATAGACCTCCATCAGCCGGGCCTGATCCACGCCGGTATAGACCTGCGTCGTCGCCAGCGAGGCGTGGCCCAGCAATTCCTGAATGGTGCGCAGATCGCCGCCCGCCTCCAGCAGATGCGTCGCAAAGGAATGGCGCAGCGCATGCGGGGTCGCCGTCGCCGGCAGGCCCAGTTGCATCCGCGCCGCCTCCATCGCCTTTTGCACCAGCCGCGCATTCAACGGACCACCCCGCGCGCCCAGGAACAGGGCACCCTCGGGGCCGGGCGCATAGGGACAAAGCCCGCGATAGATCTCGACCGCCCGCGCCGCCACCGCCAGAACCGGAACGATCCGCTCCTTGCCGCCCTTGCCGGTGATCCGCACCGCCTGGCCCAGCGGAGCATCGGACTGGCGCAGCGACAAAGCCTCGGAAATGCGCAGGCCGCAGCCATACAGCAGCGTCACCACCGCCACGTCCCGCGCGGCGATCCAGGGCTCATCATGTTGCAGTTCGACCGTGGCGATCAGATCCTTGGCGGCCTCCGGCGCGACGGGCCGGGGCAGGCGGATCTTCTGGCGCGGGCCATGGATGGCCGTGACCGCCGCCACCGGCATCTCATGCCTCTCCGCGAGCCAGGTGTGAAACCCGCGCACCGCCGAGAGGGCCCGGGCCAGGGATCGGGCCGACAGGCCCCGGCCGCGTTCATGCGCCATCCAGGCCCGCATGTCGGCGATCCCCACCCTGGCCAGCGCCGCGCGCCCCGCTGGTTCGCCCCAGTGTCGTGCCAGAAATCCGAGATAGCCGGAAACGTCCTGGCGATAGGCGGTCAGGGTGCGTGGACTGGCCCCGCGCACGGCGGCCAGTTGCGAGAGCCACCGCTCCATGGCGTCGATCGCGCCTTCCGAGAGCTCGGTCAGGCCAGCCACCGCCGCATGGCGCGCTCGAAGACACCCGCGAAGAAGGTCAGAAGGTCGGTCCCCTGATCGGGATGAAACCGATGCGCATCCGCCGCGCCGAAGGCCAGAAGACCGCCGAGGTTTCCGGCGCCGAGATCGAGCCGGAGCAGGGCCTCCGATCGGATGCGCGCGGTATCCTCTCCAAAGATCGTGGCGCTGGCCGGTCCGGACTTGCGCAAGGTCACCTTGCGCGCGGCCAGTCCGCGGCCCTGACGGATATAGGCATCCGCTCCGCCCTCGGGCAGGGCGACCACGGCATGATGCAGGGGCCCCTTGGGGCCCAGGCTGGACCCCGGCTCCGCGGCGGGGGCTTCGAGCCCGAGCCGGATCACCTCCACCCCGAGGATCATTGCCACGTCATGGGTGAGGACCTGAAGAAACCCCGTGAAGTCCGAAGGATCGAGCACCGCGAGGCAGGCCCGATGCACCTGGTTCATGCCGGCGACATTCTCGTAGGCGGCGGCGAGGACCTCGCGGTGGGTATCTTCGAGCCGGTCCAGCCGGTCTTCGAGACGATCCACCAGCACCCCGCGCAGATCGACGACATTGCGCCCCGCCCCGGACCGTTTGTCGTTGGCCAGAAGCGCGCGCATCAACTGGTCATCCTCGAGGATCACGGCCGGATCGGCCAGGATCAGCTCCTTCAGCGTGATAAGGGTTTCCTCGGTCATGGCCATGGGGTCAGAGGATCTTCTGTCCGGTGGCCGCCCAATCCTTGACGAATTGCGCCAGTCCCTTGTCGGTCAGCGGATGGTTCACCATGGCCTTGAGCACCGATGCCGGGGCCGTCACCACGTCCGCGCCAACCAGGGCCGACTGGGTGATGTGATTGGCGGTGCGGATGCTCGCCGCGAGGATCTGTGTCGAGAAGCCGTAATTGTCATAGATCGTGCGGATGTCCTGGATCAGTTCCATGCCATCGAGATTGATGTCATCCATCCGCCCGACGAACGGCGAAATGAAGGTCGCCCCCGCCTTGGCCGCCAGCAGCGCCTGGTTGGCCGAGAAGCAGAGCGTCACATTCACCATCTGGCCCTGGTCGCTCAGGACCTTGCAGGTCTTGAGTCCGGCCCAGGTCAGGGGCACCTTGACCGCGATGTTCGGCGCGATCTTGGCGAGTTTCTGTCCTTCGGCCAGCATGGTCTCGAAATCGGTCGAGGCCACTTCCGCGCTCACCGGACCTTCGATGATATCACAGATCTCGCGGGTCACCTCGGTGATGTCGCGACCGGATTTCAGGATCAGGGAGGGGTTGGTGGTGACCCCGTCCACCATGCCAAGATCATGCAGTTCCTTGATCTCGGCGATCTCAGCCGTGTCCACGAAAAATTTCATTGGATGCGCTTTCGGGTACGGGCCTCAGCCCTTGTGGTTTTGGACGATACTATCCCAAGGTGTGGGGCGATGGAACACCCGAAACTGCCTATAACCGAGATGTCACGCGCGGATTTCCCCTCCGGAACCCCGGTCGCCGTTTTGACGGCCGAAGGACTGGACCGCCTGCTCGACTACCGCGCGCCCGAATCCGGTGCCTCTCCCGGGGCCTTCGTCGAGGTTCCGCTGGGGCCTCGCCGCGTGCTCGGCGTCGTCTGGGGACCCGCGCGGGGTGATTTTCCGCTGGAAAAGCTGCGCACCATCGCGCGCGTGCTCGATGTGCCCCCCATGCGGCCGCGGATGCGCGATTTCCTGACCCGCGCCGCCGATTATACCCTGACGCCGCTCACCCATATGCTGCGCCTCGCCAGCCGGGCGCCCGGCCTGGGACAGCCGCCCTCCGCCCGGCCCTTGCTCCGGCTCTCGGGCCAGGCGCCGGAGCGGATGACAGACGCCCGGGCCCGGGTGCTCGCCGCCTTCGCCGAATATGGCAATCTCGGGTTCGCGCCCGCCGAACTCGCGCATCTCGCGGGGGTCTCGCCCGCCGTCCTGAAATCGCTCGAAACCCAGGGCGTGATCCTGCGCGATCTCGCGCCCCGCGATGTGCCCTATCCCCGCCTCGACCCGGGCGCGCCCGCGCGCGACCTCTCCCCCGATCAGGCCGCCGCCGCCACCGCCCTCCGTGCGACCGTCGCCACCGGGCGCTATTCCACCACCCTGCTCAAGGGCGTCACCGGGTCCGGCAAGACCGAGGTCTATCTCGAAGCCGTGGCCGAGGCCCTGTCGATGGGGCGTCAGGTCCTGGTGATGCTGCCGGAAATCGCGCTCTCCGTCGAGTTTCTCGACCGGGTCGAGGCCCGATTCGGCGCGCGGCCCGTCGAGTGGCATTCCGGCGTGACCCAGGCCAACCGGCGCCGGGCCTGGGCCGCCGTGGCCTCGGGCGAGGCGCAACTGGTGGTCGGCGCCCGCTCCGCCCTGTTCCTGCCGTTCCACGATCTCGGATTGATCGTCGTCGACGAGGAACACGACGGCTCCTACAAACAGGAGGACGGGGTCCTCTATCATGCCCGCGATCTCGCCGTCCTGCGCGCCTCGCTGGAACAGGCCGCCGTGGTTCTGGCCTCCGCCACGCCCTCGCTCGAATCCTGGGCCAATGCCGCCTCGGGCAAATATGCGCGCCTCGATCTGCCGGAACGGTTCGGCGTTGCGCAATTGCCCCGGATGGAGGCGATCGACATGCGCGCCGAGGAGCTCGGGCCCGGCCGTTTCATCTCCGACGCCCTGGCGGCCGCCGTGACCGACCGGCTGGCGCGGGGAGAGCAGGCACTTCTCTTTCTCAACCGGCGGGGCTATGCGCCGCTCACGCTCTGTCGGGCCTGCGGGGCACAGGTCGGCTGCGACCAATGCGACGCGCGCATGGTCGAGCATCGGTTCCGGGGGCGGCTCGTCTGCCATCAATGCGGCGCCACCAAGCCGATCCCGCTGAAATGCCCGACCTGCGGCACCGAGGGCAAGATGGCGGCGCTCGGTCCCGGGGTGGAACGGCTGGCCGAGGAGGCGGAGCTGCTCTGGCCCGAGGCGCGGCGCGCCATCCTCTCCTCCGACCTCGCCGACAGCGCCCGCGCGCTGAAGGAGCGCATCGACCTGATCGCGCAGGGCGGCGCCGATCTGGTCATCGGGACGCAGCTCGTCTCCAAGGGGCACAACTTCCCGCATCTGACCCTCGTCGGGGTGATCGACGCTGATCTCGGGCTCCAGGGCGGCGACCTGCGCGCCGCCGAAAAGACCTTCCAGCTGATCCGCCAGGTCGCGGGCCGGGCCGGGCGGGCCGAGCGTCCGGGCCTCGCGCTGATCCAGACCCATCTGCCGGATCATCCGGCGATCCGGGCCATCCTCTCGGGCGATGACGAAGGGTTCTGGCGGTCGGAGGCGGAGCAGCGGGAACAGGCCGGTGCCCCGCCCTATGGCCGCATGGCCGGGATCATCGTCACCGGCCCGGACGAGGAGCGCACCTTTCAGGTCGCCCGCGCCCTGGCCCGCGCCGCCGATATCCTGCGCCGCGCCGGAGCGGAGGTCTTTGGTCCCGCGCCCGCCCCGATCGCCCGCATCCGCGGCCGCCACCGCGTGCGCCTGCTGGTCAAGGCGCCCAAGGGCATTGCCCTGCAACCGGCCCTGCGCGCCTGGGCCGCCTCCGTCGAAATCCCGGCCAGCATCCGCGTCGCCATCGACATCGACCCCCGCGGCTTCTTCTGAGCGATGGCCGGCCAGGTGGACCGAACCGCCGATCAGGCAATCGCGACAAAGTCACGGGGGCGCATATCCGATGCAATCACATCGTCCTCGCCAGGGCGGCGGGCACGGGTGCTTTCCCCCCGTCCGCGCGGGATGCTACGAGCGGCGGTCGAAGGATCGCAGACGCAAAGGAGAGCTTCCGCGAGCATGATATACGAGCAGACCTTTCTGACCCGCCTCGAAACCGGCCTGCGCACCCTGCTCGCGGACTGGGACCTGTCGCCCGAGGCCCGGATCACCCTTCTCACGATTTCCGAGAACGCAACCTTCCGGGTGACGGACGGATCCTTGGACCTCGTGGTCCGGGTCAATCGCCCCGGCTATCATACCGAACAGGAGGTCCGCTCGGAACTCGCCTGGATCGAGGCCCTGCGGCGGGACCGGATCGTCGAGACGCCGCCCCTGATCCGGGGGCGCGACGGCGAGGCGATCCGGATGTTTCCCGATGGTACCACATTGCGGCACGCGATCGCCTTTGGCCATATGTCGGGGGTCGAGCCCGACAGCGATCAGGATCTGGTGTATTGGTATCGGCATCTGGGCGAGATCACCGCGCGCCTGCACCGCCATGCCTGCTCCTGGCGGAGGCCGTCCTGGTTCACGCGCAAGACCTGGAATTTCGACCGGATCATCGGGCAGGGGGCCTATTGGGGCGACTGGCGCGACGCGCCGGGCTTGACCCCGGCGGGCCACGGCATCCTGGGCCGCGCCTTCGACCGCCTGAAGGCGGAGACCGAGGCCTATGGCTATGGGGCCGACCGCTTCGGCCTTGTCCATTGCGATCTGCGGGCGGCCAATCTGCTGGTGGAGGGTGACCGCCTCGGGGTGATCGATTTCGACGACTGCGGCTTTTGCTGGTTCGCCTATGATTTCGCGGCCTCGGTCAGCTTCATCGAGCACGAACCCTTCCTTCCGGATCTGCTCGGCGCCTGGCTTTCGGGCTACCGGCGGGTAATGCCCCTGCCGGAGGCGCAGGAGGCCGCCATTCCGATGCTGATCCTGCTGCGCCGGATGCAACTCACCGCCTGGATCGCGTCCCACGCCGAAACCCCGACCGCGCAATCCCTCGGGCCCGATTTCACCGCCGGCACCGTCACCCTGGCCGAGCGCTATCTGCGCGGGTGACGCGCCGCGTCGGCCGCCCCCCCCCCCGGGAATGATCAGGGGGGTGGACAGGAGTCCGCCCCATCGCCACTGTCGGGTGGATTTCGATGACCTGTGCCTTGTAGCCTTTGACCCGAAATGCGCCCCGGCCGAGGCCCGGGACCACCCGAAACATGGGGGCTCTTTGACAGTTGAATATATCGAGTGAATACAATGGGATCCAGCCAGAGTGATCCCCGCTCATACGACAAGGGACCAGACCCATTCCGGAGCTTGAAACCCGCCCGGGCGCGGAGCTTCCAGAACAGCGGAGGCGGGCACCATCGACCTGTGACAGGATCAATCTTCCAGGAAGGGATGGTGCGGTCGAGAGAGTCCGTTGTCAAGTAAAATCAGCAGTTTAGTTAACTTGCACCACATTTTCGGTGCGAACCTGACGTAACCGCAGATGGATTTTATTCCATTTCCTGCGAGCGTTCAGTCCATCAGGATTGGTCAGCTTCGAGAGAAACATTGTGAGGGGGTGGGAAGCGATCACTCTTACCGCCAAGGCTGCATTTCTCTGGGCGTTCTGGTCCTAACCCCTCATGGGGAACGATCACCGGCTCACGGTCCGGCAGATGTCCGACCTGATCGAGTGGTCCTAACCCCTCATGGGGAACGATCACCATCCCGCATGGCCAGACCGGGGCGCGGTGGGACACGTCCTAACCCCTCATGGGGAACGATCACCGCTCCCATCCGGGTGTCAGGGATAACCCCCTCTCAGTCCTAACCCCTCATGGGGAACGATCACCCCGAGCTTTGGATAGCAGCGCTATCATATCTTAGCGTCCTAACCCCTCATGGGGAACGATCACATCTCGGCGAGGGGCGGGAACAGAGGGATGCTGATGTCCTAACCCCTCATGGGGAACGATCACCAAGCTGTTCGGGAAGAACTTCGGCGACAGGCGCCGGTGTCCTAACCCCTCATGGGGAACGATCACTGGACTGGACCGTGCCGTAGCCCTTGAGCCGCCGATCGTCCTAACCCCTCATGGGGAACGATCACGGGCGTGATCTCGGACGCGTCGGACAAATTGGTATTGTCCTAACCCCTCATGGGGAACGATCACTTCGCTTGGCAGGCAATCAAATCCGTATTTTGAGGCGTCCTAACCCCTCATGGGGAACGATCACGTGCGATAAATGGGGCGTTCCCGTCGCGGCGTTGAACGTCCTAACCCCTCATGGGGAACGATCACCGGATAGATAGATGGCGACACGGTGCATCCCTCATGTCCTAACCCCTCATGGGGAACGATCACCGCTTCAAAAACAAAGGCTTAGCATGCCGCAGCGCCGATATTTTCTCGTACGTATCGGTCTGGCTGCCCAAAAGTATCTACGCTGGATCGGCGTTTCCACACAAACGCATCGAGTAGGTGATCCGTCAGATAATGTGGATTGGTTCATCTGGCGATCTCTCGACGTTCTCTATCAGGCACCCTTTTGTGTTCTTGGACAACCGGATCACATCGACGTTGTGACGATTTTCTGCTACCAGCAAGAGGAAGCGATCTCCTGGAATTGATTTTTCTGCTAGCTCGGCTCGTAGAGCTCGCAGTTCGACTTTGCCCAACGAACCAGCGAAGACAGAGTTCTGCTCATGGACCAGATATCTCGACAGCAGGGCACGAAACACCTCGGTCCTTTTCTCGATAACGTCATAGGTCAAGAGGACGAACATCAGTCTTTCCTTTTATAAGGAATATATGGGTCGATTCCCAAGACGTGACGCTCGATTTTGAGAGCCTCCCGCAAAAACAGGTCGCGCTGTGTGAGCTGGTCCTGCTCAGTTCGCTGATCGAGCTTCTTGGCCCAGAGCTCGAGTGTCTCCCGCCGGCCGATTTCTGTAAGGCGACAAACACATTCCTCCTGCACGAACCAAGAGTCCATTTTCGTGCCGCGCAGGACGATCTCGAATATCAAACGATCACAGATCAACGGCTTGAAGATCTCAGCAAGGTCAAGCGCGAGGGAGGCACGCGCCTCCATGGGGGAGTGAAGAAAAGACAGACAGTCATCAAGGTGTGTCTGGGCGATGGCATTGCGACACTGGGCATAGCAAAGGCCATTAAACCACGAGATGAGGCAGTTGATCGGGTTGTTCGGTGGACGCCGCCTGCGGGACCCGAAGTCGAGACCAGGATCGATGCTCTTCCAGGCTTCGTAGTACCAGGATCGCGCGATGCCCTCATGCCCCATCAAGGCTTCAATGGTCGCGGACGCCCGTGCAAGATCGCGATGACGTTCAATCTCGCGGATCGGTCGCTCCAGCTCCGTCTTACCCCGATAAAGACGATAGCGAAGCGTCGAAAGAATCTGCCCCATGGCGCCTGTCGTCAGAAGTATGGCAATCTCCAGGCGATGCTGGGGATTCAGGACTCGTTCAGCCTGAGCCAAGCGCACGCGGCCACTTCGGGGGGCCGCTGCCGTCTCGAAATGACCCACAACATTGCCATGCCAGTCGAGAATCGTGACGCGAACGTGCTCGCGGGCGAGAAGCCCCAGAACGGACGTAGACATTCCCGCTTCGCCGGCGACAACAACGTTGGTCAATCCCTTGATGGGGATCCGCGTCTTGCGCCCCTCCGTCGAGACGAGCAGTGTGCTGTCTTCACGAGAGAGTTTGCAATCCTTAGAGATGAAGAGTGTCTCCATTACATCCTCCCGCACAAGAAGCGGTAGGAGCAGCTCGTGCAGATCGGCTTGTTGTCAGCAGACGGACAAGCCTTCGATCTCCTGATCTCCTGATCTCCACCAGGCTCTCGGCAAGAGCCAGCATGTCCGAGACGAGAGCATCATCAAGAAGTACGTCTCGTTTTCGGCGGGTTGAGATGATTTCAGTTCGTGCCCGCCAGGCAACACCTGTCTGCGCCGTCAAGATCAGCGCATAGAAAGCAGTTTGACGAGAAACGGCTTCCTTGGCCCCTGCGCCGCCCTTCGCCTCCACCACGATGCGCTGGGCCCAATCGATCCGATCGGGCGCGATCCCAATCAGACCGTCCACTGAACTGTCACGCACTTTCGAAAGGGAATGACTCAAGGCGCCGAGGCGCATCTGGTTGTCGAAATGTCCGTAATCAATCCGGTTCATGTGAAGCCAGGCCCGCCGAAGGCAGAGGGCGGCATGTTGAAAGGCGAGCCCGTGAAGATCATTCATTTCACACAAAGCGGAGAAACGCTGAATTCGGGGATCGTCGGGGTGGACGGCGAGGGCCTCCGTCAGTGCGACCTCGGTGCCAGGCATCGCGAGTCCCGCACCTCGTTTGGCGCGGGTTCTTGACGGCGGCGAGGATGTTTCAGACATCGGACTCCTCTCCAAATGATCTATACAATCCGGTCGCCGCCGCAGACGCTCGCGTCAGTGTCCATGCTGGGAATGATGCGGGTCATTGCCACCAAGGAGGCACAAGTGTCTAATACGGCGTCACCGGCCAAACCAAACGGGTGATGGGCCCTTTTTACCCGCTGAACCCAGACGGCTGCCGCATCGCTCGTCGCATCAAGTGTGCCTATCGAGCACCCGTCGAGGGGAGGCAACGGATCAATGGTCGGTCGGTATCGAAGTGTCGACCCATCCCTCAGGATCGCGGCCAGAGGTCGGGAAAGATAACGGAATGGTCCTTTGTCATCCTCCAAAACCGGAGCACGTGCGATCGCTTCATGCCGGGCTGCTAGAGATTCCGGGATCTCGTCTGTGCGATCGCTGTATTTGACCCGGATACTGGGCTCGATGGATCGCAAGGAGCGAGCCTCCTGGATCAGGGCCTGGACCCAGGCTTTGGGTGCCTCCAGCCTAGAATTCTCAAGCTCCTTCAGCTTACTCTCGATCACCCAGGATTTTCTCGGTGCATGGTCATCCAAGGTAGCTTTTTCGCCTTTGTGCAGGCTCCAAACGCGGCGTAGCGCACACCAGAACAGGGCGGCGCACCAGGTTGCGCGGATGGAGAGAGTGCTGAAGAGACGGATTTCCGGGAGATCAGGACCTGAGACGGTGCTGAGCGCCTTCGTTTGGTTCGCGAGAACGGCCGCGATGAAGGTATTGATATCAATCGGTGCCATGCGGAGGCTGGTTTGGTCGCGCAGGAAGCCATGCAAACGTCGCAGTGTCGCCTCGCCCCGCCCATGCGAGGTGACCACGACCCTGCCCCGACGATCCCCCCGCGAAACACGTCCGAGGCGCTGAATAAACGAGCAGATGTCGTATCCTGGATCCATGATCATTAGGCTGGCCGCAAAGGTCACACCCATTTCGATGCTAGAGGTCGCGAGGATGACCCGCGCCCTGCGTGGATCCTGCGTTCTACCAAATATCCCATATTCATCCGCAGCTTCTCGGTGGCTATCGGCGATCGAGTTGATTGTCAGGATCTCTTTCCGGTCAACACCGTAACTTTCAAAAATCGGAGCGAGATTGTCACGCTTTCCCTCGAGCTGGGCGACGCTGTCGGAAATCACGATGACGGTCTGGCCTGCTTCGAGGCAGGCTTGGATCGCCCGTTCTTCGCCGCGACACGCCTCGACGATGTCCTTGTAGCGTCCGACTTCAAGGGTGACATCGCCATGAATGATGCGCCCATGCGCAGGCTCGATGCCCACGGGCCAAGAATGGACATCCTCGGTGAGTACGACGACCTCTTCCGCCGGGACGTCCAAACTTTCCAGAATTGTGCGGATTCCGATAGGTGTTGCACTGAGGAAAGTGACCTTTGGACGTATGCCGCCGGCGGCCTCCTCGGCGAGGCCGCTGGTGAGCTTGCAGACGGCCGCCGCGAGGCCAAACCCCTGCGCTTCTATCGTGTGGAATTCATCGAAGACGATGTGGTCGCGGCTCAAGAGGTCTGCGAGACTCGTGGTCGGCTGCCCGTGTTCGTTACTTGGTGGGCACAGGAGTAGCAGAGCCACGGACTCCGGCGTGGCGATGATGAAGGTCCCCGTTTCCCGAAAGCCCCTCTGGCCGCGGATTTGTCGAACCCGTTCTTGTCTGATTTCGGACGAACTTGCGCCGGTGGCCTGCTTTTCCAGGCTGGCATCGGAGGTCCAGATCGCGAGCCTTCGGTCGATCTCCGCGTCGTCCCATCCGTGCTCACGCATCGTGTCGCGCACGCTCGTATGAAGGTTTTGAGCCAGTCGCCGGGTCGGCACGATAAAAAGGATGTTGAGTCCCAACAGGGGAGCGAGCTCGAAGGCGAAAGTCTTTCCGGCGCCCGTCGGTGCCGACCCGATCCGGATTGGGCGCTCATGTTCGAGGAGGTCTACCTGGAAGTGGGTCAGCCGCAGTTCTTGACCAATCGGCAGGTCCTTGAAGGGATTTCGATCGCCTGCAAGGACCCCATGACGGGCAATCGTCAGGCTGAAGGGCTCTTTTGACGCCATCAGACAGCCCGCGCGGTTCGCGCGGCCTTCATCCAGCTTGTAATGATTGTCGACGCGAGATTGAGATCGATAAGCTGCGAGATCTGCATATCCCACAGCGCCGGAACCTCAACCCGAAGATCGAGATCCTGGGTCATGTCGAGGCCACAGACGTGACCGCTGTGGAGATTGAGCCGCACCGGCGCCTCTGTGCCGCGAGTCAGCTTCACGACTCCACCACGATGTCGACCAACGCGAAAGATGATCTCTGAAATCGGTCGCCCTTCGATCTCCGAGGCGATGGAGAAAGGGTCAGGCCCGAAAACGGCACCCCGGTAGAAGATCCCGGGGGGTATCTCCTGAATGTAGAACCAGCTCTTGAGATTGCCGGTTCCCGTCGCGTCCTGGATGGATTTGGAATAGCCGCCTTCATGGTCGAGGGTCAGGCGCCTCCCTCTCGGTCTCATCAGGCGCGGGGTGTCGGTTTCAAAAACACTCGCCGCCCAGGTCATGCTGGCAAAATCGCGGCCATAGTCCTTTCGCGGCAGGGCAACTCCGGCGTGAAGGCATCCGAACGCTGCAGCCAGTCCATAGGCGATCGGTCGATCCGCGAGATGGGTCGCAATGCTCGCGACCCCTGAAGGGATGGCGAGGGACTGGTAATGAAACGCGGACAGTGTTTCCAGGACAGCCGGGGTCGGAAACCAAGACTCTGAAGATTGGAGCATTCTCATGCCCCCTTTATGCCGTCGAACCAGGCGTCGAAATAAGCGGCGATCTGGGTCCTGGCTTCACCATATCGGCCTCGCATGCCCGGATCGTTGGCCTCGAGCTCCGCGATGAGCGCATCACGCGCCGAAGTCGCCGTCGCAGAACTGATCGAGACCGGATACTGTGCGGTAAAAATTTGTTCGATGGCCGAGAGCGTCTCGTGGGCACTGGCCCCGACGTCGATCTGGCCTGAAAGCCGCTCGGCAAGCACATAGGGGCTGGCAATGTCGCGCTCCATTGGAGCCGCATAGATCCCGCCGATATGCGTGCGGACGTTGAGTCCGGTGATCGACGTCTGGCCACCATAGGCGCCAGCAAGACCAATACAAAGGAGAAGGTGCTCCAAGGCCTCCATCGGAGCGGTGCGTCCCGTGAAAGCGATGGTCTGGATCAGGAGCGTACCGGGCTTTACGAAATGACGATCGAAGATATTGGTGGAGTTCTTCTTCGTCTCGGCATCGAAGAGCGTTCCGTCCTCTGCAGCGCGGTTATGGAACGTCTGGTCGACGCACTCATTATAGGGTGAGAGAGAAATCGCATCCGAATAGAGCGCGGCGGCTTTCACCGGCAGGACCTTGCCGGCGGCATCGGTGCTGTCACCAAAGAGAACAGTGTTGAGATCGAAGGCTGCCCCCGCCATGCCGCCTTTCGGCAGTTCCGTGCGATTCTGCGGATAGGCGCCGCCGGCCCCGAAGAAACGCAGGACCTGGAGGCCGCGCTGACGCTCGCCGTACTTGAACTTGTTTGCCACCGCCCGCACACGGCGCAGCCCGCCGGCATCGATGTCGGTGATCTCGGCCTGTTCATTCCGGAAGCTCGCCGGGGAAATGACTTCGCGCACGAGCGGGATAACGACCGTGCCGAGGTTCTTGAGCGCGGGCTGCACATAGGAAGTTTTTGGGCCATCAATGCGTGTCGTGAGGGCGTCGAGGCTGCCCATGAAAGGCGCAAGGGTGGGAAAGCTGGTCACGGGGATGTTCCTTCTGAATTACTGGAGGGGGAAGACGTTGTCACCGGCCTTGCGCATCTGGTGCGCTCGGTCGAAGGCGACGCGGTAAATGCCAATGGCGCTCGCGCGCGCCCGGGACGCCGGCGAGCGCCCCTTGAAGGTCAGCGGCCAAACCTCGTCGGCGAAAATCTCGGCCGCGCGCGTCAGCGCCTCCCTGTGGCTCGGATCATCCTCCCTACGGGCAACAAACTTCTTGTCGGATTCGCGATTGGCGGCATCGTCAATGGCGGCAACGACGGCGCAGATGATTGTTTCCCGGTCCGCTTGGTCAATTGTTCCAAGCTTGTCGATTGCCTCGATCGCGAGGCGCATGCCACGCTCCTGGACACTGCGGCTGTCGCCGCTGGACCCGCCTAGGAGCGCGCGTTGGTACCCCGTCATGGCGCGGGCGAACCGGACGATGGGAGAGTGGGTTGAATCGGTCATCACGATTTCCTTTGCTTGTTGGAGAAGGTCCATTTTCAGGGAAAAGAGCCCGGGGTCGTCGATCCGGTCGAGCGCGCTCACCGCCAAGCACAGTCCTTCAAGGCGTGTGGCTGGGTCCATGATTGCTGTGGCCGCCGTGACACCAAGTCCCTGCGTACGGGCGATGTTTGTCCATGTCTGGAGGTTTCGATGGAGCTCATCGAGCTCCTCCAAGCGGAACCCGCGCTTGCCCAAGCCGCGTTCGATCTCATGAGGCAGGGCATCGAAATAGACGCGATCCCGGACTTCATATGGAAGGCCCTGGAAGACATGAATGGCGCGCCCACTTCGCCGTGCGGCTTCGACGAGACGCAAAACCATGTCGAGAACGTCGGCCAGTTTGATCTCCTGACTCTCGAAACGTCCGATATGGATCCGCTTGCTAAAAGTATCGAAGACTGTGAAGGGCACCGCGACCTTCTTGGCTTCAACCTTCCGAAGCTCATACGTCGAAATCTCGACGATCTCGGTATCGCGACCGAGCGTGAGCGAGGCGAAAAGGCCCGTCGTCGTCGGAGATGAGATGAAGAAGGGAAGATCGCCGGCGCCGCGCCCGTTTCGCCTAAAACGCAGGTGGTGTTCAGCGCGCGCGAGGGGCGAGATCCATGTGCCAACGGCAGCTGAGCTGCGGTGGTTCTCAGGGCGTCCTTCTCGCCCCGAGAACGCTGATCGCTTCAGTCCGTACACCCCCTCGGAAAGAGAGACATAGAGATCTTTTTCGGCGTGCACCGGCGCGGCTGTGAAATGGCAGCGCCGGATCGCTTCCTCGTTCCCTGCGTGAAACCGCCCTTGGCGCGACTGCTCGACCATGTCGCGGATCGGACCAAGATAGACGCCGACGGCGTCGTCGGGAATGCGCGCGTTGATTCCAGCGTGCTGGGTATCCCCTTCGAACCAGGCGGCAAGAACACCCGACGGTCCAAAGAGCGATTCTTCGAGGTCAGCGTCGTCCAGAGATTTCGTCGCGGCGAAGAGCGCCAGCGCCGAGAGGCGCGTCATACCATCGTTCAGGCCGAGAATAGCCGAGGGAATGTCAACCCCAAGGCTCTGAAGGGTCCCGACAAGATCGATCTCGCGGGCTTTTTCACTCTTCGTGCGCTTCGCAAGAACAGGGTTCTTCGAGGGACAGCAGCGCATCCCAACGACCAGCATGGCAGCACGCGTCCAGACCTCTCGATGATGATCGTCATCAAGGCCCGGGAGCGGAGCGAAGGTTGCCCCCACCTTGTCCGCGTTCGGCCAAGAAATGGTTGCCCCGGCCGCGTCCAGCGCCTCTTCAAGGCCCCCACGGACGGAGTCCTCAAGGAGTACGGCACGCTTGCTCATGGCCAGCGCCTTACCACGCAGCGCGGGGTCTGCGAGCGCATCCCGCAGGCTCTCAGGGTCGGCGCGTCCATCAAGCAGATCGATCGCGAGCCGCGTGTTGACGTCGACGCGCGGCGCGGCGCCGAATTCCCGACGCATCTCGTGAAGTGCCGCCTCAACGATGGCGTCGGCATGTACCTCCGGCACCACCACAACCAGTTGGCCGTCTTGGTGGGACTCGATGAGGGGGGGAAGGTCCCCGATTGCTTGGCAGGCGTTCGAGATGGAGATCTGGAGGGCATCAAGCAGGAATGGAAACTGTGGCTGCCTCAGAATGAGCGGCAGCCAACCGTTCCTGAGCGCGTTGGTCCGAAATCCTTCGAACGCTGCGAGTTCCGATAGTGCTGCCTCCACGCCGCCCCGGAGGTAGAGGCCATCCATACGGTCGGCGATGCGGGCATAGGCCGCGTCGTTCCGATCCGAAGGAGACAAGGAAACACCGCCGGTGGCAATGCGCCCGCCGCGACTTACTTCGACGCTGTCAATCATCGCCAGCATCCACGCCGGGGTGACCCCGACACCAAAGGCATCGAGGAAAGACGGTACATGATATCGCTTCATGAGAGTCTCGACTGTTTCCACGGAGACGAGCTCAGTACGCGAGATCTGGGCCATCTTGTCGGCATCATGCAGAAAGGCGACCGCGGCGATCTTCGCTAGGCGCGCAGAAAAAACATTCGGATCAATGGTTGGATCGTCCGCCCACAGATCGTGCTCTGCGAAGACCAGCGCGCCACGTACAACCGAAGCTACATGTTCCAGAAGGGAGACATTGTGCCATTCGGTGTGGAGGACACCTTTCGCGTCGCGTCCTCCCTTGCCCGACATGCGGGCAAGCCAAGGGAGCCGGTGATCGACCCGCTTCCCCTCCAAGATGTCCTTTGCGTTCTTTTCGGAAAGGGGGCGAATATCGCGCGCACGCTCTCCTTCTGAGAAGACGCCTTGAGCCACCACGGTCTTCAGGAAGGTCTTGTAGATGTCGTCGGCGATCATGGGGGTTTGTCTTTCTGTCATCAAGCCCGGTGACTGGGATGGGACGGTGCCCTTCGTCTGGGTCAGTTGGGGAGGATCGGACAGCCAAAGCCGAGATGTGTCTTGGCGCCAATGCCGGCAAAATAAGCCCAGCGTACGTCCTCCGGCGCACCACGCAGCGTGACCGGCATGCTGAACGCCGGTACCTGGACGCGCGTCAATCCAGCCTGCCGCAGAGAGATCATCCGGGGCTTGCCCTCGGTCATAAGAGTCAGGCGGTCGATGCCCACGTCGAGATCAAGCGACTTGCGGGCCCGGCCCGTAAGGTTCGTGCGAATTGCGTCCGAAAAGCTTGTCTCTTCGGGCGAGAATACGAATCGTGTCTTTTCGCGACCCGTTTTTGGTGCCGTCAAAGCAAACCGGCTTGCAAACGTTACGCAGATCTCGTCCGCTGTCGGCGCTGGTCCCCGCCGTTCTGGGCGCACCTTGGCTCGGCGGAGATCAATTATATCTCCATTTGAAGAAACCTTCAGGAACGCTTCCGGCGTGAGGCTCTCCAAGGCGCCAGCAAGGGCTTCATCGGCTGTGGAAATCAAGAGTCCGCGCAAAGTCATCACGCCGCCGACCTTGGCAAACCCCTTGGTGGCAAAGGTCCACGGAGCAGCGGTCGATCCGATCAGGCGCTCCCTTGGGAAACCACCAGCTGTGAGCCCTGCGACAAGGGCGGCGTGGATGCTGTCGAGGTAGCGATAGGGCTGCGGCGACTCGTCGAGATGAAGGCGAATGCGGAACATCAAGTGCCTCGTTGCTCATGGTTGTTTGCATCTGAAATCAGGATATGCCCATATAATCCCAACGAGCAACAAAGTGACTGTCAGATAATCTGACATTAAGAGATCATGAAGTTAGACAGAGTTCGATTGATAGAGCTCCTTCTCTTTTGGCAAGGTCGGTTATCGACCGAGCGGATCGCCGGGGCGCTTGGGCTTTCAAGGCAGCACGTCCAGAGCGAGGTAATTTCGATGTTTCCGAGTTGGTTTGGGGAGCAAGCCGAGCGGGAGCGCGATGGGCAAGCGCAGGGGTGGACCCTTCAATGCGTGCCGGTTCATGCTCCGCATGATGGTTGGGACATGGCAAATCTGCTCTGTGCCATGCGGGTCTTTGGTGAAGAGGGTCCGTCGCTGGCTCAATGCAGTGACTTCCGGCAGCACTGGCGTTACCCTGCCGGTTTCGCCATCGAGGAGGTGAGGCCCCCGGAATGGGGTACCGAGACCGCCTTGGCGCGCGTGACCCGGGCTGCCGCGCGGAGTGCGGCAATCGAAGGTGACTACCTTTTTAAGGAGTATGGCGTCAGGCGCATCCTTTTCTCTCCCCATTCAATCGTGAGGACACCTCGGCGGATTCATGCGCGCGGTCATCTTTCCATTTGGCAGGATGGCGCCTTTCAGGCGATCGGGTACCGAGATTTGGTGCCGACACGTTTTCTCGATGAGTTTCCGATCCAAGCTCGGAGGGATGAATATATCGGGGTTTCGGGAGATGTGGATTGGCTTACGCCCGTCTCTCTGCGGGCTCGCCTTAATCCGGATCTTTCAGAGATGGCCCGCCAAGCTCTTTGTCAGGAGTTTCGACTTAAGGAGGGCGCAATGCAACACTCTGAGATTGCGCTTACAATCCGCAAGGCGATGGTGTATTATTATAAAAATCATGTTTTTGATCGAACTATAGGAGAAAATCATGCGCCAATATGGGTGGTTTATTTTAATAAATAAAGATATTTAATTTTATTTAATATTTATTATTTATACAATATTTATTGTACTTTTGATCAGATGAGGGTGAGTTATTCGATTTATTGTTTTAATTATTTGTTTGTAAGGCAAGCTTCGGGTAACAGAAGGGAAACCACTTTCAATAGATTTATGGGCTCGGATGCGGGAAGCGGTGGAGATCTCGTCGGTGATCCGCTGGGATGGGTCGTAACGCACCACGGACAGCTTTGCGTCAAAGCTGCTGGGCGACGACACGCGCTCCAGATGGATCGAGGAGTGGCGCGCCGAAGTCCTGGTGATCTCCCAGGAACATTCAGACCTTGGATGAGCTCCGCGCGCGCCTAGCCGTGAGAGGCATCCCTGTTTCAATGTTCGACTTGTCGCGTTCCTTCCACCGCCATTGGGTCGTTCGGAAAAAGACCGGTCACGCAGTCCAGCAAGAGTTCGGATGTCCTGAAAAACAGCGCGATTGATTTGAAGCGCATCCTGCCCTTGACCTCGCCCATCTTGTCTTTATCGAGATCGAGGGGGGTAAAAACGATCACAGATCGTTTTGCCGAATAAGTGTGGGCGGCGGCAAACAGAGCTCGCACTCATGGTCGCTGCCGAATGGGCGGCTCTCTTAGGGACACCGTAAGATGTCCACGTTCATCAGGACTCAGACCCCCTCATCTGTTGCCATCCTACCAAATCATCCTCCGAGAATCCTCAGATCAGTTCAAAATAGAATTTTAATTTAATACTGGATAATTGATATAATATATCTATTTATAAATAATATTAAATTAATAAATATTTGAACTTTTAAAAATTATTTGATACTTTTGTGGTGAATAATTTCGATTATAATCGAAAATTTCTTCGTGGGGTGAATCGGTTGGATCTTTATTTTTAATAACATTGGCAATCCTAGTAAATCTATGCATATCCGCGTCGCTGCGGAATTTTCCAAGCGCATATCGGCGGACCTTGGTACGGAGACAATGGCCAAAGTCCGCGCGGCCAATGCGGCGCGGAATGATGGATCATGCGCAACGCATGATTATTGCAACTCGAATGAAACCATGATCGAGGCTATGTTCGCTTGCGGCCTGCCATTCAGTGGCGAGTCCGATTGGGATAAGTTTGCCGCTAATCCCTCCTATGCGGAGTCATTCAATCGGATCTGGAATGACTCGTGGGATCTTGCCAAATTGAGCGGATTCCGCATTGGCTGGATAGATTGAATATGAGCGATGCAATCCACAATGAGCGAATCAAGCTTGGCGCGAATGCTCTGGATCGCTTATCCTCAGCCTGCTTTGTGGTCGGAATATTCGCGCCACTGGCAACGCGGTTTCAGGCGCAAAACCAAATTTTGGTGATTGCTCAACTGGTAATTTTCGCGGGATGGTTTTTAGGCGGAGTCGTGCTACATATTGTTGCGCGCCATATCCTCGGGAGGATGCGACATGACAACTGACGCCCTTATCTTCGGAATTGTAATGCCTGCGATCGTGGTTTCAATCGGCCTGATTTATGCGCGCTGGATTGATCGCGCCGCCGACAAATACGATCGCGAGAGGGCTTCGCGTCGGGACTAGTTCCACTCTCTGCTAAATCCTCCTATCTGATCGCAACGCCGCAAGGGAAACCTTCGCGGCGTTTTCCGTTTGCGCAGGCCGCGCCGGAGAGCCGATCCCTCGCCCATGGTCCGCAGGTCGCGCCGGAGGGCCGATCCCTCGCCCATGGGCCGCAGGCCCCGCGCCGGAGAGCCGATCCCTCGCCCATGGGCCGCAGGCCGCGCCGGAGAGCCGATCCCTCGCCCATGGTCCGCAGGTCGCGCCGGAGAGCTGACCCCTCGCCCATGGTCCGCAGGTCGCGCCGGAGAGCTGATCCCTCGCCCATGGGCCGCAGGCCGCGCCGGAGAGCTGACCCCTCGCCCGAGGGCGAGAATCAGCTTTCACCAGGTCGCACCAGGCACACGACTAACATAGAAACTGAACAGTTTCGTTCATGCAATGGTCACAGCAAAGCATCAAATTCTGTGATGTTTCGCTGCGATGCGTCATTGATCTGTTGCGGTGCAGCAAGATGGCGCGTAGTCGATGATGGGTCACAGTCAATCTTCTGCAATATCAAGGTCTTGAGGGATGATGGATTATAGCCAATGTTTTAGGTTGCGAGAAATATTGAGCTTTTTCAATTAGTTGAGCGTCCGGGTCCCTCCCAGGCGGGCTTCGCTGGTGCGGGGGAGCGCCGATCCCGATTCGCGAGCAACTTCAGAATCTCGCAAGACAATGTTGTGATGTTACAGGTTTACACAACGATCTTTGATACGTTGGGGGCACTTTTGCAGGTTTTCGGCCCATCCCTAGGCACTTTTGCGCGGTTTCAGACAGAAGTCGGTCAGAGCGCCCCATAAATCAAGCCGGTAGATCAATCGTTTGGCCGGATAGATCAACCGACGTGATTTATCAACTGACGTGATCTACTGGTTTCAGGTCAAGGGTGAAAGGTGGATTGAGGCTGAGATCCTGGTCGATTTATGCCGCGCTCGGCCAGGTGGTCGGGCTGTGCGGTGATGCTCAGTTGCAGGATTCCGCATCTTCTGGTCAATCTACAGCGTCTACAGCGGTCTACACCTTAAGATCGGCAGATAAGCCATTGATATATGATCCAATCTACAGCTTCTACACTTTCTACACCCTATAGAGAGACATACAATACAGGGAGAAGGGTATATAGGGATAGGACGACCTGGGCAGGCGAACGTGGGCGCGCGAAACGACAGTGTTACGGATCTGTAGAAAAGCTGTAGACTGTAGATTCAGAGAGCAAAACAGCTCAGGAATTTTCGATGATCGACTGTAGCCGCGCTAAAGCGAAGGCACTGGTCAGTCGCAGGATTTTCGATGATCGCTCAGAGGCAATGATGCGAAATTCCGTCGCTGAGAAGATGCGGAATTTCGTATCTGACTCGCTTGTGGCGCTAGGATTTGGTGCGAAAATTTCGACGCACATGGAGAATTTCGAGGCTATTTCGAGACCTGAATCGGCCGGCGAAAAAGTGAAGCTCGGACTGGACACGAAGAAGCCCCGAAGCGGTAGCTCCGAGGCTCCAATGAGGCGGCTAGGGTGCCGTTAACCACGCAATGTCGGCGTCTAACCTGAGATCAGAGGGCGTTCGGAAGTGCTTGTGCTCCCCGCAAAACAACCCGGCCGAGCGCGGCGGTGGGACCGAGCACGGCGGAAGCCGAAGGGCGAGCAGGCCACCGACCGACTGCCCATCCTGTCGGAATCCGGCTAACTCCCAAGTCCGCCCCCAGGTCGGCTTGCCTCGAACCATAGTCGGCCTGACCTTCTTGCGGTCGAGAAACGTAATCATCCCGAGCAGCGGAGGCTCGCCGTAGTAGGCCCGCGTCACCGCGACCGCCTGGGCGATCATCTCGCTTGCCACGCCAGCCCCTTCGTTGCGAAAGGCGGAACAAACCCATGCTCCGGCCCATCTGTGTTTGACGTACTCGGCGTAAGGCCAACTGGTGATCCAGAGTGCTCGGCCGGTGTCGGTCTCAGCCGTGAGTACAAGGCATCGGCCCGGCGGCGCAAAGCCGGGAGTCCCAACTTTCTGCCTGTTATAGTGCCGGTCGGCTATTTCCCGCGCGAAGTTGTCGTTGCGCTTTACGACTTTCCAGATCATCCGAGCAAATCGTCCACCGGCTCGGGCGGGAGGTTGTCCAGATCGCGCCGCCAGACCCGCTGTTTGCCGTACCGGGCGGTCAGCGCCGGACCCTTGGCGGTCCAACCCTTGAGCAACCGGAGGGCGTTTCCGATCACCGTGGCCTCGCGCTGATCGAGCGACCTGCCTTCGTTGCCCATCATCTCGCACCAGATTTCCTTGACGCACACCATGTTCCGGTAGGCCAGCTTTCGCGGGCCATCCAGGTCCTCGCCAAGGCAGTCCGAGCCGAGCGGCGTGTCTAGCCAGACATGGATCTCACCGGCCAGAATGTCCGAGATCGTCTCCGTGCGGCGGTTCTCCTGGTGGACCGTCGCCTCGGCCGCGGCGTGTTCGTCGGCGAGGTAGAGCGGAAGCGGAACGGTCGAGCCGATAGCCTTGCGGAGATCGAGGTAGAGGTGAAACGCCTCCGCCCAAAGCTGATCGACGTTGACCCGGAGCCGGTCAATCTCGATGGACGTGACATTGACCGTGATCGGCCAGAACCGCCGGTTCCCGGTGGTATCATAAAGGAATTGATCGCCGTTGACGGTGCCTAAGAAGACGGTCTGGCGCTTGAATACCTCGGCCCGGCGCGCATAGGGCATCCGAATCTTGTCGTCGGTGGCGGAGATGAACGCCTTGAGCGAGTTAGTGTCGGCGCGAGACACGCCCGACATTTCGGGCAGCTCCATGATCCACGAGCCATTCATCTTCTCGACCATGGTCTTCCGGTCGTGGAAGTCGCCCTCAAGCTCCTGCCACCAACTCTTGTGCTTGGCCAGGGCCTCCACAAAGGTCGATTTGCGGAGGCCCTGGCCACCGGAGAGGATCGGCACGAAGTCGAACTTGCAACCCGGCTCCATGACCCGCGCGACCGCGCCGAGCATGAACAACCTGGCCGTGTCACGGTGGTAGCGCGTGTCCTCCGAGCCGATATAGTCGATCCACAGGGTCTCGACCCGAGGCTTGCCGTCCCATTTGAGCGACATGAGATAGTCGCGGATCGGGTGCCAAGCGTTCATGCGGCCGACCGTATCGACGGCGGCCCCCAGGTCGCGATCTGTGACCTTGATGCCATAGCCGCCCTGCCGCTTCGGCGCCTCGATCATCCCGCGAAGCTGGTGGTCGTGGCTATCGAACCAAATGTTGCCGTTGATCTCGTCGCTGATCTTCCAGATGTTGCCGTCGAGTTGCACGATCGGCTTTGGGGACTCGGTGCGGATCTTGAACTTCGCCGGGGCAAACCGCTGGCGAACGTCCTGTTTGAATTCGTTGAAGCAGACCACGCCTTTGGTTCGCTTGTCGTTTTCCACGATCAGGCGAATGTTGTGGAGAACGGACTTGATTTCGCCTTCCTCGGTGATCTGCAAGAGCGACTGCCAGTCGCCGACCATCTCGGTCGCCTTCGGCTTCGGGCCGAGAATGTCCGGCTCCTCCTCGGCCAGCAGGTCCTCGATCTCGTCGCCGAGCAGGTCTTCAACTTCTTCGTCGTCGCCGAACACCTGGTCATGCTCGGCCCGGAGCTTCGCGCGGCTTGCCTCGGCGATCAGCGACCGCATGGTGACAGGTGCCTTCGCTCCCTTGAATGAGCGCCAGACGATGGCCGAGTCCTTGGCACTGAACTTGGGAGACTGAATTGCCCAAGCACACCACCGCTCGAACCCGGCATTAGTGCCCTTGTGCTCGTGGTGGAGCGCCTGACCGACGATCAGCCATTGGTCCCGGTCATCGACCCAGGACTCGGGCAATTCGGAGATGATCTTGTCGATCTCGGCCTTTTCCAGATCGAGTGGAGATTTGGCCATGAGCACGTCAAGGTCGTCGTCATCGGTTTGGTCGCCGCGGTCATCGACCGCCGCGCCCCAGGAGTTGACCAGAGCGGTGGGCAGCTTCTCATAGACTTCCAGCCAGATCAGGTCGGCATCAAGCGGCTGCAACCAGAGGTAGGGCTTGCCCGTCACAGGGTGGATCGAGGGCGGGAGCACGGCTTGCTTGCCGGTCCCGAAAAGCTCGATCTCCCAATCGTTCTTCTTCACCTCGCGACCGAGCTTCTTGTCGAAGACCATGGCGGAGCCAGGCGACTTGGCCAGCTTGCGCGAGCGATAGGGAGTTTCGGTGAAAAAGTAGAAGTGGCGGCTTGACCCGCCAGAGCCGGAGACAACGGTCGGCGCGTCCTCGAAGCCGGGCCAGAGTTTGCGCAGCGTGGCGCGGGCCTCGTCAGTCTTTGACTCATCGCGGATGTCCAGGTCGATCAGGTGCAGGTATCCGATTTCGGTGTGGGACGGTGCCCCGAGCCGAATTCCGATGTTCGCCCCGGCCCGGTAATCCGCGCGCAGGGTATCGGCCGTGTGAACGGGAGCGGTGCTCCAGGCGTCGTCCCGTGGAGCCTTCCCCCGTGGCCGAAGCCAGTGCAGCGCGGCGCCTACCCCCACAAGAGGCAAGCACTGGTCGAACGCACTTTCGAGCGTCAATGCAGTCGTCATGCTTTCCTCTCGGGACCAGGCGGGTATGAGTCGGTAAAGGGCTTCGTCGGTGATTTGAGGCTGATTGGATTGGTGGAAGCCGCGGTCATGGTGCTCGGCATCTTTGCTGAAAGCCGGTTGTTCCGGGTCCGGCAAACACCTGTGTATTCCACGTGCCTCGTCGCATCCGCCAGCGATCTGATATAGACTTTGCAGGGATCCGCGGCTTCCGGCGGCGCCGCGGCGATCAAGGCGGGCAGCTTGAAATTGACATGGCGCTGCATGTGGCGCGTTTTCCGCCGCCCCCTGGATAGGGACGGCGGCGCGAAGGTTGGGGGGATGGTATCAATTCGTCTCATGACTCTTCCTTGGGGTTCAAGAATGCCCAGCTATGCATCTTAAACGGTAAAAACACTTTTAACGTGTATTTTATTCGCATATTAATTTGAGGGATGCGTGAACGGACCAACTTGGACCGTGCTGGAATGTATCCGACAGAGGATTAGCTTTGGATCTGAGCGCCAACTTTGTTGTTTCAGAGGGCGAAGGCACACAGCTACGAATAACGTCTTGTAGGAGTCGCGTCAGGGCACAAATTCCAGTTAATGAGAAATTCAATTAATGAGATTATATAATCACTTTTGAAGTGATTTGCGAAAACAGAGAGTATGAAGATGACCAGTGCGCCTCAAAAGGCCAAACCGGCCAACCCTGACATCGCTCAGCGCATGAAGCAGGCATGTGACGGCAACCCCAATGTCCCACCGCCGAATTACGGTCGCCTCGGGTGGTTACAGCAGCGGTTCGAGGAGCAGGGAATCTCAATCAGTACCGAGACGGCCCGCCGCTGGTTCAGCGGCGAGGTGCGCCCGCGCGAGAAATACATGAAGGTGTTGGCGCAAATCCTGAAGGTGGACTACGCATGGCTGTCGGTTGGCAACGCCCCTGCTCTGAGCGAAAAGCAGATTTTTGCACGCAACGCAACGGCGAGCGGCGCTGTCAATCTGGTGGCCGGGCTGATCCAAATGTCCGGCGGTACTCCTGCCTTTCCCGACAATGCGCCAGACGGCGTGGACCTGCATGCGATCATCAAGGGCGGCTCTTACCAGATCCACGTCGCGACGGCGGAACGCACGCATGTCTGGACCTTTGCCATCCCTACCACTGCTCTCAACTGCCTGATCATCGGCGTCCTGTGGATCGGTGAGTTTTCGTTCCGCTTTCTTGAGCTGGATGCGGACGCGATCGAGAAGGTTGGCAAACGCAAGGGCGGCCATTTCGAGGTAACCGCCGGTGACGACCTCAGAAGCGGCGACCACATGTGGCAAGAAATCAGGACATTTTCAAAACGGCTGTGATGCGGACAGCATGGCGTTTCAGACAGGGGGCGCCGCATAGGAGCAATTGGTGACGTTGCGCCTTTTGCCATGTGTCAGACCCTCTGGAAGCAGATGTGCATGCCGTGGCCGATGAAACTGTTGGAGAGTAGAGCGCACCCCGGTTGCACCGGCCTTCCGGCAGCGGAAAGGCTGGGGTTTCAGAGTTGGGCCAGCGACTTTTCGTGGCGACCCCAGGCGGTCTCTGCCAAGGTTCGCCGATGCTATGGAAATCCGCGCACCAGCCTCAAGGCCGAGACAGATCCCGACATCTGAGACGCCTTCTCCCAAGCTCTCCCTCCGCTTGGACCTCCGTAAAGGCCATAATTCCTAGGTAACGAAAAGACGCAGTCTTTCCGAGAGGGTAGGGGACGGGCGAAAGGGTGCGAGCATCCTACAGCAATTCGCTGACTTCGCGCTGGAAGTCGAGCCAGTCGCTCCATGCTTGCATGATCTCGCGCCGTTGCGAGAACCACTCCGCATCGTTGTAGGCGCGACGCACAGCATTATTGTCGACGTGCGCCAAACACCGTTCGATCCATTCGCTGGGCCAGCGTCCAGACTCGTGTGCCCACGTGCTGAACGTCGCACGCCAACCATGGGCCGAGGCCCGGCCCTTGTACCCCAGGCCATAAATCGCGGACAGGATCGTGTTCTCACTCAACGGATGCCCCGGCCGACGTCCCGGCAGCATCAGTGGTCCATTGCCTGTCAGCTCTCGGAGTCGAGCAAGCATTTCGATCACCTGTCGTGACAAGGGTACAATGTGTGCTCGCTTCATCTTCATCCGCTCGGCCGGAATATGCCATTCCGCACCTTGGATCTCGGACCAACGTCCTCTCCTGATTTCCCCTGATCGCAAGACGGTATGCATAACGAGATCCAGCGCAAGGCGCGTCAGTTCTTCGTCCCTGTGCGGCTTGGTGAGCGCGATATAGAAATACATGACTTCGGAAGGCGCGAGCCGCGGTTGCCCCACTGTCGCAGGGGTGGGAAGAAGCGCGTGGCTGATCCCCTCGGCGGGATTATCCTTCACTCCATGACTGACACGCGCGTATTTGAATATGCTGCTCGCATAGCGCCCGATCGTCCGCGCCGAGTAGATCGCCCCGCGCGCCTCGATCGCCTGAAGCGCCGCCAGCACGTCCGCTGGTTCGATTTTTGCGATGTCCCTGTCTCCAAGGGTGGGCAACAGGTCCGCCTCGACCCGTGACCATACACGTGCCGCATATTTGGCATCGCGCCGCGTCTCGACTGTGCGTTTGAACCATTGCTCTGCCACGGCATCGAAACGGCGTGCCCGATCTACGGCGGCTTGCTGCCTTGCCGCGCGTTTGGTCTTGCTGCCTGGGTCTTCCCCTCGACGAACAGCTTCCCGGACTGCCACGGTGAGCCGTCTAGCCTCGTCGATCGAGACAGCGGGATAACTACCAAGTGGAAGAGTGCGATGGAGTCCTTCGAATCGGTAGGCAAGCTCCCAGGTCCTGCCACCCGTGGGCGTCACGACAAGCCGAAGCCCGCCACCATCCGCCCGTTTCTCCCGTTTCTTGGTCACATTCGGTCGCTGGCAATCCGCATCCGTCAGCATCGTATCTATCCCTTGCACCACATGTGCACCACGGGTTGCACCACGTGGCGAGAGATTGAGCCAAATCTATCTCCGAAGCATGAAATGCATTCTAGCGCATTTCCTCAGGAATATCAGCTGTTTGATACAGCTGACCTGTGACAGGATCAATCTTCCAGGAAGGGATGGTGCGGTCGAGAAGACTCGAACTTCCACGGGAGTTACCCCACAGCGACCTCAACGCTGCGCGTCTACCAATTCCGCCACGACCGCACTGGAGGGGCTTCTAACAAACAGCCAGAGCGATGTGAAGGGCGGAAACACCGTCATCGACAGAGTTTTCCAGGTTTTTTTGAGCCCTCCGAAAACAGGGGTCCGAACCCCCCTCGCGTCCCGGTCCGGAACAGCCCCTTGCCAAACCCCGCCGATCCGGGAGAGTGTCCCGCCAGGAACTCGCCGCCCAGGATCGCATCCCAGAATCCCGCGCCCCGGGCCAACCTGTCCGACCGCGACCCGGTCATTTCCGGAGCCTGACAACAAAAACACTTCGATCTGAAAGCACAGGCTTCAGATCGATAAGCCATTTGGCCGGAACGCGGAGTAAATCCCCGAAGGAGAGGGCCCTGATCCGGGTGGAATTTATTTGATTTGACTGTGTCAGCCAAGACTGCGATCTGATCCCGGCAGTTTCTTTACAAGAGAGCACATCAATGACCACGAGACGCCAGTTCATCGGTTCAATCCCCGCCGTTGGCGCCGCCTTCGCCGTGGGCGGCAACTGCCTTCTCGACGAATCGGCCGCGCGCGCGGAAACGCCCGCCGCGCTGCCCGGTCATTTTCACCCCAAGGGCAAGGCGCCCTCGGCCCATACGCTCGATGTCCTGCGCAAGAGCCGCGCCGATCTGCCGTTTTCCGATGAGCGCGATTTTGCGGAACAGAAGAAGGGCCTGATCGCGCCGATGACCGAGATGAAGATCATGGCCGATGCCGGTCATGTCGCCTGGGACATGGAACGCTTCGAATTCCTCAATTCCAACGAGGAGTTCGACAGCATCCATCCCTCGCTGCTCCGGCAGTCCCGTCTCAACAACAATTACGGTCTTTACGAGGTCATCCCGGGCATCTATCAGGTCCGCGGCTTCGATCTCTCCGACATATCCTTCGTGCGGGGCAAGACCGGCTGGATCGTCTTTGACCCGCTGGTGTCGGCGGAACCGGTCCGCGCGGCCTGGGAGCTGTTCCAGAAACATGTGGGCGAGGGCCTGCCCGTCTCGGCGGTGATCTATTCCCACACCCACGGCGACCATTGGGGCGGGGTGCGCGCCATCCTCGACGAGGAAGACGTGCGCTCCGGCAAGATCCCCCTGATCGCGCCGGGCGAGTTCATGAACTTCACCATTTCCGAGAATGTCTATGCCGGGAATGCGATGAACCGGCGGCTGTTTTATCAATATGGTCTGCTCTTGCCCGCGGCGCCCCATGGCTATGTCGGCCAGGGTCTGGGTCAGGGTGTCTCGGCCGGGACGTCCGGCCTGATCGCGCCCAACCGCCTCGTCACGGAGCCGATCGAGGAATTCGAGGTCGATGGCGTGCGGATGATCTTCCAGAACACGCCCAACACCGAGGCCCCGCGGGAGATGAACACCTATATCCCCGACATGAAGGCGCTCTGGATGGCGGAGAACGTCGTCGCCTCGATGCATAATATCTACACCCTGCGGGGCACTCTGGTGCGCGATCCGCTGAACTGGTCGAAATACATCAACGAGGCGCTTCATCGCTATGGTCAGGAGGCCGAGGTGCTGTTCGCCTCGCACCACTGGCCGCGCTGGGGCAACGACCGGGTTCAGGAGATTCTCCGTGCCCAGCGCGATCTCTATGCCAACATGAACAACCAGGTCCTGCATTTTGCGAACCAGGGGGTCACGATCAACCAGATCCACAATGTCTATGAGATGCCCGCCTCGCTTCAGGCGCAGTGGCATTGCCGGGGCTATCATGGATCGGCCGAGAACAATGCGCGCGGCGTGATCCAGCGCTATCTCGGCTATTGGGACTGCAATCCGGCGACCCTGATCCCGCCGTCGCCCGAGGAGTCCGCGCCGCTCTATGTCGAAATGATGGGTGGCGCTGGGCCGATCCTGACGCGGGGGCGGGCCCTGGCCGACAAGGGCGACTATCTGCTCGCCTCCGAAATCCTGAACAGGCTGGTCCTGGCCGAACCTGCCAACGCGGAGGCGCGGGATCTGCTCGCCGATGTCTTCGAGCAATTGGGATATCAGCAGGAAAACCCGGGCCTGCGCAATTCCTTCCTCGCCGGGGCCTTCGAATTGCGCTCCGGTATTCCCGCCGGCGAGACCGCGAGCTCCAGCAGCCCCGATGTGATCCGCGCCATGTCCACCGAGCTGTTCCTCACCTTCCTGGCCATCCGCATGGACAGCCGCAAGGCCGAGAACCTGTCCTTCACGATGAACCTCGTGACCCCGGACAATGGCGAGAAATTCCTGGTCGAACTGTCCAACGCCACCCTCACCAATATCGAAGGCTTCCAGTCCCCCGATCCCGATCTGACCCTGACGATCAACCGGGCGGATCTTGAGCTGACCATGATGGGGGCCAAGACGCTGGATGCCCAGATCGCCGATGGCACCGCCAAAATCGAGGGCGACGGGACGATTCTGGCGAAACTGGCGGCGACGCTGGTCGATTTCGATCCGCGGTTCGAGATCCTGCCCGGCACCGCCACGGCCGCCGCGCCCCGGACCGCCGATGCCAGCCCCTATGCCGCCAATCCCGGGGCTCCGGCACCCGAATGACCTGAACGGGCTGGTCCTCCTCCGCCCCGGCCCTAGATCCCGGGGCCAAAGGAGGAGACCATATGCCCACTGTCTTCATCACCAGTTCAAATCGCGGCATCGGCCTCGAATTCGCCCGGCACTATGCGGATCAGGGCTGGCGCGTGCTGGCCGCCTGCCGCGCGCCGGAAACCGCCACGGATCTCGCGGCCCTTTCCGGCAATGTGCGCCAGATCGCCATGGATGTGACCGACCTCACCTCGGTCGAGGCCGTGGCGCGCGAGAGCAGCGAGCCCATCCATCTCCTGCTCAACACCGCCGGGATCATGGGCCAGCTCGGGGATGGCCCGGGCGAGGTCTCCTATACCGAATGGAGCCGCGTGCTGGACGTCAACCTGATGGGCCCGGTCCGCGTGCTCGACGCCCTGGCCGACCGGTTGGCGGCGGCGGCCCCGGCCAAGGCGATCACCCTCACCAGCGGCATGGGCTCGATCGGCGATGTCAGCTCTCCGATGGCGATGATGTATCGCACCTCCAAGGCCGCCGTGAACATGGCGATGCGGGTCCGCGCCCTTCAGCTCGGCCCGCGCGGCATCACCGTCGCCGTGATCAATCCCGGCTGGGTCAAGACCGACATGGGCGGGGAGGGCGCGCCCCTCTCGGCCAGCGAGAGCATCGCCGCCATGACGGCCCGGATCGACGAACTCACCGCCGATCAGGCCGGCGGCTTTCTCAACTACAAGGGCGGCACCTATCCCTGGTAGGCTCAGATCAAGCCGGCGTGCCGCATTGCGGCGCGCATCCGCTCGCGGGTCGGCTCCTCGATCGGCATCATCGGCAGCCGGACCTCCTCCGAACATTTGCCCAGCAGCGAGAGGGCGTATTTCGTCGGACAGGGGTTCGGCTCGGCGAAGGCCGCCCGGTGCAGCGGCATCAGCCGGTCCTGATATTCGAGCGCACTCCGGTAATCCCCCGCCAGCATCGCCGTCTGGAACTCCGAACTCAGCCGGGGCGCGATATTGGCCACCACCGAAATGCAGCCCACGCCGCCCTGCGCATTGAAACCGAGCGCGCTCGCATCCTCGCCCGAGAGCTGGATGAAGTTCGCGCCACAGGTGAACCGCGTGTCCGACACCCGCGACACATCCCCGGTCGCATCCTTCACCCCGATGATCCGGGGCAGGTTCGCCAGTTCCCCCATCGTCGCCGGGGTCATGTCCACCACCGACCGGCCGGGAATGTTGTAGATGATGATCGGCAAATCCACCGCGTCATGCAGGGCGCGGTAATGCGCGGCCAGTCCGCGCTGGTTCGGCTTGTTGTAATAGGGCGTCACCACCAGCGCCGCGTCCGCGCCGACCTTTTTCGCAAAGCGCATCAGGCGCACGCTCTCGTCGGTGTTGTTCGACCCCGCGCCCGCGATCACCGGGATCCGCCCGGCGGCGGTCCTCACGATAACTTCAATACAATGTTCATGCTCTTCGTGGCTCAATGTCGGCGTCTCGCCGGTGGTGCCAACCGCGACCAACCCGTGCGAACCCTCTTCGATGTGCCATTTGACGAGGTCGACCAACGCCTTTTCGTCCACCTTGCCGTCTCGGAACGGAGTGATCAGAGCGGGGATCGAGCCTTTGAACATTGTGTTACCTCCGGGACGAAGGGCCATCCGCCCTCCGAAAAACCGGGCTGAAACTATGCGGGAATGTCGCATACCGCAAGCCGCCGATTACAGACGGCGCGCGTTCGCCATGTTATCCTCGCCGCGAACGAAAAAGAATCCCCGAGGGTCGAGCATGTCCCGTCTGTCCGGTCTTCTCGCGCTCCTGGCGCTTGGCCTTGCCGCGCCTGGCAAGGCGGAACCGCCGACCCTGGCCGAGGGGCGCGTCTTCGCCCGGGCGCTGGAGGAGGCGCGGGTCTCCGACTGGGCGGATGCCGAGGCGCTGGCCCGGTCCATCGGCCCCGCGGGCGCCGACGCTCTGCTCTGGCTTCGGTTGCGCAAGGGCGGGGCGGACTGGTCCGATTATCGCGATTTCCTCGCCCGCGATCCCGCCTGGCCCGATCAGGACCGGCTGCGCGCCGCCGCCGAACGGGTGATGCCGGACACCCTGCCGCCCGCGCGGGTGATCGATTTCTTCGGCTCGACCCCGCCCCTGACCGGCACCGGCGCGCTCCGTCTGGCGGACGCCCTGCGCGCCTCCGGCCGGGATACGCAGGCGGCGGACGTGATCACAAAGGCCTGGACCGACCTCTCGCTCAGCCCGGAGGAACAGGGGGCGATCCAGCTCGACTGGAACGCGACCGTCGCGGCGCACAACGCCGCCCGTCTCGACAGGCTGCTCTGGCGCGGCCTGACGGCCGAGGCCGAGAACATGCTTCCCCTGGTCGATGCCGACTGGCAGGCGCTGGGCCGGGCACGCATCGGGGTGCGGCGCGACGCGGACGGGATCAATGCCCTGATCGAGGCGCTGCCGGGCAAACTCCGCGACGATCCGGGCCTGACCTATGAACGCTATCTCTACCGGCTCAAACGCGGTCGATTCGACGAGGCGATGCAATTGATGCTCGCCAGTTCCACCTCGGCCGGGACTCTGGGCCAGCCGGACTTCTGGATGGACCGGCGCGCGGCGCTGGCGCGCGAGGCGCTGGCCGATGGCGACCCGAGGAAAGCCTATGCGCTGGCGGCGGGCGGTCATGGCACGGCGGGGTCGGATTATGCCGATTGCGAATGGATGGCGGGCTATATCGCCCTGACCCGTCTCGACGATCCCAAAACCGCCATCACCCATTTCGAGCGGTTCCAGTCCCTCGTCTTCACCCCGATCAGCCTGGGCCGGGCCGGGTACTGGCTGGGCCGCGCGCGCGCGGCGGCGGGGGATCGTTCCGGCGCCAGCGCCGCCTTTCGCGCCGCCGCCGCCTGGCAGACCAGCTTTTATGGCCAGCTCGCGGCCGAACGGATCGGGGTCGGTTTCGATCCCGACCTCGCCCATGATCATCCGGCCCCCGACTGGCGCGGCGACCCGGCGACGCAGGCGCCGCTGGTTCAGGCGGGGCTTCTCTTCGCCCTGGCGGGGGACGATCGGTGGGCGGGCGTCTTCTTGCGCGCGGCGGCGGCGGGTCAACCCGCCGCGACCCGGGCGGCCATTGCCCAGATGGCGATCGATATCGGCCTGCCGCATATGGGCATCCGGGTGGCCAAGGATGCCGCGACCGATCGTCTGGTCCTGCCCGGTCAATATTATCCGCTGAATGCCATCGCCCGCGCGCCCTGGCCGGTTCCGACCGAGCTGGCGCTGGCGATCGCCCGTCAGGAATCCGAGATGAACCCCGCCGCCATCAGCGACGCCGGGGCGCGCGGGTTGATGCAGCTGATGCCCGACACCGCCCGGCATGTCGCGGGGATCGAAGGGTTGCCCTATCAGGGGGCCGACCTCACGGGCGATCCGCTCTACAATGCCCGGCTCGGCACCGCCTATCTGGCGCAACTGCTTTCGGAGTTCGACGGCTCCTATGTTCTGACCGCCGCGGCCTATAACGCGGGTCCGAACCGGGTCCGGCAATGGATCGCTCAGTTCGGCGACCCGCGCGCGGGCACCGATCCCGTCGCTTGGATCGAATCCATTCCCTATGAGGAAACCCGCAATTACGTGATGCGCGTGCTCGAAGGCATGCAGATCTACCGCCTCCGGCTGGAGGGCAATCCCGCCGCGCTCCAGCTCGCCACCGACATCCGCGCCACCGGCTGAGCCGCGCCGCGCGGCGGGGGTCTCTCGGGCAAGCGTCCGGGGGGAGGGCGTGCTCCGGACGGCGAAATTGGGGCGTTAACACTTTTACTGTTTAAGATCAGCGCGTTACAGGGTGCGCACGCGTGCGCACTTTTTCTGGCGGCCGTTGCCCGAGCTTCTTTTGCCGCACCAGCGTATAGAGCCCGGCCAAAAGGATCACCACCGTGCCGACGATGGTCCATAAGTCCGGCGTCTCGTGGAAGAAGAAGATCCCGAGGAGCCCGATGAAGACCAGCTGGAAATAGGCGAAGGGCTGGACCGTTCCGGCCTCGGCCACCTCATAGACCTTGATCAGAAGGAAGTGCCCCGAGACCGCCGTCAGGCAGAGCGTCCCCATCCAGAGCCAGTCCCCGATCCCGTGGATCGGCGTCCAGAAAAAGGGCACGGCGAGGGTGCTGAAGGCCGCCCCGACCACGCCGGTATAGAAGAAGGTCGTGGCCGCGCTGTCCTCGCGCCCGACCCTGCGGGTCATCAGGGAATAGACGGCGAACATGAGGGCCCCGAGCAGCGGATAGATCGCCGCCGGATCGAAGACATGGAGCCCGGGCCGCAGGATGATGAGCACCCCGGTGAGGCCAGCGGCGATGGCGAGCCCCCGCCGCCAGCCGACATATTCCCCGAGCAGGGGCCCGGCGAGGGCCGCGACCAGCAGCGGATAGACCGCGAAGATCGAATGGGTCGCGATCAGCCCGAGCTTGACGAAGGCGATCACGGTGATCCAGATTTCCGCGACGAGGAGCACCCCGCGCAGGACCTGGAGCCAGGGATGCGCCGACCGGGCGACGCGGCGGATGCCGCCGCCCCGGGTGACGGCCCAGGCGGTGGTGATGACCGCGAAGACCCAGAACCGGACCGTGACCACCGTGATGACGTGGTAATTCGAGGCGAGGTGCCGGGATATCCCGTCCTGAAGCGCGAAGATCAGCGTAACGAGGATCATCAGCGCGATCCCGAGGCGCGGGTTGTTCTTGCTCATGACAGGCGCCGCCGCCCCCGGCTCATGTGCCGCTTGGCGCCGTGGCCGGGCACCCGCTCCATCAGGAACCCCGCCGCCGCCAGCCGCTCCCGAACGATTCCGGCCGCCGAATAGGTCGCGACGGTTCCGCCTGGCCGGGTGTGCCGGCCGACTTCGAGGAGGAGATCCGCCTCCCACATTTCGGGATTGCGGGCTGGGCTGAACCCGTCGAGAAACCAGGCATCGGCCTGGCCTGTCCAGTCGGGAAGCGTCCGGCGCGCGTCGCCCTCGATGACGGTGAGTTCCAATCCCGGGAGATCGATCCTCCGCGCCCCGGTCCGCCACTGTCGCACCAGGGGACCCGCGAGCGCGAGGAGTTCCGGCCAGTTCCCCAGCGCCCGCGCGATATCGTCCGCGGCCAGGGGATAGGCTTCGAAGCTGGTGAAGCGGAGCGCGCCCGACTGCCCCGCCGCCGTCCAGGCTAGCGCCGCGGCCAAGGCGTTCCTGCCCGTGCCAAAGCCCAGTTCCGCGATCTGGAAACCGTCGTGGAAGCGTTCCGGCAGATCATTGCCCGCGAGGAAGACATGCCGCGTTTCGGCCAGCCCGTCGCCATGCGAAAAGAACGGATCATCGAACCGCGGGGAAACCGGCGTCAGCCCGTCGCGCCAGATCACCTCGGGCTTTTGCCTGTCCCCGCGATCCATGTTCTAACCTCACTCGAATTGCCGGCGGACCATAGGGCGGGGGACAGGAATGGGAAAGAGCGGGATCACCGATATTCTCGTCGTCGGGGCTGGGATATTCGGGCTGAGCTGCGCCTATGCCTGTGTCCGGCGGGGGATGAAGGTTACGGTGGTGGATAAGGACCGCCCGGGTTCGGGGGCCAGCGGCGGACCGGTCGGGGCGCTGTCCCCACATCCTCCGGAGCGATGGAACCACAAGAAGCAGTTCCAACTCGAAACCCTGCTCGCCGCGGAAACTCATTGGGCGGAGGTCGCCGAACGCGGCGGCATCGATCCGGGCTATGGGCGAACCGGGCGACTGATCCCGCTTCTGTCCGCGGATGAGCGGAAGCGGGCCGAGGACTACGCCTCCAGCGCGATGAAGCTCTGGCCGAGGACCGTGTCCTGGGAGGTGCTCGAGACGGCGGATGTCCCGGCCCCTCTCGATCCAGCGGCGGCCCCGGCGGGCGTGGTCCATGAGACCCTGTCCGCGCGGATCGACCCGCCCCGCGCGATCGCAGCCTTGGTGGCCGCGCTGACCCGGCTCGGGGTCGGGTTTCATCTGGGCCGGGAAGTCCTGTCCGTCGGGGATGGTCTGGTTCATTTCCATGACGGTCAGATGTCGGCCGACCGGATCATCCTCGCCGGCGGATACGACGGATTTGCCTTGATGACTCCCGCGCTGGGACAGAACCCGGGCCAGGGCATCAAGGGACAGGCCGCGCTGGTCTGGCCCGCGCAACCCTTCGCCGGTCCCATGGTCTATACCGACGGGTTCTATCTCGTGCCACATTCGGATGGCACGCTCGCGATCGGTTCGACGAGTGAGGCGATCTGGACCGACCTGTCCGCGACGGACGGTTTTCTGGAGGATCTTCTGGCCAGGGCCGCCCGGATTTGCCCCGCCCTCTCAGAGGCCAGGGTGCTCAGGCGATGGGCCGGGGCGCGGCCTCGCGGGTATCGTCCGGACCCGATGCTCGGACCCTTGCCCGGCCATGAGCGTGTCTACAGTGCGAATGGGGGATTTCGGACCGGTCTGGCCCTCGGTCCCGCCATCGGAGCCGCGCTGGCGGACATGGTGACCGGAGTTGAACCCCATCTTCCACCCGGCATGCGTCTTGAGGATCATCTGAACAGGAAACCGCGCGAGATATGGTAGTCGTCCACCTCGAAGTAGGCGACATGCGGCGTCTGCCCCATTGACAGGGAGTCCTCCAAGGCGGATTCTGATAAGTGAAAAACTGCGGAACAGGTCGTTGCAATTTACCAGGCTGCGCCTTCTCGGCTTCAAGAGTTTCGTCGATCCCACGGAACTGATCATCGCCCCGGGGCTGACCGGCATTGTTGGGCCCAATGGCTGCGGCAAGTCCAACCTGCTTGAGGCGCTGCGCTGGGTCATGGGCGAGACCCGGGCCAGCGTGATGCGCGGCGAGGGGATGGAGGATGTGATTTTTGCCGGATCGGGCAAGCGACCGGCTCGCAATCACGCCGAGGTGATGCTGACGCTCGATAACAGATCGCGGCGGGCCCCCGCCGGGTTCAATGACGCGGATATTCTGGAAGTCGTGCGCCGGATCACGCGGGACGCGGGCTCGGCTTACCGGGCAAACGGCCGGGAGGCTCGGGCGCGTGACGTGCAGATGCTTTTCGCCGATGCTTCGACGGGTGCCCAGTCCCCTTCCCTTGTCCGGCAGGGACAGATTTCCGAACTGATCAATGCGCGCCCCAAAGCTCGTCGGCGCGTGCTTGAAGAGGCCGCGGGGATCTCTGGTCTCTATCAGCGTCGGCACGAGGCTGAGCTGAAGCTTCGGGCCACGGAAACCAATCTCGCCAGAGTGAGCGATGTGCTCGAAGGCCTTGAGACGCAATTGGCAACGCTGTCTCGGCAGGCCAAGCAGGCGGCCCGCTACCGGGAGATAGCGGAAGCCCTGCGGCGTATGGAAACTATGTTGCTGTGTCGTCTTTGGCGCGATGCCGACGAAGACCGGCAACGCGCCGAGGCGGTACTGAACGCCACTGTGGTGACCGCCGGGCGGACACAATATGACGCCTCCGAGGCGGCGCGGCTCCGGTCGGAAGCAGAAGAGGCCATACCCCGGCTCCGGGAGGAAGACTCGATAGCAGCGGCTGTGCTGCAACGTCTCCTGCTCGAGCGCGACCGAAATCAGGCCGAGGTTCAGGCAGCCCTCCGACGTCTCACCGCGCTTGAAGCGCAGTTGCGCCAGCTCGATGCGGACCGTGAACGCGAAGCCGCGCTCGATACGGACGCGGAAGCCATGGTGGAGCGGCTTGAGCGGGACGCGGCGGCGCTTACTGTTGAAAGCGAGGGGCATGAGGCGCGTCTGACCGCGGTCCGGGACAAGGCCGCGCAGGCGGGAGGCTGGCTCGGGAGTGTCGAGGCCGAGTTTGAGGCAAAGGCCGAGGCGGCGGCGCGGCTGCTGGCTGAGCATCAGGCGGCGGCGCGAAACCTCGATACGGCGCGCAAGGTATCCGATGATCTCGCCCGTGCCCTGGCGCAGGCCGAAGCGGCTCTGGCAACCGTCGCGGCGGAGCGGGAGCGCGCGGCGGAGGCTCTGGTCAAAGCGGCGGAGGTCGCATCCGATGCGGCCGACCGTGCCGAGACAGCGGAGGAAAACCTCGGCATAGCCGAGGACACCGTGGCAGATGCTCGGGAGGCGGATCGAACCACTCGCGCCGCGTTGGCGGAGGCCGAGGGCGCCGCGAAGGCGCTGGTCGCGGAAGTCGCGGGATTGAGGCGATTGCTGCGGCGGCCCGACGATGCCAAGGCGCGCATGCTGGACGAGGTCAATGTATCGCCTGGGTATGAGGAAGCCCTCGGCGCCGCATTGGCCGATGATCTCGATCACCCGGCCTCCGTTGCCGGAACAGGATGGCAGACGCTTCCGGCGTTTCCGGAGGCCGCTGCCTTTCCGGAGGGTTGTGAGTGTCTGGCGTCACGTGTCGATGCCCCACCGGCATTGACCCGGCGGCTCGCAGCCATCGCCGTGGTGGCGCGGGAGGACGGCGGGCGCCTGCGAGGGTTTCTTACGCCCGGACAGAGGATTGTCAGCCGGGAAGGCGATCTTTGGCGATGGGACGGGTTGACGATCGAGGCGGGCGCGGCGCCATCCGCGGCCGCGCTTCGGCTGCGTCAGCGAAATCTGCTGGCCGAGGTCGAGGTCAAAAGGGCCGACGCGGAGGAGTCGGCACGCGTTGCCCGCGAAGAGCAAGCCCGCCGCGCCGAGGGACTGGCGACCGCGGTTGCACGGGAGACCGCGGCGCGGGCCGCCCGAAAGGTGGCGGAGCAGTCGGCGGCCGAGGCGTCGCGCGCCCTTGGCAAGGCGGGACTGGCCGACGAGACGTTGAGCGCGCGCCTCGGGGCGCTTCGCGACGCCCGGGAGCGCCGCGCCCGTGATATTGAGGAAGCGAAGCTGGTCCTGGGCGAGGCCACCCGAGCATTCGAAAGCCTCGCAGATCCGGTTGAGGCAAAGGCGGCGGTCGAAGCGGAGAGATTGAAAGTCGAGGCCGCGCGGCTGGCGATGCTGACTCATCGCGCCGAGGCGGATGAAGTGGAAAGGGCAGGCCAGGCGCGCGCCCGGCGGTTGACCGAGATTGCCCGGGAAATCGAGAGTTGGCAGACGCGGCGGGCTTCGGCGACGGGGCGTCTTGCGAGTCTGGACCGGCGTGTGGCCGATACCGTGGCGGAACTGGAAGGGGTCCGCGAAGAACCGATCGCGCTGCGGGAACGGCTGGAGGAGCTCTCGGAGGCCATCGAGGAGGCGCAGGGTCGCCGCGTGGCCGCGGGGGATGCATTGGCCGCCGCCGAGGAGCAGCTGCGGGAGCGGGATTCCACGGCGCGCCGGATGGAGCGGGCGGCGGGCGAGGCGCGGGAGGCGCGCGCCCGGGCCGAGGCCCTCGCGGAGGCGGCGCGCGCCCGCGCCCGTGCCGAGGCCGAGCGGCTTGAGGCGGAGACTGAGGCCTCGATCGCAGATCTGCTTTCGACGCTTGGCCTGGAGTTGGTTACCCTTCCACCCGCGCAGGATCTCGATATCGAGGTGACGCGGCTCAGGAGGGCGCGGGACGGGATGGGAGCCGTCAATCTCCGGGCCGAGGAGGATGCACGGGACATTCAGGCGGAGTTCGAGCTTCTCTCGGGCGAGCGGGCCGATCTCGAGGAGGCGATCAAGAAGCTGCGGCTGGGGATCGCCGGGTTGAACCGGGAGGGCCGGGGTCGATTGCTGGCGGCGTTCGAGGAGATGAACCGAAATTTCGCCGCCCTGTTTCAACATCTGTTCGGGGGTGGGGAGGCCAATCTCGTCCTGGTCGAGAGTGACGATCCGCTGGAGGCGGGGCTTGAGATCATGTGCCAGCCGCCCGGCAAAAAACTCGCAACCCTTTCGCTTCTCTCGGGTGGAGAACAGACCTTGACGGCGCTGAGCCTGATCTTCGCGGTCTTTCTCGCCAATCCTTCACCGATTTGCGTTCTGGACGAGGTCGACGCGCCACTGGACGATGCGAATGTGACCCGGTTTTGTGATCTTCTCGACGAGATGATCGCGCGGACCGAGACGCGGTTTCTGGTGATCACTCACCATGCGGTCACGATGGGACGGATGGACCGGCTGTTCGGGGTCACGATGGCGGAGCCAGGGGTCAGTCAGCTTGTATCGGTCGATCTTGCAAAGGCGGAAGGGCTGGTGGAGGCCGGATAGATCAGCCTATGCGCAAAGCGGGAGGATTGCCGGACAGGGACAGGTTGCCCATATCCATGTTAATTGCATAGAGATCGTTTATTGTCAGTGGCTTACATAGGAAAAAGCCCTGGAATTCAGTGCAGCCAATGGCGACCAGCCAGTTCCATTGATACTCGGTTTCCACTCCCTCGGCGATGACCTCGTGATGCAAGGCTCGGGCGAGGTCGAGGATGGCCCGGAGGATGGCATCGGTATTGTCGGGCGCGCCCAGATTTTGAACGAAGCTCTTGTCTATCTTGATGGCGTCCACTTTGTATCGGCGCAGGTGATTGAGAGAGGAATAGCCTGTCCCGAAATCATCCAGGGAAATCTGGACGCCGGCGAAGCGGAGTTTGGTCAGGGAGCGGCCTATGCAATGGGTGGAATCAAGCAGCAGCCCTTCGGTGATTTCCAACCGCAGGCGCTCGGGCGACAGTCCATATTCGTGCACCAGATCAAGAATCCTGTCCGCCAGATTCTCGTCGCGGAACTGCGCTGCCGAGACATTCACCGCGACACTTGGCAGATTGGCCCGACAGGCGACTTCAATTGCCTTTCGGAAAACCCAATGACCGAGACGGGGCATCATGCCGCGCTCCTCGGCCACTGAAATGAACAGCTCCGGATCGATGTCGCCAAGAGTTGGATGATCCCAGCGAAGCAAAGCCTCCGCTCCCCGAATGGTCCGGCCATCCGCCGCGAAATAGGGCTGGAACAGAAGAGTGAGACCGGACTGGCTCTCCAGGGCTTCGTGCAGATCGGACTCGATCTGGCGGCGCAGGAGTTGCGCATCGTCGAACCGCCGTTCGAAAAAGCAGTAATGCCCCTTGCCGTTTCCCTTGACCTGGTAAAGCGCAATGTCGGCGCGACGGACGATTTCAGCCCGGCTGTCGGACTCGATCGCGGGCGCTATTCCGATACTGCCGTCAATGAACGCGAGATTGCCGTCCAGATCGAAGGGAAGCCGCAATGAGCGCAGGATGGAGTCGGCGAGCGCGGCGGCTTGATTGCGGCTCGGCAGATTGCACTGAACGATTGCGAACTCGTCCCCGCCCAACCGTGCCACGAGATCGTTTGGCCCGATGGCCGAGCGGAGCCTGTCGGCGACCTGCTGGATCAGGTCATCCCCGGCGGGATGGCCAAGTGTGTCATTCACATGTTTGAAGCGATCCAGATCAAGATAATGCAGAGCGAAGGTCGATTGGCCCGGCCAAGGTTTCAGGCATTCCCTATCCAGCCGGGCATTCATCATCGCCCGGTTGGCAAGGCCGGTCAGAGGGTCATGATAGGCAAGATGGATTGCCTCCCTTTGTTGCCGGGCGAGATCGCTGGCGGACCGGAAGAGCCGAAACATGAGCCAGCCGACAAGGCCCGCGATCAGTATTGCGACGGCGAGGAAGCCGGGGGCGGTCTGCTTCAAAAGGTCATGCCCGGGCGTATCGACATTCCAGACGAGAAAGCCGATCGGCTCTCCTTCGACAGCGGATAGCGGAAGAAAGGCAGAGGGCGGGTTGCCATCCCTCAATTCTGCAAACCGAACTCTGTTAAGTTTGTACCGTGCGCCGATCGTCCTCAGGATCGAGCCATCCAGATACTGGATATCGATGTGAAGGTAGGCCTCGGCGGGCTTGAGCGAGATGTTCTTGTCCGATGGCACGATCGGGCGGATCGCTATCATCGCAGGGTGACCCTTGTACAGGGTCAGACCCAATAACGACGCGTTATAAAAATCTTTTGTATCTTTCAGATTTTGTCGTATATCTGATAATATTGGCATAAAATCACTAATTTTTCCTAATATATCTGAATAATTAATGTAATTAATTTTACAATTATAAATAGGATTGTTTTGTGGATCTACAATAATAACTTCATCATGCGAGTAGAATTCACATAGCCAAGTGGTAAGATTTTCGCTTATCCAGACACTGTCACCTTGCTTAACCTTAACTACTGCCTCATCCCAGCTTGTCACCGAATATTGCTCTTTGCTGAATTGGGCGAGGCGATCCGTGATGGCGGATTCAAGAACTGTTCTTTCCCGTTCATAGGCGAATCCATCAATCTTGTTGGCGGCCCACCAGGCAAAGACTGCGAGGACGGCGGCGGCGGCGCAGGGCGGGAGAACCAGCATCATGACGATCCGACGGGAGATCCGCCGGTGCGAGGATGCCTGGTGGAAGCCGGGCGCAATGACGGCTGTGCCGGAGCCATCACGCTGTGTAACCCTTCGCCAGCTTCTCCGCATTTTATCCCTGATCTGTCTTGTCTGGATATTCCAAGTCGTCGTCAGATCGAACTGACACGCAGGTCTTTCAAATAGCGGGAGACCTTTAAGGAAACCCACGAGGCAGAAGGTAATTCTTTGAATGGTTAATGCGCCGCGCATGGCGCTGCCACGTCAGGTATCGATGTCGTCGCCGAGCAGGCCATCGAGCAGGCGCTCGACGGCCTCCAGATCGACCCCTGCGAAAGCACCGAAACCCTGCATCCAGATGAAGGCCGTGTTCAATCCATCCGGCTCCAACCGACAGGTTTTCTCTCGCCCGGCTCGCTCCTGCTCGATAAGGCCGGCCTGGGCCAGAATTCGCAGGTGTTTGGATATTGCCGTGAGCGAGATTTCAAAGGGCGCTGCCAGATCGCTTACGTTGCTCTCTCCAGCGAGGAGGGCTGTCAGCATTGCGCGCCGGGTAGGATCGGCCAGCGCGGCGAAAATAAGATCAAGATCCGGAGCGGCCTTTGTCGTCATGGTTCGTCGATGGATCAGGCGGGGTAGGGAGTCAACCAGATGGTTGAATGTCCCTTGGTGCGACACTCCGGCGCGCCAGTTGAAAAACATTGGCCCCCTCACGGAGGCTGCATAACGAATTCAACATGTTAAACTGAATGGAACAGGGTTTCGGCGGGTTGACAGTCTGTTAACGCATCCGTTACGACCTCGTCACAAGGAAAAGGGCGAGGGCCATGACGGAGGACCCGTTTCCCGAACGACTGAAGCGGCTCGAAGATCGGATCAAGGCCGCTCAGGCCTCCCGGGCGGAGCCAGAACGAAAGACGAGCGAGTTCAGTCAGGGCTCGCTGGCTTGGCGCATGGTGACCGAGCTGGTGGCGGGCATGGGGCTGGGTGTCGGGGTTGGGTATGCGCTGGACTGGTTGTTCGGGACATTGCCGATCTTCCTGATGCTGTTTGCCTTGCTGGGGTTCGCCGCCGGGGTGCGCACGATGATGCGGACGGCGCACGAGGTCCGGCACGCGGAAGGCGAGGGTGCTTTGACGCGTCCGACGCCTCTGGGAAATGAAAACGGCCCCGAGGGGCGCGGTGAGGAGTGAGGGGAACGATGGCCGGCGAAGCGCATGAAGGCGGCAGCGGTTTCAACATCCATCCGATGGAGCAGTTCAAGCTGACGCCATTGTTCGGCGACGGCGAAATCCACTGGTATACGATCACCAACGGGACGCTCTGGATGGCGCTGGCGGTGGGTGCGATTGCCCTGCTCATGGTATACGGTACCCGCGGCAAGGCGCTCGTCCCGTCCCGTACCCAGTCGGCGGCGGAGGTCGTCTACGGTTTCATCTACAAGATGGTCGAGGATGTGGCGGGCAAGGGGGGCGCGAAGTATTTCCCCTTTGTGATGACGCTCTTTCTTTTCATCCTCTTTGCGAACCTCCTGGGCCTTATCCCTGGCTCCTTTGCGCCGACCGCGCAATTCGCCGTCACCTGCCTGCTGGCGATCGTCGTGTTCGTATCGGTCACTGTCATCGGCTTCATGAAGCACGGGTCGCATTTCCTGAACCTCTTCTGGGTGTCGAGCGCCCCCACGGTCGCGCTCCGGATTGTCCTGGCGATAATCGAGGTCATTTCCTATTTCGTTCGGCCGGTCAGCCATTCGATCCGGCTTGGCGGCAACCTGATCGCCGGTCACGCCGTGCTCAAGGTCTTCGCCGGATTTGCCGGTGCGCTTGGTGTCGGTGCGATTGTCCCGATCTTCGCGATCACCGCCGTTTATGGGCTGGAACTGCTTGTGGCGGTTATTCAGGCCTATGTGTTTGCCATCCTGACCTGCGTCTATCTCAAGGATGCACTGCATCCCGGACATTAACGGTCAGACTCAACCTCTAGCCATCCAATCCAAAGGGAGTACATCATGGAAGGCAATATCGGAGAAATGGGCCAGTTCCTCGGCGCGGGCCTCGCTTGCCTCGGGATGGGTCTCGCGGGCATCGGCGTGGGGAACGTGGCAGGAAACTTCCTGTCCGGCGCCCTCCGCAACCCTTCGGCCGCGGGCGAGCAGACCGCCACGCTGTTCATCGGCATGGCCTTCGCCGAAGCACTTGGAATCTTCTCCTTCCTGGTTGCGCTTCTGCTGATGTTCGCTGTCTGATCCAAGGCGGCATCCTGGCCGCGCGGCCGTCCGCGCGGTTTGACCTATTCAACGGAGTGAGAGATGGCTGGCGAAACGCTTGGCGCCGAGGCTCTGGAGCATGCCGAAGCCGGTATGCCACAACTTGATTTCGCGATCTATCCCAACCTGATCTTCTGGGCCATCGTCGCTCTCGTCGCGATCTATTTCATCCTGTCCAAGGTGGCTTTGCCTCAGATTAGTGGTGTGCTGGCCGATCGCAACGATACGATCTCGGATGCGATCGAGGAAGCGGCGCTGCTGAAACGTCGCGCGGACGAGGCCGAGGCGTCCTATAACGCGGCGCTGGCACGGGCTCGCGAGGAGTCGCAGAAGATCGCGGCCGAAACCAAGGCACGGATCGGACAGCAGCTCGCCGAGGTTCTGGCCAAGGCGGACGCTGAGATCGCGGCAAAGTCGGCCGAGTCCGAGAAGCGCATCCGTGAAATTCAGGAAAGCGCGACCCAGAGCGTCGATGAGGTGGCCCGCTCCACGGCCGCGGCGATCGTTCAGGCGCTTCTTCCTCAGGCTCTCGACGATTCCGCCGTCGCGGCGGCCGTCGCGAACCGCATGAAAGGCTGACGCGATGGATTTCCTTAACAATACCGAAATCGTTGTCGGGATCGGCTTTCTCATTTTCCTCGGAATTTTGGTCTATGCCAAGGTTCCGGGCATGATCACCTCCATGCTCGATAAGCGGGCAGTCAAGATCAAGTCGGAGATCGAGGAGGCGCGAGCCCTCCGCGCCGAGGCTCAGGCCCTTTATGCAAGCTACGAGAGCAAGCAGAAGGAAGTGAGCCAGCAGGCGGAGCAGATCGTGATCGCGGCACGCGCAGAGGCTGAAAAGGCCGCCGAGGCTGCGAAGGAAGATATCCGCAAGTCGGTCGAACGCCGGATGGCCACGGCCACCGAACAGATCGACGCGGCGGAAAAGGCTGCGATCCGTCAGATCAAGGACCGTGCCGTGACCGTGGCAGTCGCCGCGGCCGGGGATATCCTCCGCGATCGGATCCAGGATCAGGATGCCAACGCCCTGATCGATGCTTCGATCGTAGAAGTTGGGACAAAGCTTCACTGAAAAACGACGGGACGATCGCGCCCGGCCCGTTCGGTTTTCAGGATTAGGCCCGTTGGCACCTCGCCAGACGGGCCTTTTTTAATGCCATTATCACACGGCCTCGTCGAGCCGCGCGGATTCCCAGGCCAGCATGGCCCGCTTGACCCCGAGCCCCCAATGATAGCCACCGAGACCGCCAGCCTTGCGCAGGGCGCGATGGCAGGGGATCAGCCAGCTGATCGGATTACGCCCAACGGCCGTTCCAACCGCCCGTTGTGCCTTTGGATGACCCACGGCATTCGCAAGATCGGAATAGGTTGTGACATGCCCGGACGGCACCCGCAGAAGGGCCTCCCAGACCTTGATCTGGAATGGGGCACCGATCAGATAAAGCTGGGCTTCGCCGGTCCGGAACGCGGCTTCCACCCAAGCGCGCAAACGGTCGGGAGCCTCGACATAGCTGGCTTTGGGCCAGCGGGCGACAAGGTCATCCATCGCCGCCTTCGAACCCACCTCGGCGGCGAAGGCCAGACCGCAAATGCCGCGATCCGTGCCCATGACGAGGGCCTGCCCAAAGGGGGTATCGAACCATCCCCAGGCGATCTCCAGACCTTCTCCGGCCCGCGCATATTCTCCGGGGCTCATCGCCTCCCAGCGCAGGAACAGATCATGCAGGCGACCAGGGCCGGACAATCCCGAGGCATAGCTCGTTTCCAGGGTTGTATGACGCTCTGCCAACAGACCGCGGGCATGGTCCAGCGTCAGATATTGCTGATAGCGTTTGGGGCTGACGCCGACCCACTGGCTGAACACCCGCTGAAAGTGCGCAGGGCTGAGACCGACGCTCGCCGCCACGTCCTCAAGCGATGCCTGCTCCGGTGACTTGGCTGCGATCTGATCGATGGCGCGGGCGATGACGTCATAATGGTAGGGTCTTTGCTCTGTCATGGGGGCATCCCGGTTGGGCGGCTGTCGCATCATTGCATCTTTGGTCAAGGGGTCTTGTCTGTCCCGCGTCGCGATAGCGGGAGCGTTGTCTGCGCGCATGTAATCAGCTGTGGGGTGGTGCGCCATTCGCCTTCTCTCTGTCGGGATATTTTCTCCAGGATAGGAAACTGACCGAAGCCGCGCACTCCGTTCCTTGCTGTGAATGACGAGAGCTTCGTCCGCAATGATCCAAAACCCTTCCGGCTTGCGCCGACCTGGACGGCATGCGAAGGGAAAACATGGTCCAGCAACTCGATTATCACAAAATTTATCAAATCTTTGAGCGCCTTCAGGCTGTGGAGCCCGCGCCAAAGGGCGAACTCAATCATACGAATGCCTATACCCTTCTCGTCGCGGTCGCTTTGTCGGCGCAGGCGACGGACAAGGGAGTCAATCGTGCCACCGCCGCCTTGTTCCAATCGGTCGATACGCCCGCCGCGATGCTCGAACTGGGGGAAGAACGCCTGGTCGAGCATATCCGGACGATCGGCCTTTATCGCAACAAGGCAAAGAATGTGATGGCGCTGTCCCGTATCCTCGTCGAACAATATGACGGCGAGGTGCCAAGCTCCCGCGCGGCCTTGCAAAGCTTGCCGGGGGTTGGTCGCAAGACGGCGAATGTCGTGCTGAACATGTGGTGGCAGCTGCCGGCCCAGGCCGTGGATACGCATATCTTTCGGGTTGCCAATCGCACCGGCATCGCTGTCGGGCGCGACGTGGTGGCCGTCGAGCGGGCCATCGAGGATCAGGTGCCCGCGCCGTTCCAGCATCATGCGCATCATTGGCTGATCCTGCACGGTCGATACGTTTGCATCGCCCGAAAGCCTGCCTGCCAGCTTTGTGTCATCCGCGATTTGTGCGGCTATGAGGAGAAAACAACTTGACCAAGCAGTACCAAGTCGTCGGCATTGGAAACGCACTCGTCGATGTCATTGCCCGGATCGAGGACGATTTTCTGGCGGCAAACGGCGTCGAAAAGGGGATCATGCAGCTGATCGACACGGAACGCGCGGTCGAACTCTATTCGAGGACCGGCCCCGCGCGGGAGGTATCGGGAGGCTCCGCCGCGAATACGATCGCGGGCATCGCCGCCTTGGGAGGTCGTACCGCCTATGTCGGCAAGGTAAAGGATGATCAGCTGGGCGAAATCTTCGCTCATGACCTGAGAGCACAGGGCGCGGTCTATGAAACGCCGCTCGCTCCCCGGGACCATTTTGCACAGACGGGTCGCTGTATGGTGCTGGTTAGCCCGGATGGCGAACGGTCGATGAATACCTATCTGGGGGTCTCTGAATTCCTATCGCCGTCTGATATCGACGAGGCGCAGATGGCGGCCGCTGAATGGATTTTTCTGGAAGGCTATCGTTTCGACGGACCCGACAGCATCGCCGCTTTTGCCAAGGCGATCCGCGCGACCAAGCAGGCGGGTGGCCGTGTCGCCGTGACCTTGTCAGACCCGTTCTGCGTTGAACGTCACCGCGATGAATTCCTGAGAATGATCCGCGCCGATATCGATCTGCTGATGGCCAATGAACACGAGCTCTGTTCGTTGTACCAGACGTCCGATCTCGCCGAGGCGATGCGCCGCGCACAGGAAGAGGTTCCCGTCACGGCCTGCACGGTTGGTGCCAAAGGGGCGCATGTGATCGCGGGGGAGGCACATGTCCATGCGCCGGCCACGGCGACCAGCGTCACCGATGCGACGGGGGCGGGGGATCTGTTCGCCGCCGGATTTCTGTTCGGCCTGACCTCGGGTCGCGACTGGATGACTTGCGCACGGATGGGATGCGTCGCCGCGGCGGAAATCATCAGCCATATCGGCGCGCGTCCCGAAGCAGATCTTCGGGTGCTTTTCGCGGCCAATGGGCTTGATTGATTCGGTACGAAATAGCGCGGGAGGGTTGGTTCATGTGCCCCTCCCGCGGCTGCGATAACGTCTCCGGACCGGATTTTCTGTCCGCTGAAATTGAATCGCAATTTTATGGCGAGCCTTTGGATTATTCGCCATACGCGTGTCTTAATCTTCTTTAAGTTGTATATTGTTTGGCAGGGAGACGTGCCAACAGCTTCGAAAGTGCCTTTTGAGCATCTTTTTTGAGAAAATTATGTCGTATTACGATTATGAAACACTGCGCAGAAGCTTCTCAAACGGGCGTTGTTCAGGTTCTTTTGGTCGACTGGCAGGCGAAATTTCGCTCATGAATGGATCGTCACTTTACCGGCATTGAGCGGGGCACCCCCAATTGAATAAGTTCATATCAAGAGGAAGCCCAGGTCGCCAAAACACATGACCGCCTGCGCTGCCCAATAAAATAGAAAGAAATATGTCAAGGAAACTCGCTATCCGATCTTATCGGCTGGTGTTGGGTAGTCCTTGAATAAACGTGGCTGGTAATTGTCTGCTCAGGCAATTGCAAAAAGCTGCGCGCCGTCTTCATGGGCCTGTGGCCCGTGGAGGGGGGTATCCGGTGCACCCGAAGCACCAATGCGCGGTTCGCGCATTCCGTTGATCTTATGCTCCAGGGCTACTGTCTTTGGGGCTCGCCATAAATCTGACGGTCAGCCTCCGGGCTGTCCGATACTCTTCGGCTGATCGGAGTGAACTGCACTGACTCTAAAAATCAGGGTGAATCAGATTAACTTCTTTCGGTAAATCAACAAAAGATCCAGAGTTGAGTGGGCAGTTATTGTAAACTGTAAAGGGGATCCTTCGAATGGCTACATACTCAGTTTCTGGCCAGAGTCAGCTTCTGTCTACTCTGAAGACTGTAAAATCTGGAGATATTCTTAAGCTTGCCGGTGGCAATTATGGATCAGTCTCGCTGACGTCCGCGCATTCCGGGATAACGCTTACCTCTGCTAACGATGCGAACCAGGCCGTGTTTTCAAAGATCTCGGCGACAAAGACCAGCAATCTTGTCATTGATAATGTCACCTTCGACGGCGTTGGTGGAACGGCGGCGGGGACCGGCCTGACCATCAACAATGCAACGAATGTCAAGGTCCTTAACTCGGATTTTACCGATCTAAAGGCCGGATCCTATTTCTATGATATTACTGGATTGACGGTATCGAACAATAACTTCACTCGAATGTACTGGGACGCGATGGATTTCGCCGACATTCAGGGTGGAGTGATTTCAAAAAACACCTATCAGGAAAGTGGATCCCAGCTTGGGTATATTCACAAGGATTTTATCCAGTTCTGGACAAATGAGGGGTACGATCAAAGAGCATCCAGCAATGTTGAGATATTTAATAATTCATTTTACTCAAAAGATGGAAATAGCCATGGAATATTCATCCATAATGAATGGATGGCGCAAAAGCATCAAAATATAAACATTCATGATAATTTGATAAAATCTTCACAGTCACACGGAATTACCGTGACCTATGGAGATAATATTGAGATTCGGAACAACACCGTGGTCCAGGATGGCGATGGGACGCCGACCATCAATGTGACCCCGGATTCGACCAATGTTCGGATCTTGTACAATACCGCACCCTCGGTTGCGCATCTGGGTAATGAAACCTGGACGATCGAGCACAACAAGGAGACGGCCGGGAATGTCTATCAGTGGACAAACGGCCTGACTGAAGGCATAAAGATAAACAATGTTGGTCCGTATTATGGTGTGCTCGACGCCGCCGGTGCTCCGGTTGATCCCACTTTCAGCAACGGTCTCGCCGATTCCTTCCAGTTCAAGGGCACGAGCGTCGTAGGTAATACAAGCAGTTCGATCTGGGGGCTGAGCTTCGCCGAAGGCGATACCATCACTTTCAACTACTACGAGAGCGATACGTTCGAGTACAAATATGGCGGCAATGCTCTCGCGGCCAATACAGCGGGGACTTACGTTAAAATTGACTCGCTCGTCGACATTCAGGAGTTGGCTGCGATGTCACCCAAGGTCGATGTGACGGTCGATGGCGATACACTCCTGCTTTCGATTGCGCAGGCCGGCGGAGCGCAGACGATCGCTATCGATGGTTGGGGAGAGGAATATATCACGACCTACAACGAGCTTCTTTTCTGAGGGGAAGGTTGGAGGGGCCTTGGCTTGGTCCCTGTGGCTCCGTCCAATCCTTTCTGCATCGAATGTCGTCGCGACAAGTTCGGGGCGCAAATGATCGCGGGAAACGCACGAGGACAGTCTTCTTCCAGGATAACCAGTATCGTCGGTGCGACGACGGGGGCCAGTAATCTCTTACAGAGGGAGTCCAGTTCGGCCTGACCTTCGGCCGGGACTGTGCGACCCGTGCACGAAGAGATGCGTAGCCGCGGCGGAAATTATCAGCCAGATCGGCGTGGGTCCCGAAGCGGATCCGCCGGTTCTGTTGTCCCAGAAGGATTCTATGTGATTCGTTTTGAATACTCTCCAAAGTAGTGATTCTTGCGATAATGCACGAATAACGAGTTGACATGACTCCGGACCTGTCCTGAGCGTGAGGAGGAAACCTTGTTTTCCCTGCGACCGGAAGCGTTCTCTATAAGCGTGTAAGGCTCACGCTCTGCGTGTGGGTTCTTGTGTGCTTGCCGCTCTGATCGGCCAAAAGCTGCTTGTAACGGTCCTCATTGTTGCGAAGTCGTATCGTAATACGAGTATTTCAAGCCTGCTCTAAATGGCGATTGATATTGTTTTTTCGCCACGGTTCTTCAATCCACAGGCGAAATTTCGCTCATAGGAAATCCTCCTCCTCAGTAGGGTTGAGTGAGGATGCTTCCTTTGAATAAGTTAACATTAATGACAGGTTCAGTCTCCAAGAGGGTAGTGGAGGTGAATCTGGCGGTTGGAAAATCGCGGGGAAATCAGTCCAGAAAAGATCGCTATCCGATCAATGTGAGGATCTACCGTCGGGTTGTCTCCGACGATTAATGCCGATCGCTCTCTAGAAGCGGTTAAAATTCCGTCGCATCCCAAGGGGTGTTTCGCAAAAACAACGATCAGGGCCGTGAATCTGCTCCGTCATCCATGACGAGAGCATTGGAAACGTATGTCTGGTCGCATGCCGAAAGTTGGAGAGCCCTCACGGGCTTTCCGGATACCCGCGGGGCATATGACAGGACCAACTCTGGCTCTGTTAGGTTTGTCAACTGATCTAAGCTGTCAAGTATTTGGCATCAATTAATCAGTAACTGTAATGTGTAAGGGGAACCGACCAATGACTACGATACAAGTTGCGGGACAAAAAGAGTTCTTGTCCGCGCTCAAAGCCGCGCATTCGGGGGATATCCTGAGACTTGCCGGTGGGGACTATGGAAGAGTTGATCTTCCTCGCGGATTGACTGGCATCAGGATTATGTCCGACAAGGATGCGAACCAAGCTATCTTCAGCAAGATGACGGTAAACAATGCCAACGATCTTGTTATCAACAATGTGAAGTTCGACGGGATCGGGGGGGCGAACGCTGGAACCGGCCTTACAGTCACCAACTCTTCAAAGATCAAGGTTCTTAATTCTGATTTTACTGATCTAAAAGTTGGCTCTTATATCGGAGATTCTGATGGAATAAAAGTATCAAACAATACATTCACCCGAATGTATATCGATGCCATGAATTTTTCTGACATACAGAGAGGTGAAATTTCAAAAAACTATTATCAAGAGAGTGGATCACAACAAGGATATATACACAAGGATTTTATCCAGTTTTGGACTGACAAATGGAATGATCAAAAAGCTTCTTCTAATATAAAAATATTTGAAAATACTTTTTATTCAAAAGATAACCAGACCCACGGCATTTTTATACATAACGAATGGCGCGGTCAGAAGTATCAGAATATCGACATCTATGACAATTATCTTCAATCCTCCCATACGCACGCGATTACAGTAACCTATGCGAATGATCTGGAAATCCGGAACAATACACTGGTCAAGTACGGAAATGGTACGCCTGTCATCAATGTCACCCCGGACTCCACAAACGTCAAGATTTTGAACAACACAGCTCCCTCGGTCGCTGATCGGGGGGATTCGACCTGGGTGGTGGCGAATAACAAGGAAACCGTCCCAGGGGCTTATCAATGGACGAATGACATCAAGACCGGCGTGAAGATTGCGAATGTCGGGCCCTTTTATGGCGTTCTCGATAAGGCAGGATTGCCGGTCGATTACGATTACCACAATACCTATGCGGATTCGCTTTCCTTGCAGGGGACGAGCGTCGTCGGCACGATATCGAGCACAGTAAAGGGTTTCGATTTTCTGGAAGGTGACACGATCACCTTCAGTGGCTACGAGGCCGGAACGTTCGCTCAGTACGAAGGCGGAAATGCGCTGGAAGTCGATATCACCGGCTCGACTGCCCGGATCGACTCGCTGATTGATCTCCAGGAATTGTCGGCCCTGTCTCCCTACATGGAGGCGACCGTCGACGGTGACACTCTGCTGATTTCGATTGCGCAGACTGGGGGGGCGCAGACGATTGCAATCGAAGGATGGGGCGAGGAATACGCAGCCACGTATGACACTCTCCTCTTCTGAGGCGAGAGGGACGCGGCGGTGAATCTGCCTTGCGCCGCGGGCTGACCCTTGACCTCGGCCGGGTTTGCACCTTGCCTGCGCGGGAATGTCAGGAGGAGACGGCCATGGCCTATGAGTACGATGACCAGAATATCTTCGCGCGGATCCTGCGCGGAGAAATTCCGAACAAGACCGTGCGCGAGACAGAGCACAGCTTGGCCTTTCACGACATACGGCCCCAAGCGCCGGTTCATGTGCTGGTGATCCCCAGGAAGCCGTACGTCAATTTCGATCATTTCGCCGCCGAGGCATCGGATGCCGAAATTCTTGATTTCAATCGCCTCGTGGCTCAGCTCTGCGCGGAGCTTTCCGTGGCGCCGGGAGCCGGGGGCGAGGGATATCGTCTGATTGCCAATTCGGGCATGGCGGCTCATCAGGAAGTCCCCCACATGCATGTGCATATCCTCGCGGGACGACCGCTCGGTCGGATGCTGGACATACCCGGTTGAAGCGGGCCAGCTCTCCGATCCGACCGTTAGCCAGGAGTGGGGGTTGCCCCGGTGATCCCTCGTCCCCCTTCGAAAAACGGCCACGCGGAGCGCGCAGGCGGGGCGGAGCTTTTCCACGCCCTTCTCCGAGGCAACGGGGCATTGTCTGGCAAGCCGCATCCGGCTAAGCAGGGCCGAAGTCGCCGCCTCTATGGAGCCCGAGTATGCCGATCCCGCCTCCGGAAGTCATTGAAGTGACCAAGAGCAAAGTTGCCTGCGACGGCGGCGGTGGCGCGGGAGGGCATCCGAGGGTCTGGCTCGAGATCGATCCGGTCAAGGGTTATGTCGAGTGCGGCTATTGCGACCGCAAATACGTCCTGAAGCCGGGTTCGACGGCGGATCACTGATGTGAGCGGGTTTGGCAAGGGCCATCATCTGCATCTGATCGACGGCTCGGGATTCATCTTCCGGGCCTATCATGCCTTGCCGCCGCTGACGCGCAAATCCGACGGCCTGCCCATCGGGGCGGTCGCGGGTTTCTGCAACATGATCTTCAAGATGGTCGAGGACGCGAAGGGGGCCGATGCGCCCACCCATGTCGCGGTCGTCTTCGATTATTCCTCCAAGACCTTTCGCAACGAGATCTATCCCCTTTACAAGGCCCAGCGGCCAGAGCCGCCCGAGGATCTGCGCCCGCAGTTCGGCTTGATCCGTCAGGCGACGCGGGCCTTCAACCTTGCCTGCGTCGAGATGGACGGGTTCGAGGCGGATGACATCATCGCCACCTACGCGGCCCAGGCGGTGGCGGCGGGCGGGCGGGTGACGATCGTCTCCTCGGACAAGGACCTGATGCAGCTGGTCGGGGATGGTGTCGAGATGTTCGACATCATGAAGAACCGCCGGATCGGGCGGGCCGAGGTCGAGGAGAAGTTCGGCGTCGGGCCGGAGCGGGTGGTGGATGTGCAGGCGCTGGCCGGGGACGCGGTGGACAATGTGCCGGGCGCGCCGGGGATCGGGATCAAGACGGCGGCGCAACTGATCCTCGAATATGGCGATCTGGATGCGCTGCTGGAGCGGGCGGGCGAGATCAAACAACCGAAGCGGCGGGAGGTCCTGACCGGGTTCGCGGATCAGATCCGGATTTCGCGCGAGCTGGTGCGGTTGAAATGCGACGTGGAGGTGCCGGAGGGGCTGGAAGCGCTGGAAGTGCGGGAGCCGGATCCGGAGGTCTTGCTCGGATTCCTGGCGGAGATGGAGTTCCGCACCCTGACGGCCCGGATCGCGGGGAAGCTCGGCGTCGCGGCACCGGTGGGGGGCGCCTCCGGCGGGGCATCGAGCCCCCCCGAAGGCGGCGCTGTCGCGCAAGGGGGGCCAGCGGCCCCGGTGTTCCCGGCCATCGATGTGGCGCGGTATGAGATCGTGCGGGACGCGGCGGCCCTGCGTGGCTGGGTCGAGCGGATCCGGGAGCGCGGCGTGGTCGCGGTCGATACCGAGACCACGGCGCTCGACGAGATGGTGGCGGGACTGGTCGGGATTTCGCTGTCGGTGGGTCCGGGGACGGCGGCCTATGTGCCGGTCGGGCATGTGACGGGCGGCGGCGATCTGTTCGGAGCGGCCCAGCTGGCGCCGGGGCAGATGCCGAAGGCCGAGGCGCTGGAGATATTGCGGCCGGTCCTGGAGGATCCTTCGATCCTCAAGATCGGGCAGAACATGAAGTACGACGCGAAGATCCTCGCCCGCCACGACGTGAGGGTCCAGCCGATCGACGATACGATGCTGATCTCCTATGCCTTGCACGCGGGGTTGCACGGGCATGGCATGGATTTCCTGGCAGAGAAATATCTCGGCCACGCGTGCATTCCGATCAAGACATTGATCGGGGGGAAGGGGCCCAAAACCTTCGACCTGGTCGGGATCGAGGAGGCGGCGCGCTACGCGGCGGAGGACGCGGAGGTGACCTGGCGGCTCTGGGCGGTGTTGAAGCCGCGGCTGCCGTTCGGACGCGTCACGCGGGTCTATGAGACGCTGGAGCGGCCCCTGGTGCCGGTGCTGGCCGAGATGGAGATGCACGGGATCAAGGTGGACCGCGAGAAGCTGTCGCGGCTCTCAGGGATGTTCGCGCAGAAGATGGGGGCGCTGGAGGAGGAGATCCACGGCCTCGCGGGCGGCAAGTTCAACGTCGGCTCGCCCAAGCAGCTGGGCGAGGTCCTGTTCGACCAGATGGGGCTGGCGGGCGGCAAGAAGGGCAAGACCGGGGCCTATGCGACCGGGGCGGATGTGCTGGAGGAACTGGCGGCGCAGGGGCATGATCTCCCCGCCCGGGCGCTCGACTGGCGGCAGCTCTCGAAACTGAAATCGACCTATACCGACACCTTGCAGGAGGCGATCCATTCCGAGACGGGGCGGGTCCATACTTCTTACGTGATCTCGGGGGCGGCGACGGGGCGGCTGGCCTCTACCGATCCCAATCTCCAGAACATCCCGGTCCGGACCGAGGAGGGGCGCCGCATTCGCGAGGCCTTCATCGCGGAGGAGGGGCATCTGCTCGTCAGCCTCGATTACAGCCAGATCGAGCTTCGGATCCTCGCCCATGTCGCGGGGATCGGGGCGTTGAAACAGGCGTTCCTCGACGGGCTGGACATCCATGCGATGACGGCGTCCGAAATGTTCGGCGTTCCGATCGAAGGCATGGATCCCTCGGTGCGGCGGCAGGCCAAGGCGATCAATTTCGGGGTGATCTATGGGATTTCGGCCTTTGGGCTGGCCAACAACCTGCGGATCCCGCGCGAGGTGGCGAAGAAATTCATCGACACCTATTTCGAACGCTTCCCCGGCATCCGGGAATATATGGACCAGACCGTGGCCTTTGCGAAGGCGAACGGGCATGTCGAGACTCTGTTCGGGCGGCGAATCCACACGCCGGAAATCAATGCCAAGGGGCCGCGGGCGGGCTTTGCCCAGCGGGCGGCGATCAATGCCCCGATTCAGGGGACGGCGGCGGATATCATCCGGCGGGCGATGATCCGGGTTCCGGCGGCGATCGAGGGGCTTCCGGCGCGGATGCTGCTGACGGTCCATGACGAGCTTCTCTTCGAGGTGGCCGAGGGCGCGGTCGAGGAGACGATCGCGGCGGTCAAGCGGGTGATGGAGGGGGCGGCGGCCCCGGCGGTGGATCTCGATGTTCCGCTGGTGGTCGAGGCGGGAACCGGCCTCAATTGGGCGGCGGCGCACTGAACCGAAATCTGTCCGGACCCGGACGGGACGCAAGATATTGATTTAGAATAGGTTTTTCAAAATCACGGTCTGGCGCCGATTGTCCGGAGCCAAGGTGTTCACTCGCGCCAGGCCTCGGCGACCCAGTCGCTCGGCAACAGATAATGCCGCAGATAGCGCAACGGCGGGTCCGGTCGGTGCGAACCAAAGAGGCCGCGCAGATGCCCCAGGCGCGTCGCCGGTTGATAATGGCGGCCCCAATGGCCCGCGATGGCATGGGGCGGCAGCAGGCCGCCGGGGAAGATCACCACTTTGGTGCCGGAGGGCAGGCGCGGGGGGAGAAAATAATTCAAGGGAAACGGCCGGGCGCAATCGTTGCGAAATCCCCGGACCCAGCCGTTCGGCCAGAAATCGATGCCGGGCGGCGCCTCGCGCGTCACGAAACGCTGCTCGAACCGATAGGCGTCGGCGATGCCCTGTGGATCGGCGCGGAACCGCTCCTGGAGCGGGACGAGGGAGCCGACGGGAAAGCGAAAGAGCGAGGTCTGGCCGAGACGTTCGAGCGGCGTGCTCGGGTTGCGGGCGAGGATCACCTTGTCGGGATCGCCATGGGTGAAGAAGCCGTCCATCGATCCCGTCACCACCAGATCGAGATCCATGAAGAGCACCGGGCCGGTGAGCGATCCGAGCGTCGGCCCCCAGAGCCGCGCCTTGGGCCAGATCCCCTTGGTGCCGGTCGGCATCTCGACATCGAGCGGGGGCAGGGGTTCGGCCTGAATCTCGGGGCGAAATCCGGTGGCATCGTCGGTGAAACAGGTGAAGGTGAAGGGCGGGCTCAGATGACGTGCCACCCCGGCATAGAGCCGGTTCACATAAGGCGCGCCGTATCGCGTGCCCCAGTTGATGCAGATGACCTGTCTTTTCATCGCAGCTTGCGCTCCGGGAGCGGTTTGCGTTCGCACGGGCTTTTGTTCACCGCTCACTCCGTTTGAATCGACGCGATCCGGTCATCGGATGATCCATTCGAAATCGCGCTGGTTTGAATGGACGCGATTTCCGAGCCATCAAATGGCCCATTTGATTGAAAATCGCTCTGGTTTGAATGGACGCGAATCCTCGGTCATCAAATGGTTCATTTGATTGGAAATCGCTCTCAGAAATCGGAGGCGATGCCCTTGAGTTCCCAGTCGCCGTAGCGGACCGGCTCGGGGCCCTTTCGGCCGCCGAGTTCGACGGGCAGGATCATCGGCGGGGTCGTGGCGCGGCGGGCCTCGGCCTCGGCGAGGGCGCGCGCGGCGGCGGCGCGCAGGCGGGCCTCTTTTGCATTCAGATCTTCGGACATATATTCCTCCTCGACCGCGGGCGGCGTGGTCCGGGCCAATATCCTGGAGGGACATCCTAGGATGGACCGGGGGCGCGCCGCAAGGGTTGCCCGGATCAGGAGCGCACCATGAATATGTTTCGAACCATGCTTTTGCTCGCGGCGCTGACCGCGCTCTTCATGACCGTGGGCGCCCTGATCGGGGGCAAGGGCGGGATGCTGATCGCGCTGGTCTTTGCCATCGGGACCAATGCCTTTGCCTACTGGAATTCGGACAAGCTCGCTCTGAGCATGCATGGCGCCGAGCCGGTGACGCGGGCGAGCGCGCCCGAGCTTCATGCGATGGTGGCGGATCTGGCGCGCAAGGCCGATCTGCCGATGCCGCGGGTGATGCTCATCCGCTCGGATCAGCCGAACGCCTTTGCCACCGGGCGCGATCCGGAGAACGCGGCGGTGGCGGTGACGACCGGCATCATGAACACGCTGGGCCGGGACGAGCTGGCCGGGGTGATCGCGCACGAACTCGCGCATATCAAGAACCGCGATACGCTGACCATGACCATCGCGGCGACGGTCGCCGGTGCGATCTCGATGCTGGCGCAGTTCGGGATGTTCTTTGGCGGATCGCGGGATCGGGACAATCCGATGGGGCCGCTCGGCGGGCTGCTGGCGATGATCCTGGCGCCGATCGGGGCGATGATCATCCAGATGATGATCAGCCGGACGCGGGAATATTCGGCGGACAAGCTCGGGGCGATGATCTGCGGCAATCCGCTGGCGCTGGCCAGTGCCTTGCGCAAGATCTCCGGTTCTGCGAGGCGGATCGAGATGCCGAGCGCCGAACGCAATCCCGCTTCGGCGCCCTTGTTCATCATCAACCCCCTGTCCGGAGCGCGCATGGATAACCTGTTTTCCACCCATCCGAATGTCGAGAACCGCATTCGCGCCCTGGAGGCGCAGGCGGCGGAGATGGGACCCTCCCGCGCAGCGCCGGGGGCGACGATTCGCCAGACCACGATCCCGAGCGCCGGACGCAGGCGTTGAGCGGCGCGGACCGCGACGGGGCGCTGGCTCTTCTGAGCGGGGTGCTGGACCGCAAGCGCAGCCTGGCCGAGCAATTGTCGCAGGCGAACGGACCCCTGGCCGCGCTGGCCGAGGCGGACCGGGCACGGGCGCAATCGCTGGCCACCGGGACCCTGCGGCATCTGGGGCGCATCGACGCGGTCCTGGCGAAGTTCCTGACGCGCACGCCGGCGGCGGAGGCCCATCACGCGCTGCGGCTGGCGACGGCCGAGATGCTGCTCGACGGGGTGCCCGCCCATGCCGCGGTGGACAGCGCGGTCGAGCTGACCCGGCGCTCGCCGCGGTCGCGGCATCTGACCGGGCTCGTCAACGCGGTGGCGCGCAAGATCGCGGATCGTGGACCGGCGCTGTGGGAGACTGCGCGGGAAGCGCCGCCGCCGGACTGGCTGGCGGGTCCGGTGCGCGACACCTGGGGGGCGAGGGCGCTGGCCGATATCGCCTTGGCGCACAAGCGGCAGCCCCCCGTCGATCTGACCCCGAAAGTGCCCGCGGAGGCCGCTCTCTGGGCCGGGCGGTTGGGGGCGGAGGTTTTGCCGACCGGATCGCTCAGGCTTGCCGGGCGGGCGCGGATTTCGACCTTGCCGGGGTTCGCGGAGGGGGAGTGGTGGGTTCAGGACGCGGCGGCGGCGTTGCCTGCGCGGATGGCGGGGCCGTTCGCGGGCCTGTCGGTGCTCGATCTCTGCGCGGCGCCGGGGGGCAAGACGATGCAGCTCGCCGCCAGTGGGGCGCGGGTCACGGCGGTCGATGCCTCGGCGGGCCGGGTCGGGCGGCTGCGCGAGAATCTGGCGCGGGTTGGCCTGCCCGCCGAGGTGATCGTGGCGGATGCGCTCGACTGGCAGCCGGGGGATTTGTTCGATCGGGTGGTGGTGGATGCGCCCTGTTCGGCCACGGGGACGATCAGGCGGCATCCCGATCTGCCCTATCTGCGGGTGGCCGAGGACCTTCCGGCCTTGAGGATCCTTCAGGAGATGCTGCTGGCGCGGGCCTGGGGTTGGACGAAGCCGGGCGGGCGGGTGATCTATTGCACCTGCTCGCTGCTCCCGGTCGAGGGAGAGGAGCGGCTCGCGGCATTTCTCGGGCAGGTTCCGGAGGCGCGGGTCGTCCCGCCCGATCCGGGGCTCGGGATCGAGCCTGCGTGGATCGATGCGCGGGGGGGCCTCAGGCTGCGCCCGGACTATTGGCCGGAGCGGGGCGGGATGGACGGTTTCTACGCGGTGGTGCTGGAAAAACCCCATGACGCGCCGGATTTGACCTGAGGGGCGAAAGCCAATTCACCTCTGCGTGAGCTTGGTCTAGGGTTGATCGCGAAACAGAATTAATCGACGGAACCAGAAGCCCGCATGTCGGCATTGTTTTTCAAGGCTTTGGGGACCCGGATTGCACGACCGTGGGCGCGCTGGCGCAACCGGCTGACGGCGCGGCGGGCCTGTCTGGGGGGACGCCCCGAAGTCGCGGAACGATTGCCCGAGCCGATCCTGACCGGCGATGCCGACGCGGGTCAGGCGCTGGTCTCGGGGCGATGGACGGCGCTCGGCCTCGATCTGGCGATTGCGCCGGGCTCGATCTGGGATCTGCGCCTGCCACCGGGGGCCTTCGCGCCCCGGCTGGAGCGGGAGCGGCAGGCCTGCCTCTGGCTCGACGATCTGGCCTCGCTCGGCAGCCGCCCGGCGCGGGTTCTGGCCCAGGCCTGGGTCCAGGACTGGATCCGCCATTATGGCCGGGGGGGTGGCCCCGGCTGGACCCCCGAGCTGGCGGGACGGCGCGCCAAGCGTTGGGCGGCCCATGCCGAGATGTTGACGCAAGGGCTGGACAGGACGGCGGCGGACCGGTTCTGGCGGGCGCTGGCGGCGCATCGGCGGTATCTGGAGCGGGTCTGGCGGCGTGCCGAACCGGGCCGGCCGCGGACGCGGGCGCTGATCGGTCTGGTCTGGATCGGGCGGGTCCTGCCGAACCGCGACCATGCCAGCCTGGTCGCGGAACTCGGGGCGCTGGCGGACGAGAGGATCGATGCCGAAGGGGCCATCGCCAGCCGGGCGCCGTCCGAACTGGCCGATCTGGTCACGCAATTGATCTGGGCCGCGCGGATCATCGAGGATTCCGGTCTCAAGGCGGGTGCCCCTCATCTGTCGGCGATCGCGCGGGCGGTGCCGGTGGCGCGGTCGCTGCGGCTGGGCGACGGGACCTTGGCGCGGTTTCATGGCGGCGACGCGGGCGCTCCGGAACGGCTGGACCAGGCGCTGGCGGAATTGCGGCTGGGCGTTCAGGCCAAACCCCGGCTCGCGATGGGCTATGCGCGGCTCATCGGCGGACGGGTGACGTTGGTCATGGACGCGGAGCTGCCGCCGGGTACGGGGCACGCGGCGGCGCTGGCCTTCGAGATGAGCATCGGCCGCCAGCCGGTCGTGGTGAATGTCGGCCCCGGTCAGGGCTTTGGCCGGGACTGGTCCCGGTTCTGCCGGACGACGGCGGCGCAGAGCACGGTGGAACTGGACGGACGCTCCTCCTCCCGTGTCGAGGCGCGCGATTTCGCGGCCCGTACCTTCGGGCCCCGGCTGGTCAATGGGCCGACGCTGGTCTCGGTGCGACAGGCGCAGGATGCGACCGGCATGTGGCTGCTCGGCACCCATGACGGCTACGCGTCCTCTCATGGATTGCTGCATGAACGCCGGATCTTCGTCGATGCCAAGGGGCGGGAGGCGCGGGGCGAGGAATTGCTGACCGTGACCGATGCCAAGGCGCGCGCCCGCTTCGATCAGGTCTCGCGCAGGGGGCCGGTGGTGGTGGCGGCGCGCTTTCATCTGCATCCGGCGGTGGGGGTCGAATTCGATGCCTTTCGACAGGCCGCGATCCTGACCCTGCCCTCGGGTGAGACCTGGATGTTCCGCTCCGGCGGCGGCCTGCTCGACATCGAGGAGTCCCGCGTCTTCGACACCCATCAGCCGCGGGCGGTTCCCACCAAACAGATGGTTGTCCGCGCCGAGGTGGTCGAGTATCTGGGGCAGGTCACCTGGTCCTTTGGCCGTGTCTCCGAGGCAAAGCTCAGTCCGGACGCGGGGGAGGGACTGGACAGTCCCTGAGGAGTCCTCTTTTCCATGTCGCTCGACCTCGTGCCGATCACCCGCGCCCTCATCTCGGTGTCCGACAAGACCGGACTGCTGGAGCTTGCCACGGCGCTCGTCGCGCGGGAAGTGGAGCTGGTCTCGACCGGCGGAACCGCCACCGCCCTGCGCAACGCCGGCCTGCCGGTGCGCGATGTCGCCGCGATCACCGAATTTCCCGAAATGCTCGATGGCCGGGTCAAGACGCTGCATCCGATGGTTCACGCAGGCCTTCTGGCGGTGCGGGACGACCCCGCCCACCGGGCCGCGCTCAATGAATTCGGCATCGGGCCGATCGATCTTCTGATCGTCAATCTCTATCCGTTCGAAGCGACGGTGGCGGCGGGCGCGTCCGAGGCGGATTGTATCGAGAATATCGACATCGGCGGTCCCGCGATGCTGCGCTCCGCCGCCAAGAACCATCGGTTCGTCACGGTGGTGACCGATATCGAGGATTATGCCCCCCTGCTCGCCGAAATGGATCGGACCGGAGGCGCGACCAGCCTCGCCTTTCGCAAGGGGCTGGCGCTGACGGCCTTCGGGCGGACGGCGGCCTATGACGCCGCCGTGTCGGGCTGGATGGCCGGGGCTTTGGGCGAGGCGACCCCCCGGCGCCGGACCTTTGGCGGGCGTCTGGCGCAACCCTTGCGCTATGGCGAGAACCCGCATCAGGGCGCGGCCTTCTATGTCGATGGCGCCGCGCGCCCCGGCGTGGCCAGCGCCCGGCAGCTTCAGGGCAAGGAGCTGAGCTACAACAACATCAACGACACCGATGCCGCGTTCGAGCTGGTGGCGGAGTTCGCGTCCGGCGACGGTCCTGCCTGTGCGATCATCAAGCACGCCAATCCCTGTGGCGTGGCGCGGGCGGGCTCGCTGGAAGACGCCTATCGCGCCGCCTATGACTGTGACCGGACCTCGGCCTTTGGCGGAATCGTGGCCCTGAACCAGACTCTGGACGAGGCGACCGCGCGCGCCATCGCCGAAATCTTCACCGAGGTGGTGATCGCCCCCGACGTGACCGAGGGTGCCGCCGCCGTGTTCGCCGCGAAAAAGAATCTGCGGCTTCTGGTCACGGGCGGTCTGCCCGATCCGCGCGCGCCCGGGCTCGGCTGGCGTCAGGTGTCGGGCGGGTTCCTGACCCAGGACCGGGACAATGGGCGGATCCCCGCCGAGGATCTACGGGTGGTGACACGGCGGACGCCGACCCCCGGCCAGATGGCGGATCTGCTGTTCGCCTGGCGGGTTGCCAAACATGTGAAATCCAATGCCATCGTCTATGCCAGGGACCAGGCGACGGTCGGGATCGGCGCGGGACAGATGAGCCGGGTCGACAGCACCCGCATCGCCGCGCGCAAGGCCGCCGACATGGCCGAGGCGCTGGGTCTGGCCGAGATCCCGACCCAAGGGTCGGTGGTGGCCTCCGATGCGTTCTTCCCCTTCTCGGACGGTCTTCTGGCCGCGGCCGCCGCGGGGGCCGTCGCGGTGATCCAGCCGGGCGGCTCGATGCGCGACGAGGAGGTGATCGCCGCCGCCGATGAGGCCGGAATCGCCATGGTTTTCACCGGCATGCGTCATTTCAGGCACTAGGGTGGCACGCTCCGCGCCCCCGCGCCCCCGGGCGCTGATCCGGGTTGCCTGGATCGGCCTCGCGGTCTTTCTTCTCGACCGGTTAGCCAAGCTCTGGGTGATGGAGGGCCTCGGCCTGCCCCTGCGCGGGCGGATCGAGGTGCTGGACCCCTGGTTCAACCTGACCATGGCCTGGAATCCGGGCGTGAATTTCGGCCTCTTCGACATGGGTTATTCGGGGCGCTGGATCCTGATCGCGCTTGCGCTTGCGATCGTCGCGGGCCTGTTGATCTGGGTGCGCAAGGCGCCGGGCTGGACCCATCCCGCGGGGGTCGGCCTGATCGTGGGCGGCGCGCTGGGGAATGTCTGGGACCGTGTCCAGTATGGCGCGGTCGCCGATTTTCTGAACTTCAGCTGTTGCGGGATCAACAACCCGTTTGCTTTCAACCTCGCCGACGCGGCAATATTCGCGGGTGCCGCCGTCCTGATCCTGTTTCCACGGGGGTCCACCGCGCCCTCGCGGCGGAAACCGGCGAACAGGGCGTGACGCGCCCGAGGTTCCGGGCTAGAGACAGGGCCGGTTGGAGTTGACGAGGACGAAGATGCGATTGCCCCGGACGATTGGCATGCTTGCACCGCTGCTCGCGGCGGTCGCGCTGGCGGGGTGTCAGGGCGGAGTCGCGGGCACCCTGCGCGCCGCCGGGGTTGGGAGCAAGCCGGATGAATTCCTGGTGCTGCCGACCAAACCGCTGGAGACCCCGTCCGACCTGACCGTCCTGCCGGTCCCGACCCCGGGGGCCAGCAATCGCGTGGATTATCATCCCGAGCTTGAGGCCGTGGCCAGCCTGACCGGCCGCGAAGTCCCCGCCGGGACCGCCTCCGCCGGGGCGCTGGTGGCGCGGGCGGGTCCGGTGGATCCGAACATCCGGGCGACGCTCGCCGCCGACGATGTGATCTATCGCCAGAACAACAAGGGCAAGCTGATCCCGCGGCTGATCCTCAAGGACAATGATCTTTTGATCTATGACGGGGTGATCCTGAATTCCGGTGCCGAATATGAACGTTTGCGCGCCTTGGGCGTCGGGGTTCCGCCCGCGCCGCCCTCGGCCTTGACGCAATAGATTGATCGCAGGGCCACGCCATGCTACTTCTTGGGGCATGAACGCCCCAAGCCCCAACATAGAGCCCCCGCCGCGTCCGATCCGTCAATTGGACGCCGCCGCCGCCAACCGGATCGCCGCCGGCGAGGTGGTGGAACGCCCGGCCTCCGCCATCAAGGAACTGGTGGAAAACGCGCTCGACGCGGGTGCGCGCCGGATCGCGATCGATTATGCCGATGGCGGCAAGACCCTCCTGCGGGTGACCGACGATGGCCACGGGATCCCCGCCGGGGAACTGGAACTGGCGCTCCAGCGCCATGCGACCTCCAAGATCGACGGGACCGACCTGACCCATATCCGGTCCTTCGGCTTTCGGGGCGAGGCTTTGCCCTCGCTCGGCGCCGTGGGTCGGTTGACGCTGACCTCGCGCGCGCGCGGGGCGTCCGAGGCCGCGAGCCTGACGGTGCGCGGCTCGGACACCGGCGCGCCCCGGCCCGCCGCGCTGGCCCGCGGCACGGTGGTGGAACTCGCGGGCCTCTTCTCCGCCACGCCCGCGCGGCTCAAGTTCCTGCGCTCGGACCGGGCCGAGGCCCAGGCGATCGGCGAGGTCGTGCGCCGTCTGGCGATGGCCGCGCCCGGCGTCGGCTTCGTGCTGACCGATGTGACCGATGCCCCGCGCGAGATCCTGCGCCTCGATCCGGAGCCGGGGGATCTCTTCGATGCGCTGCCCGGCCGGTTGTCGGCGATTCTCGGCGCGGATTTCCTGCGCAATGCGCTGGTCGTCGAGGCCGAGCGGGCCGGGGTGCGGATGGGGGGCTATGCCGCCCTGCCGACCTTCTCGCGCGGGGCCGCCGTCGCCCAGCATTTCTTCGTCAATGCCCGCCCGGTGCGCGACAAGCTCCTGCTCGGGGCCTTGCGCGCCGCCTATGCCGATGTGCTGGCCCGCGACCGCCATCCCGCCGCCGCGCTGTTTCTGACCTGCGATCCTGAACTGGTCGATGTGAATGTGCATCCCGCCAAGGCCGAGGTCCGGTTCCGGGATCCCGGCGAGGTCCGGGGCCTGATCGTCGCCGGGCTCCGGCACTGTCTCGCCGGGGCCGGGCACCGCGGGGCGACGACGACCGGCGTCGGCATGCTCGGGGCCTTTCGTCCCGCGCCCAGCGCGCCCTATCAGGCGCCGCCCAGCCGCCGGGCGCTCGGCTTCGCCGAGGAACTGCTCGGACCCTCCGGGTTTTCCGGGCGGGTGGACTCACCCGCCAGCCCCGAGGAGGGCACATCCGTGCCCGACGAGGGGCTCCCCCCCGCTCCGCCGCCGCTGGGGGTCGCCCGGGCCCAGTTGCACGAGACCTATGTGATCGCCCAGACCGCCGACGGCGTGGTGATCGTCGATCAGCATGCCGCGCATGAACGTCTGGTCTATGAACGGCTCAAGGCCGCGCGGGCCGGCGCGCGGGTGCCGAGCCAGATCCTGCTGATCCCCGAGATCGTCACCCTGGACGCCACCGCCCGCGCCGCCCTGCTCGACGCCGCGGATGAATTGGCGAGCCTCGGCCTCGTGTTCGAACCCTTCGGCGGCGATGCGCTCTGTCTGCGGGAAACCCCGGCGATCCTGGGCGCCGTCGAGGGCAAGGCCTTCCTGACCGACATCGCCGACGCCCTCGCCGAGGATATCGGCCGGGGCCTCGCGAGCCGGATCGACGCCGTCATCAGCCGGATGTCCTGCCACGGGTCGATCCGGGCCGGGCGGCGGATGTCGGCGCCGGAAATGGATGCCCTCCTGCGCGAGATGGAGGCAACGCCCCTGTCGGGCCAGTGCAACCATGGACGCCCGACCTATGTCGAACTGAAGCTTTCCGACATCGAACGGCTGTTCGGGCGGCGATGATCTCCGTCGGCGGCGTCTCGATCGCGCTGGACGACCCCCGGATCTGGGGCACCGCCCTGGCTCTGGTCTTCTGCTGCCTGCTGTTGCGGGCCGTGGGCCGGGCCGCGCGGGCGACGGAGCCCCTGGTCCGGCATCTGCGCGAACTCGACGGCGCCGTGCGGGCGCTGAACGACGGCCAGCAGCAATTGTACGGCGGGATCACCCAGGTCGCCGAGACCCAGGCCGCCGCCCAGGCCCGGGTCGCCGCCAGTCTCGAAAAACGACTGGCGGAGGTGACGCGGTCGATGGGCGAGAGCCTCGGGGCCAATGCCCTGCGCACCGCGCGATCGCTTGGGGAATTGCAGCAAAGGCTCAGCGCCATCGACAAGGCCCAGAGCAATATCGAGAAGCTCTCGGGCGATGTGCTCGGCCTTCAGGATATCCTTGCCAACAAACAGACCCGCGGCGCCTTTGGCGAAATCCAGTTGCGCGAGATCGTGTTGCGCGCCTTGCCTCCCGATGCCGCGCGGTTTCAGGCGACGCTGTCGAACGGAACCCGGGCCGATTGCCTGATCCATCTGCCGTTTCCGCCGGGCCCCATTGCCATTGATGCGAAATTTCCGCTGGAGGCCTACGAATCCCTGCGGGCCGCGAAAACTCCGGGCGACAGCGCCGAGGCCGCGCGCCGGATGCGGGTCGCGATCCGCGCCCATATGAAGGCCATCGCCGAGAAATACATCATCGAAGGCGAGACCGCCGAGGGGGCCTTGATGTTCCTGCCCTCCGAAGCCGTCTATGCCGAGCTTCACGCCAATTTCGGCGAGCTGGTCCGCGAGGGGTTCGCCCTGCGGGTCTGGACCGTTTCCCCGACCACCTGCATGGCGACGCTCCACACCCTGCGCGCGGTCCTCAAGGATGCGCGGATGCGGGCCGAGGCGCATTCGATCCGCCGGGAGCTCGGGTTGCTCACCAAGGATGTGGAGCGGCTTTCGGCGCGGGTCGGCAGCCTCGACCGGCATTTCTCTCAGGCGCAGCGGGATATCGAGGAAATCCGCATCTCGGCCGATCGCTCCCAGACGCGGGCTCGGCGCCTGGAGGCGATCGATTTTGCGCCGGAGGCGGAGGAGGATCCCCCGGCCAATCTGGCGCGGCTGCCGGGCCTCTCCTAGAGCGGTGTCCGATCCGGCTGCTTCGCTCCATGGCTTTGTTTTGTCGCGCTTTCTTGATCCGCGGTTCAATCGACCTGCCCGGAAATCGTGCCAAGGCGCGGGGGTCCGTACCTTCCTGCTTGGAAAACGGTTGATGGCATGGCAACAAGCGGCTCAATTGTCCGGAGCCGAAATGAGCCAACTTGCCCTCGACGATTATCCCGACCGATACCGGCTCGCCAACGAGCTGCATGCCCGTCCGTTTCCCGAACTGACCCCGCCCTGCCGCGCCGCCCATCTGGCGATCAAGCAGGCGCATGGCGCGGCGGAGCGGGACCGGGCCGTCGATCTCGCGCATCTCATTGCCTTGCTCGACCGTTATGGCGCGCCGCATCCGGCGCCCGGCGCCAATCATTATTCCGGGCCGCTCGGGCGGGGCTTCCTGAAATGGGAAATGCACACCGAATTCGTCACCTACACGCTCTTCGTGGACGCGGTGGCGGAACGGCCGTTCTCCGGTGAGATTTTCGCGATGTTTCCCGCCGACTGGCTGGCGGAGGCGCCGGGTCTGGTTGTCTGCTCGGCGCTTGTCCGGGTCGAGGTGGCCAGCGGCGATCAGCTCGAGGCGCGTCTGGACGAGACGCTGAGCTGGTTCGTGCCCGAGAGCCTCGCGGTCAGCCGGGTGCTGGATGGAGACGCGGTGATCGCCGCCGATTTCCGGATCGACGAGAATGGCCATGCCCGGATGGCGGCCTTCGTGCCCGAGACGATCGGCGCGCGGCGTCTGGGCCGGATCGTGCAGCGCCTGCTCGAGATCGAGACCTACAAGAGCATGTCGATGCTGACCCTGCCGCGCGCCCGGCAGGTGAGCACGACCGTCGCGGGGCTCGACCGCTCCCTGAGCGAAATCGTCGCCGACGTGGCGCGTCAGACCGAGCCGGAGAAGGAGACGCTCGACCGGCTCCTGAACATGTCGGCGGAGATCGAGCATCTGTCGGCGACCTCGGCCTTTCGCTTTGGCGCCGCCGAGGCCTATGAGGCGATCGTGAACCAGCGGATTCAGGTCCTGCGCGAGGAGCGGATCGGCGGGCGGCAGCTGTTCTCGGAATTCATGATGCGCCGCTATGATCCGGCGATGCGCACCTGTCGCTCGGCCAAGGAGCGGCTCAATGAATTGTCGGGACGGGCGGAGAGGGCCGCGAACCTGCTGCGCACCCGGGTCGATGTGGAGAACCAGCAGCGCAACATGGAGATCCTGCGCCAGATGGACGAGCGGGCCGCCCTGCAGCTGCGCTTGCAGGAGACGGTGGAGGGGCTGTCCGTGGTGGCGATCAGCTATTACGCGCTCAGCATCCTTGCCTATCTGCTCGGCCCGATCGGCAAGCATTTCGGGCTGGAGAAGGAATATCTGACCGCGCTTCTCGTCATCCCGGTGCTGCTCGGCGTCTGGGCCATGGTCCGCCGGATCCGGTCGCGAATCAGCCACGGCCCGTCAAGCCATTGAGGATCAGTCGCGTCCCGCCCAGGGGACAAAGGCTTTTTCCAGTCGCCGGACGATGAATTCGAGCACGAAGGCGATGGCGGCGATGATCAGGATCCCGAGGATCACCACCTCGGTATTCAGGAAATTGGCGGCGGACTGGATCATGAAGCCCAGGCCCTGTGTCGCTGCGATCAGTTCGGCGGCGACCAGCGTGGTCCAGCCGGATCCGAGCGCGATGCGCAGGCCGGTCAGGATCGAGGGCAGGGCGCTCGGCAGGACGACGAAGCGGATCACCTGCGCGCGGGAGGCTCCGAGGGCGCGGGCCGCGTTCACCCGGTCCCGGTTCACCCCGCGCACCCCCGCCGCCGTGGAGAGGGCGATGGGCGCGATCATGGCAATGGCGATGACGAGGACTTTCGACGGCTCGCCGATGCCGCACCAGATGATGATGAGCGGCAGATAGGCGAGCGGCGGGATCGGCCGCAGGAATTCCAGCAGCGGATCGAAGATGCCCCGGCCGATGGTACTGGTGCCGATGGCGACGCCGACCGGAATGCCGACGGCGAGCGAGAGCACGAGGGCGGCGGAAACGCGGCGCAGGCTCGCCGCGATATGCTGGAGCAGGGTCGCATCGGCGAACCCTTCGCGCGAGACGGTCACGAATTTCTCCGCCACCAGAAGCGGCGAGGGCAGGAAGAGCGGCGAGACCAGCCGAAGCTCCGAGGCGAGCGTCCAGGCGAGGAGCAGCGTCAGGATGGTGATCAGGCTGATCCGCCCGCTGGTCCAGCCCCGGCGCTGGGCCGGGCGCGCCGCCGGTTCGGACCAGGTTTCGCCGGCATTGGTCTCGGTCGTGGTCATGCGGGTTCTCCCATCAGGATCGCGGCGCCGAGTTCGGCGCGGGCCTCGGCGAAGGCGCGGTCGGCCTTGATCTCGCGCAGCGGTTCGCCGGCGCGGTAACGGCGGGCAAATCCGGTTTCGAAGACGCGCACGATCCGCCCCGGTCCTGGGGCCATGACGACGATCTCGGTCCCGAGGAGCAGGGCTTCCTCGATGCCATGGGTGACCATCAGCACGCCGATCGGCGCGGAGGCCCAGATTTCGAGGAGCAGGGTCTGCATCTGTTCGCGGGTCAGCGCATCGAGCGCGCCGAGCGGTTCGTCCATGAGCAGGAAGGCGGGCTCGGCGGCGAGCGCCCGGGCCAGTGCGAGCCGCTGGCGCATGCCCCCGGAGAATTCCCAGATCCGTTTGTCACCCAGCCCGCCGAGATGGACCCGTTCCAGCATCGCATCGGCCCGGGCGCGGCGTTCGGCCTCGGGGATCCCGCGGATGCGGAGCGGGAAGGCGACATTCTCGGCGGCGGTCAGCCAGGGGAACAGGGCGCCGCTCTGGGGAACCACGGCCCGGTCGGCGCCGGGGCCGGTGATCGGGCGGCCATCGACCGTGGCGCCGCCCGAGGTCGGTTCGACGAATCCGGCGGCGACATTCAGGAGCGAGGTCTTGCCACAGCCCGACCGGCCGGTGAGCACGGTGAAATCGCCGGTCCCGATCGCGAGGCTGGCGCCGGTGACCGCCGGTCCGGGCGCCTCCTCATAGCGGATGGTGATGTCGGTCAGGGTCAGTCGGGACATGGGCGGCCTGTGGGAGTGGGAGGACCGGTCCCCCCGCGCGGGGGACCGGCGGTGTCAGTTGAGCTTCGCCGCCTCGGTCACGAATGTCGCGGTGACATAGGGGGAATAATCCGCGAGCACTTTATCGATGCGGCCCTGTTCCTTGAGGAACGCGGCCGCGTCGGCGATGGATGTGACCGTGCCGCCGCCGAGGAACCGGTCGGACGCCTGTTCGGCGAGCGTCGGGAAGACATAGCCCTGAAGCAGCGGCGGTACGTCCTCGACGCGCGAGCCGGTGATCCGGGCGATCTTCGCGGCCTGTTCGGATTTCGCATCCCAGGCGCCGGGATTGGCGAGATAGGCGTCATAGGCCTTGCCGGTGATGGCGGCGAAGGCGCGCACCGCGTCGGGGTTCTTCTCGGCGAAATCGGTTCGGACGATCCAGGCATCGAAGGTCGGCGCGCCCCAGGCGGCCACTTGCGCGGAATCGACGATCTTCTTGCCGGTGGCGAGGATCTGGCCGAGGGCCGGGTCCCAGACATAGGCGGCGTCGATATCGCCCCGGTTCCAGGCGGCGGCGATTTCCGGTGGCCGCAGGTTCAGGATCTCGATCGATTTCGCATCGATGCCCTCATGGGCAAGTGCTGCGAGCAGGCTGTAATGGGTGGTCGAGACGAAGGGCACCGCGACCTTGTGGCCGGGCAGGTCCCTCAGGCTCTCGATGCCCGAGCCGTTCCGGGCGACGAGGGCCTCCGCCGAGCCGACGAGTCCGACGACGAAGAAGGTCTGGATCGGCAATTCGCGGCTGGCGGCGGCGGCCAGCGGGCTCGACCCGACATAGCCGATATCGAGGGCGCCCGAGGCGATGGCCGAGATCACGTCGGCGCCGCTGTCGAACTTGCGCCAGTCGATCCTGGCACCGGTCGCGGCTTCGTAATCCCCGTCGGCCTGGGCGACCTTGGAGGGCTCCACGACGGTCTGATAGCCGATGGTGATGGTCGCGGGATCGGCGAAGGCGGGCAAGGCAAGCGCCGCCAGCGCCGCTCCGAGAGAGAGCAGTCGTTTCATGTCTGTTTGTCCTGAAAAAAAGGAAGCTCGGTTCGGTCAGGCGGCTCGGGAGGGGCCGCCGGGACGGGTACATCGGCGGATCATCGGGGTCCCCATGGCATCGCGGTTTCGACGGTCAAAATGGCGCGCCGGGCGGGGTCGGGTCAATGAATTCTATTGATCGAACTTGCGGGCCTGACGGGACGATCCGTCTGTCCGGACGGGCCGGTTCGGGACTTTCTTCCCCGGGCCGCCGGGCGCGCGGAAGGCGTCCACCTCGGCATCCGCCCCCGTTCCGGGCAGCATCGCCGCGCCCGTGCGAAAGGCGGCGCGGCCGATCAGATGCGCGCCGATCGGGGCGGTCGCGATCATGAAGACAAAGACGAAGAGCGCCTCGGCGACCTGGGCGAAGCTCTCGGCCTGAACCATGACCGCGAGACAGATCAGGGCGAGGCCGAGGGTTCCCGCCTTGGTCGCGGCATGCATCCGGCAGAAGACATCCCCGAGCCGCAGGATGCCCAATCCCGCGACCAGACAGAAGAACCCGCCCGCGAGCAGCAGGAGCGCTGCGATCCAGTCACTCATCCTCTGACCTTTCGACGCGGTCGACATGATTGGCCAGCGCCACCGTCGCCAGGAACGAGATGAGGGCGAGGCCGATGGCGACATAGATATAGGCGTTCATGCCGCTGACCATCCGGAAGATCACCAGAAAGACCACCAGCAGGACCGAAATGAAATCGAGGGCCACGATCCGGTCGATGAGCGTCGGCCCGATCAACAGACGCCAGACCGCGGCGAGCAGGGCCAGGATCAGGCAGAGCGTGGTGAGGACGAGGGCGAACCCGAGCACGCCGGTGACGCTGGTCTCGATGATCATGTGCCTGTCACCCGGAGCACGCGCGGCTCGATCTCAGTTGTGATCGCGGCGCGGGTGCCCTCGCTGGAGTCGCCCGCGAGCAGGTCGTGGATCAACAGGGTACGCCGATCCGCGCTGACATCCAAGGTCAGGGTGCCGGGGGTGAGGGTGATGTAATTCGCAACCAGGGTGATGCCGAGGTCGGAGGTCGCGGTCAGGGGCGCGGTGATCAGCCGGGGTCTCGCACTGCCTTTGGGCGACAGAACCGTCCGGGCGACGGAAATGCTGGAGAGCACGAGATCATGGCAGAACCAGCCAACGAGCATCGGGACGGCGATCCATCTCATCGCGGGACTCCCAGCACGGCGGTGACATAGGCGGACGGATCGAGCAGAGCGGCGCCAACCCCTTGCGCCACATCGATCAGCGGCGCGGCCCAGAGGCCCGCGAGGAGAAGGAGCGCCGTCAACCCGACCAGCGGGAGAGAGAGGGCAAGGGGCAGGCGGGCGGTGACGGCGGCATCGCCCTCGGGATGCGATTTCCAGAAGACCTCGGCCCAGATCCGCGCCATGGCGAGCAGGGTCAGCAATCCCGCGACCAGAAGAATGGCGGTAAGCCAGCCGTTCCGGGCATCGAGGCTGGCGCGGACGAGGATCAGTTTGCCCCAGAAGCCGGGAAAGGGCGGAATTCCCGCGAGCGACAGCGCCGGGATCAGGAAGAGCGGCGCAAGCCAGGGCCGGGCGCGCCAGAGCCCGCCGGATTCCGCGTAGGCTTCGGAGCCGGTCAGACGGCTGGTGGCGCCCGCGACCAGAAAGAGATTGGCTTTCACCAGGATGTCCTGAAACAGGTAATAGGCCCCCCCCATCAGGGCGAGCGGCGCATGCAGCGCGAGGCCGAGGATCATGATGCCGATCGAGGAGATGATGGTGAAATTGAGCGTGCGCCGGAGGCTGGTCTGCGCCAGCGCGCCGAGGCCGCCCGCGAGCATGGTCAAGGCCGCGCCCCAGAGCAGGAGCGGCTGGATCGGGGTGCCTTCGATGGGGAAGACCAGGGTGAAGACCCGGAACAGGGCATAGACGCCGACCTTGGTCAGAAGGGCGGCGAAGAGGGCGGAGGTGGTGAGGGACGGCGTGTGATAGGCGGCGGGCAGCCAGAAGAAGACGGGGAAAAGCGCTGCCTTGGCCCCGAAGGAGAAGAGCAGGAAGGCGGCGGCGACGAGGATCGCGGTCTCGTGCTCCCGGCCCATCACCTTGCCATGCAGGTCGGCCATATTGAGCGCCCCGGTCGTGCCATAGAGCAGCCCGACGCCCGAGATGAAGGCGAAGGTGGCGATCAGGTTCAGCCCCGCGTATTTGAGCGCCCCGTCGATCCGGGCCTTGCCGCCGCCGACCACCAGGAGGCCGAAGGAGGAGATCAGGATGACCTCGAACCAGACATACATATTGAAGATGTCCCCGGTCAGGAACGCCCCGCAGATCCCTGCGAAGAGGGCATTGACCAGCGGATAATGACCGGACCGCGCTTCTCCCCCGGTGACATCGACGAAGGAAGAGAGCGCGGTCGCCAGCGCCACGATCGCGGTCAGGGTGACCAGGGTCGCCGAGAGGCCATCGGCCACCAGGGTGATGCCAAAGGGCGCGGGCCAGCCGCCCGCCTGTTCGGCGAAGGGCGCATCGATCGCGCGTCCGAGGATGACGAGTGCCGTGCCGAGCAGGGCGAGCGCGCCGGTCAGGGAGAGGATCCGCTGGGCCGGAATCGAGCGATGGGCAAGCAGGGTCGCCACCGCCGTCAGGAACGGAATGAGCAGGGGCCAGAACAGGAGCATCAGCGATCGGCCTTGCGGGGTTCAGCGCTGCGCATTTCGTCCATCTCGGTCGTGCCGAGCACGAAGGCGGCGCGATAGGCGAGGCAGAGCGCAAAGACGGTGAGGCCGAACCCGATGACGATGGCGGTCAGGATCAGGGCCTGCGGCAAGGCGTTGGCGGCGCCGGCGATGGTCTTGTCGGCCTCGGGCACCAGCGGCGGCTTCGCATAGGTCAGCCGGCCGGTCGCGAAGATCAGCATGTTCGCCGCGTTCGAAATCATCGTGAGGCCGAAGATGAAGGGCAGGGTGCCGCCATTCATCATGAGGTAAGCCCCGGCGGAGACCAGGAGCCCGGTCAGGAGTGCGAGCAGGATCTCCATCAGCGGTCCTCCCCCGTGTCGGCGCGCACGCTTTCCTCGAGCGCGAAGAGGATGCCGCAGACCGAGCCGAGCACCACGAGATAGACACCGAAATCGAACAGCATGATCGAGCCGAAGGGCAGCCCGGATTTGTGCCCCTCGGCATCGACGCTGAGCAGGGGCCACACGCCCTTGAGGAAGGCGCCATATTCGAGTCCGCCCCATATCCCCGCGACCAACGCGCAGAGCAGGCCGAAGGCCGCGAGCGATTGCGGATGAAACCAGAGCGCGCGGCGGGCCCGCTCCAGCCCTTCGGCCTTTTCCAGGAGCGCGAAGGCGGTGGCGGCGAGCAATCCGCCGATAAACCCGCCCCCCGGCTCGTTATGCCCGCGCCAGAAGATGAAGACCGAGAGCAGCAGGATCACCGGCAAAAGGATACGGGTGGCGGTGCTGAGGATCAGGGAGTTCATGGCACCGGTTTCCTTCCCGCGCGCAGGGCGGCGATGGCGGCGACCCCGGCGATCACGATGACCGAGACCTCGCCCATCGTGTCAAATCCGCGGAAATCGACGAGGATCACATTGACGATATTATGGCCGAACGCGGTCGGAACGCTCTGGGCCTCGAAATAGCGGGTGAGCGCGGGGTCGAGCGGCGTCCCGAGCACCGCGAGCACGGCGAGGGTGGCGCCGATCCCCAGGGCGCCCGCGATGACGGCATTGACGGCGCGAAACCGGATCGCCCCCAGGCGCGGCAGCCGGATCATGGCGATGGCGAGGAAGACGACGACCAGAATTTCCACGAAGAGCTGCGTCATCGCCACGTCGATCGCCCCATAGAGCACGAAGATCACCGCGATCCCGGAGCCCACCCCCCCGAGCGCGCAGATCGCGACCATCCGCGACCGGGTGCGCAGGACGGTCACGATCGAGGCGGCGATGATGACGAGGATCGCCCCATCGATCAGCGAAACACCAGGATCGGCGGCGGGCCAGGAGGCGCTCCCGGTGAGGATCGCTCCCCAGAGCAGGAGTGCGAAGACCAGGAAGGTCAGCCGCAGATAGCGCGTCATCCGGCCGGTCTGAAGGAGCGCGGTCACGCCTCCGGCGAGGCGCAGGAGGCCGCCGAGCGCGATCTCATACCCCCGTTCCATCCGGGGCAGGCGGGGTTCGGCGGCGATCAGGCCGTCGCGCAGACGATCCGCCGCCCAATAGATCGCCCCGCCCAGCGCGAAGGTCAGAAGGCTGAGCAGCAGGGCGCGGTTCACCCCGTGCCAGAGTTCGAGATGGATCGGCATCTCGCCTCCCCCGGCGGCCCGGACCATCGGCGCGACCAGAGCCGTCTCCAGCCCATGCGGAAAGAGACCATAGGCGAGCCCGAGCGTCGCGAGGATCACCGGCCCGAGCCAGAGGCCGAGGGCGGGATCGGCCGGATGATCCTTGGGGCACCGCGGGCCGGTCCCGAGGAAGGGCCGGAGGGCCAGGATACAGCCGCAGGCCACCATCAGCGCATTGGCGATCAGGGCCGCGACCGCCACCAGCCACGGGGCATATTCGGTGGATTTGTAGATGATTTCCTTGCCGATGAAGCCGAGGAACGGCGGCGCCCCGGCCATCGAGAGCGCGGCGAAGGCCACGACCGCCGCGGTCAGCGGCATCGCCCTGGCCAATCCGCTGACTTGCGGATACTCGCGCGACCCCGCGCCCCGCTCGATCAGCCCGACGGAGAGAAACAGCCCCGCCTTGTAGAAGGCATGAACCAGCAGGAAGGTCATCGCGGCGGCGATCGAAAGCGGCGTCGATACCCCCAGCAGCATCACCATCGCCCCGAGCCCCATGACGGTGCTGTGCGCGAGCAGGAGCTTCATGTCGGTCTGGCGCAACGACCAGACCGCGCCGATCAGCATGGTCACCGCCCCGATCGGGGTCAGGACGGCGGTCCAGAGATCGGTGCCCCCGAGCGCGGGGGTCAGGCGGGCGAGCAGATAGACCCCGGCCTTTACCATCGTCGCGGAATGCAGATAGGCGCTGACCGGGGTCGGGGCGGCCATCGCGCCGGGCAGCCAGAACTGGAACGGAAACTGCGCGGATTTGGTCAGGGCCCCGAGCGCGACCAGCGCGAAGACCACCGGATAGAGCGGATCGACCCGGAAGATATCCCCCGCGGCGGTCATCGCCGACAGACGCCAGGTCCCGGCGATCCCCCCCATCACGAGCAGCCCGGCGAAGAGGGCGAGCCCCCCGGCTCCGGTGATCATCAGGGCCTGAAGGGCCGCGCCCCGGGCCTTGGCGCGCTCATGATCGAAGCCGACGAGCAGCCAGGAGGTGATCGTCGTCGCCTCCCAGAAGATGAACAGGGTCACCGCGTCATCCGCCGTCACGAGGCCGAGCATGGCCAGGGCGAAGGTGACCAGAATGATCAGCAGCGACCCCAGCCGCCGGTCGGACCGGAAATAGGTGGCGGCATAGAGAAAACAGAGCGACCCGATCCCCGAGATCAGCAGGGCGAAGGCGAGCGCCAGCCCGTCGAGCCGGAACGCGGCCTCCACCCCGAGCGCGGGGACCCAGGGCACGACCAGCTCAGGGGTCAGGCCCTGCGAGACCGGGCCGATGAAGCCGGCGAACCAGATCGTGGCAAGGGCCGCGAGGATCGCGGGGATCAGGCGCCAGAGACCGGCTTCGGGGCGTTCGACAAAGACCGGATCTGCCAAGGACACTCTCTTGATCGGGACCCCTCCCTGGGGGTCGGTTGCCAGTCCGGCGCGGTCCTTGGAAACAGACACGCACCCCGGAGCGGTACTTTTACGGCCGCGGGAGAGTTAATCAACCCTTACAAAAGCGGCGCGCCCGTCGAAATGACCGGCCCCGGTCCCGCGCGGCCGCGCCTCGGGCCGCGCCGGACGGGTCTCGCGCAGATGCAAAAGACAGGTCGTGCGCAGCATCGAGGCGAAATTCGCGACCTCGCCGTGGATTTCCAGCGCCTCGTCATGCAGCAGGGACAGGAATTTCGGGGTGCTGAGGCCCTGCCGCGCGGCGATCTCGTCGAGCAGGCTCCAGAAGGCGGCCTCCAGCCGGATCGAGGTCGAGTGGCCGCCGATCCGCACCGAGCGGCTGATCTGGGCGTATCCGTTCGGGTCCTGGCCCGCGAAGACATGGCACATGGGGGTTTCCTCCGGTTTCTTGTTTGATCCGACTGTTGGCCGATGCGCGCGATATTGCAATGCCACCCTCGTCTGGATCGGGATGATGTTTGATGGAAACATCATCCCGCTTTGAGTTTTGGTTGGTCGCGTGATCGACGAGGAAAACCGGAGCCCACTTTTCCTCATCACGCTTTGAGTTTTGGTTGGTCGCGTGATTGATGAGGAAAACCGGGGTCCACTTTTCCTCATCACGCTCGTGGAAAAGTGGTAGCGGGCTGCCACCACTGGCCGCGTCCGGTCGTCGATAGTGGTTCAACTCAAATCGGGAGGCCCTGATGGCCAAGAGCATTCACTCGATGATCCGGGTGCTGGACGAAGAGCGGTCGGTCGCATTCTACCGCGAGGCCTTTGGCCTTGAAATCGCGGACCGGCTCGATTTCGACAGCTTCACGCTGATCTACATGAGCAATCCGGAATCGGATTTCGAACTCGAACTGACCGTGAACAAGGGGCGGACCGAGCCCTATCAGCTGGGCGACGGCTATGGCCATCTGGCGGTCAGCGTCGAGGATGTCGCGGCGGAACATGCCCGCTTCACCGAGGCCGGGCTCAATCCGCGCAAGCTGGTGGCCTTTGCCCCGGGGGGCGAGGTGATCGCCAATTTCTTCTTCGTCGCCGATCCGGACGGCTACCAGATCGAAGTCCTGCAACGCGGCGGAAGATATCTCTGAAGCGATTTCCGATCGGATGGACTCATTCGATGACCCGGAAATCGCGTAAAATCGAACCCATGGAGCGGTGAACGGGAGCCGTTGCGAACGGACACCGCTCTGAATCGGGGTGGAGGGACCGCCACCCCCGGATCATCATAACGGGAGGAAGCCATGGTCATCGAGACGAAGGAAACACCGGCGGCGGCGGGGCTGACGCGGCGGGCGTTGCTGCGACGGGGCGGGGTGATTGGCGCCGCGCTGATCATCACGCCCTCCGCCATCATCAGCCCGGACCGGGCCTGGGGCCTCGCCCCGGCGGCGCTCAGTCCCGAGGAGATGGCGACCCTGGTCGTCATGGCCCGCGACATCTATCCGCACGATCAGGTGCCGGACAAATTCTATGCCGTTGCGATGAAGACCCACGACACCGAGGCCGCGACCGATGCCGAGTACAAGGCGATGATCCAGGCGGGCATCGCCGATCTCGACACACGGGCGGGCGGCGGCTATCGCGCGCTCGGCTGGGAGGATCAGCGCGTCGAGATCCTGCGGGCGGTTGAGACGACTCCCTTCTTCCAGAAGATCCGGAGCGGCATGGTCACCGGCCTTTATAACCAGCAGGAGCTCTGGCCGATCTTTGGCTACGAGGGCGAGGCCTATTCCAAGGGCGGCTATATCCACCGCGGTTTCGACGACATCGAATGGCTGTGAGGCGGGACTGAACCCGTCCGTCTGTTTTCCAGGGAGGAAAGAATGGCTGCGCCATATGCATTGGACGACGCATCGGTCGTCGTGATTGTCGGATCGGGCGCCGGAGGCGGCACGCTCGGCAACGAACTGGCCCAGAAGGGCATCGACGTGGTGGTGCTGGAGGCGGGTCCGCGCTTCACGATCGATGATTTCCAGAATGACGAATGGGGGAGTTTCAGCCAGATCTCCTGGCTCGACCCGCGCACGACCAGCGGCGACTGGCGGGTGGCCAAGGACTTTCCGGGGCTGCCGGCCTGGATCGTCAAGGCGGTCGGCGGGACAACGATCCATTGGGCGGGTGCGAGCCTGCGGCTTCAGGAGCATGAGTTCAAGGCGCTGACCCATTACGGTCCGGTGGCGGGGGCTAATCTGCTCGACTGGCCGATCACGCTGGCCGAGCTGGAGCCCTATTATGCCAAGGCCGAGGACAAGATGGGGGTGACCAACACCAATGGTCTGCCCGGCCTGCCCGGCAACAACAATTTCAAGGTCCTGAAGGCGGGCGCCGACGCGCTCGGCTACAAGGAATGTTTCACCGGCAACATGGCGATCAATTCGGTGGAACGGGACGACCGCATGTCCTGCCAGCAGACCGGCTTCTGTTTCCAGGGCTGCAAATGGGGTGCGAAATGGTCGGCGGCCTATACCGAGGTTCCCAAGGGCGAGGCGACCGGCAAGATGGAGGTCCGCTCGAATTCCCAGGTGCTGCGCATCGAGCATGACGACAAGGGCCGCGTCACCGGCGTCGTCTATGCCGACAAGGACGGCAAGGAGCAGCGCCAGGCCGCCCGGATCGTCGCCGTCGCCGGCAATTCGATCGAGAGCCCGCGGCTCCTGCTCAATTCGGCCTCCTCGATGTTCCCCGACGGTCTGGCCAATTCCTCGGGTCAGGTCGGCCGGAACTACATGCGCCACACCACCGGCTCGGTCTACGCGGTGTTCGAGAAGCCGGTCCATATGTACCGCGGCACTACCATGGCGGGGATCATCCGCGACGAGGCGCGGCTCGATCCCTCCCGCGGCTTCGTCGGCGGTTATGAGCTTGAGACGCTGAGCCTCGGCCTGCCCTTCATGGCGGCCTTCCTCGATCCGGGCGCCTGGGGACGGAGCTTCACCTCGGCGCTCGACGGTTACGCCAACATGGCGGGCATGTGGATCGTCGGCGAGGACATGCCGCAGGAAACCAACGCGATCACGCTGCATCCCGAGACCAAGGACCAGTACGGACTGCCGATCCCGAACGTCAATTTCTCGGACCATCCGAACGATATCGCGATGCGCAACCACGCCTATGACGTGGGCGAGCGGCTCTACAAGGCGGTGGGCGCGACCCGCACCTTCCCGACGCCGCCCTATCCCTCGACCCACAATCTCGGCAGCAACCGGATGGCGGAAAAGGCCAGCGACGGCGTGGTGAACGCCCATGGCCAGAGCCACGACATCCCCAACCTCTTCGTCTCGGACGGCAGCCAGTTCACCACGGGCGGTGCCGAAAATCCGACGCTGACGATCGTGGCGCTCGCCATCCGCCAGGCGGACTACATCGCAAAACAGATGAGCGCGGGAGAACTCTGACCCCAAAGCCGGAGGGGCGGAGCCTCCCGCCGCCTCCCCGGCCCTGGCGCTGGTTCATGCCGCCCGCATGAACCAGCCGTCCTGACTTGCGCGACAGGCGCCCGCGCGCCATGTAGTCCCGATGGACCGGCATGACATTCCCATCGAACGCATCGCAGAGGCGCTCCGCGCCGACCCGGGCGGCACCTCGGACTTCGACTTCAACCCCGGCGTCCGGCCCCTGGACGACGGACCGACCCGGCCCGCCTCGGTCCTCGTGCCGCTGATCGAACGCCCCGCCGGCCTTGCCGTCATCCTGACCCGCCGCGCCGCCCGCCTGCGCCACCACCCCGGCCAGATCGCCTTTCCCGGCGGCAAGCAGGACGAGACCGACGCAACCCCCCTCGACGCCGCCCTGCGCGAGGCGCGCGAGGAAATCGGCCTCCTGCCCGAACAGGTCCGCATCCTCGGCCGCTTCGACACCCATGAAACCGTGACCCGCTTCACGGTGACGCCCTTCGTCGGCCTGGTGGCACCGGATTTCATCCCCCGCATCGATCCACGCGAGGTCGAGGAGGCCTTCGACGTCCCGCTCGCCTTCCTCCTCGACCCCGCCAACCGCCAGATCCACCGGCGGCGCTGGGGCAATGCTTGGCGGCGCTATCCGGCGATCCCCTATGGCCCGCATTACATCTGGGGCGCCACCGCGCGGATGCTCACGACCCTCGCCGACCGCATGGGGGCCGCATGACCCGGATCACCGCCGACTGGCTCACCACCCCCGCGACCCGCGCCGTCTGCGCCCTGCTTGAAGGTGCCGGACACCGCGCCCTCTTCGTCGGCGGCTGCGTGCGCAATGCCCTCCTGGGCCGCGCCTCCGCCGATATCGATATCGCCACCGATGCCCTGCCAACCCAGGTGATGGCGCTGGCCGAGGGCTCCGCGATCCGCGCGGTCCCGACCGGCCTCGCCCATGGCACGGTGACGCTGGTGGCGGATGGCCTGCCCTACGAGGTCACAACCCTCCGCCGGGATGTCACCACCGATGGCCGCTGGGCCGAGGTCGCCTTCTCCACCGACATCGCCGAGGACGCCGCCCGCCGCGATTTCACCATGAACGCGCTCTATGCCCGCCCCGATGGAACCGTGCTCGATCCGCTGGGCGGCATCGACGATCTGCGCGCGGGCCGGGTCCGCTTCGTCGGCGACCCCGCCCGCCGCATCGCCGAGGATACCCTGCGCATCGCCCGCTTCTTCCGCTTCCATGCCTGGTACGGCGATCCGTCCGCCGGGATCGACGCGGACGGCCTCGCCGCCTGCGCGCGGGCTCAGGACGGCCTCGACCGCCTCTCGCGCGAACGCATCGGGGGCGAGATGCGCAAGCTCCTGTCCGCCCCCGATCCCGGACCCGCCGTCGCCGCGATGGCCGCCACCGGCATCCTCGCCCGCCTCCTGCCCGGCGCCGACCCCGCCGCCCTCGCCCCACTCATCCATCTCGAACGAACGGCGGATTACGCCCCGCGCTGGGAGCGCCGCCTCGCGGCCTTGGGCTCCGCGCCCGACTGGCCGGACCGCCTGCGCCTCTCGCGGGCCGAAACCCACGCCCTCGCCGCCATCGCCGCCGCCCTCCCCGACGATCCCGCCGCCGCCGCCTATCGACAGGGGGCCGCGCCCGCGCGCGACGCGGCCCTGATCCGCGCGGCCAGCCTCGGCACCCCCCCGCCCGACGATCTGGAGGCTGAGATCGCACGGGGCGCCACTGCCCGTTTCCCGCTCGCGGCCCGGGATCTGACCCTGCGCGGCCCGGCCCTCGGCGCGGCCCTGCGCCGGGCGGAACGGGACTGGATCGCCTCGGGCTTCCGCCTCGCGCGCGCGGATCTGATCGCGGCGGTGGAGGCTGGACCCTCTTCTTGACCTTTGGCCCCGGTCCCGCTCCGCGCCGGGCGGAGCGGGACTGGATCGCCTCGGGCTTCCGCCTCGCGCGCGCGGATCTGATCGCGGCGGCGGAGGCCGGAACCTCTTCTTAACCTTTGGGCCGGAGAGCTTGGTTCCATGCGCAAGTCTCTCCTCCTTCTCCTCCTCTGCGCCGGTCTCGCCGGTGTCTGGCTCCTTGCCCGCTCCGGTCCCGACCCCCGGATGAGCTTTTTCGTGACGAGCCACGGCCCGGGGCAGGGGGGTAATCTCGGCGGCCTCGCCGGGGCTGACCGCTGGTGCGCCACGCTGGCGGATGCGGTCGGGGTGCGCGGCAAGCTCTGGGCAGCTTATCTTTCGACGCGCACGGTCGATGCCCGCGACCGGATCGGCCCTGGCCCTTGGGTGAATGCCGGGGGCGTCACGATCGCGGAGTCGGTGGCGGCGCTGCATGGCGACGGCAACCGGCTCGGCAAGGCGACCGCGCTGGACGAGACGGGGGCGAAGATCAACGGCCGGGGCCAGACCCCCCTGCGCCACGACATGCTGACGGGCACGCTCTCGGACGGCACCAGGGCCGCCGACACCTGCGCCGACTGGACGAGTTCGGACGCGGGTGTTGCGATGGTTGGACATCACGACGGCCGGGATCTGGACGACAGCCCCAGCGAACGCTCCTGGAACGCGGCTCATCTGTCCCACGGCTGTTCGCTGGAGGCCTTGCGCGAAACCGGCGACGACGGCCTATTCTATTGCTTCGCGGTGAGGTGAGGGGGGCCTTTGCGAAGAAATATGGGTGGAATTAGAGCGCAATCCGACCGGAGTGAAACGAGGATCGGAAAAATTGCGCATAAATCCAAAAGGATAGAGTGGTGAACGTGAGCCAGTGCGAACGGGCACCGCTCTAGAGCGATTTCCAGGCAGGTGGATTCACCTGCCAATTAAGAAATCGTGACAAAACAAAATCATAGAGCAGTTCCGTTTGAATTGCCGCGATTTCCGAGCTATCGGATGAGTTCATTCGATTGGAAATCCAAGATGGTGATGTGCTGCTTTTCTGGAGATTGGATAGAAAAAGGAAGTGCCATAATGCTTGTATTGTTTGTAGCCGGTTCAGGTGAAACTCAAACTCTTTATGCCAAGAAAGAAGAGTTGGTGAAGAGGATGCATCAGGATATTCCTCTTCATCCTGATCTGATTGATTTGTGACTGAGGCTCCGGCTCCCGGTTACGGAGGGGTGCGATCCTTTCGAGGAGTCTCGGCATGGAACGGATCCTCAACCCGTCGCCCCCTTGTTCCGCTTGGTACATAAGGCCGGAATTTCCTGATCAGCGGTTCGGTTCACCCGCGGGGCAATCGCTCCATCTCCCTGCGAAGGGTTCTGAGCGGAGGGCCTGTCGGTGCTCTGTTCCGTGCAGTCCCGGCCATGTCCACCAGTTCATAGGGGGCAGGAAAGGCCCCCGCCGCAAATCCTAACAAAGTCCTGACGAAAAAATATTTGTGTTTTATATCAATATCTTGACCCGGTGCGCACGCGTGCGCGCCGGAGCCATGGCCGCGGGGATCAGGCCCCCGTGACCCGCCAGATGACATCCCCGACATCGTCGGCCACCAACAGCGATCCGTCCGGGCCGAGGGTCACGCCCACGGGGCGGCCATAGGAGACCTTCTCGTCGGGGGCGAGGAAGCCCGAGAGGATGTCCCGGCTGGGGCCGGAGGGGCGGCCGTTCTCGAAGGGGACGAAGATCACCTTGTAGCCGCTCAGGGTGCTGCGGTTCCACGATCCATGCTGGCCGATGATCATCCCGTCCGGAAAGCCGGGCAGGGTGTCGGCCGGGTGCCAGCAGAGGCCGAGCGAGGCGGTATGCCCCCCCAGCGCATAGTCCGGGGTCAGGGCCTTGGCCACCATCGCCGGATCCTGGGGGACCCGGTCATCGACGGTCTGGCCCCAGTAGCAATAGGGCCAGCCATAGAAGCCGCCGTCCTGGACCGAGGTCAGGTAGTCGGGCGGGGTCTCGTCCCCGAGCCCGTCGCGTTCATTGACCACGGTCCAGAGCGCGCCCGTCGTCGGTTCCCACGCGAGCCCGACCGGATTGCGCAGGCCCGAGGCAAAGATCCGGCAGACCCCGGTTTCGAGGTCGAGTTCATAGACACAGGCGCGTCCGTCCTCGGCCTCCTGTCCCGGTTCCCCGATATTGCTCTGCGAGCCGACCCCGACATAGAGGCGGCGTCCGTCCGGCGAGGGCAGGATGCTGCGCGTCCAGTGCCCGCCCGGTTTGAAGGTTGTGAGCCGTTTCCCCGGCCCGGTGATTTTTGTCGATCCGGTGGCATAGGGGAAGGCCATCACCCCGTCGGTATTGCCCACGTAGAGCGTGTCCCCGAGCAGCGCCATGCCGAAGGGCTGGTTCAGCTGATCGAGCAGGGTTTCCCGGGTTTCCGCCACGCCATCGCCATCCTGGTCGCGCAGGAGGGTGATCCGGTTCGGACTCTTGCCGACGGCGGCGGCGCGTTTCATGGTGCTGAAGATCGCATAATCGAAGGCGGTCTTGATCGGCCCGGGTTCGGAGAGCGCCTCGGCCACCAGTACATCCTGGTTGGGAAGGACCGTGATCCAGCGCGGATGCCTCAGGCCCGCCGCGAAGGCATTGACCTTGAGACCGGGAGCGGCGGTGGGTTTATGATCACCGGACCAGCCGCGGGCGGTGGGCATCTTGAGGGTCGGGATGGACTGGGCCTTGGCGGGCGGAATCGCGGGACTGGCGCCGATCGCGGGGGCGACGGCGTTCTCCCCCCAGCGCCGGAGCAGGATGGCCGAAGCCCCGACCATGGCGACGACGCGCGCGAAAGCGTTGGAAAATTCCATGGGACCCCCTCCTCGGATTGTGGCGGCACGCTAGCGCAAGCCGGGAGCGCTTGGAACCCTTGCAAGGCGGCCGGGGGCAAAAACCGCGGAATCGAAAACGGCTTGATCGAATCGATCAAGGAGATTAACCATGAGAACATAAAGGGAACATCATGGGAGGCTGGAATGTCCACGGAACACGTGAGGGACACGGCGGTGAAGCTCGTCGCGCATTGCCGGGCTGGAACCACGCGCGAGGGATTGCGGGAACTGTATGATCCGGAGGCGGTCTCGGTCGAAGCCATGTCAATGGGCGGCGAAGACCCGGTCACCCGGGGCGTTCAGGCAATCGACGGCAAGCATGTCTGGTGGGAGGAAGCGATGGAGGTGCATTCCTCCAGCGCCGACGGTCCCTATCTCCATGGCGACCATTTCGCGGTGATCTTCGAATTCGACGCCACGGAAAGAGCGTCCGGCAAACGGCTCCGTATGAAGGAGGTTGGCATCTATTTCGTCAACCAGGACGGCAAGATCATCCGCGAGGAATTCTGCGCCGCGGCCTGAGATAGGCCCCTGTCACGGCCATTTGGCGACGGGTGGCAGCGACATCAGAACGGCCTCGGGATTGTGGCCGGTCTGAAGCCCGAACTGGGTCCCCCGGTCATAGACGAGATTGAACTCGGCATACCGCCCCCGCTTCACCAATTGGATCTCGCGCTCCTCCTCGGTCCAGGGCCGTTTCATGTTGCGTTCGACCAACGGCACGAAGGCTTCGATGAAGGCATTGCCGACCGCGCGGGTAAAGGCGAAATCCTTCTCCCAGTCTCCCGTGCACAGATCGTCATAAAATATGCCGCCGACGCCCCGGGGCTCGTTCCAATGACGGATCAGGAAATACTCGTCCGCCCAGAGCTTGAACCGGGGGTAATAGTCAGGGTCATGCGGATCACAGGCCGCCTTGAACACGTCATGAAAGAACGCGGTATCCGCCGGCTCCTCGATCATCGGATTGAGATCGGCGCCGCCGCCGAACCACCATCCGCCGGGGGTCCAGAACATGCGGGTGTTCATATGCACCGCCGGCGTCCAGGGCGAGCGCATGTGCGCCACCAGACTGATACCGCTCGCCCAGAACCGCGGGTCCTGCTCCAGCCCCGGGATTTCCTTTCGCGCGGTCAGGCTGCGACGCGCCTTGTCCTCCAGCGTTCCGAAAACGGTGGAGACATTCACACCGACCTTCTCGAAGACCCGGCCCTGACGCATCACCGACATGACACCGCCGCCCGCGTCCTCGCCCGCCCGCGTGGTCGCCTTGCGCTCGAACCGTCCGGCAGGCAGATCGGCGAACGGACCCCAGTCCTGCATGTCCTCCAGACGCTCGAAGGCCGCGCAGATCCGGTCACGCAAATCCTCGAACCAGGCCTTCGCCCGCGCCTTCTGGTCCTCGGTTACATCGATTTCCGCCATGATGCCCTCGCGCCGATGATGGCCTTGGCATATCGGCTCCCCGGTCGGGATGTCCACATGAAATGGGGTGACATTTCGTCCGATCCGGGTTATGCACGCCGCCGGAACAAGAGGAGTTTTGGCATGGCGTTTATCTGGATCTCAGCAAACCTCTAGCTGACCCAGAATTCGGGCCAGCCTCGGCCCCACGCACCTGCCCCTTTTTCCCGATTTCCCACAGGTTTTCCCATGTTCCGCTATTTCGAATCGCTCGTCGATCCGTATGCCTCCTATGCCGAGGATCAGGCGCCGCCAGACCGCTTCTGGCCCTTCATGTTCGCTTATCTGCGCCCGGCGCGGCGGGTCCTCGTCTGGGCGGGGATCGCCGTCTTCGCCGTCGCCGTCATCGAGATTCTCCTGATCTGGTACGCGGGCCGTCTGGTGGACATGCTGGGCGCGGCCGACGCCGGAACGCTCTGGTCGCGCCATGGGCTCGAACTGGTCGGCGTCGCCCTCTTCATCCTGTTCCTGCGGCCGATCATTCAAACCCTCAGCGCCGCCCTGCTGAACCAGTCGCTGATGCCCAATGTCGGAACGCTGGTGCGCTGGCGCAGCCACAGGCATGTCCTGCGCCAGTCGGTCGGCTGGTTCCAGAACGACTTTGCCGGACGCATCGCCAACCGCCTGATGCAGACCGCGCCCGCCGTGGTCGAGGCGACCTTCCAGACCTTCGATGCGCTGGTCTACGCGGTGATCTATCTCGCGGGGGCGCTCTGGGTGCTGTCCGACACCGATCCCCGCCTGGCCCTGCCGCTGGTGATCTGGCTCGGGCTCTATGTCTGGCTGGTGGCCTGGACGATCCCGCGGGTCGGACTGGCCTCCAAGGCCTTCTCCGATGCCCGCTCGGCCATCACCGGGCGCCTTGTGGACAGCTATACCAACATCCAGTCGGTCAAGCTCTTCGCCCATACGCGGTCCGAGGAAGCCTTCGCCGGCGAGGCGATCGAAACCGCGCGGCGCGCCTTTGCCCGGCAGATGCGGATCCTGACGATGATGGATCTGGGGCTGACGGTGATCAACGGCTTCCTGATCGTCGCGGTGATCGGCTACGCCCTGTTCCTGTGGCAGAGCGGCGATGCAACCATCGGAACCGTCGCGGCGGCCTCGGCCCTGACGCTGCGGCTCAATGCCATGACCGGATGGATCATGTGGTCGCTCTCCTCGCTGTTCGAGAATGTCGGGGTCATCAAGGAGGGCATGGAAACCATCACCCAGCCCTTGGCCCTGACCGACGCGCCACAGGCCCGGGACATGACCGTGCCGGAGGGAGAGATCGTTTTCGACGCGGTCAGCCACCATTATGGCCGGGGCTCGGGGGGGCTCGACCGGATTTCCCTGACCATCCGGCCCGGCGAACGGGTCGGACTGGTCGGCCGTTCGGGCGCGGGCAAATCGACGACGGTGAACCTGCTCCTGCGCTTCTTCGATGCCGAGGGCGGCGCGATCCGGATCGACGGTCAGGACGTCCGCTTCGTGACCCAGGACAGCCTGCGGCGCAATATCGGCATGGTGACCCAGGATGCGTCCCTGCTGCACCGCTCGGTCCGGGCGAACATCCTCTATGGCCGCCCCGATGCGTCCGAGGCGGAGATGATCGAAGCGGCGAAACGGGCGGAGGCGCATGACTTCATCCTCGGCCTCAGCGATCGGGCCGGGAACACCGGCTATGATGCGCAGGTGGGCGAACGGGGCGTGAAGCTCTCGGGCGGCCAGCGTCAGCGGATCGCGCTGGCGCGGGTGATCCTCAAGGACGCGCCGATCCTGGTGCTGGACGAGGCGACCTCGGCACTCGATTCCGAGGTGGAGGCCGCGATTCAGGAGACCCTTTATGGGGTAATGGAGGGCAAGACGGTGATCGCCATCGCGCACCGGCTCTCGACGATTGCGCGCATGGACCGGATCGTGGTTCTGGACGCCGGACGGATCGTCGAGGAGGGGACGCACGCCGACCTTCTGGCGCAAGGCGGCATCTATGCCCGCCTCTGGAGCCGCCAGTCCGGCGGTTTCCTCGGTCTGGAGGTCGCGGACGCCGCCGAATAGGCGTCGGCCCTTTCATGCGCCGAGCCCGGGGCCGCGAGTCCAGGGCGCCCCCCCCGCGATGGACCCGAGGTCCCGGGTCAAGCCCGGGACGTGTGGCAAGGGATGGCGGTCGGAAGCCGTTCTGGACGGCGGCTGTGATCGACCGGCCGGGAGCAACCTCAGGCGAGGTGGAACCACCCATCGAGGCAAGATCGCTCTCGGCCGGTCTCCGTTCCCCCGCGCGCCCCTCCATTGAATTTACGCGATTCCCTGGTCATCGAAGGGGGCCATTCGATTGAAAATCGCTTTGGCCCTCTGATGTGACACACAATCTGTCCGATCCTTTTTCCTCCGGTCGGAAGATGCCTTAACCGTCTGCATAAAATTTCTTTGCGGAATTTATTCAAATTCATTACGGTCACGGAAGTGTGAATTCAGTATTTGGAGAGATATCATGAAATATTTGCGGACCAAGAACTTCCTGACCGAGCAATCATTTTATATCCTGCTGTCTTTTGCAGCGTTCCTGACTGATCCTGCGATCGTTCGGGCGCAGTCTTCGGAGTATAACCCAACGGTTTTTACTCAACCGTTGAATTTATCGCGCGGAAAAATTTCTCCGGGATCACAGAACGCCCTTGTTCTTTCAAAAGATGATTATTGCAGATTGACGATTCAGGAATGGGGTTGGAGCAATTGCGACGGCATTGACGCCTTCATACTGGAGCAAACCCCCGAAACCGATACCACGATCGTTCTGTCGCCCAATGACGAAGGGCATGTCAGTCTTGATGATTGGAAATCGGCGGATTTGAAAGAACAAATTGCCGCTATTGAACAAAATATGAAGGAAGGGATTCAGGCAGAGTCTAAAAAGACAGGTAAGAATATCTCGTTCAAAGCTTGGAGGGCATATCCAACATTAAACGAGAAAAAGAAGTATTTATATTATGCAACGGATTTGGACTGGGATGGAGATATCGTAACAAATATAAAGGCAACTGTATTCGATAGGGGAGGATATGTAGAATTCCGGATTGTCCCGATCAATAGTAATTTGAATTCGGCGCAGATAGAAAAACTGATCGACGATGTCTTGAATTTATACAAGCCGGACCCTGGCAAGGATTACACCTCCTTTGTGAACGGCGACAAGGTCGCGGCGGTCGGCGCGGTCGGTGTTCTTGCGACGCTTCTGGGGGTAAAGATCGCCAAGCCCGCCGTGGCCGGTCTGATCGCCTTGGCCCTGTTGATTGCCAAGAAGTGTGCGTTTCTGCTTCTGTTGCCAGTGGTCTGGATCAAAAGACTTTTCGGCAGGAAGAAATCAGTCGCCCCCGCCGTGAGCACCCCTGAGTCCGATACCCCATAAACTCCTCCTTATCTGCCGGGCCGGGACCATGGCCCGCGCCGTGTGGGGCGGATAATCCGCAAGCGGGCCTGAACCATTGCCAATGGGTCAGGCCCGCTTACCTATTGCAAGATGTTGCGTGCGCCGCGGCGGTTCGGGACCGGTCGCCCTTCGGGTCAGGAAAGATTGAGACAACCTTAATGCCTCAGGGAATATGTTTTAAAAACAATATGTTGACCTGTCTGCGCACTGTGCGCACCCTGATGTTTTCCGGAAGGGGGGATCTCGCTTGAAGCTCTTTACCAACCTCATCGAGCCCTTCGCCCAGGCCGAGACCCCGCCGCCCGACCGGTTCTGGCCCTTCATGCGGTGGGCCCTGAGGGGGGCGTTCCCGGCGATCTTTCTGGGTCTCGCCGTGTCGGTCGCGGTGGGGGTGACCGAGGTCGGTTCGGCGTCCCTGATCGGCTGGCTGATCGACCTTGCCCAGTCCCAGGGCCCGGCGGAGTTGCTCCGGGACGCCTGGCCGATGCTGCTGGCGGCGGCGGCTTTCTTTCTTCTGCTGCGACCGGTCCTGATGGGGGCGGGGGCGGCGGTGAATGCGCTGACCCTGGGGCCGAACCTGTTTCCGCTGGTGCTGTCGCGGTTGAACCGGCACACATTGGGCCAGTCGCTGAGTTTCTTCGACGACGATTTCGCCGGGCGGATCGCCCAGAAGCAGCAGCAGACCGCCCGGGCCATCACCGAGGCGGTAAGCGAGACGGTGAACACGCTCGGTCTCGCCGTGACGGCGATCCTCGGAGCCATGGCGGTGATGGCCGGGGTCAATCCCTGGCTCGCGGTGGGGATGGCGCTCTGGGTGGCGGTCTATGCCATGTTGATCCGCCACTATATGCCGCGCATCCGCTCGACCTCGACGGAGCGGGCGGCGGCGCGGGCGGTGGTCACCGGTCAGGTCGTGGATACGATCACCAACATCGCCACCGTCAAGCTCTTCAGCCACGGTCAGCACGAGGATCAGGCCACCCTGCGCGCGCTCGATGGCTATCGCGAGGCGGCGATCGATTTCGGTACGACGAGCGCCACGTTTCGGTTCTGGCTGATGATGCTGGCGGGGGCGCTTCCGGTGCTTCTGCTCGGCGGGTCGCTGTTTCTCTGGACGCGGGGTCAGGCCTCGGCGGGAGAGATTGCGACGGCGGGGCTGATCGCCACCCGGATCGCGCAGATGTCGGGCTGGATGAGCATGACCGCCATGGGGATCTTTTCCAATGTCGGCGAAATCGAAGACGGTATCCGTACGCTGAGCCCCCCGCATGGGATCGTCGATTCCGCGACCGCGCAGGTCCCGACCGGAACCCGCGGCGCGGTGGATTTCAACGCGGTGAGCTTTGGCTATGGCCGCCGTCGGGCGGCGCTCGACGGGTTTGACCTGCATGTGCGGCCGGGGGAGCGCGTGGCCCTCGTGGGCCGCTCCGGCGCGGGCAAGACGACGGCGATCTCCCTGCTGCTTCGCCTCTACGAGGTCGAGGGTGGTTCGATCACGCTCGACGGCATCGATATCCGCGACCTCGGCCAGGATGCGCTCCGCCAACAGATCGGCTTGGTCCGGCAGGAAACCGCGATGTTCAATCGCTCGGCGCTGGCCAATATCCGCTATGGCCGCCCCGATGCCACCGACGAGGAGGTCTTCGCCGCCGCCCGGGCCGCCGAGGCGCATCACTTCATCCTGGGCCTGCGTGATTTCAAGGGGCGCGAAGACTATGCCGCCCATCTGGGTGAACGCGGCGTCAAACTGTCCGGTGGTCAGCGGCAGCGGATCGCACTGGCGCGGGTGATCCTGAAGAACGCGCCGGTGCTGGTGCTGGACGAGGCGACCTCCGCGCTCGACAGCGAGGTGGAAGCAGCGATCCAGGATACGCTGGATGTGGTGATGGAGGGCAAGACCGTCATCGCCATCGCCCATCGCCTGTCCACGATCGCGCGCATGGATCGGATCGTGGTTCTGGACGACGGACGGATCGTCGAGGAGGGCAGCCACGCGGCGTTGCTGCGGCGTGGCGGCCTTTATGCCGGCTTCTGGGACCGCCAGTCTGGCGGCTTCATCGATCTTGCCGCGGAATAGGCCGCGTCCCCTATGCCACCGCGCGCGACAAGGCACATCTGTGCCAGAGGCTTGAGAGGGCTGAGACGAGGTGGTCGATGTCGGCGTCGGTGTGCAGGGGGGAGGGGGTGATGCGCAGGCGCTCGCCGCCCTTCGGAACCGTCGGATAGTTGATCGGCTGAACATAGATCCCGAACGAATCC
>JBMDWT010000008.1:0-59739 GCA_048594665.1 Amaricoccus sp. | reverse complement strand
CCCAATTCCCCGCCGCCAGACCGCTCATCGCCGCCCCGCCGCCGGTGAAGCGCTATCTAGGGAAACACGCTAAACTCCGCAAGCGGAAAATGCAGCTTTGTGACAGATTCTTATCACCTCCCCCTCAAATATCCCGCCCCCCTCCCCTCAAACCAACAAACCATACCCGCAAAAAACGCCACATTATCAATACTATAATACCCAATCCGTAAATCAACGGCTCAAATGGCCAGGATACAGGAAAACCGGTTCGATCAAGTCAGGCGCCCTGCCCGATCGGTCCGCCTCCCAGCTCATCCTCGATATGGGCGGCGATAATGTCATCAAAGGATGCATCGGCCTCGAAGCCGAACGCGAGCGCCCTGCTCGCATCGAAATTTTCTGGCCAGCCTGCCACAATGCGCTGAATCGTCGGGTCGGGCTCGTGCCGGATCAAAGCCACGGCCGCGTCTCCCGTCACCCGCCGCAATGCCTCAATCTGTCCCGCCACCGTTTCCGAGAGACCAGGCATGGTCAATGTCCTGCGGCAGCCCAGAGGCCCGGTATCAAGCGTCATGGCATGGCGGAGGAATCCCACGGCGGCGCGGGGACTCGCGTGCCAGTGGCGAACCGTATCAGCGACGGGGAGAATAGCCTCCTTTCCGACCAGGGGCTCGCGCAGAATGTTGGAAAAGAAACCCGAGGCGGCCTTGTTCGGTTTGCCGGGCCGGATGCAGATCGTCGGCAACCGCAGGCCAATGCCGTCGAAAAACCCGCGACGGGAATAATCCGCGAGCAAAAGCTCACCCATCGCTTTTTGTGTACCATAGCTCGTCAGGGGGGTCAGATGATAATCGTCTTCGATGATCTCCGGGAAGGGCGCCCCAAAGACGGCGATGGAGGAAGCGAATACCACCTTGGGAAAATAGGATCGCTGCGCTCGGATCGCGTCGAAGAGCGCACGCGTTCCATCGAAATTCACCGCGTAGCCCTTGTCGAAATCCGCCTCCGCCTCGCCCGAGACAATGGCGGCGAGATGGAAGATGACGTCCGGACGGCGCGCGATCCGCGCGGCAACGGCGGCATGATCGGTCAGGTCAAGCTCGGCGGCCACGACGGCGCAGGCGGTGCGCTCCGGCACAACCGGTTTCACCACGTCGAGCAGGGTCAGCCGGGTCACCCCGGCGCCCGGATCGGCGATCAGCGCCGCCGCCAGTTTCGAGCCGATCATGCCCGCGGCACCCGTGATCAGGACATGCATGATCCCACCTCCCTCTGTGTTTCCTTGATCCTTACACGTCGGGCGCTTGCCCGGCAATCTCGGGTCGGCTAGCACCTTGTATCCCTTACCGGAAAGGAAGTCCGATGACCGATGTCCCCGACGCGCTCCTGACGGAATTCGGACCCGGTCAGGTGGTCACGGATCCCGAAACGACGGCGCCCTTCCTGACCGACTGGTATCGCGAGGAGAAAGGCCGCGCCCTCGCGGTCCTGCGGCCGCGCACGACGGCGGAGGTTCAGGCCATGGTCCGGGCCTGCGCCCGTCTCGGGCTCGAAATCGTACCGCAGGGCGGCAATACCGGGCTTGTCAATGGCGGCCTTGCCCAGAACGAACGGCAGGTCTGCCTCAGCCTCGGTCGCCTGAACCGGATCCGCTCGATCGTCCCGGATGACTATTCCGCCATCGTCGAGGCGGGCTGTGTCCTGCAGACCGTCAAGGAAGCGGTCGCCGCCGAGGATATGTTCCTGCCCCTCACGATCGGCTCGCAGGGCAGTTGCCAGATCGGCGGTGTGATCTCGACGAACGCGGGCGGCATCAACGTGCTGCGCTATGGGATGATGCGGGATCAGGTCCTTGGGCTGGAGGTCGTCCTCGCGGATGGCACGCTCTGGGACGGGTTGCTGACCCTGCGCAAGAACAATACCGGGCCGGATCTGAAACAACTCTTCATCGGAGCGGAGGGAACGTTTGGGATTGTCACCGCCGCGGCGCTGCGGCTCGTGCCGCGCCCTGCCAGCCGCGCGGCGGCGCTGATCGGGCTGCCGGATCTACCCTCGACCATGCGGGCTTATCATCTGGCGCGACGGGCCTGCTCGGATCTGCTTTCGGCATTCGAATTCCTGATGCCGCCCGCGATGGAGGTGGCCCGGTCCGCCCTGCCCGGCGCCCCCATGCTGACAACGCCGGCGGGGGTCTATGCGCTGGTCGAACTCGCAGCCCCGGGACCGGTGGATCTCGGCGCCCTGCTCGAGGGGTTCCTGGAGCAGGGCCTCGCGGAAGGCCTGATCCTTGACGGAATTCTGGCGGCGAGCGAATCGCAGGCCTCGCGGATCTGGGCGTTGCGCGAGGCTGTGAACGAAGGCGCGGCCCGCCTCGGGCCACATTTGCGCAGCGATGTCTCGGTGCGGCTGTCGAGCCTGCCGGACTTTGTCCTCAACACCTGCGCGGCGATCGAGGCCGACCAGCCGGGCGTTCTGGTCCAGGCGTTTGGCCATTTCGGGGATGGAAACGTCCATGTGACCGTGCATCCCTCCAAGGGCAGCGATCCCGTGCCAGTCATGGACCGCGCCAAGAAGGTACTGAACGCCGGCGTCGATCGATGGGGGGGGAGCATCAGCGCGGAACATGGGATCGGCCGCCTGAAGCGCGCGGATTTCGACTCAAGGCTCACGGAACCGGCACGGAGCCTGCTGGCATCGCTGCGCCGCGGTCTCGATCCAGATGGGCGGATGAATACGGGAAGCCTCCATCCCGATTCGACGGCGGGTTAGCCACTGCGAAGCCCGCCGCGCAAACCACGTCGGCGCAAGTTTGCAAAGAAGACCAAGACACCCCGGGCAAGATAGGGTTAACAACCCCTTACGTAGGAGGACAGCCCATGATTCGTACTTTGACTGCGATATTGCTGACGATCTGCGCGACAACGGCCGTCGCGGCACAGGAAACGGACGACGAACATACTTTCCGCATAGGCAACGACGCCTATTTCACCGGCGATACGGTCACGGTTACGACGCCGGGGCTCGATTCGGTATTCGCGGCCGGGCAACGCATCACGCTCGACGCGCCCCTTGCCCATTCCGCTCATTTGGCGGGACATAATGTGAATGTCACCGGCAATGTGACGGGCGACCTCTATGCCGCGGGGACTTATATCGCAGTTGGCGCCCCCGTCACCGGTAGTGCCTCCCTCATTGGCTACGACATTACCGTTGGCGGGGGTATCGGCGGGAATCTGCGGGCAGCGGGCTCGGATATTATCGTGAACGGACCGGTCGCGGGGACCGCCCTGCTCGCAGGGGAATCGGTTGCCATTCACGGCGTCATCGAAGGCGACACCGCGATCGGCACCGAGGAGCTGATCTTCGGTCCCGATGCCAAAATCAATGGGCGGCTCGCGCTCTATGGCGAGGACGCGGACGAACTCGCTGTTCCCGCAAGCGTCATTCCGGCCGACCGGATCGACCGCCATCCCGACCTTCACCAGGCCATGATGAACATGGGCCCGAACTGGTGGACGGTGGCGGGCAGCTTCGTCCTTGGCTTTGTGCTTGTCGGACTCTTCGCCGCGATTGTCGCGGTTCTCGCACCAGCGGGTCTCGAAGAGCTGCGCCGGATCACCGGGAGCAGCCCGTTCAGGACATTGTTCATCGGCTTTCTTGCCCTTTCGACCCTGCTGGGCTCCGCGATCGTTCTCGGCTTGACCCTGGTCGGACTGGTCCTGGCGCCGGTGATCCTTCTTCTGGCGGTGCTCCTCTGCCTGCTGGGGCATCTCATCGCCATCTATCTTCTGGGCCGGATGGTTCTCGCGCGGTTCGGCCAACTGGTGCCCGACACCTTTCCGGAGCGGTTCTTTACCGGCCTGACCGGCGCGGTTCTGATCTTCCTGCTCGCCCTGGTTCCCATCCTGGGCTGGCTCATTGTCTATCTGCTGACGCTCGTCGGAATCGGCGCCTTCAGCATCGGAGTGTTCCGTCCGGAATTCCGCCCCTGAGCCTCTGAACCTCTCTCGGGCGCGTTTGTTGACAAGCCGCCCGAGGCCCCCCATACCTCACGCCCACAAGGTCAAGGCCTGGTTTTCTTCCGGTCACCGGGCCGCCCTCTCCTCTGGCGAAGGCGCAGGATCGAGACAGTACCGCCTTTGACCCTTACCCAAAGCAGATTGACAATACGATCCCTTTCCGTGCGACTTCACGGAAAGGGGCGCAGCGAGGAAACGAAGATGACGGAACGTTACTGCACCTTTCACGACCTAGCAGGTCAGAGCGTTTTCATAACCGGCGGCGGCTCCGGCATCGGCGCCGGTCTGACCGAGGGGTTCCTCGAACAGGGGGCCAAGGTCGCCTTCGTCCAGAGATCCGATGCGACCGCCTTCGTCGGTGCCATGGAAAAAAAGCACGGCAACCGTCCGCTGTTCATTCCCTGCGACATCACCGACGTGCCCGCCCTGCGCAAGGCCATGGCGCAGGCCGCCGATGCCCATGGCACGATCACGGTCCTCGTAAACAACGCGGCCAACGATGTTCGTCACACGCTTGAAGAATTCGAATCCGAGGATTGGGACCGCAACCAGTCGATCAATCTCAAACCGCATTTCTTCACCGCGCAGGCTGCCATCCCCGGAATGAGAGCGGCGGGCGGAGGATCAATCATCAATTTCTCCTCCATCTCCTACATGATGGGCAATGGCGGCTATGCCTCCTACACCGCCGCCAAGGCCGGGATCACCGGCCTGACACGGGCACTCGCCCGGGATTACGGAGTCGACCGGATCCGGGTGAACGCCCTCATGCCGGGCTGGGTGCTGACCGACCGGCAGATGGAGCTCTGGGGCGATCCCAAGGCGCTGGAACGGCACCTCTCGCGCCAGAGCATCAAGGAGCATCTGGTGGAGCGCGACGTGGTGGATGCGACGCTGTTCCTGGCCTCGAAGGCCTCGCGGATGATGACCGGTCAGGCGTTGGTGGTGGATGGCGGCGTGGTGGTGACCGGATGAGCGCCGACTGGGCCGCCGCCGACTGGATCGCCGTCGACTGGGGGACATCGCAGCTCCGGGTCTGGGCCATGAATGCCGCCGACCAGCCGCTGGCCGAGGCCTCGTCCGGCGCCGGCATGGCGTCCCTCTCGCCGCTCGGCTTCGAACCCGCGCTGCTCGATCTGATCGTGGGATGGCTGGACCTGACGCGGGTCACGGACGTGGTCGCCTGCGGCATGGTCGGCGCCCGCCAGGGATGGGCCGAGGCGGATTACGCGACGGTACCCGGCCCCCCCCGCGGTCCGGAACCCTTCACCCGCCCCAAGGCCCGGGATGGCGGCATCTCCGTCCATATCCTGCCCGGCATGCGCCAGGATTCCCCCCCCGACGTGATGCGGGGTGAGGAAACCCAGATCGCGGGCCTCCTCTCGCGCGAGCCGCGGTTCGAGGGGGTGGTTTGCCTGCCCGGCACCCATACAAAATGGGTGGATGTGAGCGCCGGCGAAGTGGTCAGCTTCCGCAGCTTCATGACCGGGGAAATGTTCGCCCTGCTCTCCTCGCAGTCCGTCCTGCGCCATTCCGTCGGGGCAAGCGGCTGGTCCGAGGAGGACTTCGTGGCGGCGGTCGACGATGCCTTGACCCAGCCGGAACTGGTCTCGGCAAAGCTCTTCGGATTGCGGGCGGAGGCGCTGCTCTCGGGCCTTTCGCCGGAGCGGTCGCGGGCGCGGCTGTCGGGGCTCCTGATCGGGATGGAACTGGCCGGATCCCGCCCCTACTGGCTCGGCAAGCAGGTGGTGATGATCGGAGCGAGCCGGCTGGTCGAGGCCTATCGCCTGGCGCTGCGGCATGGCGGGCTCGAGGCGCGGGTGCTCGATGCCACCGACATGACCCTGGCCGGGCTCGCCGCCGCCCGGGCCCAACTCCTGAGCGAAAGAGGACCAACATGAGCCGATCCCTGATCGCGATCCTGCGCGGGCTGGACCCCGCGCGGGCCATTGAGACCGGCGCCGCCCTGCTCGAGGCCGGCATCACCTGGATGGAGGTGCCCCTCAACTCGCCCGACCCCTTGACCAGCATCGCGCGCCTCCAGGCGGAGTTCGGCAGCCGCGCCTCGGTCGGGGCCGGGACCGTGCTCACCCCGGGCGAGGTCGAGGCGGTGGCGGCGACGGGGGCGAGCTTCATCGTCTCGCCCAACTGCGTGCCCGAGGTGATCGGGCGGACCAGGGAACTGGGGCTCGGCTCCTATCCGGGGGTCTTCTCCCCCACGGAATGTCTCGCGGCGCTGGCGGCCGGGGCGGATGCGATCAAAATCTTCCCGGCGAACATGATGGGATTGAGCGGTCTTCGGGCGATCCGGGCGGTCCTGCCGCGCCAGGCCCGGGTCTTCGCCGTCGGGGGGGTCGGGCCGGCCGATTTCACCGTCTGGAAGGCGGCGGGGGCGGATGGTTTCGGCCTCGGCACCTCGATCTTCCAGCCGGACTGGCCGATCGAACGGGTGGCCGAGGCGGCGCGGGAATGCGTCGAGGCCTGGGACTTCGCTTATGGCAAGGAGTGAGTGCGCACGCGTGCGCACCACCTCAAACCATTGATTTAAAACCCTGTTTCAAAACCGGTAACCTTCCGTTAACCGCGCGCGCGGGATCAGGCGAGCAGGAAATCGGCCGCCGCATAGGCCGAGGCCGCCACCGATCCGTCCTGGATCGCCACCTCGAATTCCACCGCCGCGTCGCCATCGACATTGCCCCGGATCAGGGTATCGGTCCCCGAATTGACCGCCCAGAGCCGGGCCACGCCGGTCGAGCTGCCGAAGGTGAAATGCTGAACCCCCGCGAGGCTGGTGTTGGCATCGAGGGTGCGCAGGTCGAACCGGTCGCCCGCCCCTGCCCCGGCACCCTCGAAGGCGACCGCGCCATCCCCGGATCGGATGCTGTCGCGCGCCGCCGGATTGGACCCGGCGGTCGCGCTGTACTTGAAGATATCCGCGCCCGCGCCGCCAATCAGGATATCCGCGCCGCTCCCGCTGTCGAAGGTGTCGGCCCCGGCGAGACCGCGCAGGCTATTGACCGAGGATGTCCCCCAAAGCTCGTTGGCCGAGGCATTGCCGGTCCCGTTCAGCGCCCCCGATCCGGGAATCATCCGCAGGGATTCGACATTCGCGCCCAGGGTGAAGCTCGCCCTTGCATAGACGATATCGGTGCCCCCGGCGGTCCCGCTCAGCGTTTCGATCACGAGGTCGGTCGAGTCATCGATGTAATAGGTGTCATTTCCGCCATCGCCACTCATCCGGTCGATGCCCGCTCCGGGTCCGCCATAGAGGATATCATCACCGCCGCCCCCATTCAGGGTATCATTGCCACCCAGACCGCGAAGGGTATTGGCGGAACCATTGCCGACAATCACATTGTTTGAATCGTTCCCGGTGCCTTCGGCCGCCGTGCCGGTCAAGGTAAGATTCTCGACATTGATCGACAGGGTATGGCTTACGTTGGAGACAACATTGTCCATCCCATTGCCCGCCGTTTCGGTGACGGTATCGGACAAGTCGCCGACATAATAAGTGTCATTCCCGGCCTCGCCCTTCAACTGATCGGTGCCGGTTCCGCCATATAGCATGTCGTTGCCACCGCCTCCGGTCAGCGTGTCATTGCCGAGGAGACCGGACAAAGTGTTGGCGAGCGCGTTGCCGAGAATGAGATTGTTCGAGGAATTGCCAGTGCCCGTCACCGCGGAACCGGTCAGGGTGAGGTTCTCGACATTGGGGGTCAGAGTGTAGCTGATGCTGGCGTAAACGATGTCAGTTCCAACATCCGTTGTTTCTTCGACAATATCGGCTGCGTTGTCGACATAGTAGTCATCGCTGCCTGCTCCGCCCTGCATCGAATCCGCGCCGCTACCTCCGTCGAGAACTTGGTGACCATCATAACCGTGGAGCGTATCATTACCGAGCATACCGTAGAAAATTCCACCTCCTCCTGAAATAATATTGTCTTTTGAGTTTCCGTAACCAATTCCCCCTTCAACGAATAGATTTTCAACTTCTTCCGGTAGATAATATATCGCTCCATAAATATATACTGTATCAATTCCACCATTAATTTCCTCAATTATTGATGAAATAGCATAGTCACCAAATATATAATCATCATTACCACCTCCACCTCTTAATACATTATTATTATCGATGTAAAAATAGTCAACGCCAGCAGATCCAAAAACTGTATCATCGCCATCTACATAAAATTCATTGTATTCCCCCCCACCATACATGGTGTCCGATCCGCCCTCGGAATAAAATATTGCGCCACTGCTCTCACAGGTGAGCGTATTATGACCTAGACCACCGTGCATTTCATTATAACCATTTGAAATAATGGTATCGTCTCCATCATCTCCCCAAGCTATGTTATAATTTTTTTCAAGATAAATGTAGTCACTTCCATTACCTCCATAGATATTATTTCCATATCCTGTATAAACTTCTCCATATTCATATATATAATCATTTCCATCGCCACCATAGATCAGCTCACCTTCGCGGCCATACCCTTTAATGGTGTCGTCTCCCCCCAGTGCCTCTATGTGGACAACACCCTGCGTGCCTTCAATATAATTTGCCTGAGCGTTTCCTATGGCGTATCCCTCTGGCCCCGAGCCAGGACTTCCATCCCCATAGCCTGCTCCATCAATATAAAGCTTTTCTATATTTTCAGGGAGGGTAAAATAACCATACGCATAAACTGTATCAATTCCACCATTTGTCTCTTCAACAATATCTGATCCCCATTCAATTCTATAGGTGTCATTTCCGCCTCCACCCACGAGTAAATCAGCACTTCCATAAAGAACGTCATTTCCGTCACCTCCAAATAACGTATCATCCCAATTAACGTAACCATCCATATAGTCATACATATAAAATCCGCCATCCAGGGTATCATCCCCACCTAATCCATATAGTATGTCGTCGCCATCTTCACCATTCAGATAGTTTGCATTTCGGTATCCGGTAATGATATTATCCAATTCATTTCCAATACCATTTACTGAGAGCCAACCATTTAGAGTAAGATTTTCAAAATAGTTGCTGAGCGTAAAATTTACACTCGAAAATACCGTATCGGTTCCGAATGCGTCTACTTCTTCAAGGTAGTCGCCCAGGTTGTCGACATAATAAGTATCGGAATCCGCCCCCCCATACATGATGTCGGCACCCGTTCCGCCATCGAGAATATCGTCACCACCATTTCCGCGAAGCAAGTCCGCTCCCTCGCCGGGGAACCAGCCCGCCGGATCGCGGAACACGGTCGAGGATACCGAAGTGGGGGTGATGGATTCGCTGGCGGCGGTGCCGGTGAAGGTTGCCATGGGATGTTCCTGTCCAATCAAAGGCCGGTCGGAAAAATCTGAAACAATAAGCGGCGGGGCCAGAGCCGTGCCAGGTGACGATACAGGCCCGTCTCGCCGGACATCAACAATTTGTTAAGCATTCGTCAGGAAGGCAGAGGCCCGATCGAATGGGTCAGGCCGCGGGGCCCCGGCGGATCAGGTAGGCTTGCGCGGGGCCGTCGCTTTGCTGGGCCAGCAACTCATGGCCGGATTGGGCGCAGAAATGCGGGATGTCGATCACCGCCGCCGGGTCGTCGGCGAGCAGGCGCAGGACCGCGCCGGGGGCCAGCCCGTTCAGCCGTTTGCGCGCCCGAAGCACCGGCAGGGGGCAGAGCAGCCCCCGCGCGTCGATTTCCACATCCCAGTCCATGGCCGACATCACCCCGCTGGAGACAAAATGTCCACGCCAATGTGAGAGACGGGGTCGTGACGGATCGCAGCCGTCCGGGTAGGGTGGCCTTCGCTCCATCGGTTCGGGATACGCATGTTCGGCATTGATCTCTGGGACGCCTCGCTCGCGCCCGCGCTGTTCGTCGCGGTGATCGCGGGTCTGCTCAGCTTCCTCTCCCCCTGTGTGTTGCCGATCGTGCCGCCGTATCTGGCCTATATGGCGGGCGCCTCGGTCGAGGATCTGCGCGTGGGCGAGAGCGCCGATCGCAGGGTGGTGCAGGCCGCCGTCTGTTTCGTGCTCGGGCTCTCGACGGTGTTCCTGCTGCTCGGGCTCGCGGCTTCGACCTTCGGGCGGGTGTTCCTGGCCTATCAGAGGGAGATGGCCCTGGCGGGGGGGGTGGTGATCTGTCTCTTCGGTTTGCATTTCCTCGGGGTGTTGCGGGTGCCCCTGCTCTATCGCGAGGCGCGGCTGGATGCCGGGGACCGGGGGGGCACGCCGTTCGGCGCCTATCTGCTGGGGCTCGCCTTCGCCTTTGGCTGGACGCCCTGCATCGGGCCGGTGCTCGGCTCGATCCTGTCGCTGGCGGCGCAGGAGGGATCCGTCGAGCGGGGGATGATGCTGATGGCCTTCTACGCGGCGGGGCTTGGGGTGCCGTTCCTGCTGACCGCGCTCTTCATGCGGCATGCGCTGGTGGTGATGACGGGATTGAAGCGGCGGATGGTGCTGGTCGAGCGGGTGATGGGGGTTCTGCTGCTCGGCGTCGGGGTGTTGATGCTGAGCGGGGGATTTACGGCGATGTCCTTCTGGCTGCTCGAGACTTTCCCGGTGCTGGGGCAGATCGGCTAAGCGCTTTTCAACCCGGCGGGGTCAGGGCGTGCGGTCCGGCTCCATAATCCAACGGGCAATTCACCCGATCCTCGCTTCACTCCGGTCGGATTGCGCTCTAGGACTGGCCCTGGTGCCAGGCCAGCACATAGAGCCGGATCGCCGAGGCGAGGCCGGTCTCCGCGTCCCGGCGCGCGTCGATTTCGGCGGCGAGGGCGTTGATCGGGCGCCCCTCGCGCTGCGCTATGGCGCGGAAGGCACGCCAGAACTCGTCTTCCAGCGTGACCGAGGTGCGATGACCGCTCAGGGTCAGCGAATGTTTGATCGGGCGGCCCAGCGCATCAATCCTCCGTCTCGCGTTTGTGGCGGTCGAGATGCGCGTCCGCCTTCTCCCGCTCCGCCGCGAGCTTGCGGCGTTCGGCCTTGCTCAGGCCATGGCGCGCGGCGTTTTCGTCACCGGCGCGGCGGGCGGCGGCGCGTTCGGCCTTCTTGCGGGCCTGACGGAGATTGACGATGTCGCTCATAAGGTCGCCGCCTTGAAGGTGTCGCACTGGTTGGGATCGCCGCTCTGATAGCCGCGGGTGAACCAGTCCTGACGCTGCCGGGAGGTGCCGTGCGTGAAGGAATCCGGGACGACTACGCCCCGGCTCGCTTTCTGGAGCGCGTCGTCTCCGATCCGCGCGGCGGTGTCGAGGGCGGAGCGGATGTCAGCGTCGGTCAGCTTGAGCCGCTCGCGGGCGCTGGCCGCCCAGAGACCCGCGTAGCAATCCGCCTGAAGCTCGACCCGCACCGAGAGCGCGTTCGACTGCGCCTGTCCCATCGCCTGTCGCCTCCGGTTGACATCGGACAGGGTGCCCAGCTGATCCTGGACGTGGTGGCCGACCTCGTGCGCGATCACATAGGCGCGGGCGAATTCGCCGCGCGCGCCAAGCTCCTGCGTCATCACCCGGAAGAAATCCATGTCGAGGTAAACCTTCTGGTCATTCGGGCAATAGAACGGCCCCATCGCCGATTGCGCCGTGCCGCAGGCGGAACTGGTCACGCCGGTGAAGAGCACCAGCTTCGGATCGACATAGCGCAGGCCGGACCGCTGGAAGATGTCGCCCCAGGTCTGTTCAGTCTCGGCCAGGACCACGCCGACGAATTCCTCGTTCTGGTCGTCGATCGTGTTGGGTCCGGTGGCCACGCTGCTCTCCGGCGCGCCGCCGGTCAGGAGCGGCGTCACATCCACCCCGAAGAAGGCCCCGAGCAGCAGGACAACGACGACCCCTACCCCGCCGAGGCGGACAGGGGCGCCCATGCCGCCGCCGCGACGATCCTCGATATTGTCGCTGGTGCGACGGCCCCGCCAATCCATGAATGTCCCCGCCCCTGAATCCGTCCTTGCCGGCAGCATACCGGATCAACGTGGCCCCCTGTCAAAGGTTTCGCAGGGACCACGAGAATGATGCGCGCCCTGCCCCGGAGGGCAAGGGTCCGGGGGGCGACGCCCGCCGGACCGGTCCTCTGCCCGGAAACTCAGTCCTTCGGCCCGAGCATGTCCTTCGGCTGGACCACGCGGTCGAAGGTCTCCTCGTCGACGAAACCGAGCGCGATCGCCTCGTGCTTGAGGGTCGTGCGGTTCTTGTGCGCGGTCTTGGCGACCTTGGTGGCATTGTCATAGCCGATCTCGGGGGCCAGCGCCGTCACCAGCATCAGGCTCTCCCACATCAGCCGCGAAATCCGCTCCTCGTCCGCCTCGATCCCCACCACGCAATTGTCGGTGAAGGCGCCGGCCGCGTCGCCCAGCAGCTGCATGGATTGCAGCACGTTATAGGCGATCATCGGCTTGTAGACATTGAGCTCGAAATGCCCCTGCGAGCCTGCGAAACCGATCCCTGCGTCATTGCCGAGCACATGGGCGCAAACCATCGTCAGGGCCTCGGCCTGGGTCGGATTGACCTTGCCCGGCATGATCGACGAACCCGGCTCGTTTTCCGGCAGGATCAGTTCGCCCAGGCCGCAGCGCGGACCCGAGCCGAGCAGGCGGATGTCGTTGGCGATCTTGAACAGGCTGACCGCCACCGTCTTGAGCGCGCCCGACATTTCCACCAGCGCGTCATGCGAGGCGAGCGCCTCGAACTTGTTCGGCGCGGTGACGAAGGGCAGGCCGGTGATCTCGCCGATCTTGGCGGCGATCCCTTCGGCAAATCCGGTCTTGGTGTTCAATCCGGTGCCGACCGCCGTGCCGCCCTGCGCCAGCGGATAGACATTCTCCAGCGCCTGGGTGACGCGCCTGATCCCCTGTTCGACCTGGAAGGCATAGCCGCCGAACTCCTGGCCGAGCGTCAGCGGGGTCGCGTCCTGGGTGTGGGTGCGGCCGATCTTGATGATGTCCTTGAAGGCCTCGGCCTTGTCCGCCAGCGCCGCGTGCAGCTTGCGCAGGCCGGGCAGCGTCACGTCCCGCGCCATCATCGCCACCGCGACATGCATCGCGGTCGGAAAGGTGTCGTTCGAGGACTGGCTCATGTTCACATGGTCGTTCGGATGCACCGGCTTCTTGGAGCCGATCACCCCGCCCAGCATCTCGATCGCCCGGTTCGAGATGACTTCATTGGCGTTCATGTTGGACTGCGTGCCCGAACCGGTCTGCCAGATCTTGAGCGGGAAATGATCGTCCAGCTTTCCGGCGGCGACCTCGGCGGCGGCGGCGACGATCGCCTTGCCGATCGCGGGATCGAGCGAGCCCTGCGCCATGTTCACCTCGGCGGCCGCCTGCTTGATGATCCCGAGCGCGCGCACGATGGCAATGGGCTGTTTTTCCCAGCCGATCGGGAAATTCAGGATCGAGCGCTGCGTCTGGGCGCCCCAATAACGGTCGCTGGCCACTTCCAGCGGGCCGAAACTATCCGTTTCGGTACGTGTCGAAGTCATTGTCTTCTCCCGGATCTCTGAGGTGAGGGCGGTATACAATCGCGGGACGGCGAGGTCCAACGGCAAGTGCCCTCGGATCTTGCAAGCCATCCGCGCCCAAGGCAGTGTCAAAGGCAGTGTGGCGCAACCCAAACGAGAGGCCCCTCCGCGATGGACGACTTGTCCCTGAACCCGGAATTCCTGCGCAGCCTGATCCTGAAACTCCGCGCCCTGATGGCACAGGAGGAGATGGTTTCGCCCGATTCCGGCTCGAACCCTTCCGATGACGAAGCGGCCGCGACCCTGCAGGAAAGTCCGGACAACCTGACCCAGGCCGAGATCGAGGCCCAGATCACCGATCTGGAGCCCGACCAGCAGGCCGAACTGGTTGCGATCATGTGGATCGGCCGCGGCGATTTCGAGCCCGAGGAATGGGAGGAGGCGCTCTCCCTGGCGCTGGAGCGGGCCGACACGCCGACGGCCCGCTATCTGCTCTCGCATCCGCAGGTCGCCGAGGATCTCGACGAAGGGATCGACAAGCTCTTCGACGGCAGCGACCTGGTGGAAACCGGCGAATTCTGACAGGGTTCTCGCCTTGCCGCCTGGTTTCCCTTATGCTGTGAGCCTGTTCGCACAAGGGAGGGAGGCGGCGCGATGTTCCGGTCTGCCTGTGTCGCCGCCTTGCTCCTGTTCTGTCTCCCGGTCGGGGAGGCGCGGGCGGAGGTCTGCGCATTACCCCGGATCCGGACCGTCGAGGGCTGTGTGACCCGCGCGCAGATTCTTCGGCGCACCAGACCGGAGCAATCCCGGGATCTGGCGGTGTCGCAGCGGTTGCGGTTCGAGGCTGGCGCCTCCTGTCCCGGCTCGATTGACCGCTTGCCGCGAGCGGCGGCGGGTCTCGACCCGCGGCGTGAGGCGCGGCGCATCGACAAGGTTCGGAAAACCCCGGTCAGGTTGCGCGGGCCGGTTTATCCGGACAAAACCACCTCCACCGGATTTGCCACCCCGCCCACGCCTCGCGGAGGGTGATGAGCGCGCGCAGGCTCCAATCCCGAGGATCGGTTCGGGGGGGGCGGATCACATAGCCGCCGTCGATCACCAGCCCCCCCGCCGGTCACATAGCCCGCGGGGGGAAGGCCCTCCGCGATCAGCGGGGCGGCAGCGGCATCCAGTCGGCCATGGCGACATTGGCATGCTGGAACTGCGGCATCTTCTTGCCCAGATCCTCCATGTTTTTCACATCTTCCTTGTTCAGGAAGTCCTGCGTGATCAGGGTCGGCTCGACCACCACCTGCTTGCCCGGATCCTGACCGGCGAGCATCAGGGCGAGGGTCCGGACCGAGACTTCGCCCACCACCGCCGGATTGGTCGCCACCGTCGCGGCCCAGGCGGAATCGGGTTCGCGCATCGCCGCGATATCGGCGGTCGAGATATCGGCGGAATAGATGTCGATGTCCGAACCGAGGCCCGCTTCGTCCACCGCGATCTTCGCACCCTTGGCGAATTCGTCATAGGGGGCGAAGATCACCGAGATGTCGGGATTGGCCTGGAGCACGGACCGGGCCTGATTGGCGACCGAATTGGCGATGGGATTGTCGAGGGTGCCGAACTGGGCCGCTTCCTTGACGCCCGGATTGGCGGCCTTGAATTCCTTCCAGGCGACGTCGCGGCGGTCGAGGGGTGCGATGCCCGGCACATAGACATAGGCCGCCGTGAAGGCGTCGCCATTGTCGGCCTTGGCCTGATCGAGGGCGAGCTTGCCCAGCAGATAGTCGGATTGCTCGATCTGCGGGATGGCGGGGTTTTCGACATTCACATCGAAGGCCACGACCTTGATCCCGGCATCGACGGCGCGCTGGGCGGCGTCCTTCATGGATTCGGTCAGGCCATGCTGGATGATGATGCCATCGACGCCGAGGGCGATCGCCTGGTCGACCATGTCCGCCTGAAGCGCCGCGTCCTGGCGGCTGTCGAAGACGCGCAGATCGACGCCGAGCGCCTTGGCCTGCGCCTCGACGCCCGAGAGATAGGACTGGAAGAAATCGCCGGTCGAGAGATAGCGCACCAGCGCGATCCTGACCTCGCCGGGCTTGTCGAGGGGCGCGGGCATGGATTGCGCGAAGGCGGGCAGGCCCGCGATCAGGCCAAGGGCCGTGAGTTTCAGGACTGTGCGTCGGAGCATCTTGATTTTCCTCCCTGTGTTCTGGTTTCAGGTCCGCCCGTCGGCGCCGCGGCGGGCGCTGAGGTAGAAGGTGAAGACGAGGGCGATCACGAGGACCACGCCCTTGACGAAATCCTGCGTGTAATAGGGGGTGTTCATCATCGTCAGGCCCTGGAGGAGGATGCCGACGAAGAGGGCGCCGACCGCCGTGCCGAACGGATTGGGCCGGGCCGCCCCCAGCACCGCGTAGCCGATCAGCGCGGCGGCCACGCTGTCGAGCAGGAGGTTGTTGCCCGAGGCGATGTCGCCGCGGCCCAGCCGGCCGGCCAGAAGGATGCCGCCGATCGAGGCCATGACCCCGGAGATCATGTAGGCCAGCACCTTGTAGCGGTTGACCGGGGTTCCGACGAGCGCCGCGGCGCGTTCGTTCGAGCCGATCGCATACATCAGCCGTCCGTGGCGGGTGTAGCCGAGAAAGAGCCACACCAGAACCGCCAGCAGGACGAAGAGCGCGACCGGAACGGGCACGAGATCCTTGAGGAAGAGATCGAATCGGTGGCGGCCGATCCACAGGAAGGCGGGCGAGAAGGTTCCGGTGGCGATGCTTCCGTCCGGCAGGCTCATTCCGGTGGCGATGGAATTGCCCTGGGTCGGAATGCGTTGCAGGCCGATCAGCAGGAACATCATGCCTAAGGTGGCGAGCAGGTCCGGCACCCGGAACTTGACGATCAGGATGCCGTTGACGAGGCCCACCAGCGCGCCCATCGCGAGGCAAAGCCCCACCGCGACGAGCGCCGACTGCCCCAGCACCACCATCACATAGGCCGAGAGCATCAGGGCGGAGGTCGCGACCGACCCGATGGAGAGATCGAAGCCGCCGACGACGAGCGTGGCCGTCACCCCGAGGGCGAGGATGCCGGTGATCGCGACCGACTGGAGGATGAAGACCGCCGACCGCGCCGAGGCGAACCCGTCCGCGACCAGACCGAAGCCCAGGACGAGGACAGCCAGCAACAGGAGAAATCCATAGCGGATCGCAAGATCGAGAAGGGGTTCACCGCGCATTCTACATTCCATTCATGGGGCGCCGGGGCGCGCTGCCCGAAATCTGCGCGAGCAGCGCCAGGGGATCGATGTCCCGGTTGACATGCATTCCGGCCAGCGCGCCTTCGCTCAGCACCACGACCCGGTCCGCGATCTCCAGCGCCTCGTCGATTTCGGACACGAGGACGAGCGTCGCCCGCCCCGGCGCCGTCGCGCGGATATGGTGGCCGATGTCGCGCCGCGCCCCGATGTCCACGCCCTGGAACGGCTCATCGAGGACCAGCGCCCGGCAGGGTTCCAGAAGCCAGCGGGCGATCATCACCTTTTGCTGGTTGCCGCCGGACAGCGCCCCGATGCCGTCCCGGCCCGACTGGCAGACGATCCCGATCCGGTCGATCATCCGGGCGGCGCGGGTGCGCTGGCGGCGGCCGGACAGAAAGGACAGCCGGCCGAAATTGCGCAGGAACGGCAGGGTCATGTTGTTGTCGATGTCGAAATCGGGAATGACCGCGTTGCCGCGACGATCCTTTGGCGACAGGAACACACCCCTCGCGATCGCCTCGGCGGGATCGGAGGGCGCAAAGGCGGCGCCGTCGAGCGTGACACGTCCCGCGATCGGCCGGGCGAGGCCAAAGAGGATGTCGGCGAGCCGGGTCTTGCCGCTGCCCAGAAGGCCGGTCACCGCGACCACCTCGCCGTCGTCGATGCCGAAATCGACCGGAGCGGCGCCCTCGCGCAGGACCACCCGCTCGAAGCGCAGGATCGGGACGCCGCCCGTCACCGGCGTGATCGCGGCCTCGGTCACGCGGTGGCCGAGCATCGCGGTCACCGCGCCCTCGGTATCGAGCGGATGCTGGTCGAAGGTCGCGGAAATCTCGCCGTCGCGCATGCAGACGATCCGGTCCGCGAGACGCCGGATATCCGACATGCGGTGCGAGATATAGAGGATCGCGACCCCCTGCCCCCTCAGCCGGTCGATCAGGTCGAACAGCCGGTCCGCCTCCGCCGCCGACAGCGACGAGGTCGGCTCATCGAGGATGAGCAGCTTCGGGGCGCGGGCCATGGCGCGGGCGATGGCGATCATCTGGCGGTCGGCCACCCCGAGATCGGCCACGCGGGTGCGCACATCGGTGGTGATGCCCATTCCGGCGGCGATCCGGCGCGCCTCCGCGCGCAGGGCGCGGTCCCGGACGAACAGGCGCGCCCCGGGTTCCGTCAGCCGGTCGAGCATCAGGTTCATCGTCACGTCGAGATCGGGGATCACCCCGTCGTCGATCGCCTGATGCACGGTCACGACGCCCCTGGCGATGGCATCGGCCATGTCGGCGGGCGCATAGTCCACGCCGTTCAGGGTCATGACCCCCGCGCCGGGCCGGTACTGGCCACAGAGAATGCGCACCAGGGTCGATTTGCCCGCGCCATTGGCCCCCATCAGGACCGTGACCTGTCCGGCGGCCAGATCGAGATCGATCCCGCGCAGGACGCGGTTCTGACCGAAGGATTTTTCCAATCCCCGGATCGCGCAACAGATTTCGGACATCCTCTCCCCCGCCACGGCCGTTTCCGCCGCTTTGCCCGCACGACATTCCGCGATTTCCATCAAATGTCAATCGATTTGACAGTTGGCGAATTTCGTGGAAAGGGGGAGCAAAACAGCAGGGAGAACGGGCGGCCATGTCTTCGCAAACCTATGCCGCGCTGACGGTGGAGTCCCTCGGCCAGCGTCTCGGATCGGTTCCGGCGGTCGCGGGTTCTGTCGGCGCAAATCCGGCGGACTGGACCGTGCGGGAGGTCGGCGACGGCAATCTCAATCTGGTCTTCATCGTCGAGGGGCCGGAGGGCGCGGTCGTGGTGAAACAGGCCCTGCCTTATGTCCGGCTGGTCGGGGAGAGCTGGCCCCTGCCGCTCAACCGCGCCTTCTTCGAATATCACGCCCTGACCCGGCAGGCGGCGCGCGATCCCGGAAGCGTGCCGGAGGTGTTTCATTTCGACGAGGCGCAGGCGCTGATCGTCATGGAATATCTGTCACCGCATCGCATCCTGCGGCGCAAGCTGATCGCGGGCGAACGGGTGGCGGATCTCGGGGCGCGCCTCGGGCGGTTCTGTGCGCATCAGGCCTTCCGGGGGTCGGAATTGTCGATGGCAAGTGCTGCGAAAAAGGCGGATGTCGGGCTGTTTTCCGGCAATGTCGAAATTCCGGCGATCACCGAGGCTTTGGTCTTTACCGACCCCTATTATCCGGCGGCGCAGAACCATCACACGCCCGGACTTGACGCGGTGATCGCCGACCTGCGGTCCGACCCGCGCCTGAAGGCCGAGGCGCAGCGGATGAAGATGAAATTCGCCTCCAATGCCGAGACGATGCTGCATGGCGACCTGCACACCGGCTCGGTGATGGCGACGGACACGGATATCCGGGTGATCGATCCGGAATTTGTGCAATACGGGCCGATGGGGTTCGACCTCGGGATGCTGATCGCGAATTTCCTGATGTCCTATTTCAGCCAGCCCGCCCACCGCGCGGATCCTTCGGACTATCAGGGGTGGCTGCTCTCGGTGATCGCCGACATGGTGGATGCGTTCGTACTGGAATTCCGGCATCTGTGGGCGACGGAGCGGACGGGGATGCTCTATCCGGCCGCGCTCTTCGAGGATCAGGGGCATGATCCCGGACCCGCCTGCTCGGCGCTTCTGGTCGAGATATGGGAGGATGCGCTGGGGTTCTGCGGGATCGAGATGCATCGGCGGTGCCTGACACTGGCGCATAACGCGGATTTCGAGGAGATCGCCGACACAGGCCTGCGCGCGTCACTGGAGGCGCGCAATCTCCGGATGGGGGCGCGGCTGATTCTGGAGTCCGGAGAGATTCCGACCGTGGGCGCGCTCTGTGATCTGGCACGCCGCTTCAACGAGGGAAAACCATGAAGGTCAAGGGAACGCATTACCGCTCGATCTGGTGGGACGAGGGCGCGGGCGCCGTCCGGATCATCGATCAGAGGTGGCTGCCGCAGGAGTTCCGCGTCCAGCAACTGGATACATTGGAGGATTTCGCCGCCGCTATCACCGAGATGCGGGTGCGGGGCGCGCCGCTGATCGGGGCGACGGCGGCCTATGGCATGGCGCTGGCGATGGCGATCGACCCTTCGGACGCGCATCTCGATCAGGTCTGGGACCGGCTGAACCGGACCCGCCCGACCGCGATCAATCTGCGCTGGGCGCTGAACCGCTGCCGCGCGGCGCTGCGCCCGGTGCCGGAGGCGGATCGCGCGGCCCATGCTCTGGCGCTCGCGCATGAGATCGCCGACGAGGATGTCGAGATCAACCGCCGGATCGGCGAGAACGGCCTGGCCCTGATCCGGGAGATCGCCGCGGGCAAACCGGCTGGTGAACCGGTGCGGCTCCTGACCCATTGCAACGCGGGGTGGCTGGCGACGGTGGACTGGGGCACCGCCACCAGCCCGATGTATCAGGCGCATGACGCAGGGATTGCGCTGCATGTCTGGGTCGATGAGACCCGGCCGCGCAATCAGGGCGCCCTGACGGCCTGGGAACTGGGCAGCCACGGGATTTCCCACACCTATGTCGTCGACAATGCCGGGGGCCATCTGATGCGGCATGGGCTGGTCGATCTCGTGATCGTCGGCACGGACCGCGTGACCCGCCGGGGCGACGTCTGCAACAAGATCGGCACCTATCTCAAGGCGCTGGCCGCCCAGGACAATGGCGTGCCGTTCTATGTCGCCCTGCCCTCGCCGACGATCGACTGGACGGTGGCGGATGGCATCGACATTCCCATCGAGGAACGCGACGCGCGGGAGGTGACCCATGTCCAGGGTCTGGACGCGACGGGCGGCATCGGCATGGTCCAGGTGACGCCGGTCGGCACCGGGGCCGGCAATCCCGCCTTTGACGTGACGCCGCACCGGCTGGTGACGGGTCTGATCACCGAGCGCGGCATTTGCCCGGCCACCGCCGAGGGTTTGCGGTCGCTGTTTCCCGATCTGGCCATGTCGGCGGCCTGAGCGGATGGTCCAAGCGGGGCGTCGCCTCCTCCGCCCGGAAGAGGGAATCGTCGAGGCAACCTGGTGCTATTACCACGAGGGCCTGAACCAGAGCGCGATCGCCGATCGTCTGGGCATCAGCCGGGCCACGGTGGTGAATTATCTCGCCGAGGCGCGGCGGCGGGAGTATGTGCGTGTGACCCTCGATGCCGGGATCTTCCGGACGCATCATCTGGCGGAACGGCTCAGGAGCCGGTTCGGGCTGGCCGATGCGCTGGTCGTCCCGGTGGAGCCTGGAAACGGGCGGCAATCGATGGAGCGGGTGACGCGGGCCACCGCCGACTGGCTGCCGGATCTGTTGCGGCCGGGCGATTGCCTCGGCGTGGCCTGGGGCGAGACGGTGTTCCGGGTCGCGGAGGCGGCGCCGCGCCTGGGGATCGAGGATCTGACCGTGGTGCAACTGGTGGGATCGCGTCCGGCGGGGCTCGGTTTCGCGGCGGAACTGTGCTCCGGCACGCTGGCCCAGCGGTTCGGGGCGAATGTCGTCAACCTTCATGTGCCGCTTCTGCTGACCGACCGGGATCTGGCCGACCGGCTGCGGGCCGAACCCGTGGTGGTCGAGCAGCTCGCGGCCGTCGCGGGCTGCAACAAGACCCTCTTTGCCTGCGGCACCGTCGATGACGAGAGCCATATCCGCCGGACGGGCCTGCTCGATCCGGAACGACTGGCCGCCTACCGCGCCGCCGGGGCCACTGGCGTGATCTGCGCCCGCCTGATCGATGCCGAGGGCCGTCCGATGAAAACCCACATCGACGACCGTATGATCGGTGTCTCGCTGGAGCAGATGCGCGGCAAGGACATGGGGCTTCTGGTCGCCGCCGGATCGAACCGGGCCGCCCCGGCCCTGGCCGCGATCCGCGGTGGTTTTGTCACGCATCTGGCGACCTGCTCGGACACGGCGGCGCTGCTTCTGCGGGACTAGAGGTTCCCGGGGAACGGGGGGGCAGGACATGGCCCCGGAGCGGGGGGGCCTTGTGCTCTGGACATATCGGCCGGGCTTGCCTACATCCGTCCGACCATGGCGCCAAAAACCGAACCCAAACAGAAGATCGTCGCCGAGAACCGCAAGGCCCGGCACAATTACTTCATCGAGAGCGATCTCGAGGCCGGAATCATGCTCGAAGGGTCGGAAGTCAAGAGCCTGCGGTTCGGGCGCGCCAATATCGCCGAGAGCTATGCCTCGGTCGAGGAGGGCGAGCTCTGGCTGATCAACGGCTATATCCCCGCCTATGACCGCGCCCGCAGCTTCGGCCATGAGGAACGCCGGCGGCGCAAGCTCTTGGTGAACAAGCGGGAGCTGGCGCGGCTCTGGCAGGGGATCGGGCGCGAGGGCATGACCCTCATTCCGCTCAAGCTCTATTTCAACGAGCGCGGCATGGCGAAGCTTCAGATCGGCATCGCCAAGGGCAAGAAGATGGCCGACAAGCGCGACACCGAGAAAAAGCGCGACTGGGAACGCGAGAAGGCCCGCGTGATGCGCGCCCGCGGATAATCGCGCGCAAAAACCCGCGGCGGAGTTCAGGACCCATGGTCGGGCGCATCATCGAGACAGACACGGATGTGGCGGAGGGGGCCGCCTGGCTCGCGGCACTCGATCCGCGTTTCGCACGGGCGCTGGAGCGGACCGGCCCCTTGCCCCTGCGCCGTCATCCGGATGGATTTGCAACGCTGCTCGGCGCCGTCGTCGGGCAGCAGGTCTCGACGGCGGCGGCGACTGCGATCTGGAGCCGGATCGAGGCCGCGGGCGCGGTGACGCCGGAGCGCGTGATGGACATCGGGGACGAGGAATTGCGCGCCTGTGGCCTGTCCCGGCAAAAGATCGCCACGGCCCGGGCCATCGCCGCGAGCGGCGTCGATTTCGCAGCCCTGCGGAGCATGCCGACCGAGGCGGTGGTGGCGGAGCTGGCGCGGATCAAGGGGATCGGGATCTGGACGGCGGAGATCTATGCCATGTTCAGCCTCGGGCGCGCCGATGTCTTCGCTCCCGGCGATCTGGCCCTGCGCGACGCGGCGCGTGTCCTCTTCGAAATGGAGACGCGGCCGAGCGAACCGGCGCTGCGGAAACTCAGTCTGGACTGGTCGCCCTGGCGGGCGGTTGCGGCGCGCCTGCTCTGGGCTTATTACCGGGTGATGAACCAGCGCGAGGGTGTGAGATGAGCGACCTTTTGACGAGTGCCGAACGCCCCGCCGCCTCGGGCAAGGCCGACAGTCTGGTGATCTTCCTCCATGGCTATGGCGCGGATGCCGAGGATTTGATCGGCCTCGCCGACCCGCTGGCCCCGCATCTGCCCAACACCCGGTTTCTCGCGCCGAACGCGCCCGAGGTCTGCCGCAACAATCCGATGGGCTATCAGTGGTTCCCCATCCCCTGGCTCGACGGCACACCCGAAGCCGTGGCGCTGGCGTCGGCCCGGAAATCCTATGCTCTGCTGGGGGACTGGCTCGGGTCCATCGCCCGCTCTGGCATCGGCGCGGATCGCACCGTCCTTTTCGGCTTCAGCCAGGGCACGATGATGGCGCTTCAGGTCGGATTGCGCCGCCCGGACCAATTGGCCGGAATCGTTGGATTTTCCGGCCGCCTGCTCCAGCCGGAGCTTCTATCGCGCGAGATCGTCACCCGGCCGCCGGTCCTTCTGGTCCATGGCGATGCCGATCCGGTCGTTCCCTTCTCCCATCTGGCGGAAGCCAGCGCGGCCCTCACGGCCGCGGGCGTGGACACACGGACGCATGTCTCGCGCGGGGTGGGTCACGGCATTGCGCCGGACGGCCTCGGCCTTGCCCTGAGCTTCATTCAAGGCTGCCTCGCAACACCGCGTTAGAGCGGTTTTCGGTCGCATTGGCCCCCATCCACCGCTCTATCCTTTTGAATTGACGCGATCCTCTGGTCATCGAATGAGTCCGTTCGATTGGAAATCGCTCCAATGAGTATCGGCTCTCCGTCGCACTGAAATCCCGTGACCCCGCCCTCCCGAGGATGTCACAAAATTGTCCGGTCCCCGCGCTAGGGTGCGACAAGGGGCCGGGGCAGACCGCTATCTGGAGGCTTGCCAGCCCAAGCTGACGAGATATAGTTGATAAAGGTCCATGCCGGTTCCCGTCAGTCTGGAATCTTGCAATGGGCTCGCGGAGGGATGTGCCCATGCTGCAAAGCACCCATACGCCCAGTTTCATACGCAACCCCTCCGGATTGCGTGACCATCCGGCTCTCGTTCTGAACGCGGATTTCCGGCCCCTCTCCTATCTGCCGCTGTCGCTCTGGCCCTGGCAGGAGGCGATCAAGGCCGCGATCCTCGACCGGGTCGTGGTCCTCGCCGAATATGACGCGATGATCCATTCCCCGTCCGTCCAGATTCGCATCCCCTCGGTCGTCGTTCTCAAGGATTATGTGAAACCGGCGCGCACCTCGGCCTTCACCCGGTTCAATCTGTTCCTGCGCGACGAATTCACCTGTCAGTATTGCGGGGCCAAGGATCATCTGACCTTCGATCACGTCGTGCCCCGGTCCAAGGGCGGGCGCACGACCTGGGAAAATGTCGTCGCCGCCTGTGGCCCCTGCAATCTGCACAAGGCCTCCAAGACCCTCAAACAGGCCGGGATGCATCTGCGGCGGCCGCCCACCCGGCCGACGCCGGAACGGCTGCAGAATATCGGGCGCAAGTTTCCGCCCAACCATCTGCACGAGAGCTGGATGGATTACCTCTACTGGGATGCCGAACTGGACGCATAGGCCCGCAGCCAGAGCGCCGCGAGCACCAGCGAGCCAATCACATTCCAGCCGGCCATCGAGATGCCGAACAGGCTCCAGGCGACCTGGTCGCAGAGCACGACGGGTGTCGCCAGAATCTGGTTGAGCAGATCGGCTGGCGCAAGGGCCCCCGGCTCGGGCGCGGTGCAGGTCGTCGGACCCTCCCACCAGCCCTGTTCGACACCGACATGATAAAAGCCGATCCCGGCCCCCACCAGCGTGACCATCCCGCCGAGGGCCGCGAGGATGCGCGCCGGCACGACCAGGATCAGGGCGCCGAGTGCGATGGCAATGGCATGCGGCCAGCGCTGCAGCAGGCACAGATGGCAGGGCGCGATCCCGCCGATATATTGAAAAGCCAGGGCCCCCAGCAACAGCGCGGCGGAGCCCGCCGCCGCGCCCAGCGCCCTGCGCCTGAGTAGGTCCATGTCCATCGCTCCTTCGCCCATTTCCGCCCCGGGGAGCCCTGCTCCATGACGTAGCAGAGTCTTAACACCTTCTCCCCGAGAGTGCGCGGCCAAGCAGCATAGCCCACGGGGTCGCGTCAACCCCGCGCACCACGCAACCGGAGCCGGACGCATGAAGGTTCAACAGATTCGACGCTTTCACATGAATGTGGTGGCGGCACTTCTGATCGGGGTGCTCGCGCTCGGCGGCGCGACCTTGTGGATCGTCCGCCAGATGTCATCGACACCGCCGCGCCCCACCCTGAGCGCCGATCAATCGGAGCAGCGAACGCGGCTGGTCGCAGTGACCCTCGCGGATGTCTGGACGACATGGAACCGGCTGTTTCGGGACGAACATCCAAGGCTCCTGCCCGCGGACATCCGATATTTCGTCGGGACCAAGACCAGCCCCTGTGGAGGGGCGGACCTGGTGCGTGCGCCGTTTTATTGCCCCAGGGACAGGACGCTGAATTTCGATCTGGTTTTTCTAGAGGCGATCCCTTCGCGGTTGCGCGACATCGAGGATCAGGCGGGCAAGCTCCTCATCGCGCAGATCGCCGCCGACGCGGTGCTGGATTGGTTCGGGCCGCGCGGGGGCGAGGCGATGGAGCGCGCCCTCCGGGTCGATTGCCTGACCGGGGTCTGGGCGGCGGACGCCCGCGACCGTCTCGGCGATGTTCCGGAGGGACGATATGGCCTCGCACTCCTGGGGGCGCGAAGGATCCTGGACAGCCAGGAAACGTCGGGGATGATCCTGAATTCCTTCGGTCTCGGTTCCTTTGAGGAACGCGACGTTTCGTTCCGGAAAGGCTATCTGTCCGGTCAGCCGGAGACGTGCTTCTCCTCGGATTTTCCCTGATCTTGCTTTTCCGAGCCGCGGTCAGGGGGTGTCCCGGTCGAGCGGTTCGAGCGAGCCCCGCCGCGGTGTGCCGTCGGCCCGCGGCGGCAATGAGATCGTCAGGCATCGCCCGGTGGGAAGCCAGACCCAGGCATTGCCCTGAAAATTGACCGTGGCACCGCCCGCCTGCTCGGCCTGGCCTATTCCATCGTTCTTCCCGGCCTGGGCCACGCCATAACATTTCTCGCGATCCTGCGCGACCGCGCCGATCGCACCCGCGGCCGTCAAGGCCAGCGCCGAGCCGATGATCCTCAGATATCGCATGTCATTCAGTCTCCGGGAGGACCGCTCAGGTCGGTCCGATGGTTCAAGTTGTATGTTGATTTCCACCCGGCAACCCCTGCGAACCCATTAAAATGACCCCGGGGCCGCGTCCCGGGGCCGGCGCCGTTGTCAGGTTCACAACACTTGCCCGATATTATCCAACTGTATAAAATGCTCACCAACAGGGAGGGGCCGGGGAAAGCGATGTCGGACGTCAAGGATCAGGCGGTGAACGGCCCCTCGGCGCGGAAGGGGTTCCGCAACGAGGGGGAGCTTGTCCGGCGGGCCGACCTGATCGCCGCGACCCTGGCCTGCGTGGCGGAGGGGGGGCCGCGCATGGCCACCGTCCGGGCGATCGCCGCGCGGGCGGGCGTCACCCAGGGTTTGATCCGGCATTACTTCCCTTCCAAGGACCATCTGATGGAGGCGGCCTATCAGGCCTTGATGGATCGCCTGACGGTGGAAACCCGGCTGATCTTCGATGTCAGTCCGAAGGGGGCGCGGCGGCTGGAGGCCTTCGTGCGCGCGGCCCTCGGGGGGGAGGCGACGGATCCGGCGGGGCTGGCCGCCTGGGCCGGTTTCGTCGGCGCGCTCAACCGCGATCCAAGGCTGCGCGCCATTCACCGGGCGAATTACCATGCATTCCGCGAAGCCCTTGAAAGTCTTATCTTTGAGGCCCTGTCCGAGCGCGGACAAACCGCCTCCGCATCCCGCCTCCGGAGGCTCGGGATCGCCGTCAACGCCGTCCTCGACGGGCTCTGGCTGGAAGCTGGCCTCTTGCCCGACGCGTTCGAGGCCGGGGAAATCGCCGAGGTCGGGGTCGAAGCCGTCGCGGCGCTCCTGAGACTTGAAACCGAAGATCTGTCGAAACCATCCCTGGAACGGAGCTTGCCATGAAATATGCCCGCGTCACCGATCGGCTTGCCCGGATGGGATCGGCGAAATGGGTCCTGCACGAACGCGCCAAGGCCATGCGGGCCGAGGGGCGGGAGGTCATTTTCCTGACCGTCGGCGAGCCGGACCTCCCCACGCCCCCGGCCCTGATCGACAGCCTGAATGCCTCGCTGCGGGCCGGGCGGACGGGATATTCCAGCGGCCGCGGCGAGGCGGGTCTGCTGCGCGCGCTCTCCCGGAAATATTCCCTGCGCAGTGGGCGGGAAATCGCGCCCCGCAACATCCTCTGCTTCCCCGGAACGCAGACCGCCCTCTACGCGGTGATGATGGCCCTGGCCGAGGAGGGCACCGAGGTTCTGTTCGGCGATCCCTGCTATGCGACCTACGAGGGCGTGGTTCGGGCCAGCGGCGCCGTGCCGGTGGCGGTTCCCCTGCGCGCCGAGCGGGGCTTTCGGCTGGACGCCGAGGCGATCGCCGCGCGGCTGACCCCGAGGTCGCGGGTCATATTGCTGAACTCTCCGCACAATCCCACCGGGGCGGTGCTGAGTGCGAAGGATATCCGGGCGATCGGGGATCTGGCGAGGGCGCGCGATCTCTGGATCGTCGCCGACGAGGTCTATGAGGAGTTGATCTTCAGCGGCGCCTTTGCCTCGCCCCTCGACTTCCCGGATCTCGCGCAGCGCACGGTTGTCGTCTCCTCGATCTCGAAATCCCATGCCGCTCCCGGATTCCGCAGCGGCTGGTGCGTCGGCTCGGCCGAATTCTGCGCGCGGCTCCTGCCTCTGTCGGAAACGATGCTGTTTGGAAATCAGCCCTTCATCGCGGACATGACCGCCGCCGCGATCGCCGCGCCCTCGACCGCCGCCGTCGAGATGCGGACCCGCTATGCCCGCCGCGCAGAACTGGTCGCGACCATGCTCGACGGACAGGAGGGGATGACCGTCTCCCGGCCCGAGGCCGGCATGTTCGTCCTTGTCGATGTCCAGTCGCTCGGCCTCTCCGGCGAGGAATTCGCGCTGCGCCTGCTGGAGGAGACCGGAGTGGCCGTGATGCCGGGCAGTTCCTTTGGCGAGACGCTGCGAAACTGGATCCGCCTGTCCCTGACGGTCGAGGATGAGCGGCTGGCGGAGGCCGCGCGCCGGATCGCCGCCTTCGCACTCGACCTCCGTCCGCGCATGATCGCATGATCCCGATCCCCGGAACCGCGCCACTCGTGCTCCGCCGGATCGAGATTCCGGCGGACTGGATCGATTACAACGGCCATATGAACGAAAGCCGCTATCTGGAAGCCTGCGGCATCACGACGGACGCCCTGCTCGATCTGATCGGCGCGGGTCCGGACTATGTCGCGGCGGGGCGGAGCTACTTCACGGCCGAGACGCATCTCATCCATCTCGATGAATGCCGGTTGGGCGATCAATTGACCGGTTCCGTGCTTGTCCTGGGACATGATGCCAAGCGTCTGCATGTGTTCGTTTTCCTGGAACGGGACGGACGGCCCGTGGCAACGGTCGAACAGATGCTGCTGCATGTGGATCTGTCCAGCCGAAGGACCTGTCCCGCCGACGCGGTTCTTCTCAACCGGCTGGCAGCCCTCGCCGAGGTGCATGACCGGGTACCCCGCCCCGCCGCGGCGGGCCGGCGGATCGCCATGCCGTGAGCCTCGCACACCCCCTCGCACTTGGCGGCGTTTGCCGCTATCCTCGGAGACGACAAAACACATTCAGGGAAGAGAGACACCCATGGAAATGAAAGGCTCGCGTCAGATCGCAGCGCCGCGCGAACAGGTCTGGGCGGCGCTGAACAGCCCGGAGGTCCTGAAGGCCTGCGTTCCCGGGTGTCAGGAGCTGACCGGCAGCCCGGAGGAAGGTTTTCAGGCCACGGTGAAACAGAAGGTCGGCCCGGTCAGCGCGACGTTCCAGGGCGCCGTCCAGCTCACCAATATCGTGGAGGGCGAAAGCTACACGATCAGCGGCGAAGGCAAGGGCGGCGCGGCTGGCTTTGCCAAGGGCGGCGCGGATGTGCGCCTGAGCGATCAGGACGGCGGCACCCTGCTCGAATATTCCGTGGTGGCCAATGTCGGAGGCAAGCTCGCCCAGTTGGGAAGCCGGTTGATCGACGGCTTTGCCAAGAAGATGGCAGACACTTTCTTCGAGAACTTCCAGCTTGCCGTGGAAGGGCCGATCGAGCCGGATGCCCCGGCGGATGTGACCGAGGAAACGGCGGAAAAGAAACCGGGATGGTTCGGTCGCCTGATGGGCAAGGGCGCCTGATCCTCCCTCCTCGCAGCCATGTCTCCGCCGGTCGGCGGGAAAACCGAAGGGATCCCATCTCGCGACGAGGTCCCTTCCCCACCCGGGAGCCATAAGGACCCCTTCCGGAAACCAGGCCGGGTCCGTTGGCATTTCCTCTCTTGCACCTTCGCCCCGCCTGTGTTCAAACGCCCCATATCCACAGGGGTGCCCCGTTATGGCCGGGGCTGAGACATGGGCGGCAGGCTCATGGACCCTCGAAGCTGATCTGGGTCATGCCAGCGGAGCGAGGAGGAACAGATGTTTTCCGGTGCACAGATCTCTCTTTATCCCATGACCGACGGGTTCGTCGGGGTCATTCTCGATGCGCTCGGAGCGCTCGATCCCTGGCGGGATCGGCTTCGGATCGAGACAGATGACATCTCGACCCTTCTGGTCGGCGCCCCCGAGATCCTGTTCCCCGCCCTGCGCGATCTCTATGTCGCCGCCGCTTCCAGCCGGCATCATTGCGTGCTCCGGGCCACGATCTCGCGGGGCTGTCCGGGTGAACCCGACGACGAGATCTGCCGCCCGGCGGATTTCGGAGCCCCCTTCGAGCCGCTCGCGACGCGTCAGGCACAGGCCCGCGAGGCCATCGGCGCCGCGCCCGTCACGGACGAAATCGCAGCGGCGCAATTCTCGCTCTATGTCATGGGCGCGGGCGATCACATGGCCGAAATCTATGGCTGTATCGATTTCCTGAAACAGAGCGGCGTGTTCGATCGCTCCAAGAATTTCTGCACCCGGCTTCGGGGCGACGCGGGCGCGGTCTTTGCCACGCTGGAACAGGCCTTCTCCCGCTTTGGACCACCGGCGGGACATGTCACTCTCGACCTGACGGTCTCCGCCAACAGCCCATCGACGCGCTGACATGATCCACCTCCGATCGGCACGCCACGCGCTGCCGCCTGTCCTCTCGGTGGGAGGGGTCTTCGCCCTCTGGGAGGCCTATGCCCGCCTGTCCGGCGTCTCGCCCACCCTCCTGCCCGCGCCCTCGCGGGTGGTGAGCCAGATCGTCGTCAATCGCGCGGTTCTGTGGGAGAACACCCTCCCGACGCTCCAGGCGACCCTTCTGGGCTTTGCCTGCTCGTTCACGGCGGCCTTTCTGTTCTCCGTCCTGATCGATTTTGCAAAACCGGCGCGCCGGGCGCTGTTTCCGCTCTTCATCATCAGCCAGACCCTGCCGCTGGTGGCCATCGCTCCGCTGGTGGTGCTCTGGTTCGGTTTCGGGATCGGTCCCAAGATCCTGCTGGTGGCGCTTGTCACCTTCTTTCCGATGCTCGTGGCTCTCGTCGACGGCTATGCCGCGACCGAGACGGAGCTGGAGGAATTGCTCGCCTCGATGGGCGCGTCGCGACGGCGGATCTTCTGGCTGGCGCGACTGCCCTCCGCCCTGCCCTTCTTTTTCGCGGGCTTGCGGATTTCGATCACCTACGCGGTGGTCGCGGCGATCTTCGCGGAATACGCAGGGGCCTCCAAGGGGCTCGGCATCTATATCCTCAATGCCAAGAACAATTTCCGCCCCGATCTGGTCCTCGCCGCCGTCTTTGTCAGCTCGGTCCTGACGCTGATCCTGTTCGGCGCGGCGGTCCTCTTGCAACGGCTGACCATGCCCTGGCAGCGTGGGGAGGTCCGGCGATGACGGCGCCCCTCCTCCAGTTGCGCGATGTTTCCCTGCGGATCGGCGAAACCGATATCCTCGACGATATTCACCTCGATGTCGCGGAGGGGGAGCTGGTCGCCCTCCTCGGCCCATCCGGTGCCGGGAAGTCCAGCATCTTCAAACTGATCACCGGCGCCCTTGAACCGGATCGCGGGGAGATCCTGTTCAAGGGGCAATCGATCGATCGAAGGGGCCAGTTCGCCTTCATGCCACAGCGCGATGCGCTGATGCCCTGGCGGCGGATCATCGACAATGTCGCGCTGGGGTTGGAGGTGCGCGGCCTGTCGCGCAGGCAAGCCCGCGCCCGTGTCGCCCCCGATTTTGCGCGGTTCGGGTTGGCGGGGTTCGAGGATCATTATCCGGACCAGCTCTCGGGCGGGATGCGCCAACGCGCCGCTCTGCTGCGCACCGTCGCGCAACATCGGCCGATGCTGCTGCTGGATGAACCCTTCGGGGCGCTCGATGCCCTGACCCGGACCGAGACCCAGCGCTGGCTGGAAGGGCGCTGGCAAGCGAACCGCTGGACCACGCTGCTCATCACCCATGACGTGCGCGAGGCGGTTTATCTCGCCGACCGGGTCTATGTGCTGTCGCGTCGTCCGGCCCGGGTCCTGCGTGAATTCCGCATCTCGCTTCCGCGACCCCGCTTTGGCGGATCGGCGGAGGCCCATGCGATCGAGACCGAAATCCTGAATTGCATCCTTGATCCGAAAGGAACCGTCGAATGAAACTCCTTGCGCTGACGCTCGCGCTCCTGACCGCGGCGCCGCTCCACGCGGCGGAGAAGGTCACCGTGGCGCTCGACTGGACACCCAACACCAATCACGTCGGCCTCTATGTCGCCGAGAAGGAGGGCTATTACGCCGAAGCCGGTCTCGATGTCGAAATCCTGCCCTATTCCGACACCTCGGCCGGGACGCTGGTGGCCAACAGGATCGCCGATTTCGGGGTGGTCAGCGAGATCGGCTTGCTGACCCAGCATGCCGCCGGAGCGGATCTCGTCGCCACCTTCGCGGTGGTTCAGCATGAGACCGGCCGGATCGTCTTCAATGCCGATCGCGACGATATCAAGACACCGGCCGATCTCGACGGCAAGATCTACGCGGGCTTCGGGAGCGACTGGGAAAACGCGCTGCTGACGACGGTCATCCGGAACGCGGGCGGCACGGGGGAGTTCGAGACGGTGACGCTCGGCACCTCGGCCTATGACGCGCTCGCCTCCGGCAAGGTGGATTTCACGATGGATATCCTGACCTGGGAGGGCGTGCAGGCCGAACTGCTGGGGCAGAAACAGCGGAACTTCCGGTTTTCCGATTATGGCATTCCCGATGTCTATACGACGATGCTCGGTGCCTCGGCGGCCTGGCTCGACGCGCATCCCGAGGCGGCGCGGGCGTTTCTGCGTGCGACGCAACGTGGCTACGCCTTCGCCGCGGAGCATCCCAAGGAAGCGGCGGATATCCTGATCGAGGCGACGGACGGGATGCTCTCGAACCCGGCGCTGGTCCATGCCTCGATGCAGGCGCTGGTCGAGGGGCATTATCTGAAGTCCGAGGAGGGCGCGGTTGGTCAGGTGGATCCGGCGCGGGTCGAAGACGTCGGCGCCTTCCTGTTCAAGGCCGGCATCCTGAAAGATCAGGACGGCGAGCCGCTCCAGACCCAGCCCGATTTCACAAGCTGGATCCGGACCGACGGTCTGACGGACTGACCGGTCACTTCCCCCTGGCGCGGGTGCTGATGCTGCCGCCATCGATGCGCCGGAGCGAGATTTCAAGCCGCGCATCGGCGGCGGCGATCTCGCTCAGGACCCTCTGGGTATAGGCCATATGCTCCTCGGCCGCGCGTCCGGCCGCGACCGGGTCCCGCGCGATGATCGCATCAAAGATGGCGCGATGCTGTGCGAGCAGGACATCCCGGACCTCGGGGCGGGCATAGAGCTTCTCGCGGTTGTGGAACACTCCCTTCCGCAGCATCCCCGACAGGGCGCGCATGATCTGAAGCAGCACGACATTGTGGCTCGCCTCATAGATCAGGATATGCAGGTCGACATCGGCCTCGGCCTCGTCATGGGCCTCGGCCTTGCCATGGGCCGCGTCGATCCGCTCCATGCAGGCCCGCAGTTCCGCCCGGTCGACATCGTTTGACCGCCGGGCCGCGAGCGACGCCGCCATCCGCTCCAGGGTCGCACGGAGTTCGAGATAATCGTCGACCACCTCCGTCCGCGAGGACATCAGTTCAAGCAGCGGATCGGTGATACTGGTCGCAAGCGGGGCGACCACGCGGGCGCCGCTTGCCTCGGCAACCAGAAGCCCTTTTTCTTCAAGCAATTTCATCCCCTGTCGCAAGGTTGGACGCGAAACGTTAAGCCGCGCCGCGATCTCGCGTTCGGGTAGCAAGGGTTCGCCCGGGCGCAGGGACCCTTCGAGAATCAGATCCTCGATATGACGCGCTGTGCTCTCAGCCGCGCTGTCCCCCTTGATGCTGTCACGTGGCATTCGGTCCGGTCTCCCATCGTCATAGGCCAGACTAACCGAGCCACCCTGACGGGGAAAGAGATTTTCATGATTGACAGTTTGGGTAAAATTAATTTACCATTAAATTTATGGCGGTTCATTAAGAAGACCGCTCTGCGTGGGAGAGAGGATTGCCCCGGACGGGGCACACGGCCACCTGGCGCTGTCCGGCGTCGCATACCGCCCAATCGAAACAACAATTCAATCATCAGCCCGACCGTCCCCGGATCACCGGACGAAGTCGCGCACCCTGAGCTCGGAGGAATACCAAAACCAATGACCTGGTCTCAAATCTATGATCCGCTGGGCAATATCTGGCTGTCGTCGCTGCTCGCGGCCGTGCCGGTTCTTGTCCTTTTGTGCGCGATCGGCCTCTTCGAAGTGCGCGCCCATATCGCGGCGATGCTTGGCCTTCTGGCGGCGCTGGTCGTCGCGGTGGTCGGTTTTGGCATGCCCGTCGGAATGGCCGGCATGTCGGCGGTCTATGGCGCTGGCTTTGGCCTGATGCCGATTGGCTGGATCATCCTCAATGTGATTTTCCTGTACCAATTGACCAATGAAAAGGGCGAGTTCGACGTCCTGAGGCGCAGCATCCGCAATGTCTCGGATGACCGCCGTATCCAGCTTCTCTTCATCGCCTTCTGTTTCGGAGCCTTCTTCGAAGGCGCGGCGGGCTTTGGCACGCCGGTCGCGGTGACGGCGGCGATGCTGATCGGGCTCGGATTTTCGCCCCTCTCCGCCTCGGGCCTGTCGCTGATCGCCAATACCGCGCCGGTCGCCTTCGGAGCGCTCGGGGCGCCTGTCATCGCACTCTCGGCCGTCACCGGCCTCGATCTGCATGAACTGAGCGGCATGATCGGACGCCAGCTGCCGTTCTTTTCGCTGATCGTGCCGTTCTGGCTGATCTGGGCTTTCGTCGGCTTCCGCAAGATGATCGAAATCTGGCCCGCGCTTCTGGTCGCCGGTGCCTCCTTTGCCCTGCCGCAATATCTGGTCTCGAACTTCCATGGTCCGTGGCTGGTCGATGTCGTCGCCGCCATCGTCTCCATGCTCTGCCTCGCCGGGTTCCTGCAGGTCTGGCAGCCCAAGCGGCCGATCACCGAGGCACCGCGGGACTGGTCGTCCGAGGGCCGCGCCGAAGTCGAACAGGATGCCCCCGGCCTGGTGGAATCCCGCGGTGCCGTGCTCAAGGCCTGGATGCCCTGGCTGATCCTCAGCGTCTTCGTCTTTCTCTGGGGCCTGCCGCAGATCAAGACCATGCTCGACGGTATCTGGGTCCTGAAACTTCCGGTTGCCGGTCTTGACATGCTCGTCCAGAAAATGCCGCCGGTGGTTTCTGAGCCCCATGCCGAAGCCGCCGTCTTCAACTTCAACCTCCTGTCGATGACCGGAACCGGCATCTTCATCGCCGGTATCGTCTCGGGTCTTCTGCTCGGCTACAGCCCGGCGGGTCTGGCCCGGATGTATGGCAAGACCTTCTGGTCGATCCGCTTCTCGCTCATCACCATCGCCTGCATGCTGGCGCTGGGCTATGTCACCCGCTATTCCGGTCTCGATGCGACGATGGGTCTGGCCTTCGCCAATACCGGCTGGCTCTATCCCTTCTTTGGTACGCTGCTCGGCTGGGTCGGCGTCGCGGTCACCGGGTCGGACACCGCCTCCAACGTGCTCTTCGGCGGATTGCAGAAGGTCACCGCGCAACAGATCGGCCTCAATCCGGTGCTGATGGCGGCGGCGAACTCCTCGGGCGGTGTCATGGGCAAGATGATCGACGCACAATCGATCGTCGTCGCCTCGACCGCGACCAAATGGTACGGCCATGAAGGCAGCATCCTGCGCTTCGTCTTCTTCCACAGTCTGGCGCTCGCGGCACTGGTCGGCCTTCTGGTGATGGCACAGGCTTATGTGCATCCTTTCACTCAGATGGTGCCCGCGGCGGTCACGCCGGTGGTCACTCCCTGATGTGAATCCCGAGGTCCGGGGCATTGCGTCCCGGACCTTGGAAAAAATAGAAAAAAAGGGGAGCGAAATGACATCGAGAGAGAGCCTGATCGCCGAACTTCGCCGGATCGTGGGGAATGGAAACGTCCTGACCGGGGACCGCGAGACAAGACGCTTCACGCGCGGCTTCCGGTTCGGCGGCGGACCCGTCGCCGCGGTGGTCCGCCCCGGCGGTCTGGTCGAGCAGTGGCGTGTGTTGAAAGCCTGTGTCGCCGCCGGTCGGGCGGTGATCCTCCAGGCGGCGAATACCGGCCTGACCGGCGGCTCCACGCCCTGGGGCACCGATTACGACCGCGAAATCGTCCTGATCAGCACCATGCGCCTCAAGGCCGTGCATCTGATCGAAGATGGCCGGCAAGTCGTCTGCCTCCCCGGCTCCACGCTCGATGAGCTGGAGAAACGCCTCCAGCCGCTGGGACGCGAGCCGCATTCGGTGATCGGCTCCTCCTGTCTCGGTGCCTCGGTCCTCGGGGGCATCTGCAACAATTCCGGCGGGGCGCTGATCCAGCGGGGCCCGGCCTATACCGAGATGAGCCTTTACGCCGAGGTCACGGCGGAGGGGGAAGTGCGCCTCGTCAATCACCTCGGGATCGCACTGGGCAACGAACCGGAGGAAATCCTCACCCGCGTCGAGCGGGGCGACCTGAACGGGGTCGAGCCCGGGGATGCCTGGGGCTCGGACCGCGAATATGTCGACCATGTCCGGGATGTCGAGGCCGCGACTCCCGCCCGTTTCAACGCCGATCCCCGCCGGTTGCGCGAAGCCGCGGGCTGCGCGGGCAAGCTCGCGGTCTTCGCGGTCCGGCTCGACACGTTCGAGGCCGAGAAGACCAGCACGGTTTTCTATATCGGCACCAATGACCCGGATGAATTGACGGAGATCCGGCGCCATATCCTCGCGCATTTCGAGTCCCTGCCGGTCGCCGGGGAATATATCCACCGCGACGCCTATGATATCGCGGCACACTATGGCAAGGATACGTTCCTGTTGATCCAGAAGGCGGGCACGGATCGCCTGCCGGCGATTTTCGCGGCCAAGGCGCGGGCCGATGCCTTGACCGAACGGCTCGGGCTTGGTTCAACCCTGACCGACCGCCTCGCGCAAGGATTGGCCTCGGTGATGCCACGACATCTGCCCGCCCGCATGAACGCCTTTCGCGACCGATTCGAGCATCACCTCCTGCTTCGCATGGGCGGGAGCGGCGTGGCGGAAGCGCGGTCCTATCTCGCCGGGATCTTCCCCTCCTCCACCGGCGATATGTTCGAATGCACGCCCGAGGAAGGCAAGGCCGCCTTCCTGCACCGCTTCGCCGTCGCCGGCGCCGCGGTGCGATACCGCGCCGTGCATCACCGCGAGGTCGAGGATATCGTCGCTCTCGATATCGCCCTGCGCCGGAACGATCGCGACTGGCTGGAACGTCTGCCGCCCGAGATCGACGCGGCGATCGAAAAGAAGCTCTATTACGGGCATTTCTTCTGTCACGTGTTCCATCAGGACTACGTGGTGAGGAAGGGCCAGGATTGCCTCGCCCTCGAACATGCGATGTGGGCGCTGCTCGACGCGCGCGGCGCGGAATATCCCGCCGAGCATAATGTCGGCCATCTTTACAAGGCAAAGCCGGGACTGGCCGACTTCTACCGCTCGATCGACCCGACCAACAGCCTCAACCCCGGCGTCGGACAGACGTCGAAATGCGCCCATTGGCATTGACCCCCCTTTGGAGCGGACGATCGGATTGTCCGCTCCGGAACCTTGTTTTATCGCGATTTTCTGTCGGCAGGTGAGTCCACCTGCCTGGAAATCGCTCTAGCCCAACGAGAGCCCCTCCATGGTCCAGAACGCCCTTACCATCGCCGATCTCAAGAAACAGGCCCGTCGCCGCGTCCCGAAGATGTTCTTCGAATATGCCGATTCCGGTGCCTGGACCGAAGGCACCTATCAGGCGAACGAGAGCGATTTCGCCAAAATTCTCCTGCGCCAGCGTGTTCTGGTCGATATGTCGGACCGCAACCTCGCAACCGAGATGGTCGGCGAGCCGGTCTCGATGCCCGTGGCCCTGGCGCCCACCGGTTTCTGCGGCATGCAGCATGCCGATGGCGAGATCCTCGCGGCCCAGGCGGCGGAGGCCTTCGGGGTTCCGTTCTGCCTTTCCACCATGTCCATCGCCTCCATCGAGGATGTCGCGGCCAACAGCACCAAACCCTTCTGGTTCCAGCTCTACATGATGCGCGACCGCGCTTTCATCGAGCGGCTGATCGAACGGGCCAAGGCTGCGAACTGCTCGGCGCTGGTGCTGACGCTCGATCTCCAGATCCTTGGGCAGCGCCACAAGGATCTGCGCAACGGCCTCAGCGCTCCGCCCAAATGGACCCCGAAACATGCCTGGCAGCTTGCCACCCGGCCGCGCTGGTGCCTCGGCATGGCCCAGACCAAACGGCACAGTTTCGGCAATATCGTCGGACATGCGAGCAATGTCGGCGATCTCTCGTCGCTCGCTTCCTGGACCAAGGAGCAATTCGATCCTCGCCTGTCGTGGGCGGATGTGGAATGGGTCAAGCAACGCTGGGGCGGCAAGCTCATCCTCAAAGGGGTTCTCGATCCCGAGGATGCGCGCCTCGCCGCGGAAAGCGGCGCCGATGCCCTGATCGTCTCGAACCATGGCGGGCGTCAGCTGGACGGTGCGCGGTCCTCGATCTCCGCGCTGCCCGGGATCGTCGACGCGGTCGGGAACCGGATCGAAGTCCATATGGACGGAGGTGTCCGCTCCGGTCAGGATGTTCTGAAGGCCATAGCCCTGGGGGCCAAGGGCGTCTGGATCGGCCGCCCCTTCCTCTATGGGCTCGGGGCGGGCGGCAAGGCCGGCGTCACCCGAGTGCTGGAGATCATCCGCAATGAACTCGACATCACGATGGCTCTCTGCGGCCGGCGCGATATCCGGGGAATCGACGGGGATATCCTCGACACCGCGCCCGGACTGAACCACCTCTGATCCGGCCACGGGCCACGGACCCGACAGGGTCCGTGGCCAAACACGCGCTCAGGCCTCCCGTGCCAGCAGGAACGCCCGCAGATCGACGGTCTCCTTGCGCGACAGCGAGACATAGACGAAGCCCATGTTCGTGCGCTCCGTCACCATCGACCCCGGATAGGGCAGATAGGACAATTCCCGCGTCCCGAACGAAGGGGAGGCGGTTCCGACCTGCCACTCCGTCCGCAACTCCACATCCACGAGCTTCAGGGACGGCCCGCCCTGATCGTCCCCGAGCTCAAACGGCACCCCGGCGATGCGCAGATAGGCGGTCTTGTCCTTTGCCTCGCGAAAACCATCGATGAACTGGGTCGTCAGGACCTGGAGCTCCGCCGCCGCGTCCGCGTTGTGGAGGTGGCTGGCCAAGGGCCCACCCTGGGGATGATTATGCCCTTCGCCATGGTGGTGGTGATGGTGATGCCCGTCGAAATGGTCATGCGCCACGATGCTGCCACCTCTTGCCGGTGAATTCGCCCGCCGGGATGGTCACCGGCTTGTCGATATGCCGCTTGTGCTTGCCGAGCGTCCCATGCGCCACCATCGAGCCCAGCACATCCACGATCACCCGCACCCCAAGCAAGGCGGTAATGTCGGACGTGTCATAGGGGGGCGAGACCTCGACCAGCTCCATCCCGCAAATCCCCTGCGCCGCGACCTTGGAGGCCAAGGCCAAAGCCTCGCGCGGCAGGAACCCACCCGGCTCCGGCCAGCCTGTGCCGGGCACAAATCCACAGTCGATCGAGTCGATATCGAACGACATATAGACCATATCCACCCCGTCCCAGGCCATCTCCAGCGCCATCTCGGCGGTCTTGTCGACGCCCATCCGCTCCATGTCGGACATGGTGATGATGTTGGTATTGCGCTCACGGGCGACCTTCACCGCCTCGCGCGGGACCTGCCAGCCGCCGATCCCCACCTGCACCAGGTTCTTTGGCGGCACATTCGGCAGGTTCGTCGCATGGAACCACGGCGTGGTGTGCATCCGCTCGTCGAGATCCTTCTCCTGGATGTCGGCATGGCGGTCGAAATGCACGATCCCGATCTTCTTCGAGGTGCATTCCGCGATCCCCCGCACCGTCGGGAAACCGATGGAATGGTCTCCGCCGATGATGATCGGAAGCGATCCGGACGAAAAGACATGGGCGCAGGCCCGGCTGATCTGGTCGAAGGTCTTCTCGATATTCGCCGGGATGGTAAAGATGTCGCCGGCATCGCAGAGGCTCATCTGCTCGCGCAGGTCGATCCCCATCTCGTAATTGTAGGGCGTGTAGAGCGCGCTGATCTTGCGCACCCCCTGCGGACCGAACCGCGTCCCCGGACGATAGGTCGTCCCCCCGTCGAAGGGCGCGCCCAGGATGGTCGCGTCATACTGGCCGACCTCCGCCACGTCCTCGGCATAGGGCGCCTTGAGGAAGGTATTGATCCCGGCATAATGCGGCAGTTCTCCGCGGGCGAAGGTGGGGATCGAGCGATCCTCGATCGACTCCGCGCCCGTCAGACCCATCCGCAGCGCCCAGGCTTTTTCCTTCTCCCATTCGTCGCCGGGGATATCGGCCTCGGCCTTCATCGCGCGCCAGCCGAGCAGCTTGGTCAGGTCGGGATGGTGGTGCCGATGCCCGTCCCGCCGCTGATCAGCTGGATGGTGGGACCGGCTCCGGTTCAGCGCTGAGAACATGGGTTTCCTCCTTGATCGTCTGATACGGGATGCCGCCGTTCCGGGCATCGAAGTCATAGGTGATCGTTGCGCCATAGGCTTCCGGATAGTCGGGATCCCAGCGCGGTTTGTCAAAGACCAGCACGCGGTCCCCGAGCTTGAAGGCCTCCTCCAGATCATGCGTGACCATGAAGACCGTCATGCCGGTCTCCGCCCGCAGATCCATCAGGAAATCATGGATCGAGAGCCGCGTCCCCGGATCAAGCGCCCCGAAGGGCTCGTCGAGCAGGAGGACACGCGGCTTGGCGGCCAAGGCCTGGGCGATGGCCAGACGCTGCCGCATCCCTCCCGACAGGGCGGAGGGATAGGCCCCCGCGACATGGGCGAGACCGATGCGGGCGAGCGTCGCCTCCGCCCGCAGTCGCGCCGCCTTGCGGGCCGCCCCGAAGATATAGCCGAGCCGCCCCGCCCCGAAGCTCTCGGCCGCCACCAGATTGTCCCGGCAGGTCAGATGCGGAAACACCGAATATTGCTGGAACACGATCCCCCGCGCCCGGTCCGGCTCTCGCGAGGGCGGCAGGCCCGCGATCCGGATCTCGCCCCGGGTCGGCAACTCCTGCGCGAGCAGGAGCCGCAGGAAAGTTGATTTCCCGCAGCCCGACGCCCCGACGATCGAGACGAACTCGCCCTCGCTCACCTCCAGCGAGACCCGCTCCAGGATCGGCCGCGTCCCATAGCTCTGGAAGATCCCCTTGATCGTCACATAGCTCATGCGGTTTCCGCTCCCGCCCAGGGGTAGAGACGCCGGGCCATCCAGCGCAGACCCAGATCCATCAGGAACGCGAGCAGGGTGATCCAGATCACGTAAGCGAGGATCACATCCATCGCCAGATACCGCCGCACCAGGAAGATGCGATAGCCCAGGCCGCTCTCCGCCGCGATCGCCTCCGCCGCGATCAGGAACAGCCAGGCCGGTCCCAACGCCAGCCGGATCGCGAGAATCAGACGCGGCATGATCTGCGGCAGGGCAACCCGCACCGCGATGACCGCCGTCGAGGCACCCAGGGTCTCGGCCTTGATGATCAATTCGCGCGGGATCTCGGCCACCCTCTGGGCCAGGTCGCGGATCAGGAAGGGGGTGATGCCGATCACGATCAGGGCGACCTTGGCGACCTCTCCCAACCCAAGCGCCACGAACAGGATCGGAAGCAGCGCCAGCGGCGGGATCATCGACAGGACCCCGATGAACGGACCCAGCATCGCCCGGACCAGCGGCAGCAACCCGACCAGAAGACCCGTCACCAGCCCGATCACCGCCGCGATGCCGACTCCGAGGGCAAGGCGGGTCAGGCTGGCGCCGGTGTCCTTCCAGAACAGGATGTCCCCGCTCCGCTTGTCGGGCTCGCTGATCAGGCGGATGGCGGTCTCAAGGATCGTGCCCGGGGCGGGCAAGAGCTTGTCGGCGGAATTGACCGCCAGCCGGGCGGCGGAATTCACCCCATAGAGCGCAAAAAGCAGAAGGAACGGCAGAAGCAGCAGGATCACGGCAAGGCCCCGGCTGGGGCGGCGGTTGATCAGCCTCATCCACCCACCCCCGCTTCGCGCACGCGTGCGCGGACAGTCAAAACCCTGAAATCGTTCAATAATTCCAATTTCATTTACCGTTTCTCAATTCTGGTAAACGTGCGCGCGGGTGATCCCCGGCGCGCTTTCCCGCCATCGATCCTCACTCTCGACCAGAGGCCCCCGGAGCGGTTTGTGCGCGCATTGATCCATGTTGGCCCCACATCCCTTTGAACGCTCACGATTCCCGCGCCATCGAATGAGTCCATTCGACTGGAAACCGCTTAGAGCCCGCCGTCCGCCGCCATATGCATGAAGGTCGAGTCAAAGCGCAGCTTGACGTTGTTCTGGTCGCCCGTCACCGAATCGTCGGGATAGGCCACGCCGACAAAATCGGGGGATGGCGCGCCTTCGCCCAGGATGCCCTTGTCGAACAGGAATTGCGCGACATTGATCATGGTCTGATGCAGCTTCGGATCCTCGGCGAAGGCCGCCGCCTTGGCCGGATCATAGAACATCGCGGTGGTGGAGAGCTGCGCATCGAAGCCTTCGAGATCGGTGCCGGAGGCCGTGGCCATCGCACCGCGCGCGGCCTTGCCCTCCGGCGTGTCGGAAGACATCAGCGCCATCGTCTCGTACCAGGCCCCGACCAGAGCCTTGCCGAAATCGGGATTGGCCGCCAGCGTATCGGTATTGACCGCGAGCACGTCGATGATCTCGCCGGGGATCTGGCTTGAGTCAAAGATCTTGTTGGCGCCGGGTTCGCGCAGGATCGTCGAGACCAGAGGGTTCCAGGTGACGACCGCCTTCACATCCTCGGCCCCGTAGGCCGCGACCATGTCGGCGTCCGAGGTATTCACCACCCCCGCCAGATCCTTTTCCGCCAGACCGACCGATTCAAGGGCGCGCGCCAGCAGGTAATGCGAGACGGAAAGCTCCACGAGATTGACCGGCAGGCCCTTGAGCGACATCAGATCGCCCGGCCCCTTGAGGATGATCGCATCGTTGCCGTTGGAATAATCCCCGATGATCAGGGCGGTGGTATCGACACCGCCCCCGGCCGGGATCGACAGCGTGTCCATATTGGTCGCCGTCACCCCGTCGAAGGTTCCGGCGGTATATTGGTTGATCGATTCGACGTAATCGTTGATCTGGGTGATCTTGACCTCGATCCCGTATTTGTGGGCCCATTTGTCCATGATGCCGCTCTCGGCCATATAGCCCCAGGGCATCCAGCCGGCATAGATCGACCAGGCAATATCGAAGCTCTTCTTTTCCTGCGCGGCGGCGGGCAGGGCCATCAGGATCGAGAGGGCCGTGGCGGTCAGGACTTTGGGCAGGCTTCTCATCGGGGCTCCTTTGCCGAAGGGATGGGCCAATCGTCCGCGCGCCTGGGTGGACGGATCGGCGCAGTACTCTCCCGGGTTTTTCCCCCGCCGTGTACCCGTCCGGATCGCACCGGAGAGGCGGCACCTCTTGGACCAGTCCCCGATCGGGCGGAACCCTAGGCACCCTGCCCCATGAGTTTCACCGAAAGCCCGCCGCGCCACCAAGCGCCCCGTGCGCGCCGCCGCCGATTTCCCGAAGGATTGCCCATGAAATCGGCAGGCGGGACAGGCATGGCATGAATCCTGCGCAGTCCCGTCCGGAGTTTGCGCCCCCGCGGTTCGAATCATCCCCGGTCCGGCGGCGATTCCGGGGCCAGGGCCCGCCGCGACCGGAGGAGAACGAGGATCGGACAGATTGCGCGGCCAACCCCATGAGCCGGGCACGCGACCTGACCCCTTCGGATCCCGCGCTTTCGCCAAGTCAATTTATTGATTTTTAGATCGATTTATTTAAATGACAGAGCGTTTACCCTGTTTGTTCACAATACTTGCAAATTATGTCCCGCGGACCCCAATAGAGACGTGGTGTTGAAGGAGTGGGTCATGAGCAATCAGGGTAGTATTCGCAAGGAGGACTGGCGGTCCGCGCGCGAGGAGGCAGAGGATCTGATGGAGCGGTTCGGACCGGCCGCCTGGACCATCGTCGAAAACCGCGTGCGCACCGCCTATCAGCACCGGGATCGCGCCCGGCAGCGGTGCCTCGCCCGGATCCTGAACCGACGGCTGGGACTGGCCTGCCCGGGACGTCAGGCCCCGTCGCCGCGCCCGTGATTGCCTGATCGGCGGGGGATCTCCCCCCCTGCCCCGGAGGCGATTTCCGGGGCGGCGGGTGGATCTGGCCGACAATCGCGCAATTTCAGAAGGACAGGGCGGGGAATGCAAGCCAATGCGAACGGGCACCGTCCTAGAGCGCAATCCAACCGGAGGGGAACGAGGACCGGATGAATTGCGCGACAAATTATAGAGATAGAGTGCGCGACCTGACTCCGTCAGGTCGAAGAGCGCCCTAGCCGTCCTGACGCGCGCCCCGGGCGACGATCGTCAGGGCCCCGTCGGGCAGCGGCCGTTGCAGGGCGAGGGCCTCCGGCGTCGGCGCATGGAGCCATTGCTCCCGTTCGGCGGCGGTGGTCAGGATGACGGGCATCGCCTTGGGATGGATCGCGCCGACCTCGGCATTCGGTTCGGTTGTCAGAAACCCGAACAGCCGCGCGGTGACTTCACCTTCCTTGAGCTTTCGCACCGAGGTCCATTCGGTCCAGAGGCCCGCGAAGAAGGCCAGCGGCCGGCTCTCGTCCAGGGCGAACCAGACCGGCGGGCGCGACCCGTCCGGCAGAACCTCGTTTTCGCTGAAGGAGGTGAAGGGCACGAGGCAGCGATGGGCGGGCCCGAGCCAGCGCCGCCAGTGCGGCGAGGCGATATTGCGGATATTGGTTACGCCGGGGTCGGTCTTCCTGCCCTTGAGCGCGAACTGGGGGGACGGCATCCCCCAGCGCGCCATGCTCAATTCCGGACCCTCCGCCGTGGCCCGGACGATGGGTGCCGCGTAATCGGGAAAGATCCCCGGCAGCGACCCGAGATTGACCCCTTGGTCGATCAGCCCCTCCGGAAAGAGGGACCGCATCGCATCCTGAGTTCCGGTCATGCCGTAGAGATTGCACATGCGCCGTCTCCGGGAGGGGTTCAGCCGAACAGGGGGGCGGTCATCGCATGGGCCGGGCCCTGAAGCTCCAGCGCCCCGTGATAGACCATCCGCAGCGCGACATAGAGGATGACGATGAGACCGATCCAGCCGATCCAGCGATAGCGGTTGAGCAGGTTGGCGATGAAGGAGGCCGCGACCCCCATCAGGACGACCGAGAGCAGGAGCCCGAACACCATCACCGTCGGATGTTCACGCGCCGCGCCCGCGACGGCGAGCACATTGTCGAGCGACATCGAGACATCGGCGATGATGATCTGGGTCGCGGCCTGGCGCAGCGTCTTGCGGGGGGCCCCGGCGGCGACCGATCCGTCGTTATCGAGGTCCGAGGCGGCGAGGGCCTCCATCGCGGCCTGTTCCTCGCGCTGGGCTTCGCGCAGTTCCTGGTACATTTTCCAGCAGACCCAGAGCAGCAGGATGCCCCCCGCGAGCAGCAGCCCGGTGATGGCCAGAAGATAGGTCGCCGCGAGGGCGAAGCAGACGCGCAGGAGGGTCGCGGCACCGATGCCGATCAGGATGGCCTTGCGGCGCTGGTCCGCCGGCAGGCCGGCGGCGGCCATGCCGACCACGATCGCATTATCCCCCGCGAGAACAAGGTCGATCATCACGACCTGAAGGAATGCGATCAGTATCTGGGTCTCGAACATCTCGAAAGTCCTTACATTACAACGGACCAAGCGGCGCCGCGGGCATTTCGGGTTTTTCCGGCCGCGCCCTGTCCAGGCCGGGCCGCTTCCCGTCGGGAAGCGTCGGCGGCCGGGGAATGGGTTTGTCCGGGGAATTGGGCATGTCGTGGCTCCGCGCCCTCCGGGATTCGATTTCGACAGATGGCGGCCTTGGAGCACCAGGGCCTTGATCGGTCAGCGTCCGGACAAATGTCAAGCGGCCCCGCCCGATTCCACCCGCGCCGTGGCTTTGTCGCGGGTTTGCGCCTCAGCCGGCGGCGAGGGCGCGGTCGAGATCGGCCCAGAGCGGTTCGCATCCCTCCAGCCCGACATGCAGCCGGACCGAGCGGGGGTGAATGCCAAAGGCGCGGGCGGCGTTCGGCTGTGCCTTTTGCGCGAGGATGACCTCGGCGGGGACGATCAGGCTTTCATGCCCGCCCCAGCTGACGCCGAGTTTGAAGAGGCGCGCGGCGTCGGCGAAGGCGCGGATGTCGATCCCCTCGCGCAGGATGAGGGAGAGCAGCCCCGAGGTGCCGGCGAGGCCCGGTGGCAAGGGGGCGTCGAGGCCCGGATAGCAGACGGTTTCGACCGCGGGATGCGCGCGCAGCCGGTGGGCGATCTCGCGGGCGGCCTGTTCATGCGCCTTCATGCGCAGGGGCAAGGTCCGCATCCCGCGCAGGAGCAGCCAGGCGTCGAAGGGAGAGAGCCTGGCCCCGAGATAGGGATAGGCCTCGGCGCGGACGCGGGCGATCAGGTCGCGCGAACCGGCGGTCACGCCCGCCACCACGTCGCTGTGACCGCCGAGATATTTCGAGGCCGAATGCAGGACAAGATCAACGCCGAGTGTCAGGGGTCGCTGGAAGATCGGGCTCGACCAGCTGTTGTCGATGACCGAGAGCGCCCCTTCCCGCCGGGCCAGGGCCGCGAGCGTCCCGATGTCGTGGGTCTCCATCACCCAGGAGGTCGGGCTTTCGAGATAGAGCAGCCTCGCCCCCGGAAGGGCGTGCGCCACCGCGGCGGGGTCCCGGCCATCGACATAGGTCACCTCGATGCGGAGGCGCCGGAACAGCGTCTCGAACAGGCGGAAGGCGTCGGGATAGATATGACGGACCGAGACGAGCCGGTCGCCCGGGCCGAGGAACGTCAGGAGGGTGGAGGAGATCGCGGACATGCCGCTGGCGAAACCGATCGCATCCTCGGCGCCTTCCAGCTCCGCCAGCTTCTCCTCGAACAGCCGGACGGTCGGATTGAGGCCGCGGCTGTAGACCGGGCGGCTGGCCTCGCCCCGGAAACAGGCGATCATCTCGGCGCTGTCGCGGAAGGTGAAGAGAGAGGTCTGCGCGATCGGGGGCACCACCGCGTCGAACGGGTGGATCCCGTCATGGGCGAGGATCAGGGAGGGATCCCTCCCGGGGTCGAACTCATCGCTCATCGGATGCCCTCGCTCGTCGCGCCGCCGCCGGACGCGCGTGCGACCAGCGCTGGCAGGATCGCGCGCCGGCGTGAAATGGGCAAGCCCCCTCCCGAGGCCCGGACCTTACAAATTCTTTGCATCTTTACAGGTGACGCGATAGGGTTGGCCAAAGGATATTCCGGAGCGGACGGGTGGCACTTCGACTGGCAATCATCGCGGATGACCTGACCGGCGCGCTCGACGCGGCCGCGCCCTTCGCCGAGGCCGGATGGAGGACCGTGATCGCCACCGCGCCTGAGCATCTCGCCTTCCCGATCGAGGCGGAGGTCCTCGCCGTCAGCACCGAGAGCCGCGAAATCCCCGCGGACGCGGCGGTGGCGCGGGTGCGCCACTGCGCCGAACGCCTGGACGGGGTTCCGCTGCTGTTCAAGAAGATCGACTCGCGGCTCAAGGGCAATGTGGGACCCGAGATCATCGCGCTCGCCCAGGCGCGGGGCCTCGGCGCGGTCATGCTCTGTCCGGCGGTGCCGGAGCTGGGGCGGATCGCCCGGGACGGGCATGTCACCGGCTTTGGCGTTCCGGACCCGATCCCGATCGCCGCGACGGCGCGGATCGAGGGGCTGACCTGTTTCATACCCGACGCGGGCCGGGCGGAGGATCTCGACCATGTCGTCGCAACCGCCGGCTCCGCGCTTCTGGCCGGGGCCCGGGGCCTCGCCGCCGCCCTCGCGCGGCGGATGGGGCGCGGGGGCGATTTCGAACCCTTCCGGATCGGTTCGCCGATGGCCATGGCGATCGGCTCGCGCGATCCGATCACGATCCGCCAGATCGAACGGCTGGCCGAGGTGGAGGACATCCGGCTCCTGCGCGCCCCGAACGGAGCCTTCGACGGGCCGGTCGATCCCGCGCCGGTCACTGTGCTGTGGGTGACACCCTCCGACACCGAGGCGAGCGAGCATTGCGTGCGCGAGACCTTTGCCGCGAGCTTTGTCCCGGCGCTGAGCGCGGGCCGCGCCACGCTTGTCCTGAGCGGCGGGGCGACGGCGGCGGCGGTGCTGCGGCGTCTCGGGGCCGGTGTCCTGCGGTTGCTGGGGGAATTCGAGCCGGGCGTTCCGGTCGCCGTGACCCTCGACACCGCCTGGCCCACCACGATCGTCACCAAATCCGGGGGGTTCGGATCGGAGGAGATTCTGGCAAATCTGGCGCGTCGGGGCCGGACAGAAACAGAGCGGACATGAACAGGATCGAGAGAGACCGGCCGGATCGCGGCAAGACCACCATCCTCGCGGATTTTGTGCATGACAGGCTGCGGCGGGCGATCGAGGCCGGGGACTATGCCCAGGATGAGCGGCTGCCCAGCGAGAATGCGCTCGCGCTCGAATTCGAAGTCTCCCGCCCGGTGGTGCGCGATGCCCTGCGCAAGCTCAGGGAAGAGGGCATGGTCTATTCCCGGCAGGGTTCGGGCAGCTATGTGCGGGGGATCGCGGTCAAGGCGCCGCTTGCCTTCGCCCCTCTGGAGACGATCGCGGATTTGCAGCGCTGCTATGAATTCCGCCTGACGATCGAGCCGGCGGCGGCGGCGCTGGCGGCGGAGCGGCGGCGGGGGACGGATCTCGCGGCGATCGAGACCGCGCTGAACCTGCTGCGCGACGCGACCCAGCGGCGGAGCCATCGCGAGGACGCCGATTTCGGATTTCACCTGGCGATCACGACCGCGGCCAACAACCAGTATTTCCAGACGGCGATGCAGGCGCTCAAGGATCACATCGCGGTCGGCATGAAATTCCATGGCCTGTCGCTCCAGAACGTCCGGGGCGGGCTCGACCATGTGCTCGACGAGCACGCGGCGATCTTCGCCGCGATCGAGGGGCGGGCGCCGGACGCGGCGCGCGAGGCCATGTACCGGCATGTGGCGGGCTCACGCGACCGGCTGTTCGAAGGCCGCCAGCTCGACCTCTCACGCGGGGACGATTGACGGCGGCCGCCGGGGTCAGAAGGCCGCCTGATAGATCGACAGGACATCCGTTTCGGACATGTCGCGCGGATTGTTGTCCATCAGGCGGCGGATGGCATGGGCCTCGCGCGCGAAGAGGGGCAGGTGATTGTCGGTCGCACCCAGCCGGGACAGTGCCATTTCCAGACCGAGATCCGCGCAATAGCGGTGGGTCAGGTCGCGGACGGCGGCCTCGCCGGAGGCGGCGGGCAGCCCGAGGCTGGCCAGGATTTCGGCGGTCTTGTCAGCGGCCACCGGCTGGTTGAAGGCCAGCACATGCGGAAACACCAGCGCATTGGCCGCGCCATGCGGCAGGCCGAGACGCGTGCCCAGCGGATAGGCGACGGCATGACCGGCGGCGGTGTTCACCGGCCCGAGACAAATGCCGCCGTAATAGGAGGCGAGCAGCATCCCGGCCCGGGCCTCGGCATCGGTGCCATCCGCGACCGCCCGGGGCAGATAGCGGCCGACGAGCGCGATCCCCTGACGCGCGAAGGCATCGATCAGCGGATGGGCGCGGCGGTTGGTGAAAGCCTCGACACAATGCGCCAGCGCATCGACGCCGGTCGCGGCGGTCACCTGGGGCGGAACGGTGAAGGTCAGTTCCGGGTCGAGGGCAACGATGTCGGCGAGCAGGAACGGGCTCTCGACGGCGAGCTTGTTCAGGGTTTCGGCATCGGTGACGAGGGCGCGGATGCCCGCCTCGCTGCCGGTCCCGGCGGTGGTCGGGATCTGGGCGAGCGCATTGCAGCGTCCGGTCAGGCGGTTCGGACCGACCGCGTCCGGCAGCGCCACGCCGCCGCGCAGGCCGGTCACCAGTTTCGCCAGATCCATCGCGCTGCCCCCGCCAAAGCCGATCACCAGATCGGGGTCGCAGGCGCGGGCGGCGGTCAGGGCGAGATCGAGATTGACGGTGTCCGGCTCGGGCTTGACCCCGGCGAAGACGCTGACCTCGCCGGGCAGGTCGAGCCGATCCACCCGGTTGCCGTTGAAGGCATCCGAGACCACCAGGATCCGCCGGTATCCGGCGGCCCGCGCCCAGGCGCCGACCGATGTCGCGCTGCCCGCGCCATATTCGAAGCGGCGCGGCTGATGGATCAGGAGCGGTGTGGCATAATCGGCCATGGGATCAGGCTTTCTTAAAAAATTTCGCCGATGGCGGCCAGTTTTTCCCGGATCGCGTCGCGTTCCGGTTCGGTGAGGGCGACCAGGGGCGGACGGACCCGGCCCCAGCCGTCATCGCCATGCAGGAGGCCGATCATGGTCTTGATCGTCGGCATCTGCGAATAGCTGTTGGAGAGGGTGCGCCAGGCGACGATCCGGGCCTGGGCGGTTTCGACCTCCGTTGCGTGGGCGGGATCGTTGGCCCAGCGGAAAACGGTGGCGAGGTCGCGCGCGACGAGGTTGGAGGTGGCGGTGATGCACCCTGCCCCGCCGCGTCGCATCAGCGGCAGAAGCAGCGGATCGGCGCCACAGAACACCGAGAAGCCGGGAAAGCGGTCGATCATCGCGGTCATGTTGTCGAAATCGCCCGCCGATTCCTTGATGCCCGCGATGGTTTCGCCAAAGGAGGTCCGCAGCCGGTCGATCAGCCCGTGGGAGAGCGGCAGGCCGGAGACCTGCGGGATATGATAGAGGATGACGCGCAGCCGCGGATCGGCGACGCCGCCGATCACCCGCGCATAGGCGTCGTAGAGACCTTCGTCCGACATGCCCTTGTAGTAGAAGGGGGGCAAGAGGACCACGGCGCGCACGCCAAGCTCGACGGCGTGGCGGGTGAGGTCGACGGTTTCCGGGATATTGGCGAGGCCGGTGCCGGGGAGGAGCTGGTCGGGGGCCAGTCCGGCGGCGAGGGCGGATTCGAGGATGGTCCGGCGTTCGGCCGAGGAGAAGGAATTGGCCTCGCCGGTGGTGCCCAGGAGCGCGATGCCGTCGCAGCCCTGATCGATCAGCCAGCGGCAATGGGCGGTGAAGGCGGGCAGGTTCACCGAGAGGTCGCGGTGGATCGGCGTGGCGGCGGCGCAGAAGACGCCGGTGATGGCCAAGGTCATGGTCGGGTTTCCCGGCGGGGGTGGGCGGCCAGCTGGCGCGCATAGGCGATGGCATGGTCGAGATTGACGTTCTTGACGATGCCCTTGCCCGCGATGTCGAAGGCGGTGCCATGGTCGACCGAGCAGCGGTCGATGGGCAGGCCGATCGAGACATTGATCGCGGTATCGAAGGCCACGAGCTTGATCGGAATATGGCCCTGATCGTGGTACTGCGCGATCACGAGATCGAAGGCCCCGTTATAGGCGCGGTAATAGAGTGTGTCGGCGGAGATCGGACCGTGGGCGTCGATGCCCTCGGCCCGGGCCATGGCGACGGCGGGGGCGATATGGTCGTCGTCCTCGGTCCCGAAGAGGCCGTTTTCACCGCAATGCGGATTGATCCCCGCCACCGCGATCCGGGGGTTTTCCATCCCCAGCCGGCGCAGGTGATTGTACCCCGCCCGGATGGTGGCGAGTTCGCGTTCGGGCCGGGCGCGCTCGATGGCGGTCCGCAGGGACACATGGGTGGAATTGTGGATCACCGACAGCCGCTCCGAGGTGAGCAGCATGAAGGAGGATTTCGCCCCCGTCAGCGAGGCGAGCATCCCCGTATGGCCGTCGTAATGGTGACCGGCGGCGTTCAGCGCCTCCTTGTTGATCGGGGCGGTGACGATGCAGGCGATGGTCCCGGCGAGGGCGTCGTCGACCGCCGACCGGATGAACTGGAAACAGGCCTCGCCGCCGCGCGGGTCGAGCTGGCCAAAGGGCAGCGGGCCGCCGGGGATGTCGGTGTGATGGATGTCGATTTCGGGCAGCGGCAGGTCCAGGGCGCGGGCGGCCTGATCGAGACTGTCGCGGTTGCCATAGACGCGGATCGCGGCGCGGTCCTCCGGTGTCATCGTGCTTAGGGATTTGACGATGATTTCGGGTCCGACACCGGCGGGATCGCCCATGGTGATGCCGATGGTCTTCATGCGGGGGCTCCCCAGTTGGTATTCCCGGCGTCGTCGACCGCGTGACAGGCCGTATGATGGCCGGGGTGAATTTCGCGAAACGCCGGAACCTGGGCACGGCAGATGTCGCGCGCGAGCGGGCAGCGGGTGTGAAAGCGACAGCCGCCGGGGGGATCTATGGGGCTGGGAACTTCGCCCTGCAAGATCTGCCGGGTGCGTTTGTGGGAGGGATCGACCTCCGGCACGGCGGAGAGCAAGGCCCGGGTATAGGGATGCAGCGGGTCGGTGAAGAGCCCGCGGGCGGGGGCGAGTTCCGCGAGGCGCCCAAGGTACATGACCCCGACCCGGTCGGAGATATGACGCACCACTGCGAGATCATGGGCGATGAAGAGATAGGTCAGGTGATATTTCGCCTGAAGGTCGAGCAAGAGATTGATGATCTGCGCCTGGACCGAGACATCGAGCGCCGAGATCGCCTCGTCGCAGACGATGAACCGCGGCTCGCAGGCCAGCGCCCGGGCGATGGCGACGCGCTGGCGCTGACCGCCCGAGAGTTCATGCGGATAGCGCGCGGCAAACCGCGGCGAGAGGCCGACATCGGCCAGGAGCCGGCGCAGGCGGTCGGGCAGGTCCGACTTCGGGGCGAGCCTGTGAAACAGGATCGGCTCGGTGATCGCCTCGCCGATGGTCATCCGGGGGTTCAGCGTCGAATAGGGATCCTGAAAGACGATCTGGAGATCCCGGCGAAACCGGCGCATCCGCGCCTCGTCGAGCGTCGCCAGATCGGTGCCGTCATAATAGACCGTGCCCCCCGAGGGCCGGTGCAGGTTCAGGATGCAGAACCCCGTGGTGGATTTGCCGCAGCCGCTCTCTCCCACCAGGCTGAGGGTTTCGCCGCGCAGGATGTCGAGCGTGAAATCGTCGAGCGCATGGACGGTGGCCGCCCGCTCGCCAAAGGCGCCGAGCTTGACATGGAACTGCTTGGCAAGATTTTCGACGCGGATCAGGGTCTCGGTCATGCCGCGTTGGCCTCCCGCCGGGTGGTGACGAAACAGGCGGCGCGGTGACGGGCGGAGACGGCGGTGAGACGGGGCACCTCGGTCTGACACCGCGGCTCGGCCAAGGCGCAGCGGGGCGCGAACGGACAGCCCCTCGGGCGGCGGCCCGGTTCGGGAGGGGTGCCGCCGATCGAGCGCAGGCGGGCCATGGGTGCGTCGGTGAGCTTGGGGATCGAGGCGAGCAGCCCGCGGGTATAGGGATGCATCGGCCGCGCGAAGAGATCATCCACCGGCGCGTCCTCCACCACCGTCCCGGCATAGAGCACCGCGATCCGGTCGGCGAGGCCGGAGACCAGCGCGAGGTCATGGGTGATCCAGACGACGGCCATATGACGCTCGTCCCGGACCTTGCGCACCAGATCGACGATCTGCGCCTGAATGGTCACATCGAGCGCGGTGGTCGGCTCGTCCGCGATCAGCAGTTTCGGATCGCAGGCCAGACCGATCGCGATCATCACCCTCTGCCGCATCCCGCCCGAGAGTTCATGCGGATAGGACCGGAGCCGCGCCCGGGCACCGGGGATACCGACCAGTTCCAGCAGATCGCCGGCCCGCTTCATGGCCTCCTCGTGGGAGAGACCGCGCTGATAGATCAGCGTTTCGGAAATCTGTTCCCCGATCCGCATCACCGGATTGAGCGAGGTCATCGGATCCTGAAAGATGAAACCGATGTCCCCGCCCCGCACCTTGCGCAAGGCGCGCGGCGACAGGGCCAGCAGATCCTGACCGTTGAAGGTCGCCTGACCGCCGGTGACCTTGATCTTGTTCGGGAGCAGGCCGACGAGGCTCAGCATGGTCAGGCTCTTGCCGCAGCCGCTTTCGCCGACGATGCCAAGCGACTCGCCCTGGTTCAGGGCAAGGTCGATCCCGTCGACGACCCGGGCCGGACCGTCGCGCCGTTCGATATCGACGCGGAGCCCGCGGACATCGAGAAGGGGTTGAGCCATCATTTCTGACCCTTCGGGTTCAAGGCATCATTCAGACCATCGCCAAGGAAGTTGAAGGCGACGGTGGCGAGACCCAGCACGGCGGCGGGCGCGACCAGAAGATGCGGATAATGGGTCCAGACCCGCAGCCCGTCCGAGATCATGTTCCCCCAGGACGGCGTCGGCGGATTGACCCCGACCCCGAGGAAAGAGAAGGCGCTCTCCAGCACCATCGCGGTCCCGAGACCCGCGCTGACCGCGACGATCAGCGGACCCATCGCATTCGGCACCACATAGCGGCGCAGGATCAATCCATTGGTCAGGCCGAGCGCACGGGCGGCGGTGACATAGGGGCGGTTTCGGATCGACAGGACCTGTGCCCGGACCAGACGCGCATAGGGCGGCCAGGTGATCAGGGCCATCGATCCGAAGACCAGCAGGAAATCGATCCAGACCGTGTTGCGGAACAAGGGATTGAGGGTGGCGAGATAGCGCGCCTCCATCCAGTTCGAAATCGGCTGTTTCAACGATGCATTGATCACGACGACCAGCAGCAGTTGCGGCACGGACATGGTGATGTCGGTGAACCACATGACGAACTTGTCGAGCCATCCGCCATAGAACCCGGCCGCCGCGCCGAGGGCGACGCCGATCAGGACCGCCGCGAGCGTCACGGCGATCGCGACGATAAAGGCGGTGCGCGCGCCATAGAGCACGCGGGACAAGACGTCCCGGCCGAGGTCGTCGGTCCCGAACAGATGCGCCCAGGACGGTGACTGGTTGCGTTGGGCCAGATCCTGGCTCAGGAAATCATAGGGCGAGAGCGAGGGCCCGACGATCGCCGCGACGAGCAGCACGACGATGATCCCGAGGCCGACCACCGCCAGCCGGTTGCGGCGGAGCCGGTACCAGGCATCGCGCCAGAGGCTGGAGGGGGCTTCCTCGGCGGGGATATGGGTGAGGATATCGGTCATCAGCGGCCTGCCATGCCATCGGAGGCGCGGGGATCAAGCAAGGGATACATCAGATCCACCAGCAGGTTCGACACCATCACCAGAAAGGATGCGATCAGGGTGATCGCGAGAATGACCGGATAATCGGAGCCGGTCAGCGCCTTGACCGTCAGCCGCCCCAACCCTGGCAGTCCGAACACCAGTTCAACGAAGATCGCGCCATTGACGATGGTGATCATGATCAGCCCGAGCTGGGTCACCACCGGGGTCAGGACCGGGCGCAGGATATGGCGCAGGGCCACGATGCGTTCCGGCACGCCCTTGGCCCGGGCGGTGCGGACATAATCCTCGGACAGCACCTCGATCACGGCGGCGCGGGTCTGGCGGACGATCAGGGCGATCGGCTGGAAGGAGAGCACGATCAGGGGCAAAAGGATGCGCACATCGAAGATCCCGCCCCAGCCATAGGGCACCTTGCCCCCCGGCAGGATCAGGATCAGCAGCACCATCAGGAGCGGCCCCGCGACATAGGCCGGGATCGCCCAGAGAAAGAGCGAGGTGCCGAGGATCGAATAATCGAGGCGGGTGTTCTGATAGAGCCCCGCCACCAGCCCGAGCGGGATGGCGATGACCGCCGTCAGCAGGATCGCGCAAAGGCCGAGCGAGAAGGAGACCGGCGCGGCGGCGGAGACCATCGCCCAGACCGAGCGGCCCGAGACCAGCGAATTCCCGAAGTTGCCTTGGAGCACATTGAGGACATAGCCGCCGAACTGGACGAGGAAGGGACGGTTCAATCCCGCCGCCTCGCGCAATTGTTCGATCTTGGCGGGGTCATAGGCGACATCGCCGGGGGCCCGCAGGAAGATCAGCTTGATCGGATCCCCCGCCCCGTAGAAGGCCATCGCATAGACCGCCAGCATCACGAGCAGCACGGACGGGATCCAGAGCAGAACACGTTGAAGAATATGGCGCGCCATGGGGTTTCCGTTGGTGTAATGTTCGCGCGCCGATGCGACGCGCGAAACGGGTCAGCCGATTTCGATGTCCCAAGGGGCGACCACCTGCCAGTCGAGGTTCTTTTCCATGCCCTTGACGTTCGGCATGGCCCAGCGCGACATCGCCTGCGCATACCAGGGGATGAAGGCGTAATCCTCGCGGAAGAGAACCTGCGCCTGCTGGGCGAGGGCCACGCGCTCGGGATCATCGACCGGCTTGGTCGCGGCCTCGGCCAGGAGCGCGTCGATCTTCTCGTTCTTGTAGCCGCCGAGCTTGTTCTGGGCATTGGACGAGGTCGAAGCGATCGAACCGGCCAGATAGGTCACGGCGTCTGGAACCCTTGTGCCGACATCGTCGCGGAAGATCTGGACCGCGTTCTGGTCGGGACCGGCATAGGCATCCTGCTGCGGCTTCATCTCGATGGCGGTGATGCCGAGATTCTGGCGCCATTGCTCGGCGATGAACTGCGCCGCCGCCTCGTTCGCGGGCGAGGAAATCCCGACGAACATCAGCTTCGGCAGGCGGTCCGGCCCGCCATAGGTCGATTCCGCCAGCAGTTTCTTCGCCTGTTCCGGATCGAAGGGGAAAGGCTCAAAACCGGACCCGTCGGCGCCCGGCACCGAATTCAGGATCTGGTCGGTCTTCCGGTGCGGACCATCGGGGAACGAGGCCTGCATCACGCCCGCCCGGTCGACGGCGAGGATCAGGGCCTGACGCACCTTGGGATCGTCCATCGGGGCGCGGGCGGTGTTGAACCAGAAATGCTGGCTGGTCGGGATGATCGGCCCCGCCGCGAATTCCGGCCCGAGATCCTGGATGATGGTCGAGGTGACGAGTTCGGTATGGGCGTTGAACTCGCCGGATTTTAGAAGCTCGGTCGCGGTGACATTGTCCTCGACCGAGGTGATCTCGATGCCGGTGAGCTTGGGTTTGGGCCCGAAGAAGCTCTCGTTCGGCACGAAGGTCAGCTTGCCCGCGTCCAGATCGATGGTGTCGAGCTTGAAGGGACCGGAAAAGACCGCGCCCGCGTCGGGCGTAAAGAAATCCGGGTTCTCGTTGCCATCCTCACCGCGCGCCTGGGCGACCTTGACGATGGGGGCGATATGGTTGGCGATGCGCTGGAAGAATATCGGATCGGGCTTGGAGAGGGTGACGACGACGGTTTCCTCGTCCGGGGTGGCGACACCGGAGAGTTCCATGGTCGAACCACCGGTGATCTCCGCGTAGCCCGCGACATTGGCGAGGACCTGGTCGATGCGCTGGTTCTTGGTCAGCGGCATGGCGGAGAGTTCCCAGGAGCCCTTCACATCGGCGGCGGTGATCTTCGATCCGTCCGAGAAGGTCGCCTTGGGATCGAGCCCGAAGGTCCAGGTCGCGAAATCCGCCGAGGGCTCCCAGGAGGTGATGACATAGGGATGGATTTTGCCCTCGCCGTCGAAATACATCGGCGCGGCCCACCAGGCGGAATTCCAGCGATAAGGAACACCGCCCCCGCGCAGCGGCGACCAGTCCTGGCTGAAGGCGGGGTTCGCGACCTTCAGGATCTGCTCCTCCGCCGCGAAGGCCAGCCGGGTTCCGCGAACCAGAAAGCCCGTCGTGACCGCGGCGCCCAGACCCAGCCCGAGGGCTCCGCGACGGGTGACGCCAGAAACCGGCGATTGCTTGGACATGCGTATCATTCGTTTCCATCCCTTGCCGCTGTCGCGCGGCGCTTGTTTCCGCGTCCCGGCTCGTTGCGAAGCGTCCGGTTCTTCTTGGTCCGCATCATCGGCAGGAAATGTAAACATGTCAACCAGATTATTACCGTTGGACCTTTCCGGCGGGCAATGCCTGTGTGCCGGAACTTTCCTATGATATTTCAGGAGGATAGCCCAGAACCGTGATCCCATCCCGCGCAGGCCCCGCTCACGGCCGGGCGAATGACGTGCCGGGGATTGTACTGGGAAGGAGCGGAGCCCGTGAGTCGCGGGCGAAGGAGAAACGCAGATATATTACTGATATTATGAGGAAATACAGATCGGATTTCCTCCTGTCACCCCACAAGGCGAGGCCGGATGGTCTGTTTAACAAGTTCATGACTTGGCCCCGGACCAGACTTTCTCTCGTATCGGCGATGAGGATACACGGCAGGGGCCAAACGGATCACCGGCGTCTGGAGCACCGTTCGGAGAACCCGGTCCGATCCCGGCAAAGCGTGGCGAGGGCGCGCAGGGCAAAACCACCCACGGAATCCTCTCCGCAGGACCCAATGACGCGCCTGAACACACGAAAACCGGACCGCGACGCCGCGCGGCCTCTAAAGTTATCTTACCTCTTGACAAATTATGCCAGGAATCGCATTGCCCATTCATGGATCGGAGACGACAGGCCGGTTGTTTCCACCGTCGCAGCAGAGGGAATTCGCGGGATGCCCATCACAGCCGAAACCACTCCCTCCGTCCTCGACATGCGGGGCGAGATCCGGCGGCATCCGACCGAGAGCGACCGCGAGGAGGCCTTCCTCCCCTCGCCCTGCGCGCAAAATCACGCGGCCAATCTCGCGATATTGCCCGATGGAACGCTCGCCTGCGTCTGGTTTGGCGGCACGATGGAAGGCATGCGGGATATCTCGGTCTGGATGTCCCGGCTGGCCCCCGGCGCGGACCGCTGGTCAAACGCCGAACGGCTGAGCGACGATCCGGACCGGTCCGAACAGAACCCGATCCTGTTCGTGGCCCCCGATGGCGTGGTCTGGCTGTTTCATACCGCGCAGCCGGGCGGGCGGCAGGATCTGGCCTTCATCCGGGTGCGCCGCTCGACCGATGGCGGGGCAAGCTTTGGTCCCGCCGAGCAGCTTGGCGATTTCACCGGGATTTTTGTCCGCCAGCCGCCGGTGGTCACGCGGGACGGCACCTGGCTCCTGCCCGGATTTCGCTGCGTCGGTCGCCCCGGTCAGGCCTGGCGGGGCGACGAGGATACCGCGCTCGTCCTCGTCTCGGAGGATCAGGGAACAAGCTGGCGCGTGATCGACATACCCGACAGCCTCGGCGCCGTGCATATGAACATCCTGCCCGGGCCGGGGGGTGAGATGGTCGCGCTCTATCGGGACCGCTATGCCGAACATGTGCGCCGGTCGGTGTCGCGCGACGGTGGACAGAGCTGGAGCCCCCCTGCCCCCACCGATCAGCCGAACAACAATTCCTCGATCCAGGCGACGCGGCTGGCGGACGGTCGCATCGCCATGGTCTATAATTTCTCCTCCCGCGCGACATCGCAGGCCCGGCGAGAGTCGCTCTATGACGAACTCGGCGAAGACACCGGGGCACCGGCCGACCAGGACCGGCCCGGGCCGCGCGCGATCTGGGGCGTGCCGCGCGCGCCCCTGACGCTGGGCTTTTCATCGGACGGGGGCGAAACCTTTCCCGAGCGCCGCGATCTGGAACTGGGCGACGGCTATTGCCTGAGCAACAATTCGGTCGAAGGATTGAACCGCGAATTTTCCTATCCCGCGATCCTCGCTCTCCCGGACGGGACGATCGCCATCGCCTTCACCTATCACCGGCGCGCCATCAAGTTCATCCGCCTGACCGGCGCGGCCTGACGAGATGGACTCAGGCGCTGCGTCGGACCCCGAATTCGGCGTCGAGCGCATCATCCTCCTCCATCGACAACTCAAAGCCACCGCCCGATGGCTGGTTGCGCGGGGGCGCGGCTTTCCGGGGCCGGGCACTGGGCGACGACTTCGGCGCCGCCGCGGGTTTCGCGGCGGGGGTGTCCAGGGACGTCGCACCGATCTTGAAAAAGCCGATCGCGGTCCTCAACTGGACCGCCCGGTGGGACAGCTCCTCCGCCGTGCCCGACATGTTCTCGGCGGCGTTGGTGTTCTGTTGCGTGACGGTGTCGAGCTGGCGGATCGCGGTATTGACCTGGCTCGCACCGGTGTCCAATTCCCGCGCCGCCGCCGAGATCTCCGCCACCAGTTCGGCCGTGCGCTGGATATCCGGGA
>JBMDWT010000079.1:0-4538 GCA_048594665.1 Amaricoccus sp. | reverse complement strand
TCAAGGGCCGCCTGATGCATGTCTTCACCTACGCTTCGATGACCGCGCCCTTCGCAAGCGGCGCGGGTGATCCGAGCTGGGGCATCCTGCCCGCCGACGCCATGGGGGCGACGGTGCGCAAAATCAGCGGGCCAGACGGCGCGCGGATCGCGATCCGGACGCGCTACAGCTACGACCCGTCCAGGCAGGTCTCCGATCGCAAGCTCGCGGCGATGGTGCGCGATCACCGCCGGTCCTTCGACGCGCGCTACCCCGAGCTGGCTGGCCTGCGCTTCGAACACAGCTGGGCTGGGCGGCTGTGCCTTAGCCTCAACCACGTCCCCGCCTTTGGCGAAGTGGACGAGGATCTCTATTCCGCTTGCTGCTGCAACGGCCTTGGCACAGTCAAGAGCACGCTGGCGGGCATGATGGCCGCCGATCTCGCGACGGGGACCCGTTCGGAAGATCTCGACCGCTATCGGGATCAACCGGCGCCACGCCGTCTGCCACCGGAGCCGGTCGCAACCATCGGCGCCCGCGCGGTGATCCGCTGGCAGGAACGGCGGGCCGGTCGCGAAGCCTGAGCCTCTCCAGGCCCGGAGAAAAAACAAGGGAAGGGTTCGGCTGCGCGGCCGGGCTCCGGATGACTGTTTCCAACAACAAGGAAGTTACCGAATGAAGACGTTTGCAAAGGCGCTTTGCGTCGCCGCCCTCCTGGGCTTCGGTCTGATACCGGCCCAGGCCGAGGAGAAGACCATCGAAATGGGGACGATGTCCTGGGAGGATCTGACCCCGATCACCGGAATCACGAAGAAGCTGCTCGAAGAGGCGGGCTATACGGTCAATGTGACCGAATTCTCCGAATGGGGCATCGCCTATGCCGCTCTGGCCAAGGGCGACGTCCAGATCATGGCCTCTCAGACCGACTATGTGGCGCAGGATTACTGGAACAAGAACAAGAGCCGCCTTGAGAAGATCTCCCCGGTGTCCTTCGGACTCTATCAGGCGATCGCTGTGCCGAGCTATGTGCCGATCGATTCGATCAACCAGCTCAACGAGAACGCCGACAAGTTTGGCGGCAAGATCATCGGCATCGAGCCGGGCTCGGGGCTGATGCGCGACGCCGACAAGGCCGTCGAGGATTACAGTCTCGACCTGGAGCTGGTTGAAGGCTCGACCGCCGGCATGACGGCGGCGCTGAAATCCGCCGTCGATCGCCAGGAGTGGATCGCGGTCACGATCTGGGAGCCTTCCTGGATGTTCCAGAAGTTCGACGTGAAATTCCTTAAGGACCCGAAGGGCTCCTTTGCCCCAGCGCAGGGCTATTCCTGGATCGGTCAGAAGGGCTTCTCCGAGGCAAACCCCGAGGCGCGCGAACTCATCGCCAGTGTGTTCATTCCAAAGGAGGATATCACCGCGATGAACGCCGAGGTGAAGGACGGCAAGTCGATGGACGAGGCCGTCGCCGATTGGGTCGGCGCGCATGGCGATCTTCTGAAGCGCTGGGAAAACATCAAAAGCTATTGAGCCTGCGTTCGCTGACAAGACAGGTCCACCTTGGAGAGAATGACAATGACTACGACGGTCAATGCCGACGACGTCCTGGTGGACTGCCGGTCGGTCTGGAAGGTCTTTGGCAAGCAGGCACCCGCCGCGATGCGCGCCATCGGTGAGCGCGGCTTGGGAAAACGCGAGGTGCTGCGGGAGTTTGGCTGCGTCGTCGGCGTTTCCGACGCGACGCTGCGGGTCAGGCGGGGCGAGATCTTCTGCATCATGGGACTGTCCGGCAGCGGCAAATCAACGCTCATCCGGATGCTGAACCGGCTGATCGAGCCGACGGGGGGTCAGGTCTTCGTCAAGGGCCAGGACATTGGCAAGCTTTCGACCGCCGCCCTGCGCGACTTGCGCGCAAAACATATCGCCATGGTCTTCCAGTCGGTTGCTTTGCTGCCGCATCGCACAGTCCTCGAAAACGCCGCCTTTGGGCTCGAAGTGCAGGGCATCGAAAAGACGGATCGCAACCGCGTCGCCGAGGCAGCGCTCGGCAAGGTCGGTCTCGCGGACTGGATCAACCGCTATCCGAACGAGCTTTCAGGCGGGATGCAGCAGCGCGTCGGGCTCGCTAGGGCGCTGAGCTCGGACCCCGAGATCATTCTGATGGACGAACCCTTCTCGGCCCTCGATCCGCTGATCCGCCGCCAGTTGCAAGACGAGTTCCGCGATCTCACCAAATCGCTCGGCAAATCGGCGGTCTTCATCACACATGACCTCGACGAGGCCATCCGCATCGGCGATCGCATCGCCATCATGAAGGACGGCGTCATCATCCAGGTCGGCACCGCCGAGGAAATCATTCTCAATCCCGCCGACGCCTATGTCGCCGATTTCGTCGCCGGCATCTCGCGGCTGCATCTGATCAAGGCGCATTCGGTGATGATGCCGGTCGATGCCTGGCGCGCGGAAAAACCGGGCCGCGGGATCGACGGGCTCGACCAGACCTCGCCCGAGGCGGACATCGACGCGCTGATCGACCTGACGCTCGCAACCGGGGGCGACGGGATCGCGGTCATCGACGACGGCGCAGTAGTCGGGATCGTCACGCCCCGGAGCCTGCTTCTCGGCGTCAAGGGAGCGCAGACCTCCGCGCAGCCGCGGGGGTAGGAAAGAACCATGGACACATCCGATATCGCCGATGCCTTCGACGCGGCCATCGACACCGCGCTGATCTGGGTGAGCGATAACGCTGCGGCGCTGTTCGATGGGCTCCGCGCCATCTTCGAGGGCTTCTACGAAGCGGTCCTCTGGGTACTCACGGTTGCGCCCTGGCCCGTCCCGTCTCTCTTGATCGGGCTTGTCGCCTGGCGCATTCTCGGCCGCGCGGCTGGCCTGCTCGCCCTCGCAGGCCTCGCCGTCTGCTGGGTCATGGGTCTCTGGCAGGCCTCGATGGAGACCTTTGCGCTCGTTCTCACCGCGACCACGCTCGCTCTCCTGATCGGCCTGCCGATCGGCGTGCTCGCAGGCTTCTTCCCGCGGTTCGACCGGGCGGTCCAGCCCGTCCTCGACCTGGTCCAGACGCTGCCACCCTACATCTATCTGCTGCCTGCGATCGCGCTGCTCGGCTTCGGCCCGGCGACGGCGCTGCTGGCCACGCTGATCGTCGCCATGCCCCCGGCGATCCGACTGACCGCGCTCGGCATTCGCCGCACTCCGGTTCAGTTCGTCGAACTCGGGCAATCGACGGGCATGACCGGCGCCCAGATGTTCTGGAAAATCCGGCTCCCTTTCGCCCTGCCGAGCATCATGGCCGGCATCAACCAGAGCCTGATGATGGCCTTCGGGATGGTGGTCATCGCCGGGATCGTCGGCTCGGGCGGGCTTGGCGAGACAATCTACGAGGCAATCCGCAAGCTCGACATTGCCAAATCGATCGACGCCGCGATCGCCATCGTCATCCTCACGATGCTGATCGACCGCGTCACGCAAAACCTGATCGTCCGCGAAAAGGAAAAACCATGACCTTCTCCCCTGGCGCCGTCATCGCACCCGCTGTCGACTGGCTCAACACACATGCGCATGGCCTTTTCGTGGCGATCAGCACTGTCATCGAAGCCATTCTCGGCAGCCTCCAGGCAGCGCTCCTCTTTCCCCCGGCCTGGGCGCTGATCTTGCTCGTCGCGGCGCTCACCTGGGCCCTGCTCGGCTGGCGGATGGCTGTGCTCGCCTTGTGCGCACTTGGCTTCTGCTTCGTCATGAACCTCTGGAAACAATCGATGGAGACAGTCGCCCTCGTCACGGTCTCGGTGACGATCTCCTGCCTGATCGCCGTCCCGCTCGGCATTCTCGCCGCCCGCCGCCCGAGGATCGAGACGATGCTCCGCCCAGTGCTCGACATCATGCAGACCGTACCGCCTTGGGTCTATCTGATCCCGGCGGTGATGGTCTTCAGCCTCGGCCGGGTTCCGGCGATCATCGCGACGATCGTCTATGGCATCCCGCCGATGCTCCGGCTCACCACGCTGGCCTTCAAGGAGGTGCGCAACGACCTGATAGAGCTCGGCCAAGCGATTGGCGCCGCCCCCCGGGCGATTCTGTTCAAGATCGAGCTGCCATCGGCCATTCCGACGCTCGCCGTGGGGCTCAACCAGTGCATTCTCCTTTCCCTTGCAATGGTTGTCCTGGCCGGCCTCGTGGGCGCCGGGGGACTCGGCGCCGAAGTCACCCGGGGCCTCACGCGCATGGAGATGGGAGCCGGCCTTCGCGCTGGCCTTGCCATCGTCGCCGTCGCCATCTTGCTCGACAGGCTTTCGCGCGCGGCCCTGCGACGGGGCAATCTTTCGGACGTTTGAGCAGGGCGCTTGAGTCTGGATTAAATGTGACTCACAGTTTCCGACTGGAGGCCATGATGGATGATTTGTTTCGGTTCTGTCGCAAACATTTGAGCGGGTGCGCCCGTGGCACTGCCTGTGATACTCGGAGCCTTTGCGATTGCTGACAGGGACCAGGACGTGCCGATTGATTTCAAAGGTGTGCATTATCCGAAGGATGCGATCTTTTTCGCC
>JBMDWT010000078.1:0-47139 GCA_048594665.1 Amaricoccus sp. | reverse complement strand
AGGTTCTTGCCTGGTTTGAGTGTGAGGTGAATGGTTTTGTCATGCGCGGCTGCGCCTTTGTCCGGACTGCCAAGGGCAGCCTCGTTTGCTGGCCGCCCAAGCTGGAGAACCCGAAAGACGATCGCCGGAGCGTAGTGATCGGGAGTGAACGGCTCCGCAAGGACATGGTGACGGCCGTTCAGGCAGCCTATCGCGCGCTGGGTGGCACCGATGGGGAATTTGAGCCCCTCGACGAAGCCGCCGTTGCCAAAGCCAAGGCGAACTACGCCGCCGCCTCACAGCGCATTCAGGAAAAGCTGGAACGCCTCCCGGAGGAGTAAAGTCGGGTTTGGGTGAAAGTTTCCAAAATTTGGAAGCTTTGAAGCCTTGATAGTATGCGGCAGCCTCGCAGAATCAGGCTTTCAGTGCTCACAATGAGCGACTGACATTCCATCCTCAATGCTCACTCCCGGAAAATCCGATATGAAGAAAGTCGGCTAACTTATTAAAATCATGGCGCACCCGAAGGGATTCGAACCCCTGGCCTCTGCCTTCGGAGGGCAGCGCTCTATCCAGCTGAGCTACGGGTGCGTCGACGCCTCTATAGAATGCCCAATCGGACGTTGCAACCCATCCTGGCACGCACCAAGACCTCCTTTTCCCACCAAACCCACTCCTATGGCGCGCTCAGACAGCGCCCGGTGGGTTGAATTGCCGGCGGAATTGCCCGATTGTCCAGAAAGCGACTCGCCCCCCGGGGGGCATGGCCAATCCGTCCGCAATCCCGGAGTGCCCCATGCGCGTCGCCCCCGACCCCGTCTTTCATCGCCTCCGCCAGCTCCGACCGGCACAGGCCACGCGGCGCTGGATCGCGGGCCATCCCCGAACCATGCGCTGGCTGCTGGCCGGACCCGGGGCGATCGCCGCGGGTCTCGCAACCATGATGGCCATGCCGGTCTGGCTGCCGACCGGGGCGGCGGGCATCGACAATATCGCCATTCCCATCGTGCTCACCCCGCTGCTCTGGGCGCTCCCCTTCTTCTACGCCTGCCTCGTGGAGAACCTCTCCCGCGCCGCCGCCGTCCTCGCCGCCGCGATCCTCGCACAGGCCGCGCTGGTGGCCCTGACTCTGGCCTGAGGGAGAGCGCGCGTGATCACCCTCTCCCAGGCCCGGATGAAGCGTATGACGGCGGTCCATGGATGGTCCGGCGTCCTCCTCGGACTGCTGCTCTATGTCGTGGTGGCGACCGGAACCATCGCTGTCTTCTCCGAACAGATCGGCCGCTGGTCGGCGGGCGGCGCGCGGGAATTTCCACCCCTCACCGGCGCGATCGATGACCATGTGCGCAAGGCGGCGGAGACCGTCGATCCCGCGTTTCGCGAGGATATCGCGATCTGGGATGGCCTCGGCCCGGATTTCAACCTGTTCTTCCACACCCATCGGCTCAATCCCGCCACGAACCAGCAGGAGGATTTCGGGACATTCCTGCGCCTCGATCAGGCCACGGGCGCGGAACTGGAGCGGCATGACGGCTTCGTCTGGACCGAGCCGCGGATCTGGGAGAAGAGCGCCCTGCGCAACTTCCTCGTCGACCTGCATGTCCAGCTCTATCTGCCCAACCCCTGGGGCATGATCCTGACCGGCGTGCTCGGGCTGATGATGATGGCGGCGGTGGTCTCGGGGATCCTGATCCACCGGCATCTTTTGCGCGATCTGTTTCTTGCTGAACGACCCGGCGGCCGGCTCGCCGGTGTGCGCGACCGCCATGCCCTCTCGGCGACCTGGAGCCTGCCCTTTGCCTTCCTGCTCGCCTTCACCGGCTCCTTCCTCAGCTTCGCCAGCACCGTCGGCGTGCCCCTCGTCGCCACCGTCGCATTCGGCGGCGATCAGGAGGCGATGCTGAACACCTTGTTCGAGCCGGCGGCGGCGGAGGATCCCACCCCCCGCCCGCTTGCCGATCTCGACCGGATCCGCGCGGACGCGGTGACGCGCTCCGGCGGGGCGGAGGCGACCTTCATCGATGTTTCGCACTATGGACGCGCCGATTCCCGCGTCACCGTCTGGCACGATCCCTCGCAGGGCGCCCTGACCTATACGCAGAATCTTTACGAGGGCACGACGGGGGCCTTTCTCGGCCAACGGGCACCGGTCGGCCATGCGCCCTCGGTCGGGGGCACCCTCTATGGCGTGATGGGGCCGCTCCATTACGGCAATTTCGCCGGATCCTTGTCCCAGGTGATCTGGGGCGCACTCGGGGTGGCCATGTGTTTCGTGATCCTGTCGGGCTTTCGGATCTGGGTGCGGCGGCGGGCCGATCAGGCACTCTGGCGCGGCTTTGCCATCGCGGTCCAGGTGACGGGCTACGGCCTGCCGCTCGCGGTCTGCGGCGCCGCGGTCGCGTTTTTCGTCTCGCACGGCGTGGCGGACACGTTCTGGTGGACCCCGGTCGGTTTTGTCGCGGGCGCGGGCGTCGCGATCCTCCTGGGCGTGCTGCGCCCGGACGAGGACCAACTCGGCCGGATCTTCCAACGCCTGCTCGCCGGGCTCTGCCTCTTTCTGCCGATCCTGCGGCTGGCCACCGGCGGGATGGATTGGACCCAAGGGCTGATCTGGCGGCAATATGATGTCATCACCTTCGACATCCTGTTCTGCCTCGCGGGCGTCGGCCTCTGGGCATTCAGCGGGAGCCGCCTTGGCCAACGTGGTCTCGCATCGGAAAGGCCGGCGGAATGAGCCTCACCGCGACCGCCCTCGCGGTGGGGGCCAGCCTTTGCGCCATCGGCTGGCTTTGTGCCACCGACCCCAAGCGCCGCCGCGCCTTCGGCCTTGGCGCGCTCCGGCGCCCCCGCCACGCGCGAGCCGCCCTGTGCGGGGCCCTCCTGCCCGGACTCCTTCTCACGCTGGTTGGTGCCTCGGATGTGGTGGTCTGGCTCGGGTCGGTCAGCGTGCTCGGCTGGATCTTGGCCGCGCTCCCGCCCCGCCGCCTCGCCTCCCTGCGCGAGGCGCTGAGCCGCTCCTGACAGAAGCGGGGTCTTCAGAACCCCGCCACCCTCGCTCCCGGACATCGCGACCCCTCGGGAGAGACGGAACGGGAAACCGCCCGCCCTGTCTCTTTAAGTCTTGGCACAATCCGACTCTCGTTCCCCTCCGGCGGCGACCGCTTTGGAGCGATCTCCAGGCAGGTGGACCGAACCGCCGACCAAAAAATCGGCACGAAACAAAATCATGGAGCGGACGATCCGGCGCAGTCGGATCGGAAACCGCTGCTAGAGCGCAATCCGACCTGACGGAGTCAGGTCGCGCGCTCTATCTCTATGATCTGGCACACAATTTGTCCGATCCTCATTTCACTCCGGTCGGATTGCGCTCTAGCGGGATTTCCATGATCCCCGGTTCATGAAAATCCCCCTATCCATTTGATATTGCGCATCTTCGCGTCGCGGAACCGAATAGACCTCCGCCGAAAACGCTCTAGAATTTCGCCGTGACGGTCAGGTTGAGGGTCCGGCTCTGGCCATAGAAGCAATCCACCGGCGAGCAGGCATTGAGATAGGTCGTGTCGGCGATATTGCTCCCCGTCAGGGTGACGTCGTACCTGTCCGTCTCATACCCGAGCATCGCATCATAGAGCGTGCTCGACGGCGTGGTCACGCCTTCGACCCATGACTCGCCATTATAGCGCACGCCAATCCCGCCCTTCCATCCGCGGAGCACGCCTTGGGGCCGGTATCCCAGCCAGAGCGAGGCGAAATGATTGGGAACCGCCGGAAGCGGATTGCCATACTGATCCTCGGTATCGAGATAGGTATAGGCCGCATCCACCGAAACATCCCGATAGTTCGCCTGCGCCCCAAGCTCCAGCCCGCGCGACTTGGCCTCGCCGATCTGAATGGAATAGGTGGGATTGTCCGGATCGGGCACCGTCATGTTGGACTTGGTGATATCGAACACCGCCGCCGTCAGGATCGAACTCGTCCCCGGCGGCTGGTACTTCACCCCCGCCTCGTATTGGGTGCCGCGGGTGGGCTCGAACGGATTGCCCCGGGCATCCGTGCCGATGATCTCCTGGTTGAAGGTTTCCGCGTAACTCACATAAGGCGACAGGCCATTTTCCGCGGCATAGAGGATCGAGACGCTCCGCGACGGTTCGCTATCCTGGGCGGAGGAAACCGGATTGGCAGGGTCGTAGGTTTGCTGATCCGACCGGATCCAGTCATAGCGGATCCCCAGATCGACGAAGATCCGCTGGTCGATGGTCAACCGGTCCTGAAGATAGACCGCCTCCTGGCGGACATTAAGCTCGGGATTGTCCGTGAGCGTCACAGGCCCCGCGAGCCCGGTATAGTCCGGGTCGAACGGATCGATCGGACCGCCCTGAACCCCATAGCCATAATCGTCGTCATAGGTCGAATCGAGCCCCGCGAGGCCGAACATCACCTGATTGCGCACGCCCCCGACGATGAAATCCGCCGAGGCATGCACATCGCCCGCCCAGTAATCGAGCGTCTTGTCGGCGGCATAGATGGTGCGGTTGATCGTCCCGTCGGGATTGTAGCGGCCGGTCTCGTAATTGTCATAGGCCCACCAGGCCTGGTTATAGGTGGTATCGGCATGGGTCGAGCGCAGGGTGCCCGCCATCGACCAGATCGGGTTGAACCGGTGCTCGGCGAACAGCGTCGCCGACCTCTGTTCGACATCATACCGGTCAAAGCCCGGCTCGCCGACAAAGGTGTCGCGGTCGAGATACTCTCCGTTCGGACCGGGATACAAGGTGCCATAAGCGGAGAGGAACTGGATCTCCGGACTGGTCTTGGTCTTCTGATAGAGCCCGAGCAGGGTGACGCTGGTATCCGCCGACGGCGCCCAGGTCAGCGACGGCATGAAGGCCGCGACATCGTTGTTTGAATAATTCACCGATCCATTGGCGCTCCGCCCGAGGCCGACCAGCCGATAGATCCATTTGCCCTCGTCGTCGATCTGGCCGTTGTAGTCGATGCCCGCCTGGAACAGCGCATTCGTCCCGACCTGGAACTGGACGATGTTCGGCGCGGCGGGATCGGGCAGCTTCGAGGTGATATTGACGACACCCCCACCGAGCCCGCGCCATAGAGCACGCCCGCCGGTCCCTTGAGCACGGTCACGGTATCGAGCAGAAAGGTCTCCGGCCGGGGAATATTGTAATATCCGAACCGGGTTTGCAGCCCGTCCTGATAACTCGTCGCATCGAACCCCCGGATCACCCCCCAATCCGCCCGATTGTCGACGCCATACTGGCTCGAAATCACGCCCGGCATGTAGCGCAGCGCCTCCGAGACCGTCGTCACCCCGCGATCCTGCATCTGTTGCTGGGTCACGACACTGACCGAGCGGGCGGTCTCCATGATCGGCGTGTCCATCTTCATCGCCGATCCCGCCGACTGTGCGATCCCCTCGCCAAAGAAGCCGGTGTTCCCGCTGCCCTCCACCGTCACGGTCGGCAGCTCCAGCGTCTCCTGCGCCCGCGCCCCCGCGCAGGACAAAGCGACGAGCGCGCCCACGGCCGTGGCCGTTCGTTTGAAACTCATTCCTGATCTCCCAGAGTGCTCTGCACGCAAACCTGGCGGCGGCTTGATCTGGCGCGGAGGTCTTGCTATAAATCTCAAGCATTTTTGTCAACCAATGATCCTCTTGAAATCCCATGGCTTTCCCTGGGGCGGGGGGCTCTCGGGGAATTCGTCAAACCGGCCCTTGGCATTTCCCATGAACCCGACTAATTTGCACAGGTACGACCATCCCTATTCCTGCCAGCCAGCCCTCACCGGCGCCGCCAGCCCCTCTTTCGGACCTCTCGATTGGAGCATCGGCACCGATGACTGACGAACTGACCCGCGCTCGCCCGAGCCGTCGCGCCCGCGGACGGATCGCCCTGGGTCTGGCGCTCCTCCTCGGCCTCCCGCCTGTCCCCCTCGCGGGCCAGACCCTCGTCCCGGATCAACCAGGCGGCCCAGCGCAAACCGTCTCCCCGACGCAGCCCGGCGCCCCCGTGCAAGCCGTCCCCCCGGCGCAGCCCGACGCCCCCGTGCAAGCCGTCCCCCCGGCGCAGCCCGGTGCCGCGGCGCAACCCACCAATCCCTTGCCAACTCCCACCCCGGCGCAATCCACAGGCCCCGCGCGGCCCGCCGCCCCCATGCCCGCCGCCGAGGAAGCGGCCCCGAAGGATCTGTCCCCCTGGGCGATGTTCGAGGCGGCGGGCCCGGTGGTGCGTGGAGTCATGATCGGGCTCGCGGTGGCTTCGCTCCTCACCTGGACGGTCTGGCTGGCCAAGAGCCTTGAGATGGTCTTTGCCCGCGCCCGCCTGCGCCGCGCCCAGCGCGCCATTCTCGCAGCGGCGAACCTCCGCGAGGCCGAACACGCGCTCGCCCACCGCCGCGGCATCGCCGCCGTCATGGTCGGCACCGTCGCCGCCGAGATCGAGGCCTCCGCCGCCGCGATCGACCCCGCCGACCGGGGCGGCCTCGTCTCACGCGTGGAATCGCATCTCGCCCGCGCCGAGGCGCGCGAGGCCCGCCGCATGACCAGCGGAACCGGCCTGCTCGCCACCATCGGATCGACCGCGCCCTTCGTCGGCCTCTTCGGCACGGTCTGGGGCATCATGACGAGCTTCATCGGCATCGCCGAATCCAACACCACCAACCTCGCCGTGGTGGCCCCGGGGATCGCCGAGGCCCTGCTCGCCACCGCGCTCGGCCTCGTGGCCGCCATCCCCGCCGTGGTGATCTACAACCATTTCGCACGGGTGATGTCGGGCTATCGCGCCCTGCTCGCCGACACTTCGGCGGCGATCGAACGTCTGGTCAGCCGCGACCTCGATCACGACCGGCTCGGCGCTCCGGCCCTCCGGCAGGCGGCGGAATAAAAGATGGCCGGACGTCTCGACAGCGGCGGCGACGACCTGGTGGAAAACCACGAGATCAATGTCACCCCCTTCATCGATGTGATGCTGGTGCTGCTCATCATCTTCATGGTGGCGGCCCCCCTCTCCACCGTGGATGTCCCGGTCGATCTGCCGGGCTCCAATGCCAGTCCCGCCGCGCGGCCGCCCGATCCGGTCTATGTCACGGTGGGCAAGACCCTCGATCTCTCGCTCGGCGATGCCCCGGTCGACCGCGCGGCCCTGGGGCCCGCGCTCGACGGTGCGACCGCCGGGGACAAGGAGACCCGCGTCTTCCTGCGCGCCGACCGGGCCGTGTCCTATGGCGACCTGATGGAGGTGATGAACCTGCTGCGCGACGCGGGCTATCTCAAGGTCGCGCTGGTCGGCGCGGAACAGGCACCGGAGCCGACCGCTCCATGACCACCGTCGCCTCCCCCCGGGATCGAGCCGCGCCGGTCCTGCTCTGGGGCGCGGCGGGTGCCCTCGTGCTCGCCGCCCACGCCGGCCTCGTCGCCTGGTCCCTGCGCCAACCGTCCCGGATCGCCGGGGAACCCGCGGCCCAACAGGCGGTGATGATCGATCTCGCCCCGGAACCCGCGCCCGAAATCATGCCGGAGCCGGTCCAGACCCTCGCCCCCGATATCGCCCCTCCCGTGCCGGACCCGACGGAACCGCTGCCAGAGCCGATGGCGGATCTGCCCGAACCGATCGACACGCCCCCGCCGCCCGATGCCCCGCCAGAGGTCGAGCCGCCCGCCTTGCCGCCCTCCGACATCGCAGAGCCGCGGCCCCCGGCCCGGCCCCGGATCGTGGAAACGCCCAAACCCAAACCCACGACAAAACCGAAGCCGGTCGCACAGGCAAAACCGCCCGCCGCGCAACCGCCCCAGGCGGCGTCGAAACCCTCGACCTCGGGCGCCCGGGGCGCGGTCAGCCCGACAAAATGGCAGTCGCGGCTGGTCGCGCATATCGAGAAGCGCAAACGCTATCCCGCCGGGGCCCGCGGCCGGGGCGAACAGGGCACGGTCCAGGTCCGCTTCCGGATCGATGCCAACGGTTACGTGCTCTCGGTCGTGCTTGCGCGCTCCTCCGGCTTCCCGGATCTGGACAAGGCGGTGCTCGACCTGATCCACCGCGCCTCGCCGGTGCCGCCCCCGCCCGAGGATGCCCCGCGCGAGGTGACCGCGCCGGTCTCCTTCAAGATCCGCTGATCCCCCGGCGGGTCACAGGACCGCGCGCCCTGCCCGGTCCTGGCTCCCCTCCGATCGGCAAACCGCTCAATAGGTCGCCCGTCCCCCGGAGGCGTCGAAACAGGCGCCGGTGGTGAAGGCACATTCCTCCGACACCGACCAGCAGATCATCGCCGCGATCTCGTCCACGCTGCCCAGCCGGCCCATCGGAATCTTCGACAGCATGAAATCGATGTGGCTCTGGGGCATCTGGTCAAAGATCGGCGTGCGGACGGCCGCCGGGGCAATGCAGTTCACCGTGATATTGCGCGTCGCCAGCTCCTTGGCGAGCGACTTGGTGAAACCGATCACCGCCGCCTTCGAGGCCGAATAGGCCGAGGCATTGGGATTGCCCTCCTTGCCCGCGACCGAGGCGACATTGAGGATGCGCCCGTATCCGCCCTCGATCATCGCCGGGACCACGGCCCGGTTGCAATGGAACAGGCCGAACGTATTCACCTCGAACACTTGCCGGAACGCCTCGGGCGGGAACTCCACCACCGGAACCGTCGGGCCGGTGATCCCGGCGCTGCAGACCAATACATCGACCCCGCCGAACCGGCGCACGACCTCGGCCGTCGCCGCCTCGACCGCCGGCCACTGGGTCACATCGACTTGCCACGCCGACCCGTCGATGGCGTCCGCCACTGATTCGGCCAGCGCGCCATTCGCATCCCAGATCGCAACACGCGCCCCTTCGGACGCCAGCCGATGGGCAACGGCCCGGCCGATCCCCGACGCCCCCCCCGATATGATGACGCGCCGCCCCTCGAATCGCTTTTCCATTTACCCTCCCGCTCATCCTGCCTCCGCCCGCTCCCCTTGGCGAGGCTGGAAACCATAAACGTCGTTTCGTCCCGCCTGGAAACATTGTATCAAGACGTTGCGCGGCGGTCCGCACCTCATGTGCCCGATCGTTTCCGTCCCTCGTGTCGGACAACACGGGGGACGGCCCTCCGCGCAGACCACGCGAAGGGGGGGAGTCCCTGACTACAGGAATCGCCCGCCGCGATCCATGTCCTTCGTGCTCTCCCTGACATCCCGCCGCCCTGACCCCTTGGCCCGCGTGGGAGGATCCGCGACAGCGCCGCCCCCCGACCGGGGCGCGGTGATACCCAATTGCATCAAGACGACCGGCCTTGCGCGGGATCGACGGCCCGCCACCTTGACCTTTGCGGAAAGAACGCCAAAAAACAGGATGTTCCGCGAAGTTCAAACGGACCCTGCCCGGAGGCACCGGCGGGGTTCGCTTCGGACAGATGTGATTTCAGTCCCGGCCCGGGTGTCTCTGGCTGAATCTTGTGAAACGAGCGCCTTTGGCCGGTCCGTGACTGGCCCGAATACGCCCAGGCAGTTGGAGTGCGAAATGTTCAAGCGGCTGGCCATTGCGATCGTCCTGTTGATCCTGATCGTCGGAGGAATCGTGGGGTTCAACATGATGCGGTCCGCCGGCATCGAGGCTTATTTCGCAAGCCGCCAGCCGCCCCCCGTCACGGTCTCGACGGTCGTGGTCGAGCCGGTGACCTGGGAACCGGGGATCGAGGCGATCGGGACCGCGCGCGCCGCCCAGGGCGTCGATCTCGGCGTGGAAACCGCCGGGATCGTGAAGGAAATCTTCTTCAAGGCCAATGACCACGTCACCGAGAACCAGTTGCTGGCCCAGATCGACGATACGATCGAGCGCGCCGATCTCGCCGCCGCCGAGGCTTCTCTCAATCTGAGCAAGACCCAGCTCAACCGCGCCGAGGTGCTCCAGGCGCGGGGCGTCACCGCCTCCACCGATCTCGACGAAGCCCAGGCCAGCGCCCTGAGCGCCCAGGCCGAGGTCGCGAAACTCACCGCCGTGATGGAGCAAAAGGCCCTCCAGGCCCCGTTCGCCGGGGTGGTGGGCATTCCGCAGGTCGATGTCGGGGAATATGTCGTACCGGGCACGGTCTATGCGACGCTTCAGGATCTCGACAATATGCGGGTGGATTTCTCGGTCCCCGAGCAACAGATCCGGCTGATCAGGACGGGCCTGCCGGTCATCGTCTATTCCGAGGTCGGCACCACCGAACTGCATGGGCATATCAATGCGATCGAGCCCAAGATCGATCCGAACACCCGCCTCGTCACCGTCCGCGCCGAGGTCGACAATTCCGACAATGGCATCAACCCCGGCCAGTTCCTGCGCGTCAGGGTCGTGCTGCCCGAGGAAAAGGGCGTGATAGCCCTGCCGCAGACGGTGGTCAGTTCCAACCTCTATGGCGACTCGGTCTTCGTGGTGCGCACGGAAGGCGAGGGCGAGGCCGCCAAGAAGAAGGTGGAACAGGTCTTCGTTCAGATCGGGCGCCGATCGCTCGGGCTGATCGAAATCCTCAAGGGCCTGAAGGCTGGCGACGAGATCGTGAGCGCGGGCCAGAACCGGCTGTCGAGCGGCGCCACGGTGGTGGTCGACAATTCCGTCACGCCGGCGGTCGCCCCCGCCGCCACGTCCGAATAGGACCCGGCCGATGCATTTCAGCGAACTCTTCATCCGCCGGCCCGTCCTCTCCACGGTCCTCGCCGCCTTCATCCTGCTTGTCGGCATCCAGGGGATCTTCGGCCTCGCCGTCCGGGAATATCCGGAAGTCGAGGAGACCGTGGTCACGATCACCACGACCTATCGCGGTGCGCCCCCCGACCTGATCCAGGGCTTCATCACCTCGCCGATCGCCGCCGCCGTGGCCACGACCGAGAACATCGACTATCTGACCTCGCAGAGCACGCCCTCGGCCAGCGTGGTCAGCGTGCATATGAAGCTCGGCTCCGATCCGGACGTCGCCCTGACCGAGGTTCTGGCCAAGGTCCAGCAGGTCCGCGGCCAGCTCCCCGACGGCGCCGACGATCCCTCCATCGTCAAGGGCACCGGCCAGCAGTTCGCTCTGATGTATCTCTCGGCGCAGAATCCGAACATGTCGCCCGAGCAGATGACCGAATATCTCGAACGCGTCATCCGGCCCCGCATGTCCACGATCGAAGGCGTCGCCCAGATCGAGATCATCGGGGCCGCGAATTACTCCATGCGGGTCTGGATCGATCCGCTGCAACTGGCGGCGCGCGGGGTGACGGCCTCGGATGTGCTGGGCGCGATCAGCGCCGCGAACTTCCTCTCGGCGCCGGGCAAGACCGAGAACGAATATGTCGCCTCCTCGATCCAGCTCAAATCGACGCTGCAATCGCCGGAAGCCTTCGGCGCCCTGCCGATCCGCTCGGACGGCGACCAGGTGGTGCGGCTGCGCGACGTCGCCCGCATCGACCTCGCGGCGGAGAACACCGACACGATCGTGACCTTCAACGGCCAGAGCGGCACCTTCATCGCGGTCTATCCGACCCCGGCCGCCAATCCGTTGAACACCGCCGCGGCGGTCGTGCGGGAACTGCCCGCGATCAACGCGGCCCTCCCCCAGGGCATGGACATCAATCTCGTCTATGACTCGACCGAGACGATCAGCGCCTCGATCCACGAGGTCTTCAAGACGATCGGCGAGGCGGTGGCCATCGTCGTCGTGGTGATCATCCTCTTCCTCGGCTCGTTCCGCTCGGTCCTGATGCCGGTCGTGACCATCCCGCTCTCGCTGATCGGGGTCTGCGGCTTCCTGCTTGCCCTGGGCTATTCGATCAACCTGCTCTCGCTGCTCGCGATGGTGCTCGCCATCGGACTGGTGGTCGACGATGCCATCGTGGTGGTCGAAAACATCCACCGCCATATCGAGGAGGGGCTCAGTCCGCTCCAGGCCTCGATCGTCGGCATGAAGGAAATCACCGGCGCGGTGGTGGCGATGACCATCACGCTGGCGGCGGTGCTCGCCCCGCTCGGCTTCACCGGCGGCCTGACGGGTGCGCTGTTTCGCGAATTCTCCTTCACCCTCGCCGGGGCGGTCATCCTGTCGGGGATCATCGCCCTGACCATCACCCCGGCGATGTCGGCCCGGATCCTGACCACCGGCCAGCCCGCCCGGTTCCAGCGCATCGTCGATCATGTCTTCGAGAGCCTGTCGAACTGGTACGAGCGCCGGGTGTCGAGCTCGCTCGACTATCGGCCGGTGACGCTCCTGATCGTCGCCTCCCTCATCGGCGTGACCGGCTTCATGTTCGTCAACACCACCTCCGAACTCGCCCCGGAGGAGGATCAGGGCGCGCTCTTCGCGATCCTGAACGCGCCGCGCTATGCGACCAACGAATACATGAAGCTCTACACGGACGAGATCTCCACCCTCACCAAGGACATCCCCGAGGTCGATCTCAACTTCTCCATCGCGGGCATCGGCGGCTCGGCCAGCTCGGCCTTCTACATCTGGGTGCTCAAGGACTGGGCCAACCGCGACCGCCCCCAGAGCGCGGTCCAGCAGGATATCCAGGGCCAGCTCGGCAAGGTCGCGGGCGTCGAGGGCTTCGTCTTTTCGCCGCCCTCCCTGCCCGGCTCCGGCGGCGGCCTGCCGATCTCGGTCGCGGTGCAATCGATCTACGGCCCCGAGCGGGTCTTCGAGGTCGCCGAACAGATCAAGGCCAAGGCCTATGCCTCCGGCAAATTCATCGTCGTCCAGAACTCGCTCGCCTTCGACCAGCCCGAGATCAGCGTCACCATCGACCGCGACCGCGCCGCCAGCCTGAATGTCTCGGTCAGCGAAATCGGCAATACCCTCGGCCTTCTGGTCGGCGGCGGCTCGATCGGCCAGTTCGACCGCGATTCCAACAGCTACGACATCATCACCCAGGTCCCGCGCGAGTGGCGCGACAATCCCGAACGGCTGGGCCAGTTCTTCGTGCGCGCCTCGAACGGCGACATGGTCCCGCTCAGCTCGGTGGTCACCGTCTCCACCAACGCCTCCCCCGCCTCGATCGAACAGTTCAACCAGTTGAACAGCGCCACCATCTCTGCCCTGCCCCTGCCCGGCGTCACCTCGGGCGAGGGCCTCTCCACCCTCACCAACATCATCGAGGAAACCCTGCCGGAGGGCTTCTTCATCGACTATTCCGGCCAGTCCCGGCTGGAAGTGACCCAAGGCAACACGCTCGCCATCGCCTTCGGCCTCGCCATCGTCGTGATCTATCTGGTGCTGGCCGCGCAGTTCGAGAGCTTCCGCGATCCGTTCATCATCCTGATGTCGGTGCCCCTCTCGATCTTCGGCGCGCTCCTGCCGCTCAACATCGGGCTCGGCACGCTCAATATCTACACCCAGGTCGGCCTCATCACCCTGATCGGCCTGATCACCAAACACGGGATCCTGCTGGTCGAATTCGCCAACCAGCAACGCGAGCATCGCGGCCTGACCCGGCGCGAGGCCATCGTCGCCTCGGCCAAGGTGCGGCTGCGTCCGATCCTGATGACCACCGCCGCCATGGCGCTCGCCGTGGTGCCGCTGATCCTCGCCGAGGGCGCGGGCGGGGCCGCGCGCTATTCCATCGGCCTCGTGATCTTCACCGGCATGCTGGTCGGCACCCTCTTCACGCTCTTCGTGGTGCCGATGTTCTACACCTACATCTCGCGCGACGACGCGGCCTTCCAGGCCGACCTGCGTTCGGAGGCGCGATCGACGGCGAGCCCCGGGCATGCGTAACCGCGGGCCCTCCCTTGCCAGCGGCGGGCGGGCATGATTGCCTGCCCCCGGAACCGCCACAGGAGCATTCGAATGAAACATCCGCTCGGTCTCGTCCCCTTGGGCCTCGGGGTGGCCCTGGCCCTCGCCGGCTGCGACTCCCTGAAGTCCGGCTCCACCCCCGCGACACCGACCGCCACCGCCGCCGCCACCGGCGCGGACCAGTGCGGCGCGAGCGCGCATCAGGATCTGATCGGCATGGGCGCGGGCAGCCTTGACTCCTCCAAACTGCCCAAGGGCACGCTTGTCCATTTCCCCGGTGTGCCCGCCGCCAAGGACAGCCAGCCCACCCGCATGAACGTCTCGATCGGCGCTGGCGACAAGGTCGACCGCGTCTATTGCGGCTGATCCCTCCCAAGGCGCGGGCTAGAGCGATTTCCAATCGAATGGACTCATTCGATGACCTAGGAATAGCGTGAATTCAAATAGATAGAGTGGTGAACGTGAGCCAATGCGAACGGGCACCGCTCTAACCCCTCGACCTCGAAAGATCAGCCCCAGAACGGCGTCCGCCAGAGCAGCAGGCCGAGCACGAGGCCCGCTGTGAACAGGGCATAGGCGCTGTATTGAAAGGCGCGGCCCGCCGCGGGGGAATAGAACCGGCCCCGGTGGCGTAATATCATCCGGTCGATCAACAGGTAATGCATCCCCCCGCCCAGCACCGCCGCGCCATAGGCGAGAAGATCGGCCCCGACCGTCATCTCGCCCCCCAGCTGTTTCAGGCTCGCGTGAAACAGGAAGAAGAAGAACCAGTGGTTGAGATAGAGCGGGAAGGACAGACCGCCCAGCAGCTCGCCCAACCCTGACCTCTGGCCCGGCACCGCCAGCGCCAGCACCGCGCAGAGTGCGAAGACCGGAGCGATCCGCGTGACCGGCGCCCCTGGCATCGCCAGCGCCACCCCGCTGACCAGGAGCAGCGCCAGGATCGCCGCCCGATGCACGGGGACCAGATGCCAGTCGCCATGCCGCGCACGGGCGACGGCCGCCAGCACGCCGAGGCTGATCGCGCCGAACCAGCTCGCCGACAGGACGGCGACGGCGGCGATCCCGGCCCAGAGCCAGACCGTCCGCCCCGCCCGCGCGAAGAGGATCACGAGGGGGGCGCCGAGATAGAACTGCTCCTCGACCGAGATGCTCCAGAAATGATTGCCGGTTCCACGCAGCGGCATCAGCGGCAGCGCCACCTCGGCCGCGGGCTTCAGCGAGAACAGATTGTGGGTGAAGGTCAGATCGAAGGCCAGATATTCGAGCCAGCGCGGATCGACCAGATCGCGCAGCGCGCTGATCGAATAGAGGAGGGCCACGGCGAGAAAGTAAGGGATCCAGATCCGGGTGCCGCGATTGAAGAAGAACCGCGGCAGGTCGGCCCGGTCGGTCCGGAGCAGGATGCCACCGATCAACCAGCCGCTGAGCGCGAAGAACACCTGCACCGCGAGATATCCCGCCCAGGGCCAGGTGATGACCCCGCCATGGGTCAGCACGACGACCGAGGCGAGCCCGAAGCGCAATCCGTCGAACAGCGGAAACCCCCCTGCCCGCGCGACCGCCCGCTCCGCCCGCCCCTCGATCCCGACGACCGCCATGCCATCCCTCCCCCACCGGTTCGGGACCGTCATAGGCGATCGGCCTGAAGGCCCCGTAAAGCCTCACTCCCCGGAACAGGGCCGCTCGAACCACGCCCGATCCCGGAGACCCGCATTCCCGATTGCGCCAGGAGCAATCGGCAGAAAGCGGCCGCGCCTTCCCGTCATAAATCAGATCCGGCCCCACCATCCCGGTGGAATACCCGTCGCAGCCATGATCTCCCTCCCCGAGCCCACTCGTTTCATAGGTTTCATCGAACATCCCGAAAGGGACCCGCGCGCCGGTCGCGGCGTCGTACACTCCCGAACCCGGACCATAGGCATAGAGCAATACATACCGATCATTGAAACAGACGAACTCAACATCGCGCGCGAGCATTGTTCGACCATCCGATGCAACCAGATCATTCCGACCGTAGCGCGAAAAATCGAATTCGCGTTTCAGGATGATCCCATTGTGCAATGTCACACGATCCATGAAAATCGGCACCCAATGCGCAATCGCCAGAACAGCTCACACCACAATGAGGAGGTCGAGAAAGGCAAACGCATAGACGACCCAGCGGACAAATCTCCCTGGCCATCGCCGCCTCATCGCATCTCCGGGACAAAATACACGCTCTTCCGGCTCTCCTTGAAGACCTGCGCTGTGAAGGCACATGATTTACATAAAATTGAGATTAACCGCCCGGCCGCCCGACGAATGGTAATCAATGTTTTAGCTTAATCACTTCTCAGAATTTTTCGTTCCATCTCTTCTGTATCCACACCGATGAGGAATGAGATGACGATCATAGCGCCCACCCAGGGAGCCCTGAGCAATTTGACTCATCGGACCCCAAATGACGCCCCCCTCCTCGCCGAGGGCAATTCGACCTTCTCCACCGCCATGCCGGAGGCGACGGTTCCCCAATCGCCCCGACCCATAACGGACCGCCCAAAGGTGGAGGACCCGGCCGTCCTGATTCCCTTTTATGAATCCGAGATTGCCCTTCACAAGAGCAGGATCGAAGGCGCATCCGCATCGATAACAATGAATCAAATAGACTATGAATCCATGACAAAAGTTGCAAATGAGAGGCTCGCGGAACACGACGAGGAGTCCGCGGCGATATGGTTCGCGACCGCGGAATCCGCCCAAAACTCCATCGAAGGCGCCCGCATGGAACTCTTCGAACTGGGCAAACAGGCCCCTTATATCGAAAACATCGAACAACGCCCGCGGGCCCTGAGGGGCCAGTCCTGAGCACGGCGGCGGACCGCGTCTCTCAGCGCGGTCACACCCGATCCTGAGCCGCCTAACCCCCTACTCCGCCGCCTCGACATAGCTTTCGAGCGGCGGGCAGGAGCAGACAAGATTCCGGTCGCCATAGACATTGTCCACCCGATTGACCGGCGCCCAGTATTTATCCACCCGGAACGCCCCCGGCGGATAACAGGCCTCCTCGCGGCTGTAGGGCCGGTCCCACTCGCCCACCAGATCCTCCACCGTATGGGGGCTGCGCATCAGGGGATTGTTCACACGGTCCATCCGCCCCTCCTCGATCGCCCGCGCCTCCTCCCGGATCGCCAGCATCGCGGTGCAGAACCGGTCCAGCTCCGCCTTCGGCTCGCTCTCCGTCGGCTCGATCATCAGGGTCCCCGCCACCGGCCAGCTCATCGTCGGCGCATGGAACCCGCAATCGATCAACCGCTTGGCAATGTCATCGACGCTGACCCCCGCCAGATCCTTCAACGGCCGGGTATCGACGATGCATTCATGCGCCACCCGCCCCTTCGCGGAGGAATAGAGGATCGGATAGGCCCCGCGCAGCCGCGCCGCGATGTAATTCGCGTTGAGGATCGCGATCCGTGTCGCCTGCGTCAGACCCTCGCCCCCCATCATCAGACAATAGGCCCACGAAATCGGCAGAAGCGACGGCGAGCCGAACGCCGCCGCCGACACCGCGCCCGCCCCTCCCGGCCGCCCCGGCAGATAGGGCGCCAGATGCGCCTTGACCCCGATCGGCCCCATCCCCGGACCGCCCCCGCCATGGGGAATGCAGAAGGTCTTGTGCAGATTGAGATGGCTCACATCCGATCCAAAATCCCCCGGCCGTGCCAACCCGACTAGCGCATTCATGTTGGCCCCGTCGAGATAGACCTGCCCCCCATGCTCATGCGTGATCGCACAGACCTCGCGCACCGTCTCCTCGAACACCCCATGGGTCGAGGGATAGGTGATCATGCAGGCCGCCAGTACATCGGAATATTTCGACGCCTTGGCCCGGAAATCCTCCAGGTCGATATCCCCATTGGCAGCCACACCGACGACGACGACCTTCATCCCCGCCATCTGCGCACTGGCCGGATTGGTCCCATGCGCCGAGGTCGGGATCAGGCACACCACCCGCCCCTCGTCCCCCCGCGCCCGATGATAGGCCCGGATCGTCAACAGACCCGCGTATTCCCCCTGCGCCCCGGAATTGGGCTGCATCGACACCGCGTCATAGCCGGTGATCTGGCACAGCTTGTCCTCCAGATCCCCGATCAGCTCGGCATATCCCGCCACCTGATCCGCCGGCGCGAACGGATGGATGTCGGAAAACTCCGGCCAGGTCACCGGCATCATCTCCACCGTCGCATTCAGCTTCATCGTACAGGACCCGAGCGGGATCATCGCCCGGTCCAACGCCAGATCCCGGTCCGCGAGCCTGCGCATATAGCGCGTCATCTCCGCCTCGGCCCGGTTCATATGAAAGATCGGATGGGTCAGATAGGCCGACTCCCGGATCAACCCCTCCGGCAACCGGTATTCATGATCCAGCTGCCGGTCCAGCATATCCCCGCCGAACGCCCGCCAGACGGCTTGCGTATGCTCCCGCCGCGTCCGCTCATCGAGCGAAATCCCGATCTTCGTCGCCCCTACGGGCCGCAGGTTGATCCCCTCGGCCACGGCGGCCCGCAGGATCACCCCCTGCAACGCCCCGACCTCGACCGTCACCGTATCGAAGAACGCCTTGGGCTCGACCGCGAACCCCAGGGACTCCAACCCCTTCACCAACCGCACCGTCTTGCGATGGATGCGCTGGGCGATCGCCTTCAACCCCTCCGGCCCATGGAACACCGCGTACATCGAGGCCATCACCGCCAACAACGCCTGCGCCGTGCAAACGTTCGACGTCGCCTTCTCCCGCCGGATATGCTGCTCCCGGGTCTGGAGGCTCAACCGGTACGCCCGGTTCCCCCGGGCATCGACCGACACGCCGACCAACCGCCCCGGCATGACGCGCTTCAACGGATCCCTGACCGCCATATAGGCCGCGTGCGGCCCGCCGAACCCGACCGGCACCCCGAACCTCTGGGTGCTGCCAACCGCGATATCCGCCCCCATCTCGCCCGGCGGCACCAACAGGGTCAGCGCCAGCGGATCGGCCGCGACACAGGCCAACGCCCCCGCCCCATGCAAATCCGCGATCGGCCCGCGGAAATCATGCACATCGCCGTACGTGCCGGGATACTGGAAGATCGCCCCGAACACCTCGCCGGGGTTCAGATCCGCGAACGGATCGCCCACGATGACCTTCCACCCCAAGGGTGCCGCCCGCGTCTCGATGACGGCGATGGTCTGGGGATGGCACCCCTGATCGACGAAGAACGCCTGCGCCTTGGACCTGGCCGCCCGCTGACAGAGCGCCATCGCCTCCGCCGCCGCCGTCGCCTCATCGAGCAGCGACGCATTGGCGACATCGAGCCCGGTGAGGTCACAGACCATCGTCTGGAAATTCAACAGCGCCTCAAGCCGCCCCTGGCTGATTTCCGGCTGATAGGGGGTATAGGCGGTGTACCAGGCCGGATTCTCCAGGATATTCCGCTGAATGACGGGGGGCGTGACCGTCCCATGATACCCCTGCCCGATCAGGCTGGTCAGAACCTTGTTCTTGCGCGCGACGAGCCGCAACCGATGGAGCACGGCCTGTTCACTGAGCGCCTTGCCCCAGGCGAGCGGTGTCCTCTGCCGGATCGCGGCGGGCACGGTCTCCTCGATCAACGCATCGAGCGACTCCGCCCCCACCACCCCGAGCATCGCCTCGATCTCGGCAGGGCTCGGCCCGATATGCCGCCGATTGGCAAAATCATAGGGGTGATACTCGGTTTCCTGGAAGGTCATGATGGTTCCACAATTTGGGACACGCTCTAAGGGCATTATGCCTTGCCCCAACTCAGCGAGGCAAGGTCACGCAGGCGGTGTCGTGGCTGCGGCCTCAGTTCTAGCTTCGCCCTATCGCTTACCGTCAGTTCGTCAAGGATGGCAAACTCCGGCACTACGCAGTGACCTCAGCATACAGGTCTCCGAGTAGCCGCCTAAGTTCGTCGAGCGCTTCGGCGTCGTCTTGCAACAGCTTCAATACCGCAGCCTGATAAGTGGCTCGATCCACCAACCTAAGTCCATCTACGACCCGAGCGAATGCCTTGCTTTCACGAAGCGGGTAGCGGGTCAGCAACCCATCCCAATTTCGCGCCAGAATAAGTGCGTCAAATCGCTCCTCTTCCGCAGCATGTAGTCCTGCGACATCCACCTCTATCGTCACAGAGGTTTTGGCCTCTATGTCTCGTCGACTGGGAAGACTATTGGCGATCTTGTTCCTTGTGGCCCGCAGCACTGCACTTGCAACGAGATGCTCGCGACTAGATTTAGCCGCGTCAATTGCACTCTCCGTTGCGCTTAGTACAAGCACCGCTGCATCTGCGCCAATAACGGCAGCCTGTCGCTGCGCGATACGCATGATGATATTAGGGTGATAGTAGAGCGACTCTACAGAGTAGTGAGACAGCGCCGTCACTCCAGCGGCCTTAAGACGAGCAATATCGTCGGCGCTTCTTTGATCGTTATCGATAATCCCCCAAGCTGAGACCCAATGAACATCGTCTGCACCGCGAAGTCCGCGGACCGCCTGCTCAACCTCGCGACATCCGTCTTTGGGGACAACAGAAACTTGCGGAAACAAAAGGCTGTAGAGCGGTACATCAAGGCTGTGCGCGGTGCCCTCAACAAATATCATCCTCCTCCGAGAGCCAAGAATGTCGCCCTTTAAATCCTCGCCTATGGCAGCACCGGGTGGAAGCAAATCAGCCGTCCAAGCTTGCACGCTTGAGCCATGATACTCGCAACCACGAACAAGCAACGTATATGCCTCTGGTGTGTCGAGTGGCAGCATGAGTTCGTGAGTTGACACCACAAACGCGCAATCTTTACGTCGATCAAAAAGAAGCTTTAGCAATGGAGAAATGATTGACCGATGAAGATGGCGCTCCGGCTCATCAATCAAAATCAGCGTTCCTGGTTTCGCAGTCAGAACGTCGATAGCGATCAGAAAAGCGTTACGCTCACCGTCAGACAGTTCAGCTACGCTGTAGCCCATGCCCCCATTCCTGCGTGCAACGACTTTCTGACCCTCCTCTAGACTGATCTCAATCGGTAGGTTGGATAGCCGCATAAGTTCGTTGATGACTTGAATGGGGGAAGGGATTTCCGCAGCTTTCTGGGCGGCCTCTACGCTTTTGGCCCGTACCAGCGCAGCAATCTTGCGCTCCTGCACAGTATCAGCGTCAATTAAGTCAAATATCGCGATATTAGCACGCTCTGATGAATTCCATTCTTTGTACCGCGCCTGCGGATGCGCATCCTCCGAACGCATAGTGCCTTCTATGTGATTTCTATAATGGGGAGTTATATTGGTAGTATTCGACTCAAACCAAGTTTGTCGATGCGCAGAGATACGTTTTGAATTGCCCTGATGTTGTCTAAAAAATCGACTGACTAAACTGGATTTTCCAGTACCATTTGCACCCAAAATATAGATCACGTCGCCAGTACATAAATCTAAGGCAATAGGATTACCGGAGGTGATCGGAATCTCTATTCGAAAATTTATTTCCATCCAAATAGATCCTGTTAAGATATAGCGCGCACTAATAGTTCTTGTAGCTAACCGGTGGGCCGATCAAAACCGCCCCAAATCCTGCTCGATCAACATCCGGACATAGCGGGTGAAGGGAATGCCCTTCGCCTTCACCGCGTCGAGCATGGCCTGCGGGATGCGCATGTTCAAGGCCGCCGACTTCTTCCCGAATTCATAGCGCACAGGCTCCGCCGCGCTCCAGTCAAATTCCGTCAAATCAGCCGTCTCGACAAACGCCTCCGCCGCTTCATCGGTCGGAAGCGTCGGCCATGGCTTTTTCGATGTACGCATCCCCGCCCCCCGGCACGCCCCGAAGAGGGGCGTTAACCTTGATGAATCGTGTGTAAAGAGATTTGGAGTATCGTTGCTATTCAACGACATAACCCGGTGCGCACGCGTGCGCGGCTCAGGCGATGTAGTCCTGATAGGCCTCCTCATCCATCAGGCCCTCCAGCTCCGACGGGTCGTTCAGGGTCATCTTGAAGAACCAGCCGTCCTCCATCGGATCCTCGTTCACCAGCGCCGGATTGGTCACGATCGCCGGGTTCACCTCGGTGATCACCCCGTCCAGGGGGGCCGCGATGTCGCTCGCCGCCTTTACCGATTCGATCGTCACGATCTCCTCGCCCTTGGCCACCGTCAGCCCCTCCTCGGGCAGCTCCACGAACACCAGATCCCCGAGCTGCTCGGCCGCGTGCTCGGTGATCCCCACGATCACCTCGTCGCCGTCCAGCTTCAGCCACTCATGTTCCTCGGTGAATTTCAGCATCCCGCTCTCCTCAGTGCGGACCCTCAGGCCCGGATATATCCCGCCTTGACCAGCCGGGGCTTCTCGACCGTCACAGGCAACATCTTTCCCCGCAGGCTTGCAAGCAGGCGCGTGCCCGGCGCCGCGACTTCGATCCCAACGGTGCCCATCGCGACCGGAGCGTTGAGGGTCGGCCCGAACCCGCCCGAGGTCACCCGTCCCACCGGCGCCCCATCCTCCGTCACGAAGAGTTCCACCCCCTCGCGGATCGGCGCCCGCCCCTCGGGCAAGAGGCCCACCCGCCGCCGGGTCGCCCCCGCCGCGATCTGGCCGATGATGGTGTCGGCGCCGGGAAAGCCGCCCTCGCGGGCCCCGCCCCGTCGCCGCGCCGGCTGGATCGCCCATTCCAGCGCGGCTTCGACCGGGGTCGTCGTCTCGTCGATATCGTGGCCGTAGAGGCAGAGCCCCGCCTCCAGCCGCAGCGAATCCCGCGCCCCGAGACCGATCGGCTTCACCTCGGGCGCCGCGAGCAGCCGTTCCGCGAGCGCGCCCGCCCGGTCCGCCGGGACGGAAATCTCGAACCCATCCTCGCCGGTATAGCCCGACCGCGACACCAAGGCCGGGATCCCGTCGAGATCGATCTCCCGGAAATCCATGAAGCGCATCGCGGCGACTTCCGGATTGAGCCCCACGAGGACCGCCGCCGCCTTCGGCCCCTGCAGGGCGAGCAGCCCCCGGTCCAGCACCTCCAGGTCACAGACATCCGCCAGCGCCGTTTCCAGCCGCGCGGCATCGGCCTCCTTGCAGGCGGCGTTCACCACCAGGAACAGGTGATCCCCGCGATGGGCGAACATCAGGTCGTCGAGGATCCCCCCGCCCGCGTTGGTGAAGAGGCCATAGCGCTGCCGCCCCTCGGCCAGCCCGAGCACATCCATCGGGATCAATCCTTCCAGGGCGCGCGCCGCGTCCAGGATATCCCCGGATTTCGGGCGCAGGAGGATCTGGCCCATGTGGCTGACATCGAAGAGGCCCGCGGAGTCGCGGGTCCAGAGATGCTCCTTCAGGATGCCGGTCGGATATTGCACCGGCATGTCATAGCCGGCGAAGGGCACCATCCGCGCCCCGAGCGACAGATGCAGGGCATGCAGGGGCGTGGTCCTGAGGTCGGTCGGGGTCGCATCCGTCATCGCGTCTCTCCTGTCACCCGGGCCGGACGTCGTCGGACCCGAGACGGACCGCCCAACGGCTGGCCCCGGTTCGTCTCATACCGGCTCCGACCTTAGTGCGAGCGGCAAGGCGCCGCAAGACCACCGCCGGGACCGCGATGTGGGATTCCAGCGACTTGGCCCCCGCCCCTCTCACAGGTTCAGATGCGTCATCACCACGCCCGGCTCGTCGGGCATATAGGCGCTCTGGAACCCGAGCGCCCCGACCAGATGCCGCATCCCCGGATTTTCCGACAGGACCATGCCCTCCAGCCGCTCCAGCCCGTCCGCGCGCGCGTAATCGATCAGCAATGTCATCAGGGCCCGGCCGAGGCCGCGGCCCTTGAGGTCGCTGCGCACCAGCAGCGAATATTCCGCGATCCGGTGATCGGGATCGCAGCTGAGCCGTGACACCCCCGCCAGCTCCCCCCCGGGCGTCAGGGCGATGAAGGCAACCTCCCGGTCGTAATCGAGCTGGCTCCACCGGATCGCGTCGGTTTCGGTGAAGTGCTTGCGGGGGCCGAGAAAGCGCATCCGGATGTCGTCGGGATCGACATGGGGAAAGAAGTCGGGATAAAGCGCCGCGTCCGCCGGCAGGATCGGTCGCAACTCATACTGGCCATCCCGCCCCATGTGCGTCCGCCGCCAGCCGCCGGGATAGGGCCGGATCGCCAGATGCGGATTCGGACCGGTCCAGCCCACCTCCGCCGGATTGATCTCGATGCGCGCATCGAGAACCACCACCCCGTCCTGATCGGCGAGGAGCGGATTGATGTCGAGCGCCCTCAGGCAGGGGAAATCCTCGATCATATGGGACAAGGCGATCAAGGCCCGCCCGATCGCCGTCCGATCGGCGGGGGGCCTGCCACGATACCCGGCCAACAACTCCCCGACCCGCGTCCCCGCCACCAGATCCGCCGCCAGGCGCGTGTCGAGGGGGGGCAGCGCGATCGCCGTGTCGCGCAGCACCTCGACCGCGATGCCGCCCATGCCGAACAGGATCACCGGCCCGAAGACCGGATCATGGGCCACCCCGAGGATCAGCTCCTGAGCCTCCGGCCGATGGATCATCGGCTGAAGCACGAATCCGTCCAGACGCGCCTCCGGCAGGGCGTCGTGCAATCGCCCGGCAATTCCACGGGCGGCCGACACGGCCGCCTCGGGCGTCGTGACCCCGAGCACGACCCCGCCGATATCGGATTTGTGGCCGACGTCCGGCGACAGGATCTTGACCACCAGCGCGTCGGCCTCGGCCAGGAGCTCCGCCGCCTTGTCCCGCGCCTCCTCGGGGCTCAGGGCGACCCGAAGCGCCGGGACCGGAACCCCATAGGCGGCGAGCGCGGCCTTGGCCTCGGGCTCGCTCAGAACGGTCCGGCCCGACGCCGCGGCCTTGGCGAAAATCTCCTCTACCCGGGCCCTCGCATCGGGCGGCGTGGCGCCCAGCGCCTCCTCCTCCCGCCGGTCCGGCACCCGCATCAATTCCGCCTGCGCCTGTCCCCAACTGGTCAGATGCCCGACCGCCGCCGCGGCGCTTCCGGGATTGTCATAGCTCGCCACCCCCGCCGCGCGCAGGACCGACCGCGCCCCGGCGGCGGTCGCCCCGCCAAGCCAGCTCGAAAGAACCGGCTTGCCGCCATAGAGGCCCCGCTTCGTGGATTTTGCCACCGCCCGCGCGACTTCGGCGGAATCCACCAGCGCGGAGGGACAGTTCATCATCAGGACCACATCCACGTCCTTGTCCGCCGCGACCCGGTCCAGCACCGAGAGATAGCGTTCCGCCGTGGCATCGTCGCCAATATCCAGCGGATTGGCCCGGGCCCAATGACCCGGCACCAGGGGCTCGAGCGCCGCGTAGGTCTCGGGCGCAAGCTCCGCCAGCTCGCCCGCCCCCTCGCTCAACCGCTCCACCGCCAGCACCCCGGCGCCGCCGCCATTGGTGACGATGGCCAGCCGCGCCCGGTCGAGCGGACGAAACCGCGCCACCGTCTCGGCCGCCTGGAACATCTCGCTCAGGCCCCGCACCCGCAGGATGCCAGCCCGCCGCAGGGCCGCCTCGACCACCGCGTCGGCGCCGGACAGGACCCCGGTGTGGGTGGCCGCCGCGATCGCCGCCGTTTCCGACCGGCCCGCCTTGATCGCGATCACCGGCTTCAGCCGCGACACCGCCCGCGCCGCCGACAGGAACTTGCGCGGTTCCGGGATGCTTTCGAGATAGAGGATGATCGCCCGGGTCCGGCCATCGGTCGCCAGAAGATCGAGGCAATCGCCGACATCCACATCCGCCATGCCGCCGAGGGCCACGATCTGCGAAAAGCCGATCCCCCTTTGCGCCGCCCAGTCGATGAGCGTATTGGCGATGGCCCCCGATTGCGACAGGAGGGCGATCTGGCCGCTCACCGGCTGCATATGCGTGGCGCTGGCGTTGAGCTTGATCGCGGGCACGATCAACCCCATCGATCCCGGCCCGATCACCCGCGAGAGAGAGGGCCGCGCCGCGTCGAGCATCCGCTGCCGCAGGCCGTTTTCTTCGGTGATCCCGTTGCTGACCACCAGGTTCAGGCGACATCCCTTCGCCCCCAGCGCGGCGATGACGCCGGGCAGTTCCCCGGCGGGAGAGAGGATCACCGCGAGATCGGGTATCCCGGGCAGGCTCGCCACATCGGGATGGGTCGCGATCCCCATCACCTCCGACGGCCCCTCGGCCACGAGCCAGATCGGCCCGGCGAACCCGGTGCTCAGGATATTGCGCAGAACCACCGCGCCGACCGAGGCGGGTGCGTCCGTCGCCCCGATCACGGCGATCGAGCGCGGATGCAGGGCGGTCTCAAGGTTGCGGATCGTCAAACCTTCGTCTCCTGATGGCCGGCCCTGTCACCGATGGCCGGACCCTGGAGCGACTTCCAGGCAGGGGGGACTCGCCTGCCAATCAAGAAATCGCGACAAAACAAAATCATAGAGCGGACGATCCGGCGCAGCGGATCGCAAACCGCTCTAGATCAGAACATGGTAAAGCCCCCGGTAATTTCCCGTCCTAATCCTTTTCATGCCGCGGCGCAGCAAATTTCCGCCTACCCTTGGCGGCGGTCGCCAAATCGTTAGGATGGATCCGTCGCAACGCAGGGCGCCTGGAATGCATGAGCTTCTCACCGCCGCCGAAATGCGCGAAGCCGATCGCCTGACGATCGCCTCGGGCACAGCCGGGATCGAGCTGATGGAGGCCGCCGGCCGCGCCGTCGCCGATGTGGCGCGGGCCCTGGCGCGCGGGGGGCCGATCCTTGTGCTCGCCGGTCCCGGCAACAATGGCGGGGACGGGTTCGTCGCGGCGCGGCTGCTGGCGGAGGCGGGATGTCCGGTCACGCTGGCCCTGCTCGGCGATCCCGCGCATCTGTCGGGCGACGCGGGCCTGGCGCGCGATCGCTGGAACGGACCGATCGCGCCGGCTGTCACGCCGCTCCCCCCCGCCGCCCTGATCGTGGATGCCCTCTTTGGCACCGGCCTTGCCCGCGCGCTCACCGGCGCCGCCGCGGATCTCGTCGCCGCGATGAACGCGGGCGCGACCCCGGTGCTCTCGGTCGATATCCCGAGCGGCCTCGATGCCGACAGCGGCCAATCCCGGGGGCCGGTGGTCGAGGCAACCGCGACCGTGACCTTCTTTCGCAAGAAGCCCGGCCACCTGCTCTATCCGGGCCGCCGGCTGGTCGGCGCCCTGACCCTCGCCCAGATCGGCATTCCGGACCGTGTGCTCGACAGCATCGCCCCCCTGGCGATGGAAAACACCGGCGGCGGAATCCTGGCCCAACTGTCGGCCGAGACCCACAAATACCGGCGCGGCCATGCGCTGGTGCTCTCCGGCCCGATGCATCGCACGGGGGCCGCGCGGCTCGCGGCGATGGCTGCGCTCCGGGCGGGCGCGGGTCTGGTGACGCTGGCCAGCCCCGGCGGCGCCCTGGCCATCAATGCCGCGCATCTGACCGCCGTGATGCTGACCCGGATCGACGACGCGGACGGTCTGCGCGATACGCTGGCGGACCCGCGCTATTCCGCCGTGGCCCTCGGTCCCGGGCTCGGGCGCGGCCCCGGCCCCCGGGCGATGGTCCTGACGGCCCTCGCCGCCCCGTCGGCGGTCGTGCTCGACGCCGATGCGCTGACCGCCTTCGAGGACGATCCGGGGACGCTGTTCGCGGCGATCGGATCCCGCGCGGCTCCGGTAATCCTGACCCCGCACGACGGCGAATTCGCGCGGCTCTTTCCCGATCTCTCGCGCGAACCCGTCAAGACCGACCGCGTCCGCGCCGCCGCCGCCCGCTCCGGCGCGATCACCGTCCTCAAGGGAGCGGACACGGTCATCGCCGCCCCCGATGGCCGTCTCGCGATCAATTCCAACGCCCCGCCCTGGCTGGCCACCGCGGGCTCGGGCGACGTGCTGACCGGGATCGCCGCCGGCCTCGCGGCCCAGCGCCTGCCCGGCTTCGAGGCGGCCCGGGGCGCGGTCTGGCTCCATGGCGCCGCCGGGTCCGAAGCGGGACCGGGCCTGATCGCCGAGGATCTGCCCGCGGCCCTGCGCCCGGTGATCGCAGGCCTCTGGAACCACCGCCTCCCCTAGGTTTGAATTTACGCACAATTTATCCGATCCGCCCCTTGCGTGGAGCGTGCCCTAGCGCTCCACGAGCGGTGGTGGCAGGCCTTCCGGTCTGGCATCGGCCTCGCGGAACAGATCCTCGACATCGAAGGACGAGGCCCGCCCGATCTCGTCGAAATGATCGCGCAACCAGACATCCGCCCACCGCCGGCCCCGGTCGAACAGAACCATCAGATAATCCCATTCGGCGTTCAGCTTGCTCGAAGCGGCGAGATCCTGAACCTCCTCGTCCACATGCACCAGATGCAAAAACAGCTTCGTCGCCGCGAACTCCCGCGCGGCCTCGTCCGAAAGCATCCGCCGTGCCAGCGCCATCGAACGCAACTCCTTGATCAGGCTGGTGTTGAAACTGATCTCGTTCATGCGGTTCATGATCTCGCGCGCGGTCGTGGGCAGCGCGTGGCGGTGAAACGGATTGATCTGCACGATCACCAGATCGGAACTGGCCGGGCTCATCACCAGCGGAAACAGCGCCGGATTGGCGGAGAATCCGCCGTCCCAATAGGCCTGGCCGTCGATCTCGACCGCCTTGTACATCTGGGGCAGACAGGCCGAGGCCAGCACCGCTTCCAGACTCACCTCCCCGGTGGAAAACACCCGCGGCAGGCCGCTGCGCACATTGGTCGCGGTGACATGAACCCCGATCCCGCCGGGCCGGTTGACGAGCCCGAAATCGACCCGGGCCGCGATCAGATCCCGCAGGGGGTTGGTGTCGAACGGATTGAGGTCATAGGGCGAATAGACCCGCGCGATCCATTCCATCATCAGAAACCCCGGCGAGCGGTCGAGACTGTAGCGCCCCGCCGCCTTGTCAAGCCAGGTCCGCCGCGCCGGGGAAAACCGCGCCGCGTCGCTGACCGCCTTCCAGAACCCCCGCAAGCCCGCGCGCGCGCCCTCGGCCCCGCCCCGCGCGAACCCGTCGGCCAGCACCACGGCATTCATCGCCCCGGCGCTGGTCCCGCTCACCTCGGCGATCCGGATCCGCGAATCCTCCAGCAGGCGGTCCAGCACCCCCCAGGTCAGCGCCCCATGCGAGCCCCCGCCCTGCAAGGCCAGATTGATCGGCTTTGGCACATCGACCATGTCGCATCTCTCCCTGACCGCGCCCGATCCGGCGAAAAAAGCCGATCATGCTGCGCCGCGGCACGGTATCGGGCCAAATCCCTTCCGGCAAGCGGCGTTGCAAGGAAGTGACAAATCGCACGCGCGACACACACTCGCCTTTGACGTGTTGCCCCGGCTTGTGTTTTCTGGTGCGCGAACAGACCTCGGACAGGATGACCGGACGTGACCGACACCATCGAGCAGTCCCCTTCCCGACAGGCCGACTGGATGCGCGCCATCCGGAACGACCGCGATCGCGCCGCCTTTGGCGAACTCTTCGACCTCTATGCGCCCCGCCTGGCCACCATGGCGGCGCGGAGCGGGATCGCACCGGAGGGCTTCGTCGAGGAGGTCATGCTGGCGGTCTGGCGCCGGGCCGCGCTCTTCGATCCTCATTGCGCCTCGGTTCCGGGCTGGGTCTACCAGATCGCCCGTGATCGTCTGGCGCATATCCGGCATGGCGGCCACCCGCTTCCCGGCCCCCTCGCTCCGGGGACGCTCCGAGAGGACCACGCCCAGATCGAGGGGCTCGACCGCGACGCCGGACGGCTCGGCGCGGCGCTGTCCGGGCTGACGGCGGATCAGCGCGACCGGCTGGAGCGGAGCTATTTCGGGGAAACCGCGCCCGCCGACATCCGCGTCGAAACCGCTCTGCCGCTCGGGGTCATCCGCGCCCGCCTGCGCCTCGGGCTCGAACGTCCGCGCCAGGACCTGAAGGGAACGCATTGAGCATGGATCTGATCGAGCACGAGGGAGTCACCCACCATCTGCCCGAATCGCTGATGATCGCCTATGCGGCGGGCAGGCTCAGCCCCGGTTTTTCGCTGGTGGTGGCGGCGCATGTCGCACTCTGCCTCGATTGCCGCGCCGATCTTGGCCTGCATGAGACCATCGGCGGCGCCCTGGTCGCGGATCTGGCCGCGACGCCGGTCCCCCCCGCCCTGCGCGAACGCGTCTTCGACCAGCTCGACGACAGGGTTCCGGAACCGGCGGTCTTTCCGCGACAGGGGCCGTTGCCCGCCCCGGTGATGACCGCGCTGCGGGGCGAGGCGCCGGTCTGGAAACCCCTGGGCGATGGCCTGCGTCAATGCACCCTGGCGGAGGGCGCGCGCCTGCTCAGCCTTCCGCCCGGCCATGCGATCCCCGAACATGGCCACCGCGGACTGGAACTGACGCAGGTCCTGCGCGGCACGTTCTTCGATGACACCGGCACCTATGTGACGGGCGACATCCAGGTCGCGGAGGCGGGCCTGACCCATTCCCCCGTCGCCGCCCCCGGCCCCGCCTGTCTCTGCCTGACCGCGACCGACGGCCCCTTGCGGTTCAGGCGCCTGTTCCCGAGCCTGCTCGCCCCCCTGTTCCGAAGCTGACCCTCCGGGCCGGTCGGAAATCCGGGGCGAGCCCCCCGCTCCGCGCGCCTGCGGAAAACCGTTCCCCGCGCGCGGCGGGGTTGGGATTTGAACCCCTGCCCTCTTCGGTGTAAACGAACCGTTCCCCGCGCGGGGGAGGGGTTCTGGCCGTCACTTCCAGGCCTCGATCCGGGCGAGAGCCGATTCGAGCCGCTCCATCGCCGACGCCGGCATCGGCAGGAGCGGCGCGGGCGGGGCCAGATCGCAGATCCCGAGCAGCCCCAGCGCCGGATAGACCACCCGCAGGCTTCCGAATTCCTGAAACAGCGACCAGAGCGGCTGGAACATCGTATTGATCCGCGCCGTCGGGGCCGAATGTCCCCCCATCGCCACCCGCGCCAGGGCAAGGGCCGGTTCCGGCAAAAGCCCCGCGACCACGCTGTGCCAGCCATCCGCCCCCGCGAGCAGGGCACCCGGCGCATTCCAGTCCCCGGACACGCCGAGCGCGAACGCCTCCGGCAGGGCCGTGCGCAGGGCGGAGAGCTTCGCATCCCGCTCACCCGGTCCGGGCGCCGGCGTCTTGACCGCGACGATGTTGGGCAGCCCGGCCAGACGCCCCAGCATCTCCGGCGTGAAGGAAAAGCGCGTGTTGGTCGGATTTTCATAGATGCAGAGCGGCAGGTCGGTGGCGGCCGAGGCGCGCGCATAGAGGCCGAACACCTCCGCCTCGGTCAGGGGCAGATAGGAGACCGGCGGCAGCAAGAGACCCGCCGCGCCCGCCTCGGCCGCGTCCCGCGCCAGCGCCTCGACCTCGTCGGCCCGAATGGCCCCGATCCCGACCGTCAGGGGCACCCGCCCCGCGACCGCCTCCGCCGCCGCCTCGACCGCCCGCCGCCGCTGCGCGCGGGAGAGAAAGGCAAAGCAGCCGGTGCTGCCGAGGAGCCCGATCCGGTCCAGGCCCGTCCCGGCCAGCCGATCCACCAACCGCCCGAGATCCTCGGTCCGCACCCGGCCCTCCGGGTCCATCGGGGTGACGGTATAGGCGATCAATCCACGAAACATCGTGATCTTTCCTTTCAGTCTTTCAGTCTTTCAGGCGTCCGCCAACGGCAGGGCGGTGGAATGCTTGACCTGCGCCAGGGCAAAACTTGATTCGATCGAGGAAACCCCGTCGAGCCGGGTCAGCTTCTGTTTCAGAAACGTCTCATAGGCCTCCAGATCCCGCGCCACGATCCTGAGCAGGAAATCCCGCTGTCCGGTCATCATATAGCACTCGACAACCTCGGGCCACCGGGTCACCGCCGCCGCGAACCGGTCGAGTTCCTCCTCCCGCTGCCGCTCCAGCCGGATCGAGACGAAGACGCTGACCGGCAGTCCCGCCCTCACCTGATCCACCAGCGCGACATAGCCCCGGATCAGGCCCTCCGCCTCCAGCCGCCGGATCCGCCGCGCGCAGGGCGAGGGCGAGAGGCCCACCGCCTCGCCGATCCGCTCCACCGTCATCCGAGCATCCGCCTGAAGCAGCCCGAGGATCCGCCGGTCGATCCCGTCCAGTGCCATCCGTGCCACATATCACCCCTTTTCGCGGAAAACCTGCCACAAAACGCCAGGGATCATCCTAGGGGCGCGCAAGATTGGTCGCAATCACCGCCCGCCCCGCGTTATGGTCGCGCAAACACGAGCGAGGAGACGCATATGGACAGGATTGCGACACTGGCGGCGCTGGAGCGCAAACTGCTCTGGCTCTCGACCTGGATGATCCACAACGCCAACCACCTGCGCGACAATGGCGACGGGATCAAGGTCGGCGGCCACCAGGCCTCCTCCGCCTCGCTCGCGACCGTGATGACCGCGCTCTATTTCGACGTGCTCCGCCCCGAGGACCGCGTCGCCGTCAAACCGCACGCCGCCCCGATCTTTCATGCGATCCAGTACCTGCTCGGCAACCAGACCCGCGCCAAGCTCGAGAATTTCCGCGGCTTCAAGGGGGCGCAATCCTATCCCTCCCGCACCAAGGACGGGGACGACGTCGATTTCTCCACCGGCTCGGTCGGCCTCGGCGTCGCCCAGACCCTCTTCGCCTCGCTGCTCCAGGACTATCTGCGCGCCCGCGACTGGGGCACCGATCGCCCCGAAGGCCGGATGATCGCCCTGCTCGGCGACGCGGAAATGGATGAGGGCAACATCATCGAAGCCCTGCTCGAAGGCTGGAAACACGGGCTGCGCAACACCTGGTGGGTGGTGGACTACAACCGCCAGAGCCTCGACGCCGTGGTCCGCGAGGGCCTCTGGCAACGGTTCGAATCGATCTTCCGGGGCTTCGGCTGGGACGTGGTCATCCTCAAGCACGGCACCCTGCAACAGGCGGCCTTCGCGGAACCGGGCGGCGACCGGCTCCGCGACTGGATCGACACCTGCCCCAACCAGCTCTACTCCGCCCTCACCTTCCCGGGCGGCGCCGCCTGGCGGAACCGGCTGATGGACGAGATCGGCGACCAGGGCCCCGTCACCGCCCTCCTCGACCGCCGCACCGACGCCCAACTGGCGGAACTCATGGGCAACCTCGGCGGCCACGACCTGCCGTCGCTCCTCGACGCCTTCCACGCCGCCCGCCAACACGACCGCCCCACCTGCTTCATCGCCTATACGATCAAGGGCCACGGCCTGCCCCTCGCCGGCCACAAGGACAATCACGCAGGTCTGATGACCCCCGCCCAGGTCGAAACCCTCCGCGCCGAGATGAACATCCGCCCCGGCCACGAATGGGACCCCTTCGAGGGCATCCCCGACCTCTCCGCCTTCCTCGCGCAAACACCCTTCAACGCCCAGGGCCGCCGCCGCTTCCACGCCCCCCACATCGACACCCCCGCCGCGCTGGCCTTCCCGACCCAACCGACCCTCTCCACCCAACAGGGCTTCGGCCTCATCCTCAACGAACTGGCCAAGACCGACACCGACTTCGCCAACCGCCTCGTCACCACCTCGCCCGATGTCACCGTCTCGACCAACCTCGGCGGCTGGGTGAACCGCCGCGGCCTCTTCGCCCGCGACTCCCTGGCGGATATCTTCAAACAGGAACGCATCCCCTCCACCTTCACCTGGGACTTCTCGCCCAAGGGCCAGCATCTCGAACTCGGCATCGCCGAAATGAACCTCTTCCTGATGCTCTCCGCCCTCGGCCTCTCGCATTCCCTCTTCGGCGAACGGCTGTTCCCGATCGGAACCCTCTACGATCCCTTCATCAAACGCGGCCTCGATGCCCTGAACTACGCCTGCTACCAGGACGCCCGCTTCATCCTCGTCGCCACACCCTCCGGCGTCTCGCTGGCCCCGGAGGGCGGCGCGCACCAATCCATCGCCACCCCCCTGATCGGCATGGCCCAGGACGGCATCGCGGCATTTGAACCCGCCTACGTCGACGAACTCGCCACCATCCTGCGCTTCGCCTTCGACTATATCCAGCGCGACGGCGACGCCGAACCGGACGAAACCACCTGGCTGCGCGACGCCGTCGGCGGCTCGATCTACCTGCGCCTCTCGACCCGCCCGCTCGACCAACCCCGCCGTACGATCACGGCCCCCCTCGCCACCGACATCATCAACGGCGGCTACTGGCTGCGCGAACCGGGACCGAACGCGCAAACCATCATCGCCTATACCGGGACCGTGGCGCCGGAGGCGATCGAGGCCGCCGGCCTCATGTCCGAGGACCGCCGCGACGTCGGCCTGCTCGCCATCACCTCCGCCGACCGCCTGCACGCGGGCTGGTCCGCCGCCCAACGCGCCCGCGAGTCCGGCAAGCCCCACGCCCGCGCCCATATCGAGCGGCTGCTGGGCGGGCTCCCCCGCTCCTGCGGGATCGTGACGGTCGCGGACGGCCATCCGGCGGGCCTCGCCTGGCTCGGCTCGGTGATGGGCAACCCGACCCGCGCGCTCGGGGTGGAACATTTCGGCCAGACCGGGACGCTGGCCGATCTCTACCGCCACTTCGGGATCGACACGCAATCGATCCTGCGCGCCGCGCAATCCCTGACCCGAGGCGCCCCGATCCGCCACCTCCGCCGCGCCGAGGCCTGACCCCTGGAGCGGTGCCCGGCCGCCCGGCCCCCGCTCCTCGCTCAATGCCTTTGCCTCTCCGCGATGTCCGAGCCATCGAATGAAACCATTCGATTGGCCATCGCTCTGGCTTAAATCTCCGCGATGTCCGAGCCATCGAACGAAACCGTTCGATTGGCCATCGCTCTGGTTTGACTCTCCGCGATATCCTGGGTCATCGAATGCGAGCATTCGATTTGAACCCACCCGGGCCGGACCCCGCTCCGGCCCCAGACCCCCGAGGCCCCGCCAATGCTCCCCAACCCGAGCCACACCATCGTTCTTGGCGGCGCGCGCTCCGGCAAGAGCCGCCACGCCGAGTCCCTGATCACCGCCCACCCCGGCCCCTGGCTTTACCTCGCGACCGCGCAGGCGTTCGACGCGGAGATGGAGAACCGCATCGCCACCCACCGCGCCACCCGCGCGCCCGGCTGGATCACCCGCGAATGCCCCCTCGACCTTGTTGGGGCGCTGACCGAGGCGCCCGAGGGCCAACCCCTCCTGATCGACTGCCTGACCCTCTGGCTGACCAACATGATGCTGAACGACCGGGACGTGCCCGCGGAATGCACCCGCCTGACCACCCGCCTCGCCGCCCCCCGCGGTCCCTGGGTAGTGGTCTCGAATGAAACCAGCCTCGGCATCGTCCCCGACAACCCCCTGGCCCGCCACTTCCGAGACGCCTCCGGCACCCTCAACCAAGCGGTCGCCGCGGTGGCGCAATCCGTGCAATTCCTTGTTGCAGGGCTGCCAATCACGGCAAAATAAGACTCGATTTGGATTAAAACTGGCAGCGAGATCAGATGCGCCGTGAAACACGTGTTTGTGATCTATTAATCCGTAATTTTGGAGTAACTGCTCTCAACCCGAATCCAACACAAAGAAATTAAAATTATGTTTTTACTTACTGATGCTCTGAAAACAAAGAAATCGCAACCGATGCGCTGAAGAGAGAGAATATGTCTGCAACAAGAAATTTGTGGGAAGAGACTTTTTTTGATGATGAGGTACCTGCATTGCCATGTCCTTGGTGCGATCGAGGGATTCTTCGTCCAAAAAAAGGATCGTTTTGTACGGAGACTCCAAAATTTCTGAATCAAGATCTACGAGATGGAAACATAGATCAATTTGAAGCTACTCACCGATTTTCGATGTTTCTTAGGTGTGTTGATGATAAATGTGGAAACATCGTTGCAGTGTACGGCAACGCCGTGCTTGAAGAACGTAACACCGCTGAGGAATATGATCGGTACCATTATAGGCTTACTCCAAAGGGTATGTATCCGGCACCACCACTCGCTACCATTCCACAAAACACACCCGATTCGGTAGCTAGGGAGCTTAGAATTGCATTTGCATTATTTTGGATTGATCTTGGCTCATGCGCCAATCGTTTAAGGATCAGTGTTGAGCGGATACTTGACGAATTTAATTTGCCTCAAGGGACGCTGCACACCCGAATTCAGAAGTTTCAAAATCACGATCCGACCCATGCGCGGACTTTCGACGCACTTAGGCACGTTGGGAACGTTGGAAGCCACGATGGTGTCGTTGATCGTGTGGTCATACTCGATGCATTCGAGATATATCAGGATGCCCTTGCTGAGCTGTTTGGTAAAAGAAGACATCACATTGAAACGCTTACGAATAAAATTATACAGAATAAAGGACGGTAGAGCACGGACTGTATAAACAATAATATTGCTCCGCTTTCGGTCTCAACAATAAATTTTAGTGTCAAGCAAACATCCAGACTACGACGACACCACAGGACGACTTGCCTCCCCAGCCCACCCCCCAACAACCGCCCCACCCCCGGTTTTCATACTGGCATGGAGCCTATCGAGCAGACGGGGCCCCGTGCCAACAGGCACGGGGGAAACAGCGACCCGGCCAACGGGCCGGTCAATCGACCGCCACGACCCGGGCCAAGGACCATCATCGCGCACCGCCACCCTTTGACCGACCTCGTTCGGGCAGGGACTCACAGTCCGAATGCATCCAGGATCAGTCTTGCGTTCTGGGCGGGCGTGTTGACCGACGCATCGACTTCGAGATCGTAGCCCTCTCCGAGACGAATGATATCGTACTGCCCACGCGCCAGCCCGATGTGCCGATCTCCGCGAAGCCTTTCCCGCTCCTCCAGGACTTCGAGCGGGGCGTTGAGACGCACGAACCGGACATCGTAGCCTTCAAGCAGGGCGCGATACTCCGCCGCTGAATCGCTCAGCATCACGTCATCGACAATGAGGCTGTTCCCTTGGCGAGCCATTGCCGCGACGGCGTGGCGCATCCCTGAGAAAAGCTTTCGACAAACACTTCCCACCTCTATGGAAATGACGGGATTTCCGTCGATCCGCGCGCTGTTGAAGATCAGCCCGTCGCGGTGGTCGAACAGCTTTTCCGGCAGCATATCCAGAAAAACATCCATCGAAAGATGGAGCAACGGAATGGAAGCCATTTCTTGAAGAGCCCGGGCGGTTGAACTTTTCCCGGAGCTGCCGACCCCGTTCAAGATGATGATGATCTGGCGGTTCATGGTCAGCATTTTGGCAACATATCACGGAATGACAGCTTCGCTCGCATTTCGCTCATCGTCCTGACCAAGCCCGAAAAGGCATTTCCGATGCCAGGCAAACACCCGAATCGGGACAACACCACGCCGACCAACTTTCACCACACAACAACCACGCCCTCCCGGTTTTCATACTGGCATGATGCCTATCGAGCAGACGGGGCCCCGTGCCAACAGGCACGGGGGAAACAGCGACCCGGCCAACGGGCCGGTCAATTGACTTGGCCGAAGCCGTCCCGGAACCCCGCCGCCGGGCGCGGCCCGTTCACCCTCTCGGAGCATGCCCAGCCCTGGCCCCCGCCGCCTTTCCAAGAGGTTAACAAAAAATATTTTACCATGATATATCAGGTAGATAACCGAGTGCGCACGCGTGCGCACCCCTCACTTCCCATAGCGCTCCACGGTCAATCCATCGAGCGAAATCTCAGGCGCCTTGCCCAGCACCACATCCGCGACCGCCCGCCCCGACCCACAGGCCATGGTCCAGCCCAGCGTCCCATGCCCGGTATTGAGGAACAGGTTGCCATACCGGGTCGGCCCGATGATCGGCGTCCCGTCCGGGGTCATCGGCCGAAGGCCGGTCCAGCCCTCCGCCCGGCTCACATCCCCGCCCTCGGGGAAGAGGTCCGTCACCACATGCCGGACCGTATCGAAGGCGGTCTTGCCGGTATTCCTGTTATAGCCGATGATCTCCGCCTGCCCCGCCACCCGGATCCGGTCGCCGAGCCGGGTGATCGCCACCTTGTGGGTTTCGTCCATCAGGGTCGAGACCGGCGCCCGCTGCGAGTTCGTCACCGGCAGGGTGATCGAATAGCCCTTCACCGGATAGATTGGCAGCTTGATCCCGATCGTCTTCATCAGGATCGGGGCATAGGGCCCCATCGCACAGACATAGGCGTCCGCCGTTTCCCGCCCTTGGTCGGTCTCGACCCCGACGACCCGATCCCCCTGTATCGAGAGGCTGTTGATCGTCACCCCATAGCGGAAGGTCACCCCCAGTTCCGTCGCCTTCTCGGCCAGCGCGACCGTGAACATCCGGCAATCCCCGGTCCGGTCGCTCAGGAGCCGCAGCCCGCTCACGAACTTGTCCTTGACCAGCGCCAGCCCCGGCTCGACCGCGATACAGGCGTCCCGGTCGAGAACCTCGAAGGGTGAGCCATATTCCGTGAGCACCTCCATATCCGCCTTGGAGGCTTTCACCTGTTTCTCGGTCCGGAACACCTGGAGCGTCCCGAGCGAGCGCTGATCGAATTCGAGCGGGACCTCGGCCATCAGGTCGGTCAGGCAATCCCGGCTGTAGTTCGAGACCCGGACCATCCGCCCCTTGTTGACCCGATAGGACTCGGCATTGCAATTCAGAAGCATCCGGGCGCCCCAGTCCCACATGGTGGGGCTGATCATCGGCCAGATGAAGAGCGGCCGGTGCCGCATGAAGAGCCATTTCAGCGCCTTCATCGGAATTCCTGGCGCTGCCCAGGGCGAGGTCATTCCGTAGGACAGCTCCCCCGCGTTGGCAAAGCTCGTCTCCAGTCCCGGCCCCGGCTGGCGATCGAGGACAAGCACCTCCGCGCCGGCCTTCGCCAGATACCAGGCGGTGGTGACTCCGATCACACCGGCGCCGAGAACGATGACTCTCATACGTTACTCCTGAGACTGAGACCCATACCGGAACAGGTCGCCCTCCCGTGTCCGGTCATACACACATTCACCCGCCACCCAGGTCGCCCGCACCGCCCTATCGTCGCCCAGCACCATGAGAACAAACAGAAGCTCCTCGATGCTCTGGCAATAGCCGGTCCGGAAGTCGAGCAAGGGCGTGGCCTTGAGATCAAGCACCGTGATGTCCGCGTCATATCCCGGTGCGATCCGCCCGATCCGGTCGTCGAGATAGAGCGCCCGCGCGCCCCCTAGCGTCGCGAGATAAAACCCTCGCAAGGCATCCAGTTTCTGACCACCGGTCATGGCCACGACCTTGTAGGCCTCATTGAGCGATTGCAGCTGCGACAGGCTGGTTCCGCCCCCGACGTCGGTCCCCAGTCCCACCCGGACCGGTCGGCGTCCGTCAACGGCATCGAAGAGACGAAAGAGACCGCTGCCGAGAAACAGGTTCGAGGTGGGGCAGAAGGCAATGCCCGCTCCTGTGTCATGGAAGGTCTGGAAATCGTGTTCATGCATGTGGACCGCGTGGCCGAACATCGAACGCGGCCCCACCAGACCGGCGTGGGCATAGACATCGAGATAGCTGGACCGCTCGGGAAACAGCTCGCGCACCCAGGCGATCTCGTCGAGATTCTCACACAGATGGGTCTGCAGGAACACGCCCTCATGTTCCGCCAGCAAGGTTCCCGCCGCTGCCAACTGCGCGTCGGTACTGGTCGGAGCGAACCGGGGCGTCACGCAATAATGCTGGCGGCCCCGCCCGTCCCAGGCTTCGATCAGCGCCTTGCTTTCGTCATATCCTCGCTCGGCCGTATCGAGCAGCGCGGGCGGCGCATTCCGGTCCATCAGGACCTTGCCTGCGATCATCCGGGTATTGAAGCGCGCGGATTCCGCGAAGAACGCGTCGACCGATTGCGGATGCACCGTGCAATAGACCATCGCCGTCGTGGTCCCCGCCCTCAGCAATTCCCGCAGGAAGTGACGGGCGACAAGTGCCGCGTGATCTGGCTCCTGAAATTTCTGTTCAGTGATGAAAGTATATTTGTTCAGCCAGTCAAGCAGCTGCGTTCCATAGGCGCCGACCATTTCCAGTTGCGGATAATGAACATGCGTATCGATGAAACCGGAGGTCAGGATCGCGTCGCGGTAATGCACCGGCTCGACATCTTCCGGCAGACCCGGCGCGAGCGATGCGTACTGTCCGAAGGCCCGGATTTTTCCGTCCTCGATCAGGATCAGTGCATCTTCAATATGCTCGAAGCAATCATCCAGAGGATCTTCGAACGGATTGCCGCGAAACGAAACCGCCCGTCCGCGCAGGGCCCTGAGACTCGACATGATGCAAACGTCTCCCTTGACGACCAACCGTGCGAAACTCGGCTGGAATGGTCAAGTGGCTGTGCGAAGAGACAATCGGCAAGGGCTCAATGGCGAGACCATTGCTGCCACTCCCCCATGGATCCTGCGAAGACGTTGATATCCGTCAGACCGCTTATCCCTGCCACCTGACCCGTGCCGGTATATTGCCAGAAAGCCCAATCCTGTTGGGGATAAACCTCGGCCGGGTGACCTGCGACGGATCGCAGCCAGAAATGATAGCCCGACACCCGCCACAATTCGTTGTCGCGATAGAAATCCACTGTCGTATAAATGATCGGACGTTTGCGGTACTCCTTGCCAACTCTGTCCAGGAACACCTTCATTTCCGCCCGGACTTTGGCGGAGCTCGGCTTGGCGCGGCATGTCCGCGAGCGATGGTTCCATTCTATGTCCAGAACCGGCGGCAAGGCCCGGGAATCGTGGGGCACATGATCGATGAACCACTTCGCCTGTTCCTTGGCTGTCCGGCAGAAATAGAAGAAATGGTAAGCTCCGCGCGGCAACCCCGCCTCCCGAGACAATGCCCAGTTGTAGTCGAACGTCTCATCGGCATAGTCCCCACCTTCCGTTGCCTTAATAAAGGCAAAGGAAATTCCCGAATTCCTGACCTGTGCCCAATCGATATCCCCCTGATACTTGGATACATCGATTCCGTGCACGGGATACTGGAACGGTGTCGCCCCTTGCCAGGAATGGGGGTCCGCGTCGCCAAACCTCGGAACCACCGCATAGGCCCGGCTCACCGCCGGCTCCGGATGCGAGCCGCCGCACGAAATCAGCAGGCCGCACAAAATTAATGGGAAAAAGCCTCGCAACTGCCCCTGACTCCTGCCCGAGTTCGTTCTGTTTTGATGCGCATATTATCCGATCGCCTCTCATCCGTCAGCATTCATTTCACGTTTCCGGCATGGCGGGGAGCGGCAAGAGGCGATCACGCCTACGACCAAAGAGGGAGGCCGAAAGGCTATTCTTTGCGCAATCGTCGAGCGATAGTCATTGCCCGGGCAAGCCCGAACGGAGCGAACATGCAAGATGTGGCCAACAAATCGACCGACTCACAGGATGCCCTCTCAGCCCTGTTTGACACGCTCAGGGCCGGCCTGGTCGGGCGCGGCGCATTAGTCCAACGTCTGATGATCGGCTTGCTGACTGGCGGCCATATCTTGCTTGAAGGACCACCCGGTCTGGCCAAGACCCGCGCGGTGAAACTGGTCGCGGAAGGTCTTGATGTCAGCTTCTGCCGGGTTCAGTGCACGCCTGACCTGATGCCCGCTGACCTGACCGGAACGCTGGTTTTGAAGCCTGATCGAGGCGCGTTCGAATTCGTAGCGGGACCAGTTTTTCATTCCCTCGTGCTGGTCGACGAGATCAATCGCGCGCCGCCCAAGGTCCAGTCCGCGCTGCTTGAAGCGATGGCCGAGCATCAGGTCACGGTTGGTGGCACGACCCGCCCCCTGCCGGATCCGTTCATGGTCATCGCCACGCAGAACTCAATCGAGCACGAAGGTACCTTTCCGTTGCCGGAGGCCCAACTCGACCGATTTCTGATGCATGTTCTGCTCAGCTATCCAAATGCTCAGGATGAAAGACTGATCCTGGATTTGGTCGAGAGCGAGGATCGTGCGGTACGGCATGATCCGGCTGTTCGCCTGCCGTCCTCCGCCTTGCTGGAGGCGAGGGCCAAGGTTCGTTCTGTACATCTCGCGTCGGCGCTCAAGGATTATATCATAAGGCTGGTCTCGGCCACGCGCGACGAAACAATTGCGCCGGATATCCGTCGCGCCATTGCTCATCCCGTCTCGCCGCGGGGCACCCTCGCCCTCGCGGCGACAGCCAGGGCGCGTGCCTTTCTCAGCGGCCGGGACTATGCCGTTCCAGAGGATGTCGCAGATCTCGCGGCCGATGTGCTGGCGCACCGACTCGTCCCAACATGGCGGGCAGCGGCCGATGGGGTCACAGCGCGGGAACTAGTCCAGAAACTGCTCGGAATTGTACAACCGTTATGAACGCGGACAAAGAAGATGGGCTGACGGTCACGACAGAGCGCCTGCTGGGGCTTCGGCGCTACCTCCGCCCCCCATTCGGCGGCAGATGGCACCCCGATCAGCGCCCGGCGGGCTTTCCGGGCAAACGCAGGGGGGCTGGCCTGGAAACCGTCGATGTCCGCGTTTTCACCGAAGGCGATGACGTGCGGCATCTGGACCGCAACGTCAGCGCCCGCACGGGTATCCCACATGTTCGCAGCTTTCGGGAAGAGCGGGGGGCCACCCTTCTTCTGATCGCGGACTATCGCTACTCGATGCTCTGGGGCACCCGGCGGATGCTGCGCTCCGTGGCGGCGGCGGAGGCGCTCGCTCTCGGGGGATGGCGCGCGGTCGAAGCGGGAGGGCGCGTGGGTCTTTATGTGATTGGACAGACCGAACATACTTATGTCGCACCGCGTGGTCGCGTGACCGGCATGGCAGCGGTCGCGGGAGCCCTTGCCGCGGGTCACACCGAGGCGATATCAAAATCCCGCGGCAATGATACTACACTGGATTTTGCGATCGAAGCCGTCACGCAGCTCGCACCCGTTGGAGCAAGCCTTGTGCTTGCCACCGCGCTCGATGACCCGGGTCCCGAATTTACCCGTCTTGCCGGAGCGCTCGCCCGGTTCAATCGTCTCAGGGTCATCCTTGTCCGCGATGCGTTCGAAACGACGCCCCCCCCGGGCAGCTACTCCTTTGCCACCGCTTCGGGCGAAAGGCATTGGGCGTACATCGGCGGGACCCCTCCTCCGGACGCTCGCCTGGCCGAATTAGAAAGACTGGGCGTCGCAACCATGCTCCTTGAAACAAGAGGTGGACCCGAGGCAGCCGCCGATGCCTGGGATTGGTTCGATGGCACAGCCAACTGAGGCAGGCCCCGAAATCGCCGCGGCGCTTCATCCGATTCGTTGGCCCATTCCAACCGAGGCAGATGCGCTCGCGGACGGCCTGCTCTCCGGCGCGCTGGGCCTTTTCGCGGCCTTGCTCGTATTTGGTACGTTACGGCTTTTCCTGCGTCCCTCCAGAAGCATCTCCGGGCCGATCGACAGCCTCGCCGCGTCCCGTGACCTTCCGGCCGCGGACAGACTGGTCGCCCTGGCACGGATCGCGACTTCTTTGCCCGAGTCAGCACCATTGCGCCAAACTCTTTCCACAGCTCTGTATCGACCCGATCCCGGCCTTGATCTTGATGATCTCGAACGGGAACTGGGAGCGGCGCTCAAGAGGGGAAGCACCTGAGATGTGGAGCCTCGCCCTACCATATGCTCTGCTACTTCTGCCCCTGCCATTATTGGCCCGGCGCGTTTTACGCCCGGCGGAAATCACCGTGGATGCGTTGATCGTTCCGCCCACCATCGCCGCGCGCCTCGGACGCAATACAGGAGGCCGGTTTGTCGGCTCTACGCGGATTGCTCTCCCCGTCCTGCTCTGGGTTTGTCTGGTGCTCGCCTTAGCCGGACCTCAGCTTCTCACTGCGACCAAGGCACTGCCTGCGTCCGGACGCGATATCGTGCTCGCGCTTGATCTGTCCGGCAGCATGGAGATCGAGGATTTTGAACTGGATGGACAGGCTGTCCAGCGCCTCGCAGCGGTCAAACATGTTGCAGCGCAGTTCGCCCGCGGTCGACAGGGGGATCGACTCGCACTCGTGATCTTCGGCGAAGACGCCTATTTCGCCACACCGATGACTTACGATACCGAAGCCGTGGCCCGTGCGATAGAAGAGGCTGAGATCGGGATCTCAGGGCGCTCCACAGCTATCAGCGACGGCTTGGGCCTTGCGATGAAGCGTCTCGCCAACAGTCCTGCCAAATCTCGTGTCATCATACTTCTGTCTGATGGTCGAGATACCAGCGGAACCGTCGCTCCGGTTGGAGCCGCCCAGCTCGCCCGCGATCTAGGCATCCGGGTTCACAGTATCGCCATGGGAGTCACCGCCATCGGCGAAGCTGGCGCCAATCGTGATTTCGTGGATGCCGCCACACTGAAATCCATGGCAGAGGCTACCGGAGGCTCAGCCTTCCGGGTTCGCTCCACTGCGGATCTGGAAACCGTCAGTGCCGATATCGGTCGGATGGAGACCGACCCCCATGACCGCCCCCCCATCGTAGTCTATCGGCCCTACTGGACCTGGCCCGCCGCCGTTGCTTTCGTCGCATGCCTTCTCATCGTTTCCGATCGAGGACGGGGAGCATGATTGAATGGTCCGGCCTCGCCCTCCTGCGTCCATGGTGGCTAATGGCATTGCCGGCCATCGCCCTGCCTTGGCTGTGGGCCCGCCATGGCGGCCAGCTCGCGGGATGGGCCAACGCTTTTGACCCTTTCCTATTGAGGGCAATGGAGCGCCTGGACCGCGTCCTGCCAGGCCGCCCACCGGGTCGATGGCTTCCGGCCCTGCTCGCGGTCCTGTTGACCCTCGCCCTCGCCGGCCCCGCCATCCGCAATAGTCGCGTTCCCGGCTTCCGCAACCTCGACGGCATTGTCGCCATCGTTGACCTCTCGCGCTCGGTGAGCCTTGGCGGCGGCCTGCCCGACGCCCTGTCCGCCGCGCGACTGACGGTCGAAACGGCGGCGGGGCGTCCTGCCGCGCTGATCCTCTACGCAGGGGATGCCTATCTTGCGAGCGCCTTCACTATCGACACCCAAGCGATCGGCGCGACCATCGCCGCGCTTGATGGCGAGACCATCCCTGAGCCCGGAAGCTGCCTCTCCTGCGCCATTGACCTCGCCACACGAATCTTGACCGAATCCGGTACGATGGCCAGCGATATCGTGCTGATCAGTGACGGGGCGGGTGCCGCGGGCGCTGACACCAAACACCTCACAGCAGCGGGAGGCCGTCTCTCCACTCTCTATGTCGCACCCAAGCAAACCATCTCCGACATGCCGGCCCCCGCTCCACAGGCTCTCGCAGCTCTGGCCAGGCAGGGCGGGGGCTGGTCGGGCAATGCGAACCACCCCACTCCGATCATCACCACCATCTCCAACCAGGCTGGCTCCGGCGCGGTGGCCGGGGATATACAGCTTCTGACCTTCCAGGATCTCGGGCGCTATCTTCTCATTCCAGTGCTCCTGCTGGGAGTCAGCCTGTTCCGGCGGCCTACCTGATGCACCGGTACTTCCCAGCCGCCCTCGTCCTGCTCGCCCTTGGCCTCGCGGCCACGGCGGGCCCCTCCGCTTGGGGCCGCCTCGCCTTGCGCTTGGGATTTCCCGACCTCGCCGCCGCGCTTATTCGCATTCCTCGCTGGCAAGGCGTCGCACTTTATGAAGCGGGCCATTATGCCGAAGCAGACGAAGCTTTTGCACGCGCCGGTCGCGGTTCGACTTACAACCGAGGCAATACTTTGGCAATGCTAGGGAACTATCCGCTCGCAGTCGCATATTATGAGGCGGTTCTCTATGTTGATCCGGCCGATACGGATGCGTTGGCCAATCGCGCACTCCTGATGCCTCTGCTTCCCAAAATCCGCGGCGACACCAATGGCAGTTTCGGCAAGCTCAGCACCGAAACCGCTCCCGATGCAAAATCCCGAGGGGGCACCTATGAGATGAACATTCAGCAACGGATGCGCGATCGCCCAAAACTTCCACGCCCTAGCGACATCCGCCAGTCAGTGGATCCCGGGCTCGACTGGCTCGCCGCCATTCCAGACGATCCAGGCAAATACATCAAACTCCGCATCGCAGCTGAACACCAGCGCCGCGTCGACAGTGGCACCGCCGCCCGGATTGGAGATGATCCGTGGTAAGACTCCTGTTTGTTCTCTATTTCTTCCTTACCAATTTCGCCAGCGCTCAGACCGCCTGGCACCCTGAGGTAAAGCTGACGCTTACCCCTGATCCAATGCCTGCCCAACCTTTTGTCGGGGAAATGGTGCTCGCAACCCTGCGTGGCGAATATATCGGTAATGTCGCACTCGAACATCTCAGTGTACCGAACTTCCAAGACTTCAGCTGGCTCCAGCTCAATGCCCCGGTCTGGTTCGAAGAACGGATCAAAAATCGACTTACCAAGGTCATGGAGCAACGTTTTGCGTTCTTTCCGCGGAAGGCCGGAGCCCTGACCATCGGCCCAATCATTCACGACCTCACCTTCGCGGGCGGGGGCAAACGAGTGAATATCAAAGCAACTTCGGCGCCGATCGTGATTGACACCCGAGCACGGCCGGACACGGGCAGATCTTGGTGGCTTCCAGCTCGAAACCTGAGTGTTACCGACGTCTGGGATCCGGAGCCCAATACTCTGGCACCTGACGAATGGACCCGTCGCACAGTTACCATTACCGCCACCGGTCTTCCCGCCGAGGCACTTCCGCCGTCGCCGCCGATGGCCGCGGGCGGCATGTTCAGCTTCATTGATCCCGAGGAGCGCTCTTTTCGTCTTACGCCAGATGGACCAATAGCTACCGTAGTCTGGCGCTATCGGATGCAGCCCCAGAGCGACGCCCCGGCTGATTTAGACGACATTACGATCCCCTGGTTTGACACCAGCGCACGCATGCGCCGCGAGGTCTTGCTCGAGGGCCGCGAGATTGCCTTCGCGGCCTCGTCCCTGCCTACAAAGCCTGGACCGCTGGCTCGGAATGCGATCAGAATCGGCGCGATCTCAGGCGCACTGTTCGGGCTCGCAATCCTGTTACCCCGGATCGGCACAGAACGGGGTCAATTGCCCGCGCGCCTGCGCAAATCGGTCATGACGCATTATCTCATCTTTCGCCTGGGCCGCGCTGAGCGGCTCGGGAATGAAGCTTTGGTACGCCGGAGTCTCATCCAAATTCTCGATCTTAACAACATTGAGCCGCTGGCCTCGACAACTCTCCAGGCGCTTGACCGGCGTATCTACAGGCGCGAGAAGTTCGATTGTATGCCTGGCATTATCGGCATGGTTTACGCAGAAATTTTTAAATGTTTTAATAAAAATAATAATATTTAATTATTATATTTATATTATCGGTGATGAAGGCTTTCGACTGGCAGCTTCGGAAGAAAGGCTACATCCCGATGTCGGGGCAGATCGTCGACGCAAGCCTCGTTCCAGCGCCGAAGCAGCGAAATACCGAGGGCGAGCGGGAAGCGATCAAGGCGGACGAATC
>JBMDWT010000077.1:0-37919 GCA_048594665.1 Amaricoccus sp. | reverse complement strand
AAACTGCAGCGCATAACCCGCTGTCGCAAGAGGCGATGGGTATCTATTGCGCGCCATGGCTGGGTCCCGTCGGCCACCCAGCTTTCTACCGACAAATCGCGCAGATGGACCAGAAATATACCGACGAGATTCAGGGGCTCTATCGCCGGATGGATTGTCCGGTCACCGTGCTCTGGGGGGAACGGGACGGCTGGATTCCGATTGAACGGGGCCATACCCTCGCCACCTTGATCTCCGATCGGCCCTGTATTTCCGTCCCGAACGCCGGACATCTGATACAGGAGGACCGGCCGGAGGCCATCGTCGCGGCGGTTCTGCGCCAGATCGACGGGGGCTGATCGCACAAAAGACCAAACCACCGGCGAAACCGCCCCCCTGCCAATCCGGGGGACGCCCGGCGCCGGACCCCGCCGCCGGGCACAAAGGAACCCGAGGCCCCGGGGCGCACGCGCGGCGCGGGATCACACGATGCCGCCACCCCCGCCCGCCACCGCGGGGCGCTCCGCCGTCACCCGCGCGCGATAGCCCGAGGCGCGATAGGCCGCCACCGGGCGCAGGGCGCCACCGGCGCGCAGACGCGCCTCGGCCAGGATCGGCGAGACATCGGTGCGATAGGCCGCCTTCAGGGCCTCGCCCGCGAGGATCGCGTCGTTGCTCTCGCGCGCCGCCTCCAGCGCCGGGCGGTCCACCATCATCGCCTGGACATAGGCGCGCTGGGTCTCGATCGCGCTCAGCATCAGGCTCTCGATCGGGTCGGTCACATTATGCGACTGGTCGATCATATAGGCGGGGCGGAAGGCCGGATCGTCCCGCCCGGCCTGAACCAGTTCGTTGAAGACCAGAAAGAGCTGGTAGGGATTGATCGATCCGGCATCGAGATCGTCATCGCCATATTTCGAATCGTTGAAATGAAAGCCCGCGAGCTTTCCGAACTGGATCAATCGCGATACGATCATCTCGATATTCACATTCGGCGCGTGATGACCGAGATCGACGAGGCACTTGGCCTTTGGTCCGAGCTGGCTGGCGGCGAGATAGCTCGACCCCCAATCCTGGATCACCGTGGAATAGAAGGCGGGTTCGTGGATCTTGTGCTCAAGAAACACCTGCCAGCCGTCGGGCAGGGCCGCGTAGATTTCTGCGAGGGACTCGAGATAGCGCTCGAAGGCGCGGCGGAAGTCGGACTGGCCGGGGAAGTTCGAGCCATCGCCGATCCAGACGGTCAGGGCGTTCGCGCCGAGCGCCTCGCCGATGCGGATACAATCGATATTATGGGCGATGGCCTGCGCGCGCACGGCCCGGTCGGTGTGGCTGAGGCTTCCGAACTTGTAGCTCAGCTCCTGGCCGGGGGAATCCTGAAAGGTGTTGGAGTTCATCGCATCGAACCCCAGGCGCCGCTTCGCGGCATAGTCCCGAAGCGCGGCTTCGTCCCCGGTCCGGTCCCAGGGGATATGGAGAGAGACCCGCGGCGCGCAGGCGGTGAGCTGATGGATCACGGCGCAATCGTCGAGCTTGTCGAAGATCCCGCGCGGCTCTCCGCCGCCGGGAAAGCGCGCGAACCGGGTGCCCCCGGTGCCGGTCCCCCAGGAGGGCAGCGCCACCCCATAGCCCGCCGCCGCCCGCGTCAGCCGCTCGATATCGAGGCCCCGGCGGGCGAGCAACCCGCCCAGCGCCTCGAAATCGGCGCGGTGCGCGGGCATATGGCGGTCATTCTCCGCGGCGATCCGTTCGGATGCGATCCTGCCGGCCATCTCTTCCTCCCCCGCCCAAAAGTTTCCCGTTGATGAACGTTTTTTGTTTATCGAGCATGATCAATATCTTGACTGGGTGCGCACGCGTGCTCACCGCGTGAAGGACTGGACGTTGCCCGCGTCGATATTGAGGATATTGCCGGTCGATTTCGAGGCGGCGTCGGAGGCGAGGAAGTAGATCCCTTCCGCGATATCCTCGGGCAGGACCGACCGTTTCAACAGGGACCGCAGCCGGTACATCTCCTCCAGATCGGCCTTGTCCTTGCCATAGGCGGCCGCCCGTTCCTTGAGCCAGTCCCCCGACCAGATCTTGGAGCCGCGCAGGACCGCGTCCGGATTGACCACGTTGACCCTGATCCCGGCCTCCGCCCCCTCCAGCGCGAGGCAGCGCGCGAGGTGGATTTCCGAGGCCTTGGCCGTGCAATAGGCCGCCGCGTTGATCGAGGCCGCGAGCCCGTTCTTGGAGGCGACGAAGACCACCGATCCCCCCATCCCCTGCGCCCGGAGCAGACGGAACGCCTCGCGCGAGACGAGGAAATAGCCGGTCGAGAGGATCGACATGTTGCGGTCCCAGAGGGCGAGCGTCGTCTCCTCGATCGGCGCGGAGGAGGCGATGCCGGCGTTCGAGACCACCAGATCGACGCCGCCGAATTCGACCGCCAGCGCCTGACAGGCGGCGGCGACCCCCGCCTCGTCGGTCACGTTCATCGCCACGGTCCGCACGACATCGGCGCCGAATTTCGAGCGGAGGATCCCGGCCGCCTCGGCCAGCGCCGGCTCGTCGATATCGGCCAGCATCACGCAGGCGCCCTCGCGCAGCATCCGGTCCGCCGTCGCCATGCCGATGCCGCCCGCGCCGCCGGTGATGACCGCGATGCGTCCGGCCAGCGATTTCGGTTTCGGCATCCGCTGGAGCTTGGCCTCCTCCAGCAGCCAGTATTCGATGTCGAACGCCTCCTGCTCCGGCAGGCCGACATATTCGGAGACGCCGGATGCCCCGCGCATGACATTGATCGCATTCACATAGAACTCGCCCGAGATCCGCGCCGTGGCCTTGTCGGCGGCGAAGGTGATCATTCCCACCCCCGGCACCAGATAGACCACCGCGTTCGGATCCCGCATGGCCGGGCTGTTCTCCCGCTCGCAGCGCTCATAATAGGCGGCATAGCCGTCCCGATAGGCCTCGATCGCCGCCGGCAAGCCGGCGATCACCGCGTCGAGGTCGGCGCCAGGGGTATAGTCCACCACCATGGGGCGGATTTTGGTGCGCAGGAAATGATCCGGGCAACTGGTCCCCAGCGCCGCGAGGGGCGCCATTCCCCTGGCGTTCACAAATTCCAGCACGGCATCGGAATCGTCGAAATGCCCGACCTTGTATCCCGATTTCGAGATCAGCCCCCGGATCACCGGCATCAGCCGCGCCGCCACCGCCCGCCGCTCCTCCGCGCCGTGGCTTTCCACCGCCGGACCACCGAAGGCCTCGCCCGTCAACCGGCCGTCGAACCAGGTGATCGCCTTGTTGATGATCGCGAGCGTCGTCTCGTAACAGTCCCGCGCCGTATCCCCCCAGGTGAAGAGCCCATGGCTCTCGAGCACCAGCCCCCGCGCCTTGGGATTGTCCGCGCAGAATTTCGAGAGCCAGAGGCCCAGCTCGAACCCCGGCCGCTTCCAGGGCAGCCAGCCGATCTCGTCGCCAAAGATCTCGGCCGTCAGCTCCCGTGAATTCCGGGCGGCGGCGATTGCGATCACCGCGTCGGCATGGACGTGATCGACATGAACCCGCGGGACATAGGCATGAAGCGGCGTATCGATCGAAGCCGCCCGCGGATTCAGATTGAACGTGCAATGGGGCAGGTACCCCACCATCTCGTCCTCAAATTCTACCCCGCGATATATCCCCCGCAGCGCCTCCAGCTTCTCCATATAGAGCGTGGCAAACCCGTCCATCCGCATCGAGCCGATGTCGCCGCCCGATCCCTTGACCCACAGGACCTCGACCGGCGCGCCGGTCAGGGGATCGACCTCCATCACCTTGGCCGAGGTGTTCCCGCCGCCGTAATTGGTTACCCTCTTGTCGGAGCCGAGCAGGTTCGAGCGATACAGCAACTGCTCCGCCTCGCTCATGCCGGAAGCCTTTTCGGCATCCCAGAGGTTCTCGATCAACGGGGCTTGGGGACGCGGCATTGCGAATTCCTTGTGACGCGGGGGTTGCCAAGTGACGCGGGGGTTGCCAACCGCTACGGTCCCGACCTGAAATTGTCAATCAAGAAACAATCAAATTCAATCATATTGCAGCGCAAACAATCATGATGCAGTGCAATATGATCGAAATTGAAAGAAACTTGGTTGACAGTGATTGTTTGTAACGGCACCCTGCCCTTAACGGAGTAACAGATGCACGAACGGGAGCGTCACGAATTGATCTTGCGCCGGGTCGAGGACAAGCCGGTGGCAACCGTGGCGGAGCTTGTCGCCGCCACCGGCGCATCCGAGGCCACGATCCGGCGCGACATTCTCGCGCTCGCCCGCAAACAGCGGATCAGGCGGGTGCGCGGCGGCGCCCAGTCGATCCATCCGGCCAAGACACAGGGCATCGCGGGCCGCCCCTTCGTGCTCAACATGACGGTGAACATCGCCCGCAAACGCGCCATCGCCCGCGCGGCGGTGGACCTCTGCGAGGATGGCGATTCCATCATCATCAACGGCGGAACCACCACCTTCCAGATGGCCGAACCGCTGATGTCGCGCAAACTCGACATCATGACCAATTCCTTCCTGATCGCGGAACAGTTGCTGCGCCATTCCCGCAACCGCATCACCCTGCCGGGCGGGGCGATCTACCGCGAACAGAACATCATCCTCAGCCCGTTCGAGAATGACGTGACCCGCAATTTCAATGCCAAGCGCGTGTTCATGGGGGCGCAGAGCGTCACCCGCGCCGGTGTCACCGAGGCCGATCCACTGCTGATCCAGGCCGAGCAGAAACTGATCGGGCAAGGCGAGGAACTGGTCCTGCTCGTGGACAGCTCGAAATTCCGCCAGCGCTCCAGCCTGATCCTCTGCCCGCTCTCGCGCGTGTCGCTGCTCATCACCGACAGCGGCCTGCGCGAAGATGATCGTGAAATGATCGAAAGCGCCGGCGTCAAGCTGATCGTCGTCCAGGCCGACGAGGAGGATGGCGCACTGTCGGCCTGAAACATCCGGGCCGAACCCTTACAAAGCGATTTCCAGGCAGGGGACCTCACCCGCGGGTCAGGATATCGCTGCAGAACAAAATCATGGAGCGGACGATCCGGCGCATCCGGATCGCGAACCGCTCCGAAACAAGGGAGGAAAAAATGAAACTCATTCACAAACTGTTCGGGGCGACCGCGGCGCTCGCGCTGATGGCCTCGATGGCCCAGGCCGAGGATGTCCGGATCGCGCTCGTCGTAAAGGCGCTCGGGATCGGCTTCTTCGAGGCCGCCAACGAAGGCGCGCAGGAAGCGGCCAAGGAGCTGGGCGGCGTCCAGGTGATCTACACCGGTCCGACCACCACCACCGCCGAGGGCCAGATCGAAGTCCTGAACGCGCTGATCGCCCAGAATGTCGATGCGATCGCGGTCTCGGCCAACGATACCGACGCGCTGGTGCCGACGCTTGAGAAAGCCCAGAAGCGGGGGATCAAGGTCATCTCCTGGGATTCGGGCGTGGCCGAGGCGGGCCGGTCGCTCCAGCTCAACCCCTCCTCGCCGCCCTTGATCGGCAAGATGAATGTCCAGCTCGCAGCCAGCGCCCTGCCCGACGGCAAGGGCAAGGTCGCGATACTCTCCGCGACCCCGACCTCGACCAACCAGAATGTCTGGATCGAGGAAATGAAGAAATCGCTGCCGGAATTTCCCGGCATCGAGATCGTCGACACGGTCTATGGCGACGATCTCGCCGACAAATCCTATCGCGAGACCTTGGGTCTTCTGAAATCCCATCCGGAGGTTCAGGTCATCATCGCCCCGACCTCGGTCGGCATCGTCGCCGCCGCGCAGGCGGTCGAGGATCAGGGCCTGGTCGGCAAGGTCTATGTGACCGGCCTTGGCCTGCCCTCGGAACTGGCCGGTCACGTCAAGGCGGGGTCGGTCAAATCCTTCGCGATCTGGAATCCGATCGATCTTGGTTATTCCGCGACGATGCTCGCCTATGACCTGACCAAGGGCGCCGAGGCAAAGCCGGGCGCCAAGCTGTCGATGGGCCGGATGGGGGAACTGACCCTCGACGATCACACCGAGGGCGCGATGTCCGACCCCTTCATCTTCGACAAGGGCAACGTCGATCAGTTCGCGAAGATTTTCTGAACCTTCGGAACGGGCGGCGCCCCCGCCCCTTCCCCGCCGCGCCACGCGGCCAACAAGATCAATGGGAGACTTCGCGCATGGCCATGCCCGCCACGCCCCTGGATATCGCCGATCCCATCGCGCCCACGCTCGAGATCAGCGGGATCGGCAAGGTCTTTCCCGGTGTGCGCGCCCTGAACGACGTGTCGCTGCGGCTCTATCCCGGCAAGGTGACGGCCCTGATCGGGGAAAACGGCGCGGGCAAATCCACCCTGGTCAAGATCCTCACCGGGGTTTATCAGCCCGACTCCGGCGAAATCCGGATCGACGGTGTGCCCACCCGTTTTCCCGATGCCGAGTCCGCCACCCGCGCCGGCGTCACCGCGATCCATCAGGAAACCGTGCTCTTTGACGAGCTGACCGTCGCCGAGAATATCTGGATCGGCCATCAGCCCCTGACGCGCCGGGGCCGGATCGACTGGCCCGCGCTGCGCGCCGGCACCCGCCGTGTCCTGGCCGAGATCGATGCCGTCATCGACCCCGACATCCCCCTGCGCCAGCTCTCGATCGCGAGCCGCCATCTCGTGGCCATCGCCCGCGCCCTCTCGGTCGAGGCGCGGGTGGTGATCATGGACGAACCGACCGCCGCCCTCTCCTACAAGGAGATCGAGGAGCTTTATGCCATCGTCGAGCGCCTGAGGCGGGCGGGCAAGGCGATCCTCTTCATCAGCCACAAGTTCGAGGAAGTCTATCGCATCGCCGACCATTACACCGTCTTTCGCGATGGCCAGCTCGTCGGCGCGGGCGACATGGCCGGGACGCGTCAGGACGATCTGGTGCGCATGATGGTGGGGCGCAAGCTCGACAATATCTTCCCGAAGATCGACGTGGCCCCCGGCCCCGTGGTTCTGGAGGCGCGGGGCCTCTGCCATCCCACCGAATTCGCCGATATCTCCTTCTCGCTGCGGCGTGGCGAAATCCTCGGCCTCTATGGCCTGATCGGCTCCGGGCGCAGCGAACTGGCGCAGGCGATCTTCGGCGCCACCGCTTTCTCCGCCGGAACCCTCCTGCTCGACGGCCGGCCGGTGACCTTCCGCCACCCCGAGGATGCGATCTCCGCCGGCCTCGCCTATGTCCCCGAGGAGCGCGGCAAGCATGGCGTCATCCTCCAGATGGCGATCGCCGAGAATATCGGCATCGCCTCCCTCCGCGACACCTCCGTCCGCGGCTTCCTGCGCCGCGCCCGTGAATTCGGCCTCGCCCGCCGCTATGCCGAACGCCTCGACCTGCGCGCGGCTTCCCTCGCCACCCCCGTCGGCGCGCTCTCGGGGGGCAACCAGCAGAAGGTCGTCATCGGCAAATGGCTCGCCACCGGGCCAAAGGTCCTGATCCTCGATGAACCCACCAAGGGCATCGACATCGGCTCCAAGGCGGCCGTCCATGCCTTCATGTCCGAACTCGCAGCCGAAGGCCTCTCGATCCTCATGGTCTCCTCCGAACTCCCCGAAATCCTCGGCATGTCCGACCGCGTCATCGTCCTGCGCGAAGGCCGGATCGGCGGCGCATATGACCGCTCCACCATGACCGCCGAAGCCCTCGTCAACACCGCCACCGGAAACGCGTCATGATCCCCCGGGGCCTGTTCTTCTCGCGCCACGAACCGCTGCTCGCCCTGATCGTCGCGCTGATGACGGCGGCGATCGCACTGAAATCCCCGGGCTTCGCGTCACCTGGCAACCTTGCCGAGATCTTCAACGACACCGCGATCCTGATCATCGTGGCCCTCGGCCAGATGACGGTCATCGCCACCCGCGCCATCGACCTTTCGGTGGCGGCCAACATCGCCCTGACCGGCATGGCCGCGGCCATGATCAACGCAGCCGCCCCCGCGATCCCCGTGCCCCTCCTCATCCTCCTCTGCGCCGCCCTCGGCCTGACCTTGGGCGCCATCAACGGGCTCCTCGTCTGGAAACTTGGCATCCCCGCGATCGTCGTCACCCTCGGCACCATGTCGATCTACCGCGGATGGGTCTTCCTGCTCTCGGGCGGCAAATGGATCAATGCGCATCAGATGAGCCGCCCCTTCATCGAACTCCCCCGGGCGGTGATCCTCGGCCTGCCTGTGCTCAGCTGGCTCGCCATCCTCGCCGTCGTCCTCCTCTTCCTCTGGCTCTCGCTCACCCGCTCCGGCCGCGCCCTCTTCGCGGCGGGGGGCAATCCGCTGGCGGCGGTCTATGCCGGGATCGACGTCGGCCGCGCCCAGTTCACCGCCTTCTGCGTCTCGGGCGCCCTCGCCGGGATCTGCGGCTATCTCTGGGTCTCGCGCTTCGCCGTCGCCTATCTCGATGTCGCCCTCGGCTTCGAGCTCGACGTGGTCGCGGCCTGCGTCATCGGCGGCGTCGCGATCGCGGGCGGCACCGGCCATGTCTCGGGCGTCCTGCTCGGCGCGCTCTTCATCGGCGTGGTCAAGAACGCGCTCCCGGTCATCGGCGTCTCCCCCTTCTGGCAACAGGCGATCTCGGGCTCGGTCATCATCATCGCCGTCCTGCTCAATGCCCGCTCCGGCCGGACACCCGGACGCATCATCCTCAGGGACGCCGCCGCATGACCGCCCCGTTCCAGCCGCGCACGGCGATCCCCGACCGCCTGCCCCGCCGCGCCTCCGATATCGCGCTCCGCTGGGAAACCGTGCTGATCGCCATCGCGGTACTCCTGTTCCTGATGAACTCCTGGCTTTCGCCCTATTTCCTCGACCCCTGGAATCTCAGCGACGCCACCTACAACTTCACCGAAAAGGCGATCATCGCCCTGGCCATGGCGCTCCTGATCATCTCGGGCGAAATCGACCTCTCGGTCGCCTCGATCATCGCCATGGCCTCGGTCGCGATGGGGGCGCTGGCCCAGACCGGCGCGGGCACGCCGCTGATCGTGCTGACCGGCCTCGGGGTGGGCCTCGCGGCGGGGGCCTTCAACGGCCTGCTCGTCACCCGCTTCGCCCTGCCCTCGATCGTCGTGACCATCGGCACCATGAGCCTCTTTCGCGGGATCGCCTATATCGCGCTCGGCGACGGGGTCTACAAGGACTACCCCGCCTCCTTCGCCTTTTTCGGCCAGGGCTATGTCTGGTGGGTGATCACCTTCGAACTGGCCCTGTTCCTCACCCTCGCCGCAGCCTTCGCCATCCTGCTCCACTTCACCACCCTCGGCCGCCGGATCTTTGCCATCGGCAACAATCCAGTGGGCGCACGCTTCTCCGGCCTGCGCGTCCGGCGCACCCGGCTCCTCCTCTTCATGCTGACCGGCCTCATGTCCGGCCTCGCCGCCGTGCTCCTGACCTCGCGGCTCGGCTCCACCCGCCCCTCGATCGCCCAGGGGTGGGAACTCGAAGTCGTCACCATGGTCGTGCTCGGCGGCGTCTCGATCCTCGGGGGGTCGGGCACCATTCCCGGCGTGGTGATCGCCGCGGTGGTGATGGGCCTTGTCACCTTCGGCCTCGGGCTGCTCAATGTGCCGGGCATCGTGCTGTCGGTTTTTGTCGGCGGCATGTTGATCGGCGTCATCGCCCTGCCGATTCTGGTGCGCAAACATATGGGGAGGAGGAACACCGGATGAGTGAAAAAATCGCCTTCACCATGCAACTGAGACCCGGAACCGAGGAGGAATACCGCCGCCGCCACGACGCCCTCTGGCCCGACCTCGCCACCCTGCTCCAGGATGCCGGGATCAACGACTATTCCATCCATCTCGACCCGCCGTCGGGACGTCTGTTCGCTGTGCTCTGGCGGCGTGACAATCATCGGATGGACGACTTGCCCGCCCATCCCATCATGCAACGCTGGTGGCACTTCATGGCCGATCTGATGGAGGTCAATCCGGACAAGAGCCCGGTCGTCACACCGCTCCAGACCGTTTTCCATTTCCGCTGACATGGCCCGCGCGCAAGCTCTCGCCTGTATCGATATCGGCAAGACCAACCGCCGGCTGGTCCTGATCGACTGCGAGACGCGCGCGGAACGCGATATCCTGGTCGAGCCGAACGGGCCGGTCCTGACCGGACCCTATCCCGCGCTCGATCTCGACGGCACCATGGCCTTTATCGAGGCGGGCCTCGCGCATTTCGCAACCCGCGCCGATATCCGGTCCATCGCGATCTCGGCCCATGGCGCCGCCTTCGTGGCGATGGCGGGCGACAGGGCCGCCCTGCCCGCGCTCGATTATGAACATTCCGGACCCGATGAACTGGCCAGGGACTACGCGGCCCTGCGCCCCCCTTTCGAGGAGAGCTTCTCGCCCTCCCTTCCCGGCGGCCTGAACGCGGGCCGGGGTCTCCACTGGCTGATGCGCCGGTTCCCGGAGGCCTTCGCCCGCGTCGATGCGCTCCTCTCGCTCAACCAGTATATCGCCTTTCGGCTGACCGGGGTTCGCGCCTCGGAATGCACGTCGCTCGGCTGTCACACCGATCTGTGGGACGCGCGGGCGCAAGGGCCCTCCTCGCTGGTCCGGCGTCTCGGCTGGGAGGCCCTGCTGCCGCCGCTCCGGAGAGCGGGAACGCCGCTCGGTCCCTTGCGGGCCGATATCGCAAGGGCCGCGGGGCTTTCGGCCGAGACGCCGGTGCTCTGCGGCATTCACGACAGCAATGCGACGCTGGTGCCCTATCTCGCCGAGGAGGCGCCCCGGGCCACGGTGTTTTCCACCGGAACCTGGATCATCGGATTCTCGCTCGGGGGCGGGACCGATCACCTCGACGAGGCGCGCGACTGTCTGGCCAACAGCGATTATCTCGGGCGCCCGGTCCCTTCGGCGCGGATGATGGGCGGGCGCGAATTCGGGCTTCTGACCGGCGGCGCGAACGCGCCGGAGCCGGTCCTGCCCGCGTCGGCCGCGACGATCCCGCGCCCGGGATTCGTCCGCGGCACGGGTCCCTTCGGCGGCCGGACCGGCAGTCTGCCGCTCGACTGGTCCGGGCGCGCGCCCGCGCAACGGGCAACGCTGGCGAGCCTCTATTGCGCCTTCAACTGCGCCACCCTGGCGCGACTGATCGATGGCGCGGGTCCGGTGATCGTCGAGGGAATCTTTGCCCGCAACCGCCTCTTTACCGAGGCCCTGGCCGCCGTGACCGGCGCGCAGGTCCGGGTCCGTCCCGATGCCACCGGCAGCATCGCGGGCCTGACCGTGCTCGCGGGCCTCGGCTCTCCTCCCGATCCGGTTCCGGCCCCTGCCCCGCTGCTCGATGGAGAGCGGATCCGGGATCTGCACCGCGACTGGCTGGCCGAGCTCTGACCACGTTCTCTTTTTTTGGAAATTATATTTAAATCAAATAGTTGCCGGATGTCCGCGCCCGGACACCACGGCCCGTCCCCGATCCTGGTCCCGCTCCGGCCTTGCGGGGACCGGTACGCGACCGCCGCCGGTCCGTTCCCGCCGGAACCAGCCAACCAGACAGGCCGTCAGGATCAGCGCCCCGAAGCCGGCAAAATTGACCAGCGTCACGATCCACGGAGTCTTTCCCCAGAGATTGAAGACGATGAGGGTCATCCGCGCGAGAAACGAGCCCACCACAAAGGTGGCCAGGGCCTGCTGCCCGACCCTCGTGATCACCCGCGCGGCCTGACTGGCCATGCCCGCGAGCGTGCTTAACCGGATGCCGCGCGGCCCGGCCCAGGCCCAGGCGAGATAGGCCAGCGCGAGAAAATGGACGTATCGCAGGGCCCCGAACTGGCTCTTGTCGGTGAGGGGAGCGATCAGGCTAGCCCCCTTCCGCGCCAGCGGCACGGCATCGAGGATGACATAATAGGCGAAGGGAAGCGACAGGACGAGCACCGCCACCGCCAGCCAGATTCCGGCCCGCCGGACGGCGGGGGCGGGCAACCAGCCGGAGGCAAAGGCGAAGCCCGTGAAGAAGATCAGCTGCCAGCCGAACGGATTGAAGAACCAGGTCCGCGCTGTCCAGGGATCCGCCGGGAGCCCCGCCCCCCCGATCTGCGCGAGCAGCCACATCCCGAGCACCAGCCCCGCCGCCAGCAGCGGATGGACCCTGTGGGCCGCGACCACGACCGGGATCATCAGGAGGATGCCGAAATACATCGGCAGGATATCGAAATAGTTCGGCACATAGCCGAGCGAGAGCAGTCCGGTCAGTCCGGTCATGGGATCGGCGAAGAAGGGTTCGAGATTGAGGCTGTTGACATAGCCCTGCCCAAACCAATCGGAGCGGTCGAGCGCGGCGAGGGACGCGGCCAGGGCGAGGAACAGGCAGATATGGACCCAGTAGATCTGCCAGGCCCTCTGGAGGACGCGGGCGGTGCCTATCCCCCAGCCGCGCGTCTGGAACAGTCGGCCAAAGGCGAAGGCCGACGCCGCCCCCGAACAGAAGACGAAGATTTCGGCCGCATCCGAAAACCCGAAGCGCGCCGGAATGAACAAGGCCCAGGGATTGTTGGGAACGTGCGAGACAAAGATGATGAGCATCGCCAGGCCGCGAAAGAAATCCAGGCGCGGATCCCGGCTGGGAACCGGAGTTAAGAACGACGTCACACGAAACCTCCCCTCAGGCCAGCCAGACGCGTCGGGCCACCCGTTTTGGCACTTCGGCGCGCAGCAGCTCCTCCACCCGCCGCGCACGCCCTTCGGCGAAACCATCGGGATGACCGCGCCCGCGTGTTCTTTCCTCGATCAGGTTCCGGGCGGAATGGAGATTGCCCGCCCGGATCGCCGCCTCGATCGTGAGGCGTTCGAAGATATCCCGCTGCGCCTTGCTGCCGCCGATCGAGGACAAGCTGGCGCGTCCATCCGACAGGTTGGCAAAGGCGGCGTCGTAGGCCCCGCTCCGGAACTCCAGCAGCCCCTGGGCCAGTGCCACCCCCGGATCGCGGGTCACCGCCGCGTTTTCCTGTCCGCTTCTCAAGGCATCGACCCGCATCCGCTTCAACAGGTCGGCGGCGGCTGTGTCCCGATCCCCGCCGCGGAGCGCAATCATATAGTGCAGGTCGGCGAACACAAGGCATCCGTCATCGACCCGCGCCGCGCAGAGGTCGGCGAGTTCCTCCCACCGGCCCCCGACATTCACCCCTTCCAGTTCCAGCCGCGCCAGAAGCGAGGTCGCATTGGCAATGTCACGATAGTCATCGGTCCGGTCACGACGGACCTCGGCATCGTAAAGCGCCAGCGCCTGTGCGGATTTCCCATGATCCAGATAGAGCAGAGCAAGATGCCACCAGACGTGATACCGGAAGTTGTTGCAATGGGACCAGGCCGCGGTATTGGCTTCCAGAAACCGGACCCCTTCTCGCGAGCGACCCGTCATGTCATGGATATGGGCGATCGCATGCAGCCCCCAGGCGTCATCGGCGGCGAGTTCGAGACCGGCGCGGCCCTGCGCCTCGGCCCGGGCATAGTCCCCCGTTTCCCCTAAGGTGAAGGCATGGCACCCGCGCAGATACCCCGAGGCTGGATGATCCTGCCCCCAGATCGGAAGGAGACGCTCCACGGACCAGCGCATCCCTGCCTGATCGCCGCGCATGAACCGGATGGCCTGGCTCAGTTTCATGGCAAGGGCGTCGTGGGGGTCATCGCGCAGGATCATTTCGAGACAGGTCACGGACTGGCCGCGATGGCCGTCCAGCAACAGATCGAGAGCGCCAAGATAGTGCCGCTCGCGCGGGGTGGCGCCGCGGACGGCCATCGATGACCGCGCCAGATCCGCGGCGGACCGGGCAACGGCGACCAGTTCGCGCCGTCCCAGAAGCAGGCTGAACACTCCCCGCGCGACATGGGCCAGCGCGAACCCGGGATCGATCGCAAGGACCGTCGTCAGGTGGACGGGGGTTTCGGCGGAGTGCGTCAGAAAGGCCCGGATCATCGCATTCCAGGGCGCGGCCAGATCGGCCCGTTCCGTCGTCATGGCGCAGCCATGGATATCCTCACAGGTCACGGGCATTCCCTCCGTCCGGGATGAACGTCGAAGTCATGCGAATTTCGTCATTGTCAAAAAGGTATTCCCGCGCCAGCGCACGACCAGGGCGGCGACGATGGCAAAGAGAACATGTCCGATGAGCGCCACCCAGGCGATGCCGGTGAAATTCAGAAAAGCCGGGAGACCCGCGATCAGATGCGCCATGATGAAAAGGGCGAAGATCCATAGGCCAACGCCATAAACCGCGGCGACGGCCAACCAGGAAAGCCTGGGCGCGAACCGTTTCGCCAAGGGCTCGGCGACAAACATCAGGCCGAAGGGATAGGCAATGAGCCCCGCGACATAATGCAACAACTGCGCCCCGGGATCATAGGTCGAACCAAAGATCGCCTTGATCACACTGTTTGCCAGCGGAACAGGAGCAAGGCCTGCGAACCCCAGCATCGGACTGAGGCTCTGGCCGAAATAATCAAATGCCACGGTTGCAACCGCGCCCGCCAGTATCATTGTCCAGATATTCTTCGTATCGATCCTGCGCATCTTTTGCTTCCCTGAGCGAAATGACTTGTTGTCCTTTGATCCTTACTCACGACAGCCTTCGCGAGAGGATTACAGTCGATATTCGACCGCTGAAGACATTTCGCTCATCTTGGAGAGCATGTTACAGGAGGCATGAAATTTTAGTTTCCCGGTCATCCGCCCCAAGGGATGCAGAGGGGATCCGGGACCGGTGTTCCCTCCTTTCCCAAGAGGCTCTCACCCATGCGGCTCCTGACATGCGCAACGGTCGCGGCGGCCGTCCTCGGCCTGACCAGTGGCGCTCTCTCCGCCTGCGGCGCACAGAGCGATTGTCCGGTCGCGACGGGGGACTACCGCGTCGCCCTGCCCTCCGTCCCCGACGGCTCGGGCAAGATGGGCGCAATCGTCCTTCTCCACGGCTACAACAGTTCGCCTGAGGACATGATGAAGTTCCAGCCGATTCGGGACATGGCAAACCGGCTCGGCATCGCGCTGATCGTGCCCCGCGGCATGAACCGGTCGTGGAACCTGCCGGGGGCCTTTCCACCGGCCCGCGATGATGTCGCCTTCATCCATTCGGTGGTGGCGGATGCGGAGCGAAACCTCCTCCTCGATCGTGACCGCGTCATGATCGCCGGGTTTTCGCAAGGTGCCTCGATGACCTGGTACATCGCCTGCGCCGAAGGCAGGCGTTACGCGGGATACGCGGCGATCGCGGGTTCGTTCTGGGAGCCCTATGTCGAAACCTGTGCCTTGCCCTTGCCGTATCTCTATCACATCCACGGAACCGCGGACGAAACCGTGCCGATGAAAGGCCGCGCCTTGCCGATGGCAACCCAGGGCGACACCTACAAGAGCTTCGCCCTCCTGCGCCGGCTCAGTTCCTGCCAGGCGCGGCTGGAGCCGGAACCGGCGGAGGGCGAACTCTCCTGCTCCCGGCAAAGCTGTGGCGGAGCGGAGCAGGAGCTCTGCCTGCACAACGGGGGGCACGAACTGAACCCGACCTGGATCGAACGGGCCTGGACAAGGCTTGCGAAAGCCAGAGGGGGATTCTGATTTTTCTGGCCGGAGGGGGGCCATGCCGTTAAGACAGCTTCATGGATCACAGCATCTTGACCCTGCCGGACGGACGGAGCCTGGCCTATCACCGGCTTGAAGGCCAAGGACCGTGCATTGTGTTTCTGGGCGGCTTCCGGTCGGACATGACCGGCACCAAGGCGCAATTCCTCGAAGCCTGGGCTCGTGAGCGGGGCCGGGCTTTTCTGCGGTTCGATTATTCAGGCCATGGCGCCTCTTCGGGCGCCTTTGAACAGGGCTGCGTCGGCGATTGGGCGCGGGACGCCGGGGATGTGCTTACCCATCTAACCAGCGGGCCGCGGATCCTTGTCGGATCGAGCATGGGGGGATGGATCGCGCTCCTCTTGGCCAAGCGCCTGCCGGGGCATGTCGCCGGACTTGTTGGAATCGCCGCCGCGCCGGATTTCACCGAGGATGCGATGTGGAGCCGGTTTTCGACGGAACAGCGCTCGATCTTGATGGAGGATGGCGCGCTCCGGATGCCGTCGGATTATTCCGATGATCCCTATGTCATCACGCGGCGCCTGATCGAGGATGGCAGGCGGAACCTCGTTCTGCGCGATCCGCTGATTCTGCCCTTCCCGGTCAGGTTGCTGCACGGAACGGCCGACAGGGATGTGGATGTGAGTGTTGCCCTGAGGCTTCTGGCACATGCCCAGTCAGAGGATCTGCGCCTGACCCTGGTCAAGGACGCCGATCACCGCTTCAGCGCACCCGAGACACTTGACTTGATCGCGCGAAGCATCGAGGAGATCCTCTGAGCCCGTTCCGACCGGGGTTCGATCGGAACGGGCCAGTCACTCAGTCACCAATGCCGCGCGACAGTTCAGGCCTGCGTGGACAAACGTTCAATTTCTTCCTTGATATAGAGCTTCTTGAGCTTGAGTTGCTTGATGTTCAGGTCATCCGAGGCCGGATTTCGCTGTTCCGCTTCGATCTCTTGGGAAAGGAGCTGATGCTTCTTCCGCAGTTCGGTCAAATGGGACCCAAGGCTCATACTCTGCCTCCTACTCGGCTGTTTCAAGAAAGGACATAAAACCATAGATTGCAGGCCCTGTCACCTAATTCGCACAATTCACAGTATTTTTACCGATTGCCCTCGAAACGGTACTCGCAATGCAACAATTGCACGGATTGCGATCAGGAAAAATTTTCCTTGGACATTGCCAGAAGGTCGGCTTCTCCCCGCAGAACCCGGCCCAAAAGCGGCGCATAAGCCCCGGCATCGGAGGAGTGAGACTCAGCGGCATGCACCACGAGCGGCGCATGCAATCTGAGTGGAGACACCCGTCCCTTGCGCGCACGGATCAGAACGCGCCCGGCGGGATGCCCGGGCCGCGCGCTGATCGGCAGAACCTCGATATCCCCCGCCGGCCCATCGAGGGCGGCGAGAATGGAAGCCAGCCTCTCGGCCCGGTGAATGAGGACAATCCGCCCTCCGGGCCGGAGGCGCCGAAGCCCCGCCGCGATCCAGTCACCGAGCGGCGCCTCCTCGCGATGCGCGATATCCCGGCCCGGATCCTTTGGAGCGGTCACCGTTCCAGCCGGATAGAACGGCGGGTTGATCATCACGTGATCGAAGGACAAGGCCCTGAGTTCAACAGGCGGTCGTCGCAGGTCCCCGAGATGGACCGTCATCGCAATCCCGTTCGAAGCCGCGTTCCGGCGGGCGAGACGGGCATAGTCCGGCTGGATTTCCAGCCCGTGCGGGATCATGCCGGGCACTCGCGCCGCGAGACACAGCGCCGCGACCCCGACGCCGCACCCCAGATCAAGGACCATCTCCCCTGGCCGGGCATCGACGAAGGCGGCGAGCAATACCGGATCGGTCGCGGCGCGGTAACCGCGGAGGGGTTGCAGTATTTTCAGTTTTCCGCCGAGAAATCCATCCTCGCTCAGGGAATCGGAAGGGTCGCTCATGCGGGAACGAGATCCTCGACGCCATTGTCGGCCAAGATGGCGCGGGCCCGGAAGGCGTCGCGGTCCGCCACGGCCAGACGACGGGGGAACAGTCCGATCCCGCCTTCGAGCACGCTCATGTGGACGTCCAGAACGAAGCAGTCTATATCCTCCGCTCGCAGCAGCGCGGTGGAAAAAGCTATGACAGTCGGGTCCGTTGTGCGCAGGATTTCCTTCATCCGGCGCAATCTAGAGCCCGCGCCTGCGAAGGTCGAGAGCCGAGGACAATGAATACTCCCATCCGCGTCACCACCCCGATCGAAGCGCTCCAGAAAGTCCTGAGCGACGACATGGAGGCGGTCAACGGCCTGATCCGCGACCGCATGGCCAGCGAACATGCGCCCCGCATTCCGCAGGTCACCGCCCATCTGGTCGAGGCCGGAGGCAAGAGGCTGCGCCCCCTTTTGACCCTCGCTGGTGCGAGACTGCTTGGTTATCAAGGCTTTGACCATGCCCGGCTGGCCGCGACCGTCGAATTCATCCATACCGCCACGCTTCTCCATGACGATGTCGTGGATGAAAGCGCCCGGCGCCGGGGCCGTCCCACGGCGAACCTGCTCTGGGACAACAAGTCGAGCGTGCTGGTCGGAGATTATCTCTTCGCCCGGTCCTTCCAGTTGATGGTGGAAACCGGCTCGATGCGGGCCCTCTCGATCCTGTCGAACGCGGCGGCCGTGATCGCCGAGGGCGAGGTCCTGCAACTGACCGCCGCCGCCAGTCTCTCGACCACCGAGGATATCTATCTACGAGTGGTGCGCGGCAAGACCGCGGCGCTGTTCTCCGCCGCCACCGAGGTCGGCGGAGTGATCGCGGGCGCGGAGGAGAGCCACATCCGTGCCCTGCGGGATTATGGCGATGCGCTTGGCGTCGGCTTTCAGATCGCCGACGATCTGCTCGACTATGGCGGTGTGAGCGAGACGATCGGCAAGAACGTCGGAGACGATTTCCGGGAGCGCAAGATGTCCCTGCCGGTCATCCGGGCGATCGCGGCGGCGGATGCGACGGAACAAGCCTTCTGGAAGCGGGTCATCGAAAAGGGCGATCAGCGCGACGGCGACCTGGAGGCCGCGATTGGCCTGATGAAATCCCATGGCAGTCTGGAAAGCTCACGCGACACCGCCCTGGAGCATTCCGCCCGCGCCCGCGCCGCCCTCGACCCCTTGCCCGATGTCCCGTTGCGCACGATCCTGTCCGATCTCGCCGATTTTGTCGTGGCCCGGCTGACCTGACGCTTCTGCCTGGGTGATCGCGTTTTCGTTATCGCCTGTTGCGCCATTCCTGGTCGGCCCCCATCTGCCGGATGCGGAAGTCAGCGATATGCGATCGCGGAGGGAGAGAGACAGTGACGCAGCGGAACATGATCATCCTCGGTGCCTTGATTCTGGTACTTGGATTCATCCTGTTCGGCGGAGGCGAAGGCCCGTCGCTCGGCCCCCAAATCCCGGAAATATCGCGGGCTCTGCAAAACTAGGGCCAGGGGACCAGGCGGTCTCCGATCGGCGCTTCTCGCACTCATCCACAAAAACAGGGAAACGGACATGGAAACTCAGGACAGGCAGGCGATCGAAGGCTTGTTTGACCGTCTGGCGACAGTTGAGCGGCAAGCGCCTCCCCGAGATGCCTCGGCGGAGGCCTTCATCGGCCAGCGCATCAACCAGCAGCCCGCCGCGCCCTATTTCATGGCTCAGACCATCGTTATGCAGGAAGCGGCCCTGAACGCCGCGCAATCACGTATTGAGGAACTTGAACACCAGGCATCCCGTCAGCCTGCCTCCGGGGGTGGCTTCTTCTCCAGCCTGTTCGGAGGAGGCGGCGCTGCGAGCCGGCCCGCGCCGCGCCAGACCCCGCCCCAGCCGATGATGGGCCAGGGAGGCGGTGGTGGCGGCTTCCTCGCCGGTGCCGCGCAGACGGCGATGGGTGTGGCGGGCGGTGTGCTGCTCGGTAATGCGATCGCGGGAATGTTCGCAGGTGATCCCGCCGAAGCCGCGACCCTGGAGGAGGAGCCCATGGAAGAGCCCGCGTTCGACGAGGGCGCCGATATGGAATTCTGATCAGCGGGACGGGGTCGCAGCGATCCACCAATTGGGACGGGCCCGGGCCAGGGCCTGTCCCGCCCTCGAAGCATCGGCCTCCCGGGCAAAGAGGCCAAAACACGTGGCACCCGATCCAGACATTCGCGCAATCCGACATCCGGCCTGCGCCTCCAACCCTTTCAACACTTCTGCGATCACAGGCGCCAATGCCACGGCGGACGCCTGAAGATCGTTGCGCTGCGCGGCGAGAAAGCTGAACAGCGACTCGACGGTCGCAATGTCATCCGGTTCCGCCATGGGCGGATGATCCCGACGGGCGAGGCCGGCGAAAACCGCGCCGGTTGGCACCGGCACCCTCGGATTGACCAGCAGCATCCAGAAGGAGGGCACATCAAGAAAGGTCAGGTCCTCCCCGACTCCCCGCATCCGGCAGGCGCGTTCCGCCAGACAGACCGGCACATCCGCCCCGAGGCCCAGAACCTCCGCTGGCGCGGGCACCGCCCCCCCCCAGAGCCGCGAGAGCAGCCGCAAGGTGGCAGCCGCGTCGGCCGACCCCCCTCCGATGCCGCTTGCCACTGGCAATATCTTGATGAGCCGCAGCGCCGCGCCCTTGCTTTTTGGCCGCGCCAGCGCCGCGGCGCGGAGCACGAGATTGTCCGGCCCCGCTCCCAGCTCCTGTCCAAACGGACCGTCGAGCGTCAGGGACAACCCCTCCGCCGGTTCCGCCTCGATCAGATCGCCGATCCTCGCGAACACCACCAGACTGTCGAGCAGATGATAGCCGTCGTCCCGCCGCCCGGTGACATGCAGCGCAAGATTGATCTTCGCGGGCGCCTGTTCCGAAATCCGCATTCCGGATCAGCCGTCGGACTTCGCTTTTTCCTCGATGATCACCTGATCGAGCCCGACGTCGAGCTTTCGGCGCACCCGATCCATGTCCAGTTCATCCGCCGGACCGAAGGACAGCGCCCGGCGCCATTGGAAATCGGCTTCACGCTTGCGCCCCACCATCCAGAGCACATCCCCGAGATGATCATTGACCACCGGGTCATCGGGCACCAGTTCCACCGCGCGCAACATGGGTGCCACGGCATCCTGATACCGCCCCAACCGGAAATAGACCCAGCCGAGAGAGTCGGTGATATAGCCATCGTCCGGCTGCCCCTTGACCGCGCGTTCGATCATACTGAGCGCCTCATCGAGATCGCGCCCCTTCTCCACCATCGAATAACCGAGGTAATTCAGAACCAGCGGCTGATCCGGTTGAAGCTTCAGGGCTTCGCGGAAATCGGACTCGGCGGCGTCCCAGTTTCCGGCCCGCTCGTTGGAAATACCCCGGGTGTAATAAAGCACCCAATGGATCGGTAGTGGCGTTCCGATCTGGTTGATCGCCGCGGTATAGGCCGCGACGGCCGGAACAAACTGATTGTCCGCGCGCAAAGCATCGCCTAGGGCGGACTGCACCTCGATCTGGTCGGGATGACTGGCGGCGAGCGCCTTCAGCGTCTCGATGCCCCCCGCCACGTCACCCGCCGCGCGCTGGGTATTGGCCCGGCGCATTTCCGAAACCACGAACCAGGCGGAGTCAGGGGGAACCTCGGACAGAACCTGAGTCGCCAGCACGTACTGATCCTCGGAGGCCAGCACCTCCGCCGCGAGCAGATCCGCCTCGACAGCCTTTGGCCGGATATAGGCGGCGAGCCGGGCATGGATCAGTGCCACCCGCGCCGTATCGTCGGTGTTGAGCGCCTCGGCCAGCGTCAGAAACGCCTCAGCCGCGCCATCCTTGGCCTCCGTCACCTGATCGAAGGGAACTTCCTTACCCGCGACCAGACGGTCGCGCAGCGCGATAAGGGTCGCATCCGGAAATCCGTTATCGATCGCCTCCGTCAGCATCTTCGCCGCGTCCTGCTCACGCCCGATCTGGGCGAGAATCTCGGCATGGGCGATCAGCGCCCCCCGGTTGAGATGCAGCGGCTCAGTGCCCTTGCCGGCGAGAATCGCCTCCGCCGACACAAAATCCCCCGCCAGCGCCAGCGCCAGCGCCTTGTGATATTGGCCATAGGCCGCCAGGGCCGGATTCGCATCCATCGCGTCGAACTTGGCTTGCGCGGCTGCGAAATCGTCCTGTCCCGCCTCGATCCAACCCGCGATCAGCCCCGCGAGCAGCGGATTGAACGCATCGCCGCTGGTGGTCAGGATGGTCGAGGCCGCCTTGAAGTCATTGGCGTTCAGGGCATCCGCCAGCCGGACGATCGCCGCGACCTGATTGTCGGGCTGTGCCGCGGCGAGCTGATCGGCGAGCTTGCGGGCGGCCGGGATATCCCCAAGCGCCACATGGGCGACCAGCGCATTCTGAACCAGCGCGAGATTGTCCGGATCCGATCGCAGGGTCTGGTCGTAATATTGCGCCGAGGCGGCGTAATCATTGCGGAAATCCGCCTGCATCGCGGCGAGATAGGCGCCCGAAAGGCTGGACGCCGCGGAGCCCGGTGCCTGGATGCAAACGATGAGGCTTGCAAGCGCGGCACTGGCCAGATGGGCGAATGATTTCGGCAATGGACGGCTCTCCCTTTGGCAATAGCCCGCGAGCCTATTCCGCCCAAGGCCGGGACACAATCAGGCGAATCGGCCAAGGGCCGGTCCCGGACTTCACATGTTGGGGTAGTTCGGCCCGTCTCCGCCCTGCGGCGTGGTCCAGTTGATATTTTGCGCCGGGTCCTTGATGTCACAGGTCTTGCAATGCACACAGTTCTGGAAGTTGATCTGGAACCGCGGATTCTCGCCCTTTTCGTCGCGCAAAACCTCATAGACACCCGCCGGGCAATAGCGCTGCGCGGGCTCGTCAAAGCGGGGCAGGTTGAAGTCGATCGGCACACTGGGATCGCGCAATGTCAGGTGACAGGGCTGGTCCTCCGCGTGATTCGTGAAGGAGAACGCCACATTCGTCAGCCGGTCAAAGCTCAGCACCCCATCGGGCCGGGGATAGTCGATCACAGGATATCGCTTCGCGCGCCCGGTCGCCGCGGCATCGCTCTTGCCATGTTTCATGCTGCCAAAGGGAGACCAGTTGCCGGTCAGGCTGTTGATCCACATGTCCGCGCCACCCGCCAGGAGCGAGGTCATCAGGCCATAGCGCGACCAGAGCGGCTTTACATTGCGCACCGGTTTCAGATCCTTGGCAATTGGACCAGTGGCCACGGCCTCGACATAGGCGGTCAGCTCATCCCCGCTCCGGCCCGCGGCGATCGCCGCGGCCCCGGCCGCGGCGGCGGCGATGCCCGAAAGCATGGCATTATGGTTGCCCTTGATCCGGGGCACATTTACGAAACCGGCGGAGCAGCCGAGCAGCGCCCCCCCGGGAAAGACCACCTTCGGGATCGACTGCCAGCCGCCCTCCACGATCGCCCGGGCGCCGTAGGCGATGCGCTTGCCCCCTTTCAGCACATCCGCGATCAACGGATGATGCTTGAACCGCTGGAACTCCATATAGGGAAAGAGATGCGGGTTCTCGTAGTTCAGATGCACGACGAATCCGACATAGACCTGATTGTTTTCAAGGTGATAGACAAAGGAACCGCCACCCGCGTTCGAGCCGAGCGGCCAGCCCATCGTATGGGTCACCTGCCCGGGACGGTGGTTCTCCGGCTTGACCTCCCAGATTTCCTTCATGCCGAGCCCGTACTTCTGCGGCTCGCATCCCGCGTCGAGCTGATATTTGGCAATAACCTGTTTGGACAGGCTGCCCCGCACCCCTTCCGAGAGCAGGACATACCGGCCGAGCAATTCCATACCCGGCTCGTAACTCGGACCCGGGGTCCGGTCCGGGTTCAATCCGAATTCTCCGGCCACGACCCCGCGAACCTCGCCTGCCTCGCCATAAACCAGCGCGCTCGCGGACATGCCGGGAAAAATCTCGACCCCGAGCTCCTCCGCCTGGCCCGCCATCCAGCGGCAGACATTCGCCATCGAGACGATATAATTACCGTGGTTCCTCATGAGCGACGGCATCGGCCAGTTCGGGATGCGAACCTCCCCCGCCTCCGTCAGGAAATAGAACCGGTCCTCCGCCACCTCGGTCTCGATCGGTGCGCCCCGCTCGCGCCAATCGGGCAGCAGGCTGTTCAGCCCCACCGGATCGAGCACCGCGCCCGACAGGATAGGGGCACCGACCTCCGAGCCTTTTTCCAGCACGACGACGGAAAGATCTGGATCGATCTGCTTCAACCGGATCGCCGCCGACAGGCCGGCGGGGCCGGCGCCGACGATCACGACGTCATATTCCATGGATTCGCGACTCGTCTCGGCCATGTCCTGCCCTCTGATCCGTTCTTTTTGCATCATCGCTGCCTATCCCAAGGCGCGGCTCGCGGTAAAGAGCGCAGAAGGTCACGATTTGCCGACCGCTCCCTCTCCTCTCCTTCGCCATCTGTGATATCCCATGCGCGGGCGGCTTGTTGCGCTTTCCGGACACAGCTTATGAATTCAACGGGATAGAGCGTCTTCTTCTATTTGTCCCACAAGAAAACCGGCTGCTTTCGCGTGCGCCCCAAGGCGGTGATCCCTCGGTCCGCGGATGCGACGAATTGACAGTCCGCGCACCCCGCCGCCTGCGCCGGACGAATGTCTTGTAACGCCGCATATGGCCTCAAAACCGGGACGCGCCAGCATTTCCAGCGCATTTCTTGGGTTTGGCATGCAAATAACGCGTTTGTGCGCCTTGCGGTGGAAGATTTGCCTTCCTATGGTCATAGGCGGTAGAACAAGGAAAAGCGCAGGTCCGGGCGGGCCAGCGTTTTTCGTTGTTTTGTCCATGACAGGTTTGACTGTTGATTGTCGGGCGCCAAAAAGCGCAACGGAGAATGCCATGGAAAAGGTACCCCTGACCGCGAAGGGCTTCGCGAAGCTGGACGCGGAACTCAAGAAACTGAAATCACAGGACCGTCCAGCGGTGATCAAGGCGATCGCGGAGGCCCGCGAGCACGGCGACCTCAGCGAGAACGCGGAATATCACGCCGCGCGCGAGAAGCAGAGCTTTATCGAGGGCCGGATCAAGGAACTCGAAGGCATCATCGGTCGCAGTGATGTTATCGATATCAAAAGTCTTTCAGGCTCGGTTAAATTCGGTGCCACCGTTGTGATCGTCGACGAGGACACCGACGAGGAAAAGACCTATCAAATCGTTGGCGAAGCCGAGGCCAATATCGAGGAGGGTCTGCTCAACATGAAATCCCCCCTCGCCCGCGCGTTGATCGGCAAGGAGCCCGGCGACAGCGTTGAAGTGCGCACTCCGGGCGGCATCCGGTCCTATGAAGTCAGGACCGTGGATTTTGTTTGAACCCGACAGCGACGGGCAGAGTCCGGACCCGCGGCCTTCCCCCCCTCCACAAAGGAGCTGGAGGTTGGTTCGCAGTCCGCAACGGCGCGCGGCCATGATCGCGAGCCTGATCTGGACGGCGGCGGTGGTGGCCTACGCGGCCGGTTTCATTGTCGTTTCGAGCGGCGCGCAACCGCGTGGAACAGTCGTGCTCGACGGATTGTTCTTCGTGGTGGCGTTGATCCTGCCCCTGATGTTCATCTGGCTGGTCGCCTGGCTCTCCGAGGAACTGGAGTTGCAGCGGGCGATCACTCATGAGCTCCTCTCCCAGTTCGCACCACTCCTCAATGGTCTGGAGGTGACACGGGCGGTTCTGGAAACCCACGGTCCCGCCTCCCCGCGCCAGATCGACGCCGCGATCCGCGTGGCGGTCCGGGACGAGCGTGGTCCTGACCTTCAGACGCCGATCGAGCGATTGATCAAGGGCCAGGCCGAACTGCAGGCCGCCGTCGCCCTGATGGCCCGCTCGGCGTCCGGTCCGATGGGTGCGCGCCCGCTGGATCTCGGCCGCAAGCCGCGCCCGGGCGGCAAAGGTACGGCGGCCAGACCGCAGGACCCCGCCCTATCCGAAGAAGAACAACCTGTCGAAGAGGCCGAATCGGTCCCCGCGCAAACCGGGATCGATGCCCGTCCGGCCTGGGCCGACCTGATCCGCGCCCTCGACTTCCCGAAGGACGCCAGCGACCATGACGGATTTCGCGCACTGAAAGCGGCGCTTCGGCACCCGAACCTTGCGCAGATGCTCCAGGCAGCGGAGGATGTACTGACCCTCCTGTCCCAGCGCGGCGTCTATATGGAGGATCTGGAGGTCGAGCCCGGCGATCCGGCCGCCTGGCAACGTTTCATCGATGGGGCCCGCGGGCCCGAAGTAATGGGCCTGGGGGGCATCGCCGACGAAAAGGCGCTCGGACTTGCGAAATCCCTTCGGGACGATGATCCGATCTTCCGCGACACGGCCGACCACTTCCAGAAACGGTTCACGCTCGTCCTGTCCGACTATGGCGCGGGTGCCACGGATGCGCGCCTGCTGGAGATGCTGGAAACCCGCTCGGGTCGTGCCTTTCAGCTGCTCGGCCGGTTGAACGGTCTTTTCGACCCGCCCTTGCCCTGACCTCCTCGCGCTCGGGCGGTTATCCCCGGGCGTACACATCCTCATAGCGCACGATATCGTCTTCGCCGAGATAGCGGCCGGTCTGAACCTCGATCAGGACCATGGGAACCTTTCCGGGATTCTCCATACGGTGAACCGAACCGAGCGGGATATAGACGGACTGATTCTCGGTGACCAGTTTCACCTTGCCGTCGATGGTCACCTTGGCGGTGCCCTCCACCACGATCCAGTGCTCTGCCCGGTGAACATGGCTCTGCAACGACAGGGCCGCGCTCGGATAAACGACGATACGCTTGACCTGGAACCGGTCGCCCAGCACGAGGCTTTCGAACCAGCCCCACGGCCGATAATCCCGCGGGAAGGTCTCGGCCTGCTTGGCCCCCTTGCGCCGCAGCGCCGCGACCGCCAGTTTCACATCCTGCGCCCGCGAAGCATCCGCGATCAGCACCGCGTCCGGCATGGCCACCGCCAGCACATTATTCAAACCGATCCCGACAATCTCCAGCCCATCGGCTTCGGAGCGCAGAAGCGTGTCCCGGCACTCGATCGCCGTCGCGGCCCCGCTCAGGGCCACGCCATCCCTGTCCGGTCCGGCGGCGTGCCAGACCGCGTCCCAGCCCCCGAGATCGGACCAGTCGCCGGTGAAGGGCACAACCGAAAGATTGGAAGCCCGCTCCATCACCGCGTAATCGATCGAGATATCCTCCGCCCGCAGCCAAGGCTCGGCGGCCAGCCGCAGAAAGCCGAGGTCGGGCTTGGCCCCCTCCACCGCCGCCTGAACCGGCTCGATCAGGCCGGGAGCATGCGCTTCGAACGCCTCGACAATGGCCTCGGCGGAAAACAGGAAGATCCCCGCGTTCCAGAGGAAATTCCCCGACGCCAGCATCTCCGCCGCGTGCATCGCGTCGGGCTTTTCGACAAAACGGCTGAGCGGCATCGGCCGCCCGTCATGCTCCATCGCCGCTCCCAGCTCCAGATAACCATAGCCGGTTTCCGCCCGCGTGGGCGCGATCCCGAAGGTCACCATGCGCCCCGCCGCCACCTCGGACATGCCGCTGGCCACGGCGGCGCGGAACGCCGCCTTGTCCGGGACGACATGGTCCGAGGGCGCGACCAGCATCACCGCCTCGGGGTTTGTCCTGCGCAGGCAGAGCGCCGCGGCCAGGATCGCGGGCGCGGTGTTGCGTCCCGCCGGTTCGATCAGGATCGCCCCGGGATCAATCCCCGCCTCGGTCAGTTGTTCGGTCACGATGAACCGGAAATCGGCATTGGTCAGCACCATCGGCGGGGCAAAATTCAGGCCGCCCCCCTTGCCCGACAGTCTCCGGGCCGAGGCCTGGAACAGGCTCTCGGGTCCGAGCAGTCGCGCGAACTGCTTGGGATAGCTCTTGCGTGAAAGGGGCCAGAGCCGCGTACCGGAACCGCCAGCCAGAAGAACGGGAGTGATATCCAAAAATCAGCCCTCTCGAATTCGGGATGCGATCGTCCCAGACCACCGGCCCACGCATCGAAGCCAGATCCCTGAGCGAAGGAGGTTAACAAAGACCTAGGATCGCGACACCCTCGCTTCCGAAATGCTGGCAAACCGTCCTGGAGCGTGATAGCGGGCGACATGGACAGCGAAGCTACTCACAGATTTCTCGACGGCGTGCGCGCGGCCGACTCCGCGCTGCGCGAGATATTCGAACCCACACCCTTGCAGCGCAATGACTATCTGTCGGCGCGATACAAGGCCGATATCTGGCTCAAGCGCGAGGATCTGAGCCCCGTGCGCTCCTACAAGATTCGAGGCGCCTCCAACGCCATGCGCAAATCGCTCGCGGCCAGGCCCGATGTGCGGCGTTTCGTCTGCGCCTCGGCGGGCAACCATGCCCAGGGCATGGCCTATGCCTGCGCGCATTTCGGAACCGAGGGCGTGATCTTCATGCCGGTCACGACTCCGGACCAGAAGGTCGAGAAGACCCGGCACTTCGGCGGCGCCGCCGTCGAGATCCGCCTCATTGGCGATTATTTCGACGAAACCCTCAGGGCGGCGCAGGCCTTCTGCGCCGAGGTGGGCGCGCTGTTCCTGCCCCCATTCGATTCGGGCGATGTGATCGAGGGCCAGGCGACCTGTGCGCTGGAAATCCTCGCGCAACTGCCACCCGGCACGACCGCCGATCTCCTGGTCATGCCGGTGGGGGGCGGCGGTCTCTCCTCGGGCATGTCGCAGGTGTTCGCCTCCCTCTCCCCGGCCACGGCCTTCCGGTTCGTCGAGCCGTTGGGGGGCCCGAGCCTCAAGCGCGCCCTCGAGGCCGGTGCCCTGGTGACATTGCCCAAGGTCGACAATTTCGTCGACGGGGCCGCCGTCGCCCGCATCGGCGACCGTAATTTCGACATCCTCTCCCGCTATCCCGCCGCCGATGTGCTGATCATCCCCGAGGACCGGCTCTGTGCCACCATGCTGGATATGCTCAACATCGAAGGCATGGTGCTCGAACCCGCGGGCGCCCTGGCGGTCGATGCGCTGCGGGATCTCGGTCCGATCGAGGGCAAGACGGTGGTCGCCGTGGTCTCGGGCGGCAATTTCGATTTCGAGCGCTTGCCGGACGTGAAGGAACGGGCAATGCGCTGGGAGGGCCGCAAGAAGTATTTCATCCTGCGGCTGCCGCAACGTCCCGGTGCCTTGCGCGAATTCCTGAACCTGCTCGGTCCCGAGGACGACATCTCAAGGTTCGAATATCTCAAGAAATCCGCCCGCAATTTCGGCTCGGTCCTGATCGGGATCGAATCAGGTGGCCCCGGGGATTTTGATCTGCTCTGCTCGCGCATGAACGAGCAGGGCTTTACCTATCTCGACATCACCGATGACGCGGTCATCACCAACCTGATCATCTGAGGCGCTTCGATCCTCCGCGCCCCGACCGAACGAAAGAACCAGGATGCGTCTTGCGACGATCGTGCATGGCACCGACACCGAGCTGCCCCCCCTTGTCATCGCGCATGGTCTGTTCGGGTCGGCCCGGAACTGGGGCGTGGTGGCCAAGAAGCTGAGCACCACGCGCAAGGTGATCGCCGTCGACATGCGCAATCATGGCGACAGCCCCCGGCACGGTGATCATGGGTACGAGGATATGGCGGGCGATCTCGCCGAGACCATCGCGGCGGAGGGGGGACGCGCCGCCGTCCTCGGCCATTCCATGGGCGGCAAGGCGGCGATGGTCCTGGCCCTGACCGCTCCCGCCCTGGTCGAGCGCCTGATCGTCGCGGACATCGCTCCCGTCGCCTATCGCCACAGCCAGATGGAATATGTGATGGCGATGCGGAACCTCGATCTGGGGGGTGTGACCCGCCGACCGGAGGCCGATGCGCGTCTGGCCGAGACCGTTCCGGACGCCTCGCTTCGCGCCTTCTTCCTGCAGAGCCTGACGATCGGCGTGGATGGCGCGGGCTGGAAGCTCAATCTTGACGCGCTGGGCGATCAGATGGGGCGGATCCTTGGCTTCCCGGCGGTCACCGGGGCCTATCCCGGCCCAGCGCTCTTCGTCACGGGTGGGAAATCGACCTATGTTCGGGACGAGAACTGGCCGATGATCCAGACGCTCTTTCCGCAAGCGCGGCGCGAGGTGATCCCGGAGGCCGGCCATTGGCTCCATGCCGAGGCCACCGGCCCCTTCGTGAATATCGTAGGCACCTTTCTCGCCTGAGACTTCAGCGCGCCTCCACTGGCCGCGCGCAGCGCAGGACCTGTGTGATCGGCCGCTCGATCCAGAGATGGATGGCAACACCGGCGCCGGTCCCCAGGACCAGCGCGATCAGGATGAAGATGACCGCCCCCGCCGGGCTCTCCTGCTTCCCCAGAAGCGCGACCGATGTCATCCGCAGCAGCGTGATCACGATCGGATGAAAGAGATAGATCGCATAGGAGGCATTGCCGAGCAGCAGGATGAACCGGTTGTCCCATCGTCCCACCCGGACCAGCACCGCCGCCGCCATCAGCCCCAGTGCCGGAAGCCCCCAGCCGACCACCCGTGCCCAATGGGAGAGCAGCGCCGCGCTGGTGGACATCAGGACCACCACCACCGCCAGACCGGCCAGGACGCAGGCAGCCCCCAGGGAAATCCGTACCCCCCGCTGATAGAAGATCCCGAGCAGCAGCCCCCCGGCGAACTCAAGGATCAACGGGCTGGTATAGGTGAAGAGCACCGCGCCCTCTGGCTTGAGGAAAACTCCCAGCAGAACCAGCCCCGCCAGCAGCCCGAGCAACGGCTTGATGAAGGCCGCCCCTGCCAGCCACAGGCAGAGACCGAGCAGCGCATAGAAGAACATCTCGAAATTCAGCGTCCAACCCACCGAGAGCAGCGGATAGAACTCGCCGGGATGGCCGGGCACCGCCTGGGGAATGAACAGGAAGGAACTGATGTAATAGAACGGCGCCTTCGGCACCGCCACGATCAGCCGGTCGAGATAGAGCACTGCGAGACAGAGCGTCGCGATCCAGTAGAGCGGCACGATCCGCGCGATCCGGCGGGCCATGAAATCGGCCGGACGCGGGGCCTCGTGGCTCACCGAGAGATACATGATGAACCCGCTCAGGACGAAGAATACATCGACCCCGGCGACGCCAAAGCGGAACAGGTGATCGAGATCCCCCCCGAACGCCACCGATCCATCGACGCTGGCATGAAACAGCACCACGATCAGAGCCGCCCCCGCCCGCGCATATTGCGCGGAATTGACTATCCGGGGGCGGTCAGGGGCTTGCGCCAAGCCTACTCCGCCGCCTGTGCCGCGGGATTGTTCGGATGGGTCGTCCAGTTGGCATATTCACGTTCGACCACCCGGCCCGTCCGCGGATCGATGCTGCCGGGGGTCAGGGCCTCCATCGTGATGCAATTCTCGACCGGGCAGACATTCACGCAGAGATTGCAGGCGACGCATTCATCGTCCTTCACCTCGAAGACCCGCCCCGGCAGCATCGCAATCGCCTGATGGCTGGTATCCTCACAGGCGGCATAACAGCGCCCGCACTGGATGCAGAGGTCCTGATTGATTTTCGCCTTTGCGACATAGTTCAGGTTCAGATGCTGCCAATCAGAACAATTGGGTACCGCCCGCCCGATGATCGAGGGCAGGTCGGCATGGCCCTTCTGGTCCATCCAGAGCGAAAGCCCCGCGATCATCTCCTGCACCACGCGGAACCCATAGGTCATGGCGGCGGTGCAGACCTGCACATTGCCCGCCCCCAGCGCCATGAATTCCGCCGCGTCGCGCCAGGTGGTGATCCCGCCGATGCCACTGATCGGCAATTGCGCCGTCACCGGGTTGCGCGCGATCTCGGCCACCATGTTCAACGCGATCGGCTTGACCGCCGGGCCACAATATCCGCCATGCGCGCCCTTGCCATCGATGGTCGGCTCGGGCGCGAAGATATCGAGATTGACGGAGGTGATCGAATTGATCGTATTGATCAGCGACACCGCGTCCGCGCCCCCCCTGTGCGCCGCCTCGGCCGGCTTGCGGATATCGGTGATATTGGGTGTCAATTTCACGATCACCGGCATCCGCGTATTCGCCTTGCACCAGCGGGTGACCATCTCGATGTATTCAGGCACCTGACCGACGGCGGATCCCATGCCCCGTTCGCTCATCCCGTGCGGACAGCCGAAGTTCAATTCCACGCCATCCGCCCCGGTCTCCTCGACCAGCGGCAGGATGAACTTCCAGCTCTCCTCGTCGCAGGGCACCATCAGCGACACCACCAGCGCGCGGTCGGGCCAGTCGCGCTTGACCGCCTTGATCTCGCGCAGATTGACCTCCAGGGGCCGGTCGGTGATCAGTTCGATATTGTTCAATCCCAGCAACCGCCGGTCCGCCCCCCAGACCGCGCCATAACGCGGCCCGTTCACATTGACGATATGCGGATCAAGCCCCAGCGTCTTCCAGACCACGCCGCCCCAGCCGGCCTCATAGGCGCGCCGGACGTTATATTCCTTGTCCGTCGGCGGCGCCGAGGCGAGCCAGAACGGATTGGGGGATTTGATCCCGACGAAGTCACCCCGGATATCGGCCATGGCTCTCTCCTGATCCCGATGCGCCGCCAGAGGGATTTCCGTGATCTCCGATCCCTGAAAATCCCTCCGGCCATTTGATAATGGGCATTTTCGATGAGCGAAACCGGATACACTTCCGCTGAAAATGCTCTGACACGCGCGGCTCCTGTCATTCCCCGAGCGTGCGATGGATATCCATCGCCGCGTCGCGCCCCTCGGCGACCGCCGTGACGGTCAGATCGTCGCCGCCGCTCGCACAATCGCCCCCGGCCCAGACCCGCTTGAGGCTGGTCCGGCCCGCCCCCGTCACCCGGATCTTGCCGCCCTCCAGTTCAATGGCCCGCGGCTCCTCCCCGAGGATCTGACCGACGGCGGTAAAGACCTGATCGGCCTTGAGGACAAATGTCTCGCCGGTTTCGCGCAGCCCGTCCGGACCCTCCTCGACATAGGCGAATTCGATCTCGCGCACCGCGCCATTGCCCTTCGCCTTGACCGGGATCGCCCCGCAGATGATCCGCACGCCCACGCCCGTCGCATGATCCTGTTCGTGGCGGGAAGCGCCCATCCGGTCCCGGCTCCGACGATAGACCATGCTCACTTCCTCGGCTCCGAGCAGCCGCGCCTGTACCGCCGCGTCCACCGCCGTCATGCCGCCGCCGATCACCACCACCCGCCGCCCGATCGGCAGCTCGCCCAAATCCCCGGCCTGGCGCAAATCCGCGATGAAATCGACGGCGGGGCGGACGCCGTCCTTCTTCAATCCCTTCATCCGGGGAATATTGACGTCGCCGAGACCGACCCCGAGAAACACCGCGTCGTAATCCTTGCGCAACTCAGCCAGGGTCACGTCGCGTCCCAGGATGCAATCGAGCCGCAATTCGATGCCGCCGATCCCGAGCAGCCAGTCGAGCTCTCCCTGCGCAAATCCCCCGACGCTCTTGTAGGCGGCGATGCCATATTCGTTCAGGCCGCCCCCCCTTCGCCGCGCATCCATCACCACCACGCCATGCCCCAGCATCGCAAGGCGATGCGCGCAGGCGAGCCCCGCCGGACCCGCCCCCACCACCGCGATCCGCCGCCCCGTCGGCGCGGCCCGCTCAAAGGGATGTTCTCCCTTCGCCATCACCAGATCGGTCGCATGACGCTGTAACCGGCCGATCTCGACCGGCCTGCCCTCCGCCTTCTCCCGCACACAGGCCCCCTCGCAGAGGGTCTCGGTGGGACAGACCCGCGCGCACATCCCGCCGAGGATATTCGCCGACAGGATCGTCAGGCCCGCCGCCTCGGTGGCCCCGGTCGCGATCTCGCGGATGAACATCGGAATGTCGATGCCGGTCGGACAGGCCGTGACACAGGGCGCATCATGACAGAAATAGCACCGGTCCGCCGCGACCAGCGCCTCATGCGCGTCGAGCGGCGGCGACACATCCGCGAAATTCGCAGCGATCGTCTCGGCGGGCAAGCGGCCCGCGGCAATGCCGGATGTCAGCGAACTGGGTGCCATGGACCTCTCCCGACGGAATATGCTCTTCTGGGGGGAGGCTTGCACAGGGTCGTGGCTTAATCAATTGCCTTCGATGGCCCGGATTGCATCCCCCCGCGCCGACAGGACCGGCGCGCGGGCCAGCGAAAGGTCATCGATGCGGATATCGCCCCTGCCCACTCCCCAACGCGCGCGCGGTCGCGTCGAGGTCGCCTTCGGTCACCGGCGGGGTGCGATCCGCCTCGATCGCCTGTTCCAGAGCGGCTGCGCCAAGGCCCTCCTGCCCCGGACCCAAGGCGACCGGCCGGAGGTGGTCCTGGTCAATACCTCGGGCGGCGTCGCCGGGGGGGACCGGCTCGGCTGGCATCTCGCCGCCGGGGACGGCGCCGCCCTGGTCGCCACCACCCAGGCGGCGGAGCGGATCTATCGCTCCACCGGGGCCGACGCCCATATCGAAACCCGGCTCGATCTCGGCGCCGGCGCCCGGCTCGACTGGCTCCCGCGGGAGACGATCCTCTTCGAGGGGGGCCGTCTCGACCGCCGCCTGACCGCGACCCTCGCCGCCGACGCCAGCCTCACCGCCCTGGAGACCATCGTCCTCGGGCGCGCGGCAATGGGGGAAACCGTCTCGACGGGCTTTCTCGGCGATCACTGGCGCATTTACCGGGCCGGGCAGCTGATCCATGCCGAGGCGCTCCGCCTCGACGGCGATATCGCCCGCGCCACCATCGGCCCCGCCACCCTCGCGGGCGCGCGGGCCATCGCGACCCTGGTCCATGTCGCCCCCGACGCCGAACTCCGGCTCGATGCCGCGCGCGCCCTGCTCGCCGATCTCGGCCCGGTCACCGCCGCGGCCTCCGCCTGGAACGGCAAGCTGGTGATCCGCTTCGTCGCCCCCGACAATGCCCCCCTGCGCACGGGCCTCATCCGGTTCCTGACCGAATTCCGCCGCGTCCCGCTTCCCCGGATCTGGACGATGTAAGCGCTTGCCAAACATGTTCCCTTGCAAGGCGCCTTGGCAAAATCCTAGGATCAGGGCTGCCACCATCCCGATCCGAAAGGCTTGCCGATGAATCTGACTCCCCGCGAAAAGGACAAGCTCCTCGTCTCCCTGGCGGCGATGGTCGCCCGCAACCGGCTGGCGCGCGGCGTCAAACTGAACCACCCGGAAGCCATCGCCCTCATCACCGATTTTGTCGTCGAGGGGGCGCGCGACGGCCGCGCCGTCTCCGACCTGATGGAAGCCGGCGCCCATGTCGTCACGGCTGAGCAATGTATGGAAGGCATCCCCGAGATGATCCACGACATCCAGGTCGAGGCCACTTTCCCCGATGGCACCAAGCTCGTCACCGTCCACAGCCCGATCCGATGACATCCGCGCGCATGATCCTGGAGGCCGCCGCCTTCGCCGCCGAACGCCACGCGGGACAGGTCCGCAAGGGCGCCGACGCGGCGCCTTATGTCAATCATGTGCTCGATGTCGCCCGCCGCCTCGCCGCCGCCGCGCCAGAGGACACGACGCTGCTCGTCGCGGCTCTCCTGCATGACACCGTCGAGGATACCGAAACCACATCCGACGACATCGCCCGCCGCTTCGGCCCGGAGATAGCAGGCCTGGTGGCCGAGGTCACCGACGACAAATCCCTCCCCAAGGCCGAGCGCAAGCGGCTCCAGGTTGAACATATGCCGACCGCGAGCCGCCGCGCCCAGCTCATCAAGCTCGCCGACAAGGCTTCCAATCTCACCGACATCCTGACCCGCCCGCCCGACTGGCCCGCCGAGCGCCGCCGCGCCTATCTCGACTGGTCGCGCGCGGTGATCGCCGGATGCCGCGGCGCCAATGCCGCGCTGGAAGCCGAGTTCGACGCCATCGCCGCCACCCTTGAACGCACCCTTCCGAAACCGTCCGAAAGGCCCGCCCATGATCCCCGGTGAAATCTTTCCCGCGCGTGACGATATCGAGCTGAACGCGGGCGCCGCCGCGATCACTCTCACCGTTGCCAATACCGGCGACCGGCCGATCCAGGTCGGCAGCCACTATCACTTCGCCGAAACCAACCCCGGCCTCGATTTCGACCGCGCCGCCGCCCGGGGCATGCGCCTCGATATCGCCGCCGGCACCGCCGTCCGGTTCGAGCCGGGACAGACCCGCGACGTGACCCTGATCCCCTTTGACGGTGCGCGCGCCATCTTCGGCTTCAACGGCGCCGTCATGGGACCGCTCTGACCCCGGAGAGGATATCATGATCAAAACCTGTCATGGTTCCCGCCCATGCGGCGCGGTCATATTCGACCTGTCCGGACCCGTCACCTGCGACTGCTCCCGCCGTCGTCGCCTCGGCGCTGCGTTGGCCTTCACACTATTGTCGGGCGACGGGGCGATGAGCGAATATCTCTTCAACAAGCGGATCGTCCCCCACGGGTTCCGCGCCACTTGCGGCATCGAACCCTTTGCCATCCGCGACCGGCACGACGGCATACCGATCGTGGCGATCAACCTCAATGGCCTCAGGGCCCATCCTCACCACGGCGCCGCCGCCTGAGGCGACGTTCCTCTCCCCAGCCAAGCGAAAGGCCGCACATGCCCACCCGGATTTCCCGCGCCGCCTATGCCGACATGTATGGCCCGACCACCGGCGACCGCGTCCGCCTCGCCGACACCGACCTGGTGATCGAGGTCGAGAAGGACTTCACGATCTATGGCGAGGAGGTCAAATTCGGCGGCGGCAAGGTCATTCGCGACGGCATGGGCCAATCCCAGCTCTCCCGCGCGCAGGGCGCCGTCGATACCGTCATCACCAATGCGCTGATCCTCGACTGGACCGGCATCGTCAAGGCCGACGTCGGCCTTCGCGATGGCCGGATCGCCGCGATCGGCAAGGCTGGCAATCCCGATACCCAACCCGGCGTCACAATCGTCATCGGCCCCGGCACCGAGATCATCGCGGGCGAAGGCAAGATCCTCACCCCCGGCGGCTTCGACGCCCATATCCATTTCATCTGCCCGCAACAGATCGAGGATGCGCTGCATTCCGGCGTCACCACCCTGCTCGGCGGCGGCACCGGCCCCGCGCATGGCACGCTCGCCACCACCTGCACCCCCGGCCCCTGGCATATCGGCCGGATGATGCAGGCCTGCGACTCCGTGCCGATCAACATCGGCATCTCCGGCAAGGGCAATGCCTCGCTCCCGGCCGCGCTCGAGGAAATGGTGCTGGGCGGCGCCTGCGCGCTCAAGCTGCACGAGGATTGGGGAACCACCCCGGCGGCCATCGACTGCTGCCTCACCGTCGCCGACGCGCTCGATGTCCAGGTGATGATCCACACCGACACTCTAAACGAATCCGGCTTCGTCGAAAACACCGTCGCCACGATCAAGGGCCGCACCATCCATGCCTTCCACACCGAGGGCGCGGGCGGCGGCCATGCCCCCGACATCATCAAGGTCTGCGGCCTGCCGAACGTCATCCCCTCCTCCACAAACCCGACCCGCCCCTACACCATCAACACGCTCGAGGAGCATCTCGACATGCTGATGGTCTGTCACCATCTCGACCCGAACATCTCCGAGGACGTGGCCTTCGCCGAATCCCGCATCCGCAAGGAGACCATCGCCGCCGAGGATATCCTCCACGACATGGGAGCCTTCTCGATCATCTCGTCGGATTCCCAGGCGATGGGCCGCATCGGCGAAGTCCTGATCCGCACCTGGCAGACCGCGCACAAGATGAAGCTCCAGCGCGGGCGGCTGCCCGAGGAAACCGGCGACAACGACAATTTCCGTGTGCGCCGCTATATCGCCAAATACACGATCAACCCCGCCGTCGCCCACGGCATGTCCCGCGAGATCGGCTCGGTCGAGGTCGGCAAGCGCGCCGATCTGGTGCTCTGGAACCCGGCCTTCTTCGGGGTAAAGCCCGAGATGGTGCTGGTGGGCGGCATGATCGCGGTGGCGCAGATGGGCGATCCCAACGCCTCGATCCCGACCCCGCAGCCGGTCTATTCCCGTGCGATGTGGGGGGCGATGGGCCGGGCGGTCGAAAATTCCGCCGTGATCTTCACCTCGGCCGCCGCGCAAGGCGCCGACATCCGCGCCCGCCTCGGCCTCTCGAAACAGACGCTGGCGGTGGAAAACACCCGGGGCGGTATCGGCAAGGCGGCGATGAAGCTGAACGACACCTGCCCCGCGATCGAAGTCGACCCCGAAACCTACGAGGTCCGCGCCGACGGCGAACTGCTCACCTGCGAGCCCGCCGACGTCCTGCCGATGGCCCAGCGGTATTTCCTGTTCTGACCATCCCTCGATCCCGGGGCACACACGCGCGCCCCGGGTTCCTCGCACCGCCGGTCTACCGCGC
>JBMDWT010000076.1:0-2008 GCA_048594665.1 Amaricoccus sp. | reverse complement strand
TCAGATCGCGATACGCTTGAGGCCGATGCCTTGCCTGCGTCAGTAGCCTTTTTGCATATCGACCGTCGTCGGCAATTCTCCCGTCCTCCGCCAGTTGCGAATATTCTGCGCGACGATTGCGGCAGAGGAACTGCGATCGGTCGGTGCCGAGATGTGGGGGAGGACCGTAACGCTCGGATGGCTCCAGAACGGTGAACCTTCGTCTAGCGGTTCGTTCTCGAAGACATCGAGCACGGCATGAGCGACATGACCGTTCTCAAGCGATGCCAGGAGATCATCGGCGACGATAACAGCGCCCCTGGCGAACTTGATGATCGATGCGCCCGCCTTCATACGCTGCAAACGGCCGGCATTGATCAGGCCGCGGGTCTCGAAGGTCAACGGAACGAGGCAGACGACGATATCGCTTTTTTCGAGAAGCTCGCTCAGCCCATCTTCACCAGATAGTGTTGTCACGCCTTCCAGGTCTTTGAGCGAGCGGCTCCAGCCCATGACATTGAAGCCGGCGCCCCGCAGGCGTTTTGCAGATTCGGTGCCGAGCAGGCCTAGCCCGACAAGACCAACCGTCACGTCTTTCGGATGGCGGTAGTCGAGATCTTTCCAGACCTTCTTTTCCTGCTGCTGTCGGTAGGCAGGCATGTCGCGATGCAGGTAATAGGTCCATGCGAGCACCGCCTCTCCCATGACGCGTGCCAGTTCCGGATCGGTCAGACGCACAATGGGCGGCGCCGTCGGTCCGAGTTCCGAAACAATGCGCTCCACGCCCGCCCACAGGCTGTGAATCCATGTCAAGCCGGGGAGCCTGGCGATATCGGCTGGATTGGGATTGGCGACGATGGCGATCTCGGCGGCTTGACATTCGGCGTCCGTCATCTGTCGAATGGAGACGATCTTTTCTTCCGGCATTGCCTTCGCCAAGATGTCGATCCAAGTCGCCTCCTCGTCATCGGCTGCGCGAGAAACGTAAGCGATAGGGGAGGTCATGGGTTATCATCCTGCGTGAGATCGGCTGAGCCGACATAAAGTCGGAAAACAACTAGAAATCCACCCCACGATAGCGCTGGAGACAAAAAAATGCCCGCTTGAGGGCGGGCATCTTGTTGCTTGATCAGACCGTTTCCGGCACCGGCTTCTTCGCATCGCCGTAATAGGCGCCGAACTGCTCGTGGTAATGTTCCGAGCCGCCCGGATCTGCATAGCGCTGAAGCTCTGTCATGTCCGTCTTGTTGAGAACGATGCCGAGCGTCTTGCTGGCGATTTCCGGTTCGTGGTTCATCAGGTTCTGAACCATCTGGATTGGCGTCTTGCCCCATTCTGTGACGAAGACGAAGCCATCCACCTGCGAGGCGAAGGCCTTTGCATCGATCACCGGCACGACAGGCGCCAGGTCGACGATGATGTAATCGCAGGCTTCACGCGCAGACTCCATGAACTTGCGCATGCCCGCGGATGCCAGCAACTCGCTCGAATGGGCGAACTGGTTGCTGACGGAGACCGGCAGAATGCCCATCTTCGTGCGGCTATCAACCTTGACGGCCTTGGTCCAGGGAACGTCATCGAGAACCACTTCGACAAGACCGGCCGATTGGCGCGTGGTCAGCATACGGCTGAGACCAGGATTGCGAATATCGGCATCCACCACCAGCGTGCGCTTGCCCGTGGTGGCAATGAGCCCGGCGAGATTGAGTGCGACGACCGACTTGCCTTCATTCGGCAGGCAGGAGATCACGCCGATCACACGGCACTGACGCTCCTGGATCACCACATCGGCCGTCAGTTTCACGTTGCGCAGAGTCTCTGTGAAACTGGAGCGCGGACTGTCGACCGCAAGCCGCAGCATCTTTTGGAAAGAGACCTGCCCGTTGTCTTCGATATTGGTATCAGGCACATCCGGCGTGGCCGCGCCAGTTTCCGACTTTCCGGTCTCGACCCCCTTCTCGCCAATGAACGGCAGGTAGCCCAGGAAGCGCATCCGCAGATTGTCACGCACGTCGGCGCCGGTGTGGAA
>JBMDWT010000075.1:0-392429 GCA_048594665.1 Amaricoccus sp. | reverse complement strand
AGGTTCTTGCCTGGTTTGAGTGTGAGGTGAATGGTTTTGTCATGCGCGGCTGCGCCTTTGTCCGGACTGCCAAGGGCAGCCTCGTTTGCTGGCCGCCCAAGCTGGAGAACCCGAAAGACGATCGCCGGAGCGTAGTGATCGTAAGCGATGGCCTGCGCCAGGCGATGCAGCGTGCAGCGCAGGCGACCTATCGTGCGCTGGGTGGCACCGATGGGGAATTTGAACCCCTCGACGAAGCCGCCGCTGTCAAAGCCATAGCCAACTATGCCGCCGCGTCAAAGCGCATTCAGGAAAAGCGCGAAAGCCTCACAGAGGAGTAAAGTCGGTTGGGTCGGCGATTTGATTGTTTGATTCATTTAATTCGCATGACCCCCTGCTGCGTATGGGGATCAGCCGTAAGCGGAAAGGCAATTGGATAGCGTAGCGATCTATCGCGGAATGGTTCCGCCGTGGTTCCGCGAAAGGACATACACATTCACCACCGGGTGAATGGCCTTTAAGTATCTGACTTTATTGAGAAAGTTGGTGCCGCTTGCGTGACTCGAACACGCGACCCCATCATTACGAATGATGTGCTCTACCAGCTGAGCTAAAGCGGCCTTCCAGGACCTGGGCCGTTCGACCCCCCGTTGCCCGGTTCCAACACGCGTCCAGCCAGGGCCAGATCCGTCTGAAACAGGTGCTCCGGCGGTTGGGCGACCCTGTCATGGCGGCCCTCATAACAGCCCGCGAAGGCTGCGTCCAGTCGATCGTGGGATTCCGCGCGGGCAAAGGCAAAATTCACGACACCTTGGCATGCCGCTGGAAATATGGGCGGGAGGCAGTTAACAATTTCGGTCTGCCGGATCGAGATGCTCCGTCCGACGCGCCATCTTGGGAATGATTGCACCGAATGACACTCTACAACGTGCGCCATGTTACGACGTATCGTTATCACAGGACCGTCGGATTCGGAGAGCACCAGCTCATGTTTCGGCCGCGGGACAGTTATGACCAGCGTCTCTATGCCGCCGAGTTGAGGATCGAGCCAGAGGCCCGTTCAGTGCGATGGATCCATGATGTCTTTGGAAACTGCGTCGCGATCGTAAATTTCGACAAAAAGGCTGACGAGCTGCGGTTCGAATCCAACATCCGCCTCGAACATACCACGCAGGTCGTGCCGGATGTGCGGATCGATGACGCCGCCCTGATCTTTCCCTTCGAATACGGACCGGATGAGGCCGCGGATCTGGCCTGTACCATCCGTCGGCACTATCCGGATGGCGAGGTCAGCCGCTGGGCCCGCCGGTTCGTGCGGGTGGGCAAGCCGACGGACACCGGGCGGTTGCTGATGACCATGTGTTACGCGATCTACGAGAGCTTTACCTATCAACGGCGGCTGGAGCACGGAACGCAGCCGCCGATGGTCACGCTGCGGCTGCGCCGGGGAACCTGTCGGGACTTCGCGCTCCTGATGATGGAAGCCGTGCGTTCGCTGGGGTTCGCGGCGCGGTTTGTGACCGGTTACGTCTATGTGCCCTCACGCGATGACAGCGAGATACGGGGCGGGGGATCGACCCATGCCTGGTGCGAGGTCTATCTGCCCGGCGCGGGCTGGGTCGAATTCGATCCGACCAACGGGATCGTGGGGAGCCGGGATCTGATCCGGGTCGCCGTGGCGCGCGACCCCAGACAGGCCATGCCGCTCGTAGGCAGCTATCACGGCGACCCCGCCGATTTCATCGGCATGTCCGTCGATGTCCTGGTCACGACGGAAGAGAAGTCTCAGTCCGGACCGCTTCTATAATAATCGACCGGTACCTCCTCGGGAGTGTCTCCCTGAACCACCGCGCCCATTTCCAACGCATGGATGGCGGCGGTGACCTCCTCGATTTCCTCTTCCTCCGCGTTCGACTGGGCAAGGTGTTCGCTCCAGTTCTGGAGAAGCTCAAGTCGCAATTCATAGGTCAGGTCGGTACGGTCGGTAATCTCCAACGGAGTTCGAAAGTCCCGAAAGTCATATGTGCGAGTCATTGCTCCGCTCCTTGACATTGATGCGGCAAACGCGTTCGGCCGGGGTTGAGTTCCGGCGGGAACAATCCGGCTTGACTTCGCCGACTCCCTCGGCGACCAATCGCCGTCCGTTCCAGCCCACCAGCCGGGGCAAGCTGACGAGGACCGCATGACAAATTTTCTACATCGGGGCGATCTGCCGGATGGGCTCGATCTCGGTCCGGTGGTTGCAATCGACAGCGAAACGATGGGACTCATTCCCGGGCGTGACCGGCTGTGTCTGGTCCAGATGTCGAGCGGGGATGGCCATGCCCATCTGGTCCAGATCGCACGGGATCAGACCGAGGCGCCGAATCTCGCACGGATGCTCGGCAACCCCGAACAGCTGAAGCTCTTTCATTTCGGACGCTTCGATATCGCCGTTCTGCTGAACCGGTTCGGCGTCCTGACGACGCCGGTCTATTGCACCAAGATCGCCTCGAAACTGGTGCGGACCTATACCGATCGCCATGGATTGAAGGATCTGCTGCGCGAGATGCTGGAAGTGGATATTTCCAAGCATCAGCAATCGAGCGACTGGGGGGCGCCGGATCTCAGCCAGGCGCAGATGGATTACGCGGCCTCGGATGTCCTTTATCTGCACCGGCTGCGGGATGCGCTGGACAAGCGGCTGGCACGCGAGGGACGGGCGGCGATCGCCCAGGCCTGCTTCGATTTTCTGCCCCATCGCGCGGCACTCGATCTCGCCGGCTGGCCCGAGGTGGATATTTTCGCCCATGCCTGAGCGGAGCGGTCCGCCATGAGCATGCGAGGTCTGCCGGTCGATCCGATGAAACTGATCGAAACCGGGCGCCGGGTCATCGAGACCGAGGCGGCGGCGCTGGGTATGCTCGCCCAGGGGCTGGGCGAAACATTCGCAAATGCCCTGGAGGTGATGATCCGGGCCAAGGGCCGCGTCATCGTTTCCGGCATGGGCAAGTCCGGGCATGTGGGGCGCAAGATCGCGGCGACGCTGGCCTCGACCGGAACCCCGGCGATGTTCGTGCATCCCGCCGAGGCCAGTCATGGCGATCTGGGGATGATCACCCCCGACGATGTGCTGATCCTTCTGTCGAACTCGGGCGAAACCCCGGAACTGGCCGATCTCATCGATTATGCCAAACGGTTTGCGATCCCGGTGATCGGCGTATGCGGCCGGGCCGAAAGCACCCTGGCGCGGCAGGCCGATGTCGGCATCCTGTTGCCCCCGGCGGCCGAGGCCTGTTCGGTGGGACTGGCGCCCACGACATCCACCACGATGACGATGGCGCTCGGGGATGCGATGGCGGTGGCGCTGATGGAGCACCGCCAATTCACCCCCGCCGACTTCCGGGAATTCCACCCCGGCGGCCGTCTGGGCGCGCGGCTGGCGACGGTCCGGCACCTGATGCATTCCGGCGAGGAACTGCCGTTGATCGGTCCCGACGCGCCGATGTCGGAAGCGCTGTTGACGATCAGCGCCAAGGGCTTCGGGGTCGCGGGCGTGGTCGAGGACGGCAATCTGGTCGGCATCATCACCGACGGTGATTTGCGACGCAACATGGCCGGGCTGCTTGACCGGCGGGCGGGAGAGGTCATGACCCGCGACCCCAGGACGATCCGGACCACCTCTCTCGCGTCGGAAGCCTTGGGGCTCATGAATGCCCGCAAGATCACCACGCTTTTCGTGACCGATCCCGCCTCGCCCCTGAGGCCGATCGGGATTCTGCATGTCCATGACTGCCTGCGGGCTGGGGTGGTCTGAGGGATGGCCGAGGGGCGCGACCTGCGATCCCGGCTGGTCTCGATCCTCAAGGTCGGATTGCCGCTTGTCGCGCTGGGGCTGATTTCGGCGCTGTTTCTTATTCAGGGCGACGAGGGGGGCAATCAGGGGGAAGTCCTGTTTTCCCAAGGGGACATCGAGGCTTTGGGCAACGGGCTGCGGGTCAGCAATCCGACCCTGACCGGCACGACCCAGACCAGTGACCGGTTCCGGTTCACCGCCGATCTCGTCATTCCCGACGCAGCCCCCCCCACCCGCGCCGAAGTGACCGGATTGCAGGGGCGCATGGAGTTTGCAAACGGCCCGATCGTCGATGTGAAGGCGCCCAACGCGGAGCTGGAGCTCAAGACCCAGCGGATGACGCTGTCGGGTCTGGTCCGGATCGTCACCTCCAGCGGCTATCGGATGCATGCCAACAAGATGCTGCTCGATCTCTCCCTGGGCGAGCTTGAGGCGTCGGAGTCCGTCGAAACGACTGGCCCTTTGGGGCGGATCACCTCGGGCACGCTGCGCATCGAGCCGGAGGGGAAATCCCAGACCAACACCGCGCATCTGATTTCATTCGGAAATGGCGTACGGCTGTTATACCATCCTCCGGCCAATCCGGCGGGGCCCAATGGTCCCGACACCCATCTGAAGGATAACTGAATTGTATCGCGCGCTTCGGGTCGCAGTCCTGGTTCTGATCCTGGGAGGTCAGGTCGCGGCACAGGGGACGGCCGTTCCGTTCGGCACAAAACATGACGCGACCCTGCCGGTCGAGGTGACATCGGATGCCCTGCAACTCGATCAGACGGCGGGAACAGCCGTGTTCACCGGCAATGTAAAGGTCGGCCAGGGCGAGATGCGGATGGCGGCGGACAGGGTCGAAGTCTTTTATGCCGACAAGACCGGCTCGGGAAACGGCACGATCGAACGGTTGAAGGCGAACGGGAACGTCACCCTGTCCAATGGCGCCGAGGCGGCCAAGGGCGAGAGCGCGACCTATGAGGTGGCCACCGGCATCGTCCAGATGGACGGCAATGTCCTGTTGACCCAAGGCCGGAATGCCCTGTCGAGCCAGTCGCTCCGGATCGACCTGAATGCCGGCACCGGCGTTCTGGAGGGCCGCGTCCAGACCATCTTCACGCCAGCCAAGGCGCCCTGATGACCGAGACGGAAGGGTTGGTCGTCCAGAATCTGGGCAAGAGTTATCGCCGCAAACCCGTCCTGCGGGATGTGTCGCTGTCCCTGCGGCGGGGGGAGGTCGCGGCCCTGCTCGGCCCGAATGGCGCGGGCAAGACGACGTGCTTTTATGCCATCGCGGGGCTTGTTCCTCCCGATGCCGGGACGATCCTGGTCGAAGGCCAGAACGTGACCCGTCTGCCGATGTTTCGCCGCGCGCGGATGGGGGTCGGATATCTTCCACAGGAAGCCTCGATCTTTCGTGGCATGACCGTGGCGGACAACATCCGCTCGATTCTCGAAATTTCGGTCGAGGATCCCGAGAAGCGGCGGGAGCAACTGGATGAACTGCTGGGCGAATTCTCGATCACCCATCTGCGGCGGGCCCCGGCGATTGCGCTGTCGGGCGGAGAGCGCAGACGCGTCGAAATTGCGCGCTGCCTGGCCACCCAGCCCAAATATATCCTTCTCGATGAGCCCTTCGCGGGCGTCGATCCGCTGGCCGTCACCGAAATCCGCAAGCTTGTCAGGCATTTGACCAATCGCGGGATCGGCGTTCTGATCACCGACCACAATGTGCGCGAAACTCTGGAAATCGTCGACAGAGCCTATATCCTGCACAATGGAACGGTGCTGATGGCAGGAACCCCCGAGGAAGTTGTTGGCGACGAAAATGTGCGTCGTGTCTATCTTGGAGAGTCCTTCCGCATCTGAAGGCATGGGCTGATGGCGCTTTCTCCGCGGCTTGAGCTTCGACAGAACCAATCGCTTACCATGACCCCGCAGTTGCGGCAGGCCATCAAGCTGTTGCGCATGTCCAACCTTGAACTGGCCGATTATGTCGCGGAGGAGGTCCAGAAGAACCCGTTGCTGGAATTGGCACCGCCGGCGGCCGCCCCCTTGTCGACGCGGACCTCCGGTGCCCTGGGCGGCGAGGCGACCGATTTCGACACGATGGCGGCGGGTGTCACCCTCAGGGACCATCTGCGCGGCCAGATCGGCGCGATGCGGGCCACGGCGGCGGTCCGGGAGGCGGCTCTCATTCTCGTCGATGAGCTGGAGGACGACGGTTATCTGCGCGCGCCGCTGCCGGAGATCGCGAAGCGTCATTATCTGAGGGCGGCCGATCTGCTCGCCGGCCTCGCCCTGGTCCAGACCTGCGATCCGGCGGGTGTGGGCGCGCGCGGACTGGGGGAATGCCTTGCGCTTCAGCTCAGGGATCGAAACCGGCTTGATCCGGCCATGAAGACTCTGCTCGACAATCTGCGGCTGGTTGGCGCCGCGAAATTCGCGGAACTGCGCGCGCTTTGTGGCGTGGACGCGGAGGATTTGACCGACATGCTCGCGGAGCTGCGGGCACTCGATCCCAAGCCGGGATTGAGGTTCGCAGCCCCCGAGGTTCGGGTTTCGGTCCCCGATGTCTATGTCGCCCGGTCGAGCGCGGGAACCTGGGCGGTTGAGCTCAATTCGGACACCCTTCCCCGCGTCCTGACGAACAATGTCTATGCGGCGCGTCTGGGGGGAGAGGATGCGGCGACCCGGGCCTTCATTTCCGAATGCAGCGCCAATGCCAACTGGCTGGTGCGGAGCCTGGAGCAGCGGGCCCGCACGATTCTCAAGGTCGCCTCCGAAATCGTCCTGCATCAGGAACGCTTTTTCAGCGAGGGCGTTTCCCAGATGAAACCCTTGACGCAGCGGGTCGTCGCCGACCGGATCGGCCTGCATGAGTCGACGGTAAGCCGGGTCACAGCAGGCAAATATCTGTCCTGCGCGCAGGGAAACTTTGAATTGCGTCATTTTTTCAGTGCGACGATCCAGGCGACCGAAGGCGGGGAAGCGTATTCGGCGGTCGCGGTCAAAGACCGCATCCGGGGCTTGATCGAGAAGGAAATTGCGCCGCGAACCCTCTCCGACGACAAAATCGTGGCGATTCTGAATGAAGCCGGGATTGATATTGCGCGGAGGACCGTTGCGAAATACCGTGAAGGCATGGGAATCTTGTCCTCAGTCGAACGTCGGCGTCTTAAGACGAATTTTGTCGGCCTGAGATAGAGTCCGCGCAAATCGAGCTAGCGACCCCTCTCGTTGACAAGGGCTTGGGACCCGGCCATAGGTCCGCACGCGACGTAGGGTTCGGACCAGACCCGTTGGTTACGCAACCGGCGATAAAAAAAAGGGGAAATCATGCGCATTCAAGTCAGCGGCAAACAGATCGATATCGGGGACGCCTTGCGGACTCATGTCGAGGACCGTCTGATGGCAACCGTTGGAAAGTTCTTCGACAAGCCGGTCGAAGCGACGGTAACTTTTTCCAAGGATCGCCACGAATTCATTTCCGATTCCTCGGTGCATCTGTCGACAGGCATGACTGTTCAGGCAAAAGCGCGCGCAAACGAGGTTTATGCGTCCTTCGAAGGCGCGGTCGACCGCATGGAACGGCAGCTTCGCCGGTACAAGCGCCGGTTGAAAGACCACCATCGCAATCGGGAGTTCCCGATTGAAGCGATGGATGCCCCTTCCTACATCCTCGAAGGAGGACAGTCGGACGAGGACTACACCGAGCCGGAAACGCTTCAGCCCGTGATTGTCGCGGAAATGGCAACCCGTGTTCCGTTTCTCTCCGTGGGAGAGGCGGTGATGCAGATGGAGCTCGCAGGTGCGCATTTACTAGTCTTCAGGAATGACGCACATGGCGGCGTGAATGTGGTATATACCCGCGAAGATGGAAATATCGGTTGGATAGATCCGAGAAATACACAGTAGTCGCGCGTATCTTGTCAGGGAGGTCCGGGGGATGGAGCTTTCGCATATCTTAGGCGTTAACGCGGTCAGAGCGCCTGTGAAGGCGACCAGCAAGAAGCGCTTGCTTCAGGACCTCGCTGACATGGCTCAGCAAGTCTATGGCTTGCCCGAGGCCGTGGCTTACAAGGCATTGCTTGACCGGGAGGCCCTCGGGCCGACCGGTGTCGGGCGTGGCGTCGCCATTCCCCATGCGCGGTTTGCCGGGGTAAACGAGGTTATTGGTCTTTTCATGCGGCTGGAGAAGCCGGTGGATTTTGAATCCATCGACCGCCAGCCCGTGGATCTGGTCTTTGCCCTGTTTGCGCCCGAAGCCGCGGGCGCGGAACATCTGAAGGCACTTGCACGGGTTTCCCGGACTTTGCGCAGCGAAGCAATGTGCGCCAAGCTTCGCTCCACTTTCGATCCTTCGGCGATCTATGCAATCCTGACGGAAGGAAAAGCCGAGCAGGCTGCCTGAGGATAAGCGGGTCTCCCAGACGGGCGGCCCTGCCAGCTTCTGATGACGAAGGCGCTAAGCCTCGGGCCTTCAAGCGCGTGACATTGAAAGCCGATGGGACTCGAGCCGATGTGAACGCGTTGGTAATTCCCTTTTGGCAGAAATTCTCTCTGGCGGCGCGGGCGAATATGGCGCGACACGGACGCAAGAAGCGAGCCGCCGAAGCCCAGAAAAACGATCCGATTCCTCTCTACCGGGATCAGTAAAGGGGTGTCATGAAAGCCCAAGATCTGCCCTGACAAGCAAAACGTGACATAGGCGGGATTGCGGGTATTGTCTGCCGCAAGACATTGACAGGGCCATCCATTGTTTCTCTTGTCAGAACCCATGAATGCGGACCGAGGACCGGAGTCATATCCATCCCCCCGGATCTGCTGAGCAAAGCCGATCAATCGGCACCGGGATTTCGGCATAGAGCAAACGATACCGAAGAGTGAGCCGTGGAGAGGAGCCAATACGAACAAAAACCGCTCCAGCATCCGTCTCGGCAAATGGTCAGAGGACAGGATTAGGGCAGTGTTCGAGGGGCAGGCTGAGAAGGGGTTTAGTCTTTCACAGCTGCCTCGAACGGTGCCTCGCTTTGGAAACCACTCGTCGCTTTAGTCAAACAAGGCTGAACCACGCACGGGACGGAGGACATCGCCCTCCTGACATCCCATTGGGCGCTTTTGAATGTTACTGAAAGAGATTACCGCCGCTGGCTTGCTTTTGGTTGGGAACGGTGCTCCCACCCTCCTGCGCCGCATCATCTCATCCTGAAGATCTTACGTCCTTTTCAAACGGACGTCTGGTCTGGCTCCGCGAGATTTTGCCCGCGACCGCACAAGGGCCCGCGAGATTTCAACCAATAAGAAACCTTATCAAAGCACATCAGGTGCCTCGCACCGCCTGCCGAAACCGCCTCCCTTTTTCCATTGGCGAGAAGCTAAGGATCCGATGAACCTGGCCCTTGATGTCCTCCGCCGCCTCGGCCGACCCAAAGTGCAAGGCCTTCGATGCCTTTTCGAGGATCACCACCTGAAAATCACCTCGTCCGCCCGCGATCGATCCCACACGATCGTTCTTTGTTTTACAGGCGTGGGTCATGCGCTCGGCGGGATCGATGTCCAAAAACCGGAGTTCGCCCACTCGATCGCGGCGGCGAACGCCACACCGGTCTTCATCTTCGACAAGACACGCAGCTGGGGAAACCGCGTCGATTTCGGACGGATCGCCGCGACCGTCGCGCCCTTGACCGAGGGTCCCGTCATCGGACTGGGCAACAGCATGGGCGGGTTCAATGCGATCGTCATGTCCAACCACATCGATATGGCGGCCTGCGTCGCCTTCGCCCCCCAGTTCAGCCTCCACCCCGACATCATGCCCTCCGAAACCCGGTGGCGCGGCTATGGGGCCGGCATCACCGACTGGCGCATTCCCTCGCTCGCAGGCCAGTTCAACACCACGACACGCTATCTCACGGTGAATGGCGATGATCCGCTGGAACGGCCGCATTGGAGCCGCTTTCCCATCCAACCGAACGCCGAGCATCTCGTGATCCGGGGCGTGGAGCATGACGGGGCGGCGGTGATGAAACAGGCGGGGGTGCTGGGAGCCTTCCTCGCGGCCGCCTTCACCGGACAAGACGCCGCCGCCACGCTCAAAGGCCGGCTGGAGTGCCTCACTCACACAGGTCAGGACTGGACACCGGCCCGCTGACAGGCAATCTGCCGCGCATGATGACCGAAGAACATCCCCGCCGTGACTGGCTGCTCCACCAGGGCTTCGAGGCAGGTATCCTGCTCAAGGGCCTCTTTGCCGCGTTCGAACTCATCAGCGGGGTCCTGCTCTGGCTGTTCGGGCCGCGGGTCCTGTCCTTTGTCCAGAAGGTGGCGCTCGAACAGCTGCTCGATTATCCCGACAACCGGTTCATCGCGCATCTCCAGAAGGCGACCGAGGCTCTCTCCCTCTCGAACGAACATTTCTATGCCCTCTATCTCGCCGCGCATGGGCTGGTGAAGCTGGTGCTGGTGGCGGGTCTCTGGGTCGAGGCGGACTGGGCCTTTCCGACCTCGATCGCGGCGATGCTGGGGTTCGTGGCCTATCAGCTGCACCTCTATTCCCACTCCCACGCGATCGGGCTCCTGGTGCTGTCGGCGCTGGATCTGTTGATCGTGGCCCTGATCTGGCGGGAATATCGGGCGCGGCGGGCCGGGCGCGCACGCGTGCGCACTGGGTCAAATCATTGATCTGAAAAGATATTCCTTGCGACGTTAAGGAAGTTTTCAAGAAGTTGGACACACCTGGCATCCAGGCTTCAAGCTGGTTGAAAGATGACGCGCCGGGGCTTGCATCCCCTTCACCAATCTTTGGATAGAAGATTGCTGTCCAGGGCCGCCTTGGCTAGGGTAAGGATCGATACTCTTATTCCCCTCGCCACAGTGCAAGATAACGAAAGATCCTACCAGATGCTTAAAATTCTAAATATTACTCTTATTATATTGGCATTTTGTTTGCCAACTGCGACCTTTGCCGGAAATTACCAAGATGCTCTGACAAAGTGTTTTATAAAAAATACAACGGATTCAGATAAAAACACCATGGCAAAATTTACAGTATTCGCCTTTGTTCAAAATCCTATTTTTGCAAATGATGTCAGGGTCGTCAGGGCAAACGTCTTGAAGACACAGCGCGACGCAGGAGTCATGATGCAAAAATTGCTTTCACAGAAATGCATAGAACAAGTGAGTGCCGCGCTCAAATACGAAGGTGCCAATTCAATAACTCTTGCATTTGAGGGTTTGGGAAGAGTTGCCGCCATGAATCTGATGAGCGACCCTAATGTCATCAGGTTTACGACCGGAGCGAATAATATTCAGAGCGCCACCAAATAGAAGGCTATTATATACCTTGCAAACACGGCTGAGATTTGGCATAGTGGGTTCAAGGAGATAACCCATGTCCAGCCTCAGCGCCCCGTACCTGCATGATGAAGCCGCCGCCCACGATTTCGTGGAAAGCGTCTTGTGGCCGAACGGCCCGGTATGCCCACACTGCGGCGGTCTCGACCGGCTGACCAAGGTTAAGGCGAACCCGGAGAAGCGAATCCGTGTCGGCCTGTGGCGCTGCGGCGACTGCAAGAAGCAATTCACGGTGAAGGTCGGCACGATCTTCGAGAGCAGCAACGTCAAGATGCATCTCTGGGTCCAGGCGATCGTGCTCATGACTGCGAACAAAAAGGGCATCAGCGCGCACCAGCTGCACCGCACGCTTGGCGTGACCTACAAGACCGCGTGGTTCATGGAGCATCGTATCCGCGAGGCAATGCGCTCTGGCGATCTGGCCCCGTTCGGCTCGGGCGGCGGCGTTGTTGAAGTCGATGAAACCTTCATCGGCAACGACCGCACCCTCAAGCCGCGCTATTCCAAGAAGGGCCGTGGCTATCATCACAAGCACAAGGTGCTGTCTCTCGTTGACCGCGCCACTGGCCGTGCAAAGTCCATCGTTGTGGACGATCTCAAAAAGTCTACGCTCCTCCCGATCCTGCGCGAGAACATCGCCAAGGAAGCCACCATTATGACGGACGAGGCGAGCCAGTACGCCGAGCTTTCCGCTGAGTTCGGCGGTCATTCCTTCGTGCGTCATGGCGCTGGCGAGTACGTCAACCGCGAAGATGCTACGATCCATACAAATACGATTGAAGGCTACTTCTCGATCTTCAAGCGCGGCATGAAGGGCGTGTACCAGCACTGCGGCAAGCAGCACCTTCACCGCTACGTTGCCGAGTTCGAGTTCCGGTACAATAATCGGGTCGCTAATGGTGTGGATGATGCTGGCCGGGCGCGTGCTGCGATCGAGGGCGTCAGCGGCAAGCGTTTGAAATATCACGGATCTGATTCGAAGGCGGTGACTCCACAACATGTGCCTTGAGTCAAGGGGCAATTTGTGGTAGAGTGTAACCGGACGGTCCTTGCTTGGTGATAAGCGCCCCTGGGCGCTTCATGATGATAGCCAAGATTGCCGATATGGCGGGCCGTCCCGCCCTCATATGTCAATAGTAATGCTTTGTGCCCCGCTCCCAGAGTTCAAATTCGTACGTGATTCGCGATGAAATTAGTTCATAGGATGCGGTGTCTCCCCTCTCCCATTTTCTTTGTATTGCCCATGCGCAATAGTCTGCAACTTGCAAACATGGGTCCGCCACACACGGCCGGAAATCAACGGACCATTTCGCATTGGGGACTGTTTGGGCCATCACATCATTGAGCGCCGAATTAAAAGTCGCTCGTTCTTTCTTGGACCCTATCGACGCGGCTGTGACCGTCAGCATTGCGTCTTGTGGCACGAATTTCGATATTCCATGCTTAAAATGGTAGTACCATGGATACTTGTAGAATTTCGCCTTAGTTTCCCTGACGCGCGGAATTGCCTTAGATTTCTCACAAATCGTAGCCTGAATACGGAAAGGATGTCTCATGATAGTCGAGAAAAATTCATCCCGAACGGCCTGCTTATCTTCGGTGGCATGAAAGTAGTCTAGGACCGGCGCCCGCGTGTGTACAAGGTCGCGCCGAAGCGCAAATATGTCCGAAACAATGCTCGTACGATCATTCATGGTGACCGTACAGAGAATAAAGTACTTGCTCACGTTGTGAGCGCGATTGAACGTGAAGCACCCAGCCTCATCGGCAAAAAGGTAGCGATGCATGAGCAAAGAACCCAAGACAAAGACTGCCATTCTTGCACAGCGCGAGCGATTCGAGCAAGCCGCTCGCGAACTGGGCGTCGAGCTTGACGAGGCAAAACTGAAAGAGGCGTTGAGAAAACTCGCAGTCGGGTCCAGCGCGCGCCAGAAGGCTTCTGAGCCCGTAAATTGGAAAGATGATGAACAAAAACCTCAGTAGCGCGCCAAATCCATGTATCAGGATTGATCGCGATCCGAAGTATCAGTCTGAGTGGGTGACGCAACAGAAATTTGCGAAAAGAGACGGTCAAGTAGGTTTTCTGCACGGGCTAAGACATCTATTCCGGCGTATCCGCCATCTACTTTGATTTTTTGGTCCATAAATGTATGGGCATTTACGTGCATCGCTTTTATCGCTTCGTTCCCTTGCCCTGGCAGAAGGGCAATCTGACCAATTATGGCTTGGATCGCCGCTTCTATTCCAACGAACTCGCCAATAATCTGTTTGTTAAATTCGTCCACGCTTACGCCTCCTGTCTCTTATCCATGTCAGTGAACGATGGGATTAAAGAGCGCGCATTTGCAAGGTATATAATCGCCAAATAGAAACCTTGGTGACCTGCCCGGCGCCCACGGCGATTTCCAGGCAGAGGAAGCGAACCACCAATCAGGAAATCGCGACAAAACAAAGTCAGGAATCGAGCGACAGCAGGGTGAAGGTCATTTGTCTTTGAGATAATCGAGAACGGGCTGGTTGATGGCGCGGCGGCGCTCAAGGCTGGCCAGCACCTCTTCCCGGGTGGCGACGCGGTTTTCCATGGTCTGGACGGCCTCGGCGGGGACCAGATAGCCGACGAGGGCGGAGTTGCGCAGGATCGCCACCGGCTGACCCCCTGAGCGTTCCAGCACCTTATGGGGCTCGCGCAGTTCGGTCATCGTACAGATATGGTTGGTGAGCAGACGGGTCATGGCGGCCTCCGGGGAGTTGCATACTCCAATATATACCGGGATAGGCATAAATTCAAAGACCAAGGAACGCAGGGGAGGCGGAACCTTGCAGTGTGTTCAATCTTGGTTATATTGATGACAGAGTTCGAGGGAGTGACCTGTATGACTCGCACAACGATGACGGTCCGTATCAGCGGGGCCCTGAGCGACTTTGTCGCGGCGAACGTGAGCGAGGACGGGGCCTATGAGAATGTCAGCGAATATGTCCGCGACCTGATCCGACGCGACAAGGAGCGGGTGGAGCGGGAAGCGTTCGAGCGGCTCAGGGCGGAACTGACACAGGCCTTCGCGGCGCCTGAGTCCAGCTACAAGCCGCTGACCGCCGCCGAGGTCATCGCCCGCAATCAGGGATAGCCTGCCTTGGCCGTCCGGGTTCAGGAGGCGGCTTCGCACCGGATCGACGAGATCTATCGCTATACCCGTGACCGCTGGGGGGCCGAGCAGGCCGGGCGCTACATCACCGGCCTATTCGAGGCGTTCGAGCGGATCGACAGCCGCGGGGTGGCGTCACGACCGATCCCGGCGGCGTTCGGCGTGGAAGGCTATTGTTTTCGGTACGAGCGGCATGTCGTTTATTGGCGACGGCTGAGCGACGGCGATATCGGGATCGTGACGATCCTGCACAAGCGGATGCACCAGATCGAGCGGTTCCGTGAGGATTTCGGAATTTGAGCCAGTAGGGCGGACCTTGGTCCGCCCGTGTCGGCGGGGGCGTTGAGCGTGGTGGGTGGCTGAAGGGGGTGGACCGAGGTCCACCCTACGATCGCCGCCGGTCGATGGGAAATGAGGAATATCGCCAATCGGCGGGATGGGCGACGAGGCCGTGCTTGACGGGATTCCACCAGCAATATTCGACATGGGTGCGATAATCCTCGGCGTCGCGGATCAGATGCTCCCAATAGCGGCGTTGCCAGATGCCCTTTTCCCGGCGGCGCCGTTGGACGGCGCTGCGCGGCGGGGCGTCGAGGGCGCGCGAGAAGAAGGCGCGCAGCATTTTCCACCGCGCGGCGAAATCCGCGTCGCCCTCGGGCAGGGTCCAGACGGCATGGAGATGATCGGGCAGGACGACGAAGGCATCGGCGTGGAACGGATGGCGTGCGCGCGTCGCCGCATAGGCCGCGCGCAAGAGGTCGATGTGGGCCACGAGCGTATCGGCCCGCCGGTCGGCGAGGGTGACGGTGAAGAAATAGGTCCCGCCCGGAACCCAGAGGCGGCGATAATTCGGCATCCCCCGAGCCTTGCCCCGCGCCCCTTGCGATCCGGTAAACGTAGGGCGGACCTCGGTCCGCCCGTGTCGGCGGGGGGGGTTGGTGGGTGGTTAAAGGTGGCGGACCGAGGTCCGCCCTACGGGCCGCGTTGGTTTGTGGGCAGGAAAATCACACGATTTAATTGAAGAGATTTGGCCCTACCCTAGCCTTTGTTTCAGAACGCAATCAGAATTTACCATTGATGCGTTGAGGCAGGGTGGCAAGCGATAGAGAGCACACCACTTGTTAACTCGTTAGGAAAAGTCCTAACGCGGCCTGTTAACTAAAAATTAGGCCGTTATCAAAGGAGAAACATGATTGAATCTGTCTGAGATGACTCTTCATCTCTGCTCAGATTCCCCGCAGTTGATCTTGTGCTCTATATATAACTTTCCCCGACCTCACCGCCAAGAAAGGCCGGGGATTGTTCGTGCTTTCCACAGGAGGCGAAGCACGGGGTCCATTCAGCACATGTGCCGAGCAGGTACAGATTAAGTGTGATCCAAAATGCCTCCGTCAATACGGAGTGAGAAAATGAAACTAATCGTTACTCTGCTTTTCGTTTACATCGCGATAGATGTCGCGGTGACGATCAACATCCATTTTCCGGATCAGTGGATACGTCAGCTGTAAATCTTGGTAGTCCAATCGTGAGCGTTTACTAAGAGCAGGTGGGCGTCAAGCGCCCACCTCGTGCCAGTTCGAGTGAAGAGACTTCAATTAATTTGCAGATCAACCGAAGCTGCTAATCTACTCCCTAATTGATTGAAGCCTCAAACTCCCGCCACTCCCCCTTGCTCATCCCCGAGGTCTCCTGCGTGACGACCTCCCCCGCGAGGCGACGACGCACAACATCCAGAGCCTTGTTGGACAGTTGCACAGACCCCAGGCGGTAGTCCTCGAAGGCGGCGTAGGCGGCGGGGACCCAGTCCTTGACGATCTCGCAGATCGTTTCGGCATAGACCCGGATCTCGTATTGCGCATGTGGATCCGCCCGCAGACGCAGGAAGTGGAAGAGGTTGTGCAAATCGATCTTCCAGTACCATTGCGTGTAGATGTTCGCGGGCAGGTTCATCCGCGCCAGTTCCCGTGCCAGCCCCTGCTGGCCGTCGGTCGAGAGCATCGCCTCGTAATGGTCATAGGCGCGGGTCGCGTCCCGCCGCAGGATGTCGAGAACCCGCAAGGCCTCCGCCGGGGCCAGCGTTTCGCCCCGCCCCTGGTGGTTGGCCGAGGATTGCGCGGCCAGATGGTCCGGTTCGGGGATGTAGAATTCCCGGTCGAGAATCGAATAACGCGCCGAATATTCGTTCACGTTCGCGGTCCGGTGGCGGATCCATTGCCGGGCCACGAAGACCGGGAGTTTGACGTGGAGCTTGATCTCGCACATCTCGAACGGGGTCGAGTGCCAGTGGCGCATCAGGTAGCGGATCAATCCGGCGTCGTCGCGGGTCGCGCGGGTGCCCGCGCCGTAGGAGACGCGGGCGGCCTGAACGATCGCGCCGTCGTTGCCCATGTAGTCGATGACCCGCACGAGGCCGTGGTCAAGGACCGGCACCGCCTTGTAGAGCCAGTTTTCCAGGCCCGGCGCCGTGGCGCGCAAGGTTGGCGAGGGTTGCGCGCGCAGGGCCTCGATCTCGGCCTTTTGTTCTTCGGTCAATGACATACTGTGGACTTTCGAGAGGCGGCGGGTGAGAATCGCCCGATCAAGATGTAGCATTCTAAGCCGGGGGGAGGCCCAAGATGAAGATAAAATATCTGCATACCATGGTGCGGGTCAGCGATATCGAGGAGTCGAAGGCGTTTTATTGCGGGTTGCTGGGCCTGGAGGAGATCCGGCGGCACGAGAACGAGGGGGGGCGCTATACGCTGGTGTTCCTCGCGCCCCCCGGTCAGGAGGAGGCGGCGCTGGAATTGACGCACAATTGGGACGAGGTGGTGGAGCCGTCGACGGCGCGGCATTTCGGGCATCTGGCGTATGGCGTCGAGGATATTTATGCGATGTGCGAGAAGATCCAGGCCGCGGGCGTGGTGATCAACCGGCCGCCGCGGGATGGGCGGATGGCCTTTGTGCGCAGCCCGGACGGGGTGTCGGTGGAATTGTTGCAGATCGGGCCGGCGTTGGAGCCCGCGGAGCCGTGGGCCAGCATGGAAAACACCGGGTCCTGGTGAGGGGCTGGTTGCTGCTTGCGCTGCTGGCCGCGGGGCCGGCGGCGGCGGAGTGCCGGGTGGCGTTGTCGCTCGGGGTGGATGTGTCGTCGTCGGTGGATACCGAGGAATATGGCCTCCAGGTCGAGGGATTGGCGCGGGCGCTGGAGGCCCCGGAGGTGGCGGCGGCGTTCCTCGGCGATCCGGAGCGGCCGGTCTGGTTGCATGTCTATGAGTGGAGCGGGCGCGGGCAGCAGGTGGTGAAGCTCGACTGGATGGCGATCCGGAGGGGTGACGATCTGGGGCGCGCGGCGGCGGCCCTGCGGTCCGGGGGGCGGAGTTTCGCGAATTTCCCGACGGCGCTCGGGGAGGCGATGGTGTTCGGGGCGCGGGTGCTGCGGTCGGGGCCGGTGTGTGACGCGGCGAAGCTCGATCTGTCGGGGGATGGCACGAGCAACGACGGGATTTCCCCGACGGAGGCGTTGCGGGTGGTGGATTTCGAGGGGATCACGGTGAATGGGTTGGTGATCGGGCCCAGTCACGATCCGCTGGCCCGGTATTACGAGCGGTTCGTGATTCACGGGCCGGACGCGTTCGTGGAGGAGGCGCAGGGGTATGGTGACTTCGAGCGGGCGATGCGGCGCAAGCTGGTGCGCGAGCTCCGGCCCGCGCCGATGAGCGCGCTGCCATGAGGATGTTCCGGCGGCGGGGGGTCGCGGTGGCGCTGGCGGCGCTGGGGATATTGGCGCGGGTCGAGATGTGGGTGCATGCCTCGGAAGGGCATCCCCGCCCGGTCGGGGCGCCGATGGCCGAGGTGCCCGCGCCCCGCTGTGGTGGCGGATTGAGCGGGGTCGCGCTGGAGCGTGCGCTGGGGAGTGAGGCGGCGGGGGCGCCCCGCGGTTGGGACGGAGCGTGTTAGAGCGATTTCCAATCGAACGGACTCATTCGATGACCAGAGGATCGCGTCAATTCAAAAGGAGGGAGCGGTGGACGTAAGCCAGTGCGAACGGAAACCGCCTTGGCCCCCTTGGTCACTCCAGAATGACATAGAGCTTGAGCAGGGGTTCGAGCGTCTCCCAGGTGCCCTCGAAGCCCGGCGCGATAACGAAGGGCTCGAACGGGCCGAACTCGGCGGACCCCTCCGCGCTGGTCAGGCGCACGCGGCCTTCGAGCAACAGGCAGAGTTCGGTCTCGGTATAGGAAACGGCCCGGCTGCCGACCTCGGCCCGCCAGTGGCCGACATGAAACCGGCCCGTCGGATCGGAGAAGGCGTTCCAGACACGCGACACCCCCGAACCCGCGCGCACACGGTCCGGGGCGGCGTCGGCGGGATCGCCCTCCCCGTCGCGGGCGATGCGATGGACATGGCTGGGAAATCCGGGGCTCTCGGTCATGGGGCATCCTTCGGGGTGGTACGGCGGCATTCTGGCGATCCGGTGCCCCGCCACAACCGGTAAAATACAGACCCTTCAGAAATCGATGCCCAAGGTGGCCACGACCGTTTCCGGATCATAGTTGGAATCGTAATAGCGCAGATCGATCCAGGCTTTCTCCAGGATCGAGCGGGTGATGCCCGCGTCGACCGCGACCTTGTCGGGATCGCCCTCCTCGGCATCGCTGCCAAAATCGGTGCCGATCGAGAAGCTCGCGCTCCAGACTTCGGCGAATTCGATCGATCCGCCCAACTGGCCCCATTGCCCGTCGGTCTCCGGATCATAGTCGAATTCCGCCGAAAGCGCGCCGCCCTCGCCCACCGCGTGGCTGACCACGAACTGGAACTCGCCACAACAGTCGCCACTCTTGTTATAAAGATAGCGGTAATAGGCCAGATCGAGATCGAATGTCCCGATCGTGGGCCGGATGCCGGCATAGAGGTCAAGCTCGAAACTGTCCTCGCCATAATCCGGATCGTCGGGGAAATCGACCGTCGAGGCCCAGGCGCCGCCATAGAACACCCCATAGGTGCCCTCGACATAGCCCTGAACCGCCGGATTGTCGTTCGATTGCGTGGCGCCGTCGCTGATGTAATTGGAGGTCAGCGCGGCGCCATAGGCGAGATGAAATCCCTGCTCCGGAGCCGCGGCGGTGGCCTCGTCGGCGGCGACCACGCTTGGCACATCCGAGGGACCGACACCGGTCGGACCCCTGTTTTCCTGAGCCAGGGCCCCGCCGGCCAGAAACATCATCGAGACAAAAACACCACTCCGCATCGACATACCCCCTCTACCGCGCTGCGAAAAGATTAAGTCCCACGCCGACGCTCGCAACGCTTTCGGTCTCGCGGGACAATGGCGCGCCACGGTTGCCGCATTTTTGCAACAGATTGCGGGTTTCGTCCCGCCCGGGCCAATGCGATACTCAGGCGATTTCCAATCGGATGGCCTCGCTCGATGACTCGGAAATCTCATAAATTCAAATAGATAGATCGGTGAACGTGCGCCGGTGCGCACGTTTGCCGCTCTGGCAAAAAAGGGGGGATCCGGATGGACAAGGGCCCGGAGATGACGGTGGTGGAGCTTCCCCGCGACCGGTTCGATCCCGCGGAAATGGGACTGCTCGCCCATATTTATCGCGGCGAGGTCTATCGCAGCACGATCTGGCGAACCCGGCTCGACCAGACGACCAACTGGGCCGTGGTGACCACCGGCCTCGCCCTGTCCCTCTCCTACAGCGGGGTCGGCGCCTCGCCCCTGCCGCTCCTGCTCGTCGGGCTGCTGGTGGTGGTGTTCCTGCTCTTCGAGGCGCGGCGCTATCGCTATTTCAACGTCTGGCGGGCGCGTTGCCGGGTGCTGGAAACCGATGTCTGCGGCCCGCTGTTGCGCGGCGAGGGCGTGCGGATGAATGGCCGCTGGAACCTGTTGCTCGCCGCGGATTATGCGCGGCCCGATTTTCATATCAGCTTTCCGCGCGCCGTCGGGCGGCGGCTGCGCCGCAATTACGGCTATATCCTGCTGGTGCAGGCCCTGGCCTATTACGGCAAGCTTGCGATCCATCCGATCGCGGCGCCGAACTGGGACGTGTTCCTGCTGCGCGCCGCGATCGGGCCGCTTCCGGGTTTGTTCGTCGTGCTTTGCGGTCTCGTGTTCCACGGGACCTGGATCGTGATCGCCATCGTCACCCTGCTCCAGGACCGGCGCGACCATCGCCATCGCAAAAGCCCGACCATCGCCTAGGGCGCGCTCCCGTTCCATGATTTGGCGCGCAATTCGTCCGATCCTCGTTCCACTCCGGTCGGATTGCGTATTGGTCCTGGCGCGCAATTCGCCCGATCCTCGTTCCACTCCGGTCGGATTGCGCATTGGTCCTGGCGCGCAATTCATCCGATCCTCGTTCCACTCCGGTCGGATTGCGCTTGAGCGGATCTAGGATCATTTGACACCACATGCCCCTTCCCCTTTGCCGCGCGGCACCCTATATTGGGCCTGTTCCAGCAATGGGACTATGGTGATAAACGCGCACGGAATAAGCGGATCGGACCCGGGGGCGGTACCCGGCGACTCCACCAGATACCGGTTGTTGGCGGTGAATGGGGTCGAAACAGGATCGACGGACGTGTAAAGGTGTTAGCTTTTACTCGGCAGGATGCCACCGTTACCGGCTCAAGAGCAATAGTTGCCAACAACAACCATGCTCCGGTTGCGCTCGCTGCGTAAGCAGTGAGTTAGACCAAGTCTGAAGTCCTGGGCTGTAGCAAGTTCAGGCGGGGTTCGCAGGCACCTGGCAACAGAAGCCTGCACTTCCTTCCATTTGATGCGGATAGGTGATCGAGCCGGGGCGCCCGCCGGTTGGGAGCGCCGCCGTCCGCGCCGCATGCCAGGCTCGGCAAGGAACTTGCCCGGGATCGGGGAAATCAACTAGGACACGTCATGATCTTGCCGTGCCATCCCGCGACGGATGGACAGTCCCCAGGGAAATGAATTGATGTCGGAGCGTCCTTCTTCTGATGACCTTCCCGTTGTGAGCGCGGGTATTGAAAGACTGGTGACGGATATTGCGATCAAGCTCGGTGTCCTGGGCCTGTTTCTCTATTGGTCGATGACCCTGATCGCCCCCTTTGCCATCATTCTGGTCTGGGCCGTCATCCTGACCGTCGCGCTTTATCCCGTCTATGAAGAAGGGCGCGATCGCCTCGGCGGGCGGGGCTGGATCGCGGCGACGCTGCTGACCCTTCTCGGCCTCGCCGTCATCGTCGGACCGGCGGGAACGATGGCGGTCCGGTTGACCGAGGAGGCGCACGAGCTGGTCAAAGAGGCGGAGGCGGGGGAATTTCGCCTGCCCCAGCCCCCCGAGCAACTGCGGCGAATCCCCGTGGTGGGCGAGGAGCTTTATCTCAACTGGTCACAATCGGCGCATGAGGCCGGGGAAGCCTTGAAGGCCTATCGGCCCCGGATGGTCCAGGTCGGCGTCATGGCCCTGGGCAGGATCGCGGACTTTGGCCTGGGCCTGCTGCATTTCGCGGGCTCGGTCCTCCTCATGGGCTTCCTGTTCGGTCCGGGTCCCGCGCTTCTGGTCAAGCTGCGCCAATGCGCCGGGCGTATCTCGGCCAGTCACGGGATCCATTTTGTCGAACTCGCGGGGGCGACGATCCGCAATGTGTCGCGCGGTGTCGTCGGGGTCGCGGTCCTGCAGGGGCTGCTCGCCAGCGCCTTCTTCGCCCTGTTCCAGGTGCCCTGGCCGGGCCTGCTGGGGCTCGTGGTGCTGCTGCTCTGCCTCACGCAGATCGGCCCGCTGGTGGTGGTCCTTCCCGCGATCCTGTGGGGATGGGCCACGATGCCGACCCTGGAGGCGGTCGGCTTCACGCTCTGCCTGGCGTCGCTGCCGGTGCTCGACAGTATCCTGAAGCCGGTCCTGATGGCGCGGGGATTGGCCACGCCGATGCTGGTCATCCTGGTCGGCGTGATCGGGGGCACCTTGTCCTATGGTTTGATCGGGCTGTTCCTCGGCCCGATCGTGCTCGCGGTGTTCTACGAGTTGCTGTCGTCCTGGGCCGGATTCGACCGACCCGTTCAGGCGAGGACGGACCCGAGCCAGTCGGTGTAGGGTTGCGTCGGGCGGCCAATCAATTGCCCCAGCGCGCCTGTCCGGTCCTCCAGAGCCCCCTGCGCCGCCCGCGCATCGGAATCGGCCAGGATTGCCGCATAGCCTTCGGGGAATCCGATCTGGACCAGAAGCGCCTTGTACTCGTCCTGGGGCAGGTCGTTGTAGACCACGGTCTTGCCGGTGCGACGGCCGATCTCGGCGGCGAGTTCGGCGAGACTGAAGGAGGTGTCGCCCGCGAGTTCATAGGTTTTCCCGGCATGACCCTCGGTGCTGAGCACGATCGCCGCGGCTTCCGCGTAATCGGCCCGGGCGGCGGTTGAGAAACGTCCCTCGCCCGCGCTGCCGAACAGGGCGGAATGCTCGATGGCGGCCGGCACGACGCCCGCGTAGTTTTCGGTGTACCAGCCGTTGCGCAGCAGGGTGAACGGGATCCCCGAGGCGGCCAGCGCCAGTTCGGTCGCCAGATGCTCCTCCGCCAGCAGCATCAGCGACGTGTCGGCCCGCAGCAGGCTGGTGTAGGCGATGAACGAGACGCCGGCGGCCTTGGCGGCCTCGATCACCGCCAGATGCTGGGTGGCGCGCTGGCCGACTTCGTTCGAAGAGATCAGGAGGAGCTTCTCCACTCCGGCGAAGGCGGGAACGAGGCTCTCCGGTTGGGCATAGTCTCCCTGCCGGACGATAACGCCCTTTTCGGCGAGGTCGGCGGCCTTGGCGGGGTCGCGGACGACGGCGACGATCTGATCCGGCGCGACCCGGGTCAGCAGCGCGGCGATGACGAGGCGGCCGAGTTGGCCGGTGGCTCCGGTGATGGCGATCATGATTGTCCTCATGCAATGTCGATTCAGGTTGCAAAAGCTCTACCGCCTTCGCTATCGAAAAGTAAGTACGCACTATTTGGTAAGGATGGACATGCCCGACGATGTGAGGGACTTTCCCTTGGGCCTTTCCGACAAGCTGCGACGGGGTGAAGTGTTCTCCGCTCATTGTCCCTCGCGCGCGATCCTCAGCCATGTGTCGAGCCGGTGGGGGGTGCTGGTGCTGGTGGCCCTGCTCGACGAGCGCCCGCGGTTCAGCGAATTGCGCCGCAAGATCGGGGGGGTGAGTGAAAAGATGCTGGCCCAGACCCTGCGCTTGCTTGAGGGCGACGGTCTGGTGATCCGGACGTCCTATCCCGAGGTGCCGCCGCGGGTCGATTACGAGCTGAGCGCCCTCGGGCGCGAGCTGGCTCCAAAATTGCGCGAGCTGGTGGATTGGATCGAGATCAACCTGGGGCGTATGCGGGAGAGGGAGTAGGGGGTGGGAACCCTTTGGGGAGGATTAGGGTTTTTACAGCTTCCCTGAGATACAGAATCAGGTAAAGTCGCCTAAAATCCGGGAGCCGGGAAAAAATGGCTAAGGCAATCAACTACGGGCAGCTGATGTTCAAGGCGCTTCGCCAGCTGATGGCGGATGTGCTCAATCAGGTCGCGCGCGAAGGGCTGCCGGGAGATCATCATTTTTTCATCACCTTCGACACGACCCATCCGGGCGTCGACATGGCGCAGAGCCTGAAAGAGCGCTATCCCACCGAGATGACCATCGTTCTTCAGGAATGGTTCGCCGATCTGGCGGTGTTGAACGATCGATTCACCGTAACGCTGAATTTCGGCAACGTGCCGGAGCCGATCGTCATTCCTTTCGAATCGATCAAGACATTCGTCGATCCGTCGGTCGAGTTCGGCCTGCGATTTGATGCGCACGAGAACGAGGCAGAGGGCGAAACCGAGGCGGAGGACACTCCCGCCGTGACATCCCGTTCCACCGGGGATGCCGAAGTCGTCAGTCTGGACAAGTTCCGCAAGCACTAAGCCCGCGCCGTTCGAGGAGAGCAAGCCCGCGCCAGGCTTATCCCGAGAGGCCTGCGGATAATCCTCAGGGTTTCCGGCGGGCAGCGAAGGAAGCCTTCCCGGGACATGGGCTGCCTCCGCGGGAGCGCGTTTCGGGGACGGCAAATGCCAGCCTGATCCTGTCGAGTTGTTCGATTTCGAGAGGGCCGGGACTTCCGCCCACTCAACCCGGCTCGGGCCGGGCATCGATCCGATTGTGGTGCCCGGAGGCCGCGAAGATTCCCGCCCGAGTGCTTTCCGGTTCTCTCACCCAAGCGCTTTCCGGTTAGATGACATCGGGCTCCCCGCTTTCTCCATGGGAAGGGCGGCGCACCAATTTTCCGATCCTCGTTCCCCTCCGGTCGGTGCCCAGCGCGGTTTCCGTTCGCATTGGCTCACGTCTACCACTCACTCCTTTTGAACTTACGCGATTCTTGAGTCATCGAATGAGTCGGTTCGATTGGAATCGCTCTAGCGTGGTCGACAGCGTCCGCGATCTCGGCCTTTGGGACTCGACCGGACCTTGACCGGAGCTTCACCCCCGGTACCCTGATTTCGTCGGGTCCTTCGCTCCTTTGAACATCACCGCCATCGCAGCGGCGCCAAGGAGATGCCAAACCCTTCCGAACCGCCGAAAGGAACCGATTGACCGGGACCTCGGGGCGTCACGGCCGTTTGCTCGTTCGCAACCGGGTCGGGCGCCTCCAAGGCACCAGCCCGAGCCCGAAAAACCGGGCATTCGAGTTTATTGACGGCACCCGGGCCGGGCTATCCTTGGGACAGCAGCAGATTGAGAAGACCGTTCGAACCGTTGGAGCCGGAGTTGTTTTGCAGCAACGAGACCGAGGACAGTTTCCCGTTGCTTGAACCGTCCCCATCAATCTGTTTTTTTGCCAGGAACCGGTCTATGACTTTGCTGACCTTGGCGGGGTCCTGGAAAACGGAGAGATCGGCGCTGCCGAGCAGATCCTTCGATTTGTCGCGCAGAATATCACGCTGCTGATCCACGTCGAGTTTGGCAAAGGACGACGGAAGCCCGAATGCCGCGTTCATGACCTCGCTGAGCGATTTGGAGCCGATGATCGAATACCAGCTTCCGCCCTTTTCACCCGCCGCCAAATCCGCGATCTCACGCTTGAAACTCAATGCAAGGCGCATGTTCTGGTCGGACTGACCAATGGCGGCTTCGAACTGCCGGGTCTTGTAGGCTTCCGTGATCTTGGTTCCGAATCCCGCGGTTCCGGTCTTGGGGTCAGTCGATTCTCCAAAACCGAACGCCGCCGCGAATTTCTTGTACGAAGGCTCCGTCAACCGATTGGCCAGGGCGGTCTTGTTCGTCGTCCCTTGCTCCAGGAGCTTTCGCACAAACGCCTTCTTGTCGATATCGGCATCCAGACCAAAGGCACCGAGCGCGACCTTCAGCAACCGGCGATCGGAAACCAGATCCTGCGCCGTCTTCACATCCCCGATCTTGTCCATGAAGTAATCGACGTCGCGGGTCAGGTCGGGAGACTTGTCAAAGCTGGCCTGCTGCAGGCTCTGCGTACGCTGCAGAACCCGCCAGCCGGACAGACCGGTCGATGTCACCTGGGGCTGAAAGCTCACGTCACGTCTCCCTCAGTTGGCGGGTCTTACCCCGAGCAGGCGCGCTTCTCGCGGCAGCAGATTGCGCAGGTTGCGCATGGCCTGATAAAAACGACCGGCTATGACCGCCTCGGTCGCACTGGCCAGGCTGGACCGGCTGTCTTCGTCCTGGAACACCTGGCTCAACTGCTCGATGCCGCGGAGAAGTTGTGGCCGGGCCTCCGCCGGATCGGCCTCGCCGGCCAGAACCAGTTGCGCGATATAGGTGACGCGGCGCACCGGCGTCTTGACCTCATCCGGATGGATGGCATCGCGCAGTCGCAGAACGTTGGCCTCGGGCGTCAGGACATTCAGACGCGCGCGACGATCGCCGTTCTCCATCACGACGCCATTGATCATGACCCGCTCGTGAGGGCCGAGCTTCAGGACGAGGCCGCTCATGGGCTCACCTCCACTTCGCCACGCAGGCCGCGCATGATGGACATGTTGATGTCCACCAACGGTCCGACCGACGCTTTGCCACCAAGAACCTTCATACTGTGCTTGCGCACGAATTCCGCGATGCCGATCAACTGAACTCGCATCGGTACGGGAAGCATATTGTTGTCGCTCATCAAATCCTCCGCCAGGGCGCCCCAGAGCCGGTGATTGTCCCAGACCGCCGCCGCCAATCGGGGGTATTCGGAAGCGTTGGTTTCATCCAGCGCACGAAGACGATGTGTCACTTTTGCAAAAATCGCATATTCGGAATTGCGATGGGTGCGGACAGGCGTGGAAGTATTTGAATAGGCCGATTGGGCGTGCGCATTCATGTTCATTACGAAACCCGGTTGGGCCGTGACCTGCGTTTGGCACGCACGGCCGGGATATATACCGATTGTGGGGATCGGAAACAGGACGGGCCGGAGCCCGTCCTGTCAGTCGGCCGTCTACTCTTACTTGAAGAGCGCGAGCAGGTTCTGCGGCGCCTGGTTGGCGATCGACAGCGACTGGATCGCGAGCTGCTGCTGCGTCTGCAGGGCGGTCAGGCGAGCCGAGGCTTCTTCCATGTTCGCGTCAACCAGCGAGCCGATGCCGACGGTCACATTGTCCGACAGCTTGGACATGAAGTCCTGCTGGGTCGTCAGGCGCGTCTGGGACGAACCCAGGGCAGCCGTGGCCGAGACCACCGAGGCAAGCGCCGCGTCGATCGTGCCAAGAGCGGCGGTGCGGCTGGACGCATCGGTGACCGAGAGGCTGGTCAGACCGGACATGATACCCGCGTCGGCCGGAGCAACCTGGAAGGACACGTTCCGATCGACCGCGCCGGTGCCATCGTTGTTGATGGTCAGGGCACCGGGCGTGCCGGCATCGTAGTCCATCGAGAAGCCGGTGACGCCGAGATCGTCCACCGCTGCCTTCAGCTTGACCGCGATCACGTCGGCGGGCGTCGTGGAAGCGACGTCGGCGGCGCTTACGATGTAGCTGGCAGTCTTGTCTCCGATGGTGATCGAGAAGGTGTCGCCCGCTGCGACGTTGGCCGAGTCGATGGTCACGGTATCCACACCGGCCGCCGCCGCGTCCGCTGCGAAGGAGAGGTGATCGCCATCCGCCGAAGCCGTGAAGTTGGCCGAGGAGAAGGCCGCGCGCGCGGTGCCGGCGGTGCCGCTTTCGGTCAGGTCATAGGCGGCGACGGTGATGTACTTGTCGTCGGTTGCAACAACGCCGTTGGTGCGGTCGATCGAGGACAGGACGTCGATGCTGGTGTTCGAACCATCAATCAGGTTGACGCCATTGAACGAGGCGGCGGAGACGATGCCCGAGATCGTGGAACGCAGATTGTCGATGTCGGTCTGGATGGTCGCGGTGTCCGCGCCAACGGCGCTCGCATCGGCAACCTTGGTCCGCATCTGCTTCAGGAGGTCAGTGATCGACTCCGTCGCATCACGGCCGACGCCAATCGCGGCAACCGCGGTTCCAAGAGCATCGCCGATCGCCTTGTACCCGGAAACGTCGCTGCGCATGGTCGTAGCAATTGCCCAGATCGAGGCGCTGTCCTTGGCACTGCCCACCTTCATGCCGGTCGAAACCTGGTCCTGGACGGACTGCATGCCCGTATTCAGCTTCTTCAAGGTCTGCAGGGCGACGATGGAGGAGTTGTTGGTGATGATCGAAGACATGGATGCTATTCCTATGTTAAGCGCGACGCTTTCGACGCCGCTGATGGGTGCTGGCACGACATGATGTCGAACCTCGTTCCGCCTTCTGACTTCTACGGCTCCGGGTTGTTTCGAACCCCGCCGCGCCGGCTTTCGACCGCGTGAACACACATTCCCCGATCCCGCCCAAAAAAGTGCTAACGTACGGAACTATCATGCTTAATAGCTTCTTGCGGGTATTTTCGAAGGGCCCGGAACGGCCCAAAACCACGGCCGCCGCGCCTTCAATTCGAGCCTGCAAGCCCTTGGACAAAAGCGGAACAAATCGCGGGGAACGGGGCCGTGCGCACCGCTCGGTCACCCTCGCCACCGCCCTGATTTTTTTTCCCGCCTGGCCGGGCGGAGCGGTTCCGCCCCTGCCCGAAATCGTGATTCCGACCCCGCCGCCGCCTCAAATCTTTCTCGACTGGACCCTCGATCCTGGAATCACCCCCCGGATCTGGACGGCGGTGCTGTCAAAAGCCGCCGCTCCCACCGAGGTCCTGCGACTCACCCTCCGCGCCAGCGGTCAGAAGACCTGGGATCTCTCGATCACCACGCCCCTGCCGCTCTATCTGCCGGACGCGGTGAGTCTGGTCCCCGAGACCGCGGAGCCGATTTCCGTCCCCTGGTTCACCTGCGCGCCCGCGGGCTGCGAAGCGCGGGTGGCGATGACCGCCGAGCTGCTGCGGGATCTCAGGCGCGGGCATTTCGCCAATATCGAATTGTCACTGGTGGATCGCACTCATGCCCGGATCCCGGTCTCGCTGCGCGGCTTCACGGCGGCCTCGCGGAAACTGGGGATCAGGATCGCGCCTTGATCTTGCGACCATAGATTTCCAGCCGGTGATGGACGATTTCATATCCCAGACGGCTGGCGATCTGGACCTGAAGCGCCTCGATCAGCGGATCGGTGAATTCGATCACCTCGCCGGTCTCCGTATCGATGAGATGGTCATGGTGCTGACCCTCCTGCGCCTGTTCGAACCGGGCGGGGCCGTCGCCAAAGGCATGGCGCTGGATGGTGCCACTCTCCTCCAGCGCTTTCATCGTGCGATAGACGGTTGCGAGGGAAATCCGGCTGTCCATCGCAACCGCGCGCTCAAAGATCTGGGCGGCATCGGGATGGCCTTCGGCATTGTGGAGAATTTCCAGGATGATCCTGCGCGGCTTGGTGATGCGCAATCCGGCGTCGCGCAACATCGCCTCGTATTCCGCCTGCATACCTTCGCCCCTTTTCAGGTCAGGATATCCAGAACCGTCCCGGTTGAAAAGTGCAAATTGAGAACCATTGTCAAAAGCATTCGCCCGGGGGGGGCGTGGGGCGATCACACCGCCGTCAACAGAACGTCCTTCGAGGAAAAGCTCAGCTCGACCGTGTCGCCGGCCACGGGGGGTTTGGCGACGGCGGTGTTGAAGATATCCAGGGACAGGGTGGAGGGGCCGAGCGCCACCCGGATCCGCACGACCGAGCCGAGAAAGCTCACATCCCGCACCGGCGCGCGCAGCACCGCGTCGTTCCCCGGCCGCTGCCCCAGCAGGATCGCCTCGGGCCGGAGCGACAGGGCCACGGTCCGCCCGGCCGGACCCTCGATGGGCCGGTCCAAGGTGAACCCCTGCCCGTCGATCTCGACCGCCCCCGTCGCGGGATCGACCAGCCGCGCCTCCAGCGTATTGAGATGGCCGACGAAGGTTGCCACGAACCGGGTCGCGGGTTGGGAATAGATTTCGAACGGATTTCCGATCTGCTCCGCGACGCCGTTGTTCATCACGACGATGCGATCGCTCATCGACAGGGCTTCTTCCTGATCGTGCGTCACATAGATCGTGGTGATCCCCAGTTCCTTCTGGATCGCGCGGATCTCCTCGCGCAGCGAAATGCGGATCTTGGCATCGAGCGCCGAAAGCGGCTCGTCGAGCAGGAGAACCTTCGGCTTGACCGCCAGCGCCCGGGCCAGCGCCACCCGCTGCTGCTGCCCGCCCGAAAGCTGGAACGGAAAGCGCGCCCCGAGATCGGGCAGCTTGATGATCGCCAGCATTTCCTTCACCCGCGCCTCGATGTCCGAGCGCGCGGCGCCCGCGATCTTCATGCCGAAACCGACATTCTGGGCGACGGTCATGTTGGGAAACAGGGCATAGGCCTGAAACACCATGCCGATATTGCGCTGGTTTGGCTTGAGAGTGACGACATCGCGGCCATCGATGCGGATCGAGCCCTCGGTCGGCGTCTCGAACCCCGCGACCATGCGCAAGGTCGTGGTCTTGCCGCAGCCCGAGGGGCCGAGGAAGGAGATGAACTCGCCCTTCTCGATCTCCAGATTGAAGTCCCGGACCACATGGGTCGTCCCATAGAACTTCTGCAGATGCTTCAGATCGAGGAATGCCATAAGCTACCGCGCCGCCTGTGTATGTCGCGAAAACCGGGTGACGAGCTGGATCAAGCCCATGCAGCCCCAGGTGATCGCAAAGGATATGACGGCCAGCGCCGCCGGCTCATAGGCGCGATTGGCACCCATCAACTGCATATAAGGCCCGAACGCCGGCCGATTGAGCAGCGCCGCCAGCACGAACTCGCCGATCACGATGGCAAAGGTCAGGAACGCCCCCGACAGCACCGACACCAGCACATTGGGCAGGATGACGCGTGCCATGATCGTGACCCACCCCGCGCCGAGGCTTTCCGCCGCCTCGGTCAGGGTCTGGACATCGATCGAGCGCAATCCGGTGTCCACCGCCCGGTACATATAGGGCAGCGAGAGAACCGTATAGCCCGCCACCATCAGGATATCGGTCCCGAAGGCCGTGCCGGTCAAAGGCAGCCAGGAGGAGGTATTATAGAGCCGGATATAGCCGAACACGATCACGATCGGCGGCACCACCAGCGGCAGGAGGGTCACGAACTCGATCACGGGCCGCCAGCGCGGCAGCCTCAGCCGCACCCAATAGGCGGTCGGCACCACCAGGAGAGTGCTGACGATGATCGTCATGATCGCCATGACCACCGAATAGCCGAAAGTCGCCCGAAACCGCGGATCGGCCAGCACCGCCCCATAGGCATCCAGCGAATATTCCCCGCGCCGCATCCGGAGCGAGAATTCCGCCATGCCGATCAGCGGGAGGGCGAAATAGACCAGACCGAAGATCAGGGCCGCCCAGGCCCAGAAGCGGTTGCCCTTCATTTGATCCATTTCTCCGCCCGGGCGCGCATCCAGATATAGATGCCGTTCGCGACGCCCGTCACAAATATCATCCCGAAGGCCAGCGCATAGCCCAGATGCGGATCCTGAAGCACATCCCCCCGGATCTGGGCGAAGAGCAGGATCGGCACGATGCTGAGCGAGGAGCCGGTCAGGGCATAGGCCGTCGCCACCGCCCCGAAGGAATTGGCGAACAGCAGCGCCAGCGTGCCGAGCAGGGTCGGCCAGAGGATCGGCAGGGCCACCATCCGCCAGTACTGGACCCGCGTGGCGCCGAGAATTTGCGCGGCCTCCGACCATTCCCGCTTCAACCCGTCGAGCGCGGGCGTCACGATCAGGATCATGAGCGGGATCTGGAAGAAGAGATAGGTCAGCGTCAGGCCCCAGAAGCTCAGGAGATTGAACCCGACCCCATAGATATTGATCCCCGCCCAGTCGCGCAGCAACACCGTGACCAGCCCCACCCGCCCCAATGTCGCGAGAAACGCAAAGGCCAGCGGAACGCCCGCGAAATTCGACGCAACCCCGGAGAAGGTGAGCAATGGCCCGCGCACCCCCCGCGGCAGCTTGCCCACGGTCATCGCCGCCGCCATGCCGAACCCGATCGCACAGCCGAGCAACGCCGACCAGAAGCTGACCCGGATCGAAATCCAGAAGGCCGCGAGGATCGACGGGGTGAACAGATGCCCGATATTGGCCAGCGTGAACTGGCCCTCCGGGCCCTGAAACGCACCGAGCACGATGAACATGGTCGGTGCGATCAGGAACAATCCGGCGAACAGCGCAAAGGGCATCAGGCCGAGCCACGCCCAGGACCGGCTCTTCTTGACCGCCGCCCCCGTCATCGCGGCTCCGACCCGATCCCCATCGTCATTGCACGTTCGCGCCGACGACCTTGTCCCAGCCTTCGGTGACAACGGTCTTCATGGCTTCCTGCTCTTCCACGGTCGGAAAGACCGCCGCCTCGTAGGCATCCGCCGCCGGCAGCTTCGCCAGCATCTCCTCGGGGACCGTGCCCGCCTTGACCATGTCGGTGAATCGGATCGGGTGGCAATACCCCGACAGCCAGCCGAGCTGACCCTCGTCGCTGTAGAGATATTCCATCCAGAGCTTGGCGGCGTTCGGATGCGGGGCATAGGCGCTGATCGCCTGGACATAGACGCCCGCGACGACGCCGCTCTTGGGGATCACCACCTCGACCGGCGGATTGCCGTTCAAGGTATCGCGCCCCGAGAGCGCATTGTAATCCCACCAGATCACGATCGGCGTCGCGCCCTGCGCCAATGTACCCGACTTGCCGATCACCGGCACGAGGTTCCCGGCCTTGTTCAGATCGGCGAAGAAGTTGAGCCCCGCCTCGCCCCCCGGCGCCCCGGCGGCGGCGCCCGTCGAGAGGCCCGCGGCATAGACCCCGAGGATCGCCTGGTTCGACGCCCGCGGATCGCCCGCCAGCGCGATGGAATTGGCATATTCCGGGTTCTTGAGGTCCGCCCAGTCCTTCGGGGCTTCCTTGATGATGTCGGTGTTCACGGCAAAGCTCAGGACGCCGAAATAATCGCCGTACCAATAGCCTTCGGCATCCTTCACATTCTCGGGGATCGTGTCCCAGGTCGAGACCTTGTAGGGCTGGATCAACCCTTCCGCCTTGGCCGCCGGACCGAAGGAGAAGCCGACATCGATCACATCGGGGGCCTGCGGACCCTTGTTGTCCTTGTTGGCGCGGATCGCCTCCAGCTCGTCGGCGGAGCCGGCGTCCGGGTTCAACTCATTGACCTTGAGCCCGTATTTCGCCTTGAAGCCTTCGATGACGGTTCCATAGGAGCACCAGTCATGCGGCAGGGCGATGACGGTCAGCTCGCCTTCCGCCTTGGCCGCGGCGATCAGTTCGTCCGATTGCGCAAACGCGGCCCCTGCCCCGCCGAGGCCGATCATCAGGCCCAGCAGGGCGGTTGTGGATTTCAGATTCAACATTGAGTGTCCCTCGTCAGAAAGCGCGCCTGTGTGAGGCAGCCCGTTTCGATCCACCACGATCCAACCCTCGGCAGTGCGCCGGGTCCGGGGAAGATAGCCACAAGTTTTAACGCTTTGGTAACACAAAATGAGCAATCGCCGCAAAGTTTCGAATGCGTCCGTTCCCCCCTCGCCGCCCGCTCTCCCGAAACGCGAAATCCGGGGGAGCAATCCCGGAATGGGCCGGAGGTCCGCCCGCGCGCCTCAGGCACCGCGCGAGAACGGCCAGACCACCGCGCTGGCCAAGGCGCAGAGACCGGCGAGGCCAAGGAAGAGGGTGGAAAACGCTACGCCGCGATCAAGCAGGAGACCGGCGAGACCCGGCCCCGCGGCCGCGGCGAAGAGGGCGACCATGGTGACGATGGACCGGATCGCCCCCAGATGCGCGGTGCCATAGGCCTCCGGCCAGACGGTGCCATAGAGATTGAGCGAAAACCCGTTCGATATGCCCATCAACACCATGAAGACAAAGACCACCCCCTCCGCCTTTACAAAGGCCAGAAGCAGACAGGCCAGAATCAGCGGCCCGAGGTAATAGGGGAGCAGCGTCACCGCGGAATGGCGATCGACCAAGGCGCCCGCCCAGAAGCCGGAAAGAATAGTAAAGATCGCCATGACCGAATAGCTGGCCGTAAAGGTATCAAGGCTCCAGCCCCGCGCCGCGACGAGTTCGACCTGATAGAAGAAGATCGTGTTCGCCACAAAGGCCAGTGGCAGGATCGCGAACAGGAAGGCATGGAAATCCGCCCGCCGCAGGACTTCGCCGCGCGTCAGATCGGGAACAGACGGGCGCGGCCGGTCAATGGTCTGCGTGACGGGTTCGGGCACGCGCTCGACCGCGGCGAGCCGTACCAGCAGGGGTAGCGTCGGAATCAGAAGGCCCACGAGGACAAGCCAGGTCCCTTGCCAGCCGAGAGCGGTTGAAAGCGCCACGAACCCGAAGGGCAGCGCCATCTGTCCCGCGTTCTGCCCCATCGAGGTAAGGGCGATGGCCATCCCGCGCTGTCCCTGAAACCAGCGCCCGACGGTGACGAAGGCGAGATGGGTCATCAATCCCTGCGCCCCGACCCGCAAGGTGAAGAGGCCGAGCAGGACGACCGGCAGGGACAGGAGCGACTGAAAGAGCAGCGCCCCGAGGGCGAGCATCGGTATCAGGATCAGGATCATCGCGCGGGCGGACAGCCTGTCGCTCACACCGCCGGTCCAGAAGACCACAAGGCCACTGATCAGCGTCAGCCCCATATTGATCATCCCGATCGCGCCGAGCGACAGGCCGAAATGGGCGCGGATGTCCCCAAGGCTGAGGGCCACGAAATAGGTCTGTCCGAGGGAAGACAGGAAGAACAGGAGGAACCCGACGAGGAGCCAGCGCCGGTTGGCCGTGACAAAGGCAAGCGCGGCCTTGCCGACGATGACAGATGGTTTCACAGGAATAGTCTCCCAGCTCGGCGCCACAGACTGGCATGGCCCCGGATCGGAGTCCCTTTGATCAGAGGCGTTGCCAAGCGCCAGCGGCGAAACCCGGTACAAACTCGGAAACACTCTACGTCGCGGGCCTCGGTTTTCTGGACGTGGTTCATGGCCTAACCTGCAAGGACGGCGAACCACGGGGGGGAGAACATGCGGCGCGTTTGGGAACTGGAGGCATGGTCCACACCCAGCACGTTGCTCCCCGCGGATTATGGGAAGGATCTGGCGGAGGAACTCCATGCCCTCGGGGTGCCTCGTGACCTTTTCCTCGGCCTCGGTCAGATTCCAACTGGGACCGACCTTGAGATCTTGCGATGTGTCCTTGAACGGGGCGAACTGACCGCCGATGACTTCGAGACGTTTTGCGCCAGACACGCCTTGCCGCGCCGACCGGACGCCGCGGAGTCGGCCTGCAAGTTTCTGGAATATTCCCTCGGTCGGTGCCTCGCCTGGATTCACCTTCCCGAGAACAGCCCGCCCGCGGTGCTTCAGGGCTTGATCGAGATCCTCGGGGACAGAGGCCATATCCTGGTCGATCCTCACAGCGGGGAAAGGGTGAGTGCCGCGCCCCCTCCCCTCCCGTGAAACCCGAACGATCCGCCAATTGATTGGCACGCACTCGAACCGGATCATTCGCCCGAAAGCCCGTCCCGCTCCCGCGCAGGCCACCGAAAACGCCCCTCCAGGCACGCCGACCCACCTTACAATTGGGTTAACGGATTTCCATTTTTCTAACCATATCAACACTATAACCCGGTGCGCACGCGTGCGCGCCGAAGGTCAGTGGGAGTCCCGGCCGACGGCGCTGCCCCTCCCCCCCACCAGGAAATCGAAGTCCGCCCCGGTGTCCGCCCCCTGGACATGGGTGTGGAACAACCGGGCATAGCCCCCCTCCGGCGCCACCACCGGCGGCACCCAATCCGCCAGCCGGGCCGCGATCTCCGCCTCCGGGACATCGAGATGAAGCCGCCGGTTCGGCACATCGAGTTCGATCATGTCCCCGGTCCGCACGATCGCCAGAGGGCCCCCCGCCGCCGCCTCCGGGCTGGTGTGCAGGACCACGGTCCCATAGGCGGTGCCGGACATGCGGGCGTCGCTGATCCGGACCATGTCCTTGATCCCCTTGCGCAGGACCTTGGGCGGCAGCCCCATGTTCCCGACCTCGGCCATCCCCGGATAACCCTTGGGCCCGCAGTTCTTCATGACCATGACGCAGGTCTCGTCGATTTCGAGCGCCTCGTCGTTGATCCGGGCCTTGTAGTCGTCGATATCCTCGAACACGACCGCCCGCCCCCGATGGACCATCAGCTCCGGTGTCGCGGCCGAGGGTTTCAGAACCGCCCCCTTGGGCGCGAGATTGCCCCTGAGGACCGCGATCCCGCCCTGCGCGGTGAGGGCCCTGTCCACGGGCCGGATCACATCCTCGTTCCAGTTGCGCGCCTCCGAGACCTCCTCCCAGATGCTCCGCCCGGATACGGTCAGGGCGTCGCGGTGGAGCAGCCCCCCCTCGCCGAGCGCTTTCAGAACGACCGGCAGGCCACCGGCATAGAAGAATTCCTCCATCAGATACTTGCCCGAGGGCATCAGATTGACGATCGTCGGCACATCCCGGCCCAGCCGGTCCCAATCGTCGAGCGTCAGATCAACCCCGATCCGTCCGGCGACCGCCAGAAGATGGATCACCGCGTTGGTGGACCCTCCGATCGCCCCATTGGCCCGGATCGCATTCTCAAAGGCCGCCCGCGTGAGGATATCCGACGGTTTCAGATCGTCCTTGACCATCTCGACGATCCGCCGCCCGGTCAGATGCGCCATCACCCGGCGCCGCGAATCCACCGCCGGGATCGCCGCGTTCCCCGACAGAGCCATGCCCAAAGCCTCCGCCATGCTGGCCATGGTCGAGGCGGTCCCCATCGTGTTGCAGGACCCAGGGGAGCGCGACATCGCCGCCTCGGCCTCCAGGAATTCCGCCTGGTTCATCTCGCCGGACTTCACCGCCTCCGACATCTGCCAGAGCGCGGTGCCCGATCCGACCCGCTCGCCCTTGAACCAGCCGTTCAGCATCGGCCCGCCGGTCACCACGATCGCCGGGATATCCACCGACGACGCCCCCATCAACAGGGCGGGCGTGGTCTTGTCGCAGCCGACCATCAGCACCACGCCATCCACCGGATTGGCCCTGAGCGCCTCCTCGACATCCATCGCGCAGAGATTGCGGTACATCATCGCCGTCGGCCTGAGGGCGCTCTCCCCCGGCGAGAACACCGGGAATTCGACAGGCAGGCCACCGGCTTCGTAAATCCCGTGCTTCACCCTTTGCGCCAGATCCCGCAGATGGGCGTTGCAGGGGGTCAGCTCGGACCAGGTGTTGCAGATGCCGATCACCGGGCGCCCATCGAAGAGATCGGCGGGCAGGCCCTGGTTCTTCATCCAGCTCCGGTGATAGATCGAATCCCGGCTCGTGCCGCCGAACCAGTGCCGGGACCGCAGATCCCGCGGCCATGCCTTTGGGGTAAAGCTCACGTCACGCCCCCGTATAGCTGGTCTTGACGGTGGTATAGAACTCCGCCGCGTAGCGCCCCTGTTCGCGCGCGCCATAGCTCGAGCCCTTGGTCCCGCCAAAGGGCACATGGAAATCCACTCCGGCGGTCGGCAGATTCACCATCACCATGCCCGCCTCGGCGTTCCGCTTGAAATGGGTCGCATGTTTCAGGGAGGTGGTGCAGATCCCCGACGACAGGCCAAAGGGCGTGTCATTCGCAATCGCCAGCGCCTCGTCATAATCCCGGACCCGGATCACGCTCGCCACCGGCCCGAAGATTTCCTCCCGGCTGATCCGCATCGCATTGCTCGCCTCGGTGAACAGGGCCGGAGCGAGGTAATAACCCTCGGTCTCGCGCTTGACCCGCTCGCCGCCGATGAGGGTCGCGCCTTCCTCCTGACCGAGGGCGATATACCGCTCGTCCTGCGCCAGCTGCGTCTCATCGACGACCGGCCCGATCTGCGCCCCCGCCTTCAGGGGATTGTCGATGACCAGACCCTTCATCCGCTCGGTCAGGGCCGCCACGAACCGGTCATGGATCCCCTCCGTCACGATCAGGCGCGAGGATGCCGTGCAGCGCTGACCCGTCGAGAAGAACGCCCCGTTCAGACAGGCCTCGACCGCGACCCCGAGATCGGCGTCATCGAGCACCACCATCGGGTTCTTGCCGCCCATCTCCAGCTGGAACTTGCGCATCAATCGGGCGCTGGCCTCGGCCACCCGCGCCCCGGTCGCCTGCGATCCGGTGAAACTGATCGCATTCACATCCCGGGAGTCGAGCATCGCCTGACCGACGACGGACCCCTTGCCCATCACCAGGTTCAACACCCCGGCGGGCAAACCCGCCCGATGCAGGATATCGACGATCGCCCAGGCACATCCCGGAACCAGCTCCGCCGGCTTGAACACGACAGTATTGCCATAGGCGAGGGCGGGCGCGATCTTCCAGGCCGGAATCGCGATCGGGAAATTCCAGGGCGTGATGATCCCGATCACCCCGACCGCCTCGCGCGTGACCTCGACCCCGACGCCCGGACGCACCGAGGGCAGGATATCCCCCGTCAGCCGCAGACATTCCCCCGCGAAGAAATCGAAAATCTGCGCGGCCCGGATCGTCTCGCCGATCGCCTCGGGCAGGGACTTGCCCTCCTCGCGCGCCAGCAACCGCCCCAGCTCCTCCTTGCGGCCCTGAATTTCGGCGGCGGTCCTGCTCAGGACGGCATGCCGCTCCAACGGCCCCGACCGGCTCCATCCGGCCAGGGCGGCCCGCGCCGCCGCGATGGCATCGGCCGTGTCGCCCGCGCTCGCGTGGGCATATTCCCCCACGACATCGCTCAGATCCGCGGGCGAGACATTCGGCACCGGCTCGCCCGATACCCATTCGCCTGCGATCAGATTTCCGTGCAAGGACATGATGGCTCCTTCAAAGCGCCTGGACCACGACCGGCTCGGCCGCGGCGATCTTCAATGCATTACGGAGCGGCAGCCCGAAGGCCTCGGACGAGATTTCGAACACATCACCTTCCCGTGTCTCGATCCCATCCGCGAAGCTGAGCGTCGCCGTCCCGAACATATGCACATGCACTCCTCCCGGCTCGCGGAACAGTGCATATTTGAAATGATGATGCTCCAGATTGGCGATGCTGTGACTCATGTTGTCCTCGCCCGAGAGGAAAGGCTTCTCCCAGATCACCGCGCCGTCCCGCAGGATGCGGCTCGTGCCGCGCACATCCCGGGGCAGGTCGCCGAGAAGGATCTCCGGACCGAACGAGGCCGGCCGGAGCTTGGAATGCGCGAGGAAGAGATAGTTCACCCGCTCCGTCACATGGTCCGAGAATTCATTGGCGAGCGCGAAGCCGATGCGGCGCGGCACGCCGTCCGGGCCGATCACATAGATGCCCGCGATCTCCGGCTCCTCGCCACCGTCCCTGGCAAAGGATGGGCTGACCAGCGCCGCCCCCGGCGCCACCGCCTGCGTCCCGTTGCCCTTGTAGAACCATTCCGGCTGGACACCCGGCACTTCGGCGGGCTTGCCGCCTTCGAGCCCCATCCGGAACATCTTCATCGAATCGGTCAGGGTCTCGAAGGCCCCCTGATGCATCGCATCCCGGGTCGCGGCGCTGCCCAGATGGGTCAATCCCGTCCCGGTCAATTGCAGATGCGCGGGATCGGGATGGTCGATCGGGGTCAGCACCCGCCCCTCCGCCAGCGCGGCGGAAAGATCGACCTCCGCGCCCAGACCATGCGCCGCGATCACCTCGGCCAGCGACTGGCCCGCCACGATCGCCTCCTGCGCCAGATTATAGGTCGTGTCCGCTCCTTTGATGACGCGGGCGACCGCCCCCTCCCGCAGCACGACACAGCGCGCCCCGTCGACATCGATGATCTGCGAGATATGCATGGGTTCAGGCCTTGTTCTTGTTGTAGACGTCAAAGATCACGGCGGCGAGCAGAACCAGCCCCTTGATCACCTGCTGATAGTCGATGCCGACGCCCATGATCGACATCCCGTTGTTCATGACCCCCATGATGAAGGCCCCGATCACCGCGCCGACGATCCGCCCGACCCCGCCGGAGGCCGAGGCCCCGCCGATGAAACAGGCCGCGATCACGTCGAGTTCGAACGACACCCCCGCCTTGGGCGTGGCGGTGTTCAGACGCGCCGCGAAGATCAGGCCCGCCAGCGCCGCCAGCATCCCCATGTTGGTGAAGACGAGGAACACCAGCCGTTCGGTCTTGATCCCCGACAGTTTCGCGGCCTTCTCGTTGCCGCCCAGCGCATAGATCCGCCGCCCGATCGTCGTCTTGTTGGTGACGAACGTATAGGCCGCGATCAGGACCGCCATGGTGATCAGAACATTCGGCAGCCCCCGCGAGGTCGCCAGCAGGAAGCTGATATAAACGATGGCAAAGGCGATGATCCCGTTCTTGAGCAGGAAGAAGGCGAAGGGCTCCTCGACCGAGGCATAGCGCGCCTGCTTGGCCCGCGTCGCCACCGCCGACCAGACGAGGCCCGCCGCCGCCGCCGCCCCGAGCAGGAGCGCGGTCAGGTTCAGCCCGCTCCCGCCCAGAAGGTCCGGCACGAAACCCGAGCTGAGCGCCTGGAAGGATTTGGGGAACGGGCCCACCGACTGACCGGCGAGCAGGGCCAGCGACAATCCGCGGAACACCAGCATCCCGGCCAGCGTCACGATGAAGGAGGGAATGCGCCAGAAGGCGATCCAATAGCCCTGCGCCGCCCCGATCGCCGCCCCGCACAACAGGCAGAACAGCACGGTCGGCACCACCGGGATGCCGTATCGCACCATCATGATCGCCGCGAGCGCGCCGATGAAGCCCGAGACCGAACCGACCGACAGGTCGATATGTCCCGACACGATCACCAGCAGCATGCCGAGCGCCATGATAACGATATAGCTGTTCTGAAGGAACAGGTTCGTCAGGTTCAGGGGCCGCAGCAGAACCCCGCCGGTGACATATTCGAAGAACACCATGATGACCACGAGCGCCAGCAACATGCCATACTCGCGGAAGTTCGATTTCAGATGACTGCCCAAGGTGCTGGGCGCCGAGGTGTCGGAGAGGCTGGCCATGGTTTTATCCGTTCAGAATCATGCGCATGATGCGTTCCTGGCTCGCGTCCGCCGCCGCCAGCTCACCGACCAGTGCGCCCTCGTTCATGACATAGACCCGATCGCACATGCCGAGCAGCTCGGGCATTTCCGAGGAGATCATCAGCACCCCCTTGCCCTGGTCCGCCAGCCCGTTGATCAGCGAATAGATCTCGTATTTCGCGCCGACATCGATCCCCCGGGTCGGCTCGTCGAGGATCAGAACCTCGGGCCCCGAGAACAGCCATTTCGACAGGACGACCTTCTGCTGGTTGCCCCCCGAGAGATTCAGGACCTTCTGATAGACCGAGGAACAGCGGATGTTCATCTGGCGCCGATAGTCCAGCGCCACCCGCCGCTCCTCGTGGCTGTCGAGAACGCCGTATTTCGACACCCCCGGCAGGTTGGCGAGGGTGATATTGTTGGTGATGTGATCCTCAAGGATCAGGCCCAGATGCTTGCGGTCCTCGGTGACATAGGCGAGGCCCGACTGGACCGCGCGCCCCACCGTGCTCACATCGATCGGCTTGCCGCGCAGCCGGGCCGTCCCGCTGATCCGGTTGCCGTAGGAGCGGCCGAAGAGGCTCATGGCAAGCTCGGTCCGGCCCGATCCCATCAATCCCGCGATCCCGACGATCTCACCCGCGCGGACGTTGAAACTCACGTCCCGGATCTGGTGCCGGTCGGCATGGACCTGATGATAGACGTTCCAGCCTTCGACTTCGAACAGCACCTCTCCGATCCTGGGGGTGCGATGCGGATAGCGGTCCGACATCGAGCGGCCCACCATGTCGCGAATGATATGATCCTCGCTGATCCGCCCGGCATGGGTGTCGAGCGTCGAAACCGTCGCACCGTCGCGAATGACGCTGATCCGGTCGGCCACCCGCGAAATCTCGTTGAGCTTGTGGGAAATCAGGATCGAGGTGATGCCTTGCGCCTTGAACTCCAGCAGCAGATCCAGAAGCGCCTGGCTGTCGGTTTCCTGAAGGCTGGCGGTCGGCTCGTCGAGGATCAGGAGCTTGACCTTCTTGGACAAGGCCTTGGCGATTTCGACCAGTTGCTGCTTGCCGACCCCGATATCGGTCACGAGGGTCGTCGGCCGTTCCCGGAGCCCGACCTTGCGCAGCAGTTCGCCGGTGCGCGAATAGGTTTCCTCCCAGTCGATCACACCCTTTGTCGCCACCTCGTTGCCGAGGAAAATGTTTTCGGCGATCGAGAGCAACGGCACCAGGGCGAGTTCCTGGTGGATGATGATGATGCCTAAGTCCTCGCTGTCGTTGATCCCGCGGAACTGGCGCACTTCTCCTTCGTAAAGGATATCGCCGTCATAGCTGCCGTGGGGATAGCCGCCGGAGAGAACCTTCATCAATGTCGAGTTGCCGGCGCCGTACTCGCCGCAGATCGCATGGATTTCGCCCGGCATGACCACCAGATTGACGTTGTCGAGCGCCTTGACCCCCGGAAACGTCTTGGTGATCCCGCGCATTTCGAGGATCGGTTGCATGGAATTTCCCCGTGGAAACCTGGATCCGGGCGAACCGAGGGGCGCGCCCGGATCCGCGCCGGTTACTGGATCTGATCGGCGGTGTAATAGCCGGACCCGACCAGAATCTGTTCCCAGTTGGATTTGTCGACCTCGACCGGCACCAGCAGGTAGGACGGCACGACCTTCACCCCGTTGTTATAGGTCTTGGTGTCGTTGATCTCGGGCTGCCCACCCGCCAGAACCGCGTTGACCATGCCCACGGTGACCTTCGCCAGTTCGCGGGTGTCCTTGAAGATCGTCGAATATTGCTCGCCCGCGAGGATCGACTTCACCGACGGCACTTCGGCGTCCTGACCGGAGACGATGGGCATCGGCATGTCGGCCGATCCATAGCCCACGCCCTTCAGCGACGAGAGGATCCCGATCGACAGTCCGTCATAGGGCGACAGGACCGCGTCCACCCGCGCATCGGTGTAATAGGCGCTGAGCAGGTTATCCATCCGCGCCTGCGCCACCGCGCCGTCCCAGCGCAGCGTGCCGACCTTGTCCATGCCCATCTGGCCGGATTTCACCACCAGCACACCGCTGTCGATCAGCGGCTGAAGGACGCTCATCGCCCCGTCATAAAAGAAGAACGCATTGTTGTCGTCGGGCGATCCGCCGAAGAGCTCGATATTGAACGGACCCTTCTTCTCGGGATAGCCAAGCCCCTTCAGCAGGCTCTCGGCCTGAAGCACGCCCACCTTGAAATTGTCGAAGGTCGCAGAATAGTCGACGTTCGGCGTATCCCGGATCAGGCGGTCATAGGCGATCACCGGAATCCCGGCGGCCTTGGCATCTTCGAGCTGCTTGCTCATCGTCGTGCCATCGATCGCCGCGATGACCAGCGCCTTGACGCCCTGCACGATCATGTTGTCGATCTGGGCGAGCTGGTTCGGGATGTCATCCTCGGCATATTGCAGGTCGGTGGCATAGCCCGCCGCCTTGAACTGATCGACCATGTTCGACCCGTCGGCGATCCAGCGCGCGGACGATTTCGTGGGCATCGAAATCCCGATGGTGCCCTTGTCCTGCGCCACCGCGGGCATCACCATCGCGGACACCGCCAGCGCGGCTCCAGCCAGGATATGCGTCAGAAAGTTCATGAAATTCTCCCTGTGCGCAGGACTCCAGGGCCACTTTCGCGACCGTTCCGGATTCCCGACGTTTCCTCCGGTCCAGGGTCGCGGATTATTCCGCTTCCACTCCCTCGACCGCCTTGCACGATAAGGCGAGCCAAGCATACCATGCAAATGCATAATATGCCGATCAACATATGGATTTTGGTATGATTGGAGGGGACAGCGAAGAATCGGCGGTCGTTTCGGACCGTTTGATCCGGCGCGGGTTGAAACTGAACCACCTGCGGCTGGTGGCGATGCTGGCCGAAACCGGCCAGCTCACGGCCACCGCGCGCCTGCTCGCGATCAGCCAGCCCGCCGCCTCGCGCATGCTGGCCGAGGCCGAGGCCATCGTCGGCCACGCCCTGTGCGAACGCGGTGCCAAGGGCGTCGTCATGACCGCCGCCGGCGCGGCCCTCGCCAATCGCGCCCGCGCGGCGCTGCTCGAAATCTCCGAGGCGGGCCGGGAAATCAGCGATGTCGCGACGGGCCGCCTTGGCACCGTCTCGCTCGGCGCCGTGACCGCTCCGGCGGTCGATCTCGTGGTGCCAACCCTGCAACGGCTGCAACGGCTGAACCCCGGCCTTCAGGCGCATGTCGAAGTCAACACCAGCGACGTCCTGATCGAGGATCTGCGCCTGGGCCGCCATGATTTCATCATCGGCCGCGCGCCGGTCCCCGTCGATCCCGAACCCTTCGAAATCATTCCGCTCTGGCCGGAAATGCTCGCTCTCATCGTGCGCTCGAACCATCCGCTCGCCCAGCGCCAACGGGTCGGGGCCCATGATCTCGGCCCCTATGACTTCGTGATGCAGGCCCGCGGCTCGCTCCTGCGCGCGACGCTCGAAGAGGCCCTGCGCGCGGAGGGCGCACCTACCCCGCATTGCCGCCTGTCCACCTCCTCGCTGCTCGTCACGCTCGCCCTGATCACCCGATCAAACGCCATCGCGCCGGTTTCCACCGAGGTCGCGCGGCTCGTCACCGGACAGGGCGGCATCGGGCGCGCGATCACCACGCTTCCAATCGATTTCAAGGTCGAGATCAAACCCTACGGCCTGATTCGCCGCCGGGATCATCGGCTCTCACCCTCGGCCCTGCTCCTGCATCGGGCCCTGCGCGAGAGTGTCCAGACCTGAGCGCCAGCCCGGCGCGAGCCCGAACCGGGTGGCGAACCCCCGCTCCCCGGCCGCCTCGACCCGCAAGGCCCGGCTGTCCGGCACCCGCGCGACCCACCCCAAGTCCAGCGCCCGCGTCAGAATCCCGGCCCCGAGCCGTCCCCCCAGATGCGCCCGCCGCTCGCTCCAGTCGAGACAGGCGCGACAGAGGATCCGCTTCGACCCCTCCGCCGCCAGATCCAGCCCGAAGTCCCGCAAAACCGAATGCCCCGACGCGGTCACCAGGGCCGCGCCCCCGGAGAGAACAACGGCCCCCCGCCCGACCAGCGCATCGGCCAGTCCGATGCCGAGCCGCCCGGCGATATGATCGTAACAGGTCCGCGCGGTTCGCAGGGCCATGTCCTTCGGGCCGACCGGCCGGAACCGCGCCGGTCCCACCGCCGCGACCGCCATCACCGCCTCGATCAGGCGCGCGACCTCGGGTCCGGCCAACCGATAATACCGATGCCGCCCCTGCCGCTCGACCGCGATCAATCCGCCCTCGCGCAGCAGGTTCAGATGCCCGCTGGTCGTCTGGGCACTGACCGCCGCCGCCTCAGCCAATTCACCCGCCGACAGCGCCCGGCCATCCATCAATGCCAGCAGGATATTCGCCCGCGCCGGTTCCCCGATCAGGGCGGCCACCTCGGCGATCGTGTTCCCGGAAACCATCTGTGCCATGCGGCCCGGGATACCGCGCCCCACCCCTCGCGGCAATCACCGACAGTTCGGCCACCGCCGAAACATCCCAGGCCCGCGACCGGCTAGATCAGGGGCGAACCCAAGGAGCCCCGCATGATCGAGACCCGCCGTGAAATCGCCCTTCTGTTCCTGCTCGCCACCCTCTGGGGCGCGGCCTATTCCTTCATCAAGATCGGCGTTGCGACGATCCCCCCGATCACCCTCATCGCCGCCCGGACCCTGATCGCGGGTGCGATCCTGCTTCTGATCCTGCGGGCGCGGGGGGTGGCGCTGCCGCGCTCGCCCGCGATCTGGCGCGGGTTCGCCCTGCAGGCCTGCCTCAATTCCGCCGTTCCCTTCACCCTGATCGCCTGGGCGGAGCAATCGATCGATTCCGGTCTGGCAGTGATTCTCAACTCCATGACCCCCGTCTTCGCCTTCCTGTTGACCGCCCTTCTCACCCGCCACGAACCGGCGCCGGTCCATAAACTGATCGGGGTCCTGCTCGGGCTGCTCGGGACGGTGCTGATCATCGGCTTTGATGCCTTCCGGGGGGAATCACGCCTTCTGCCCGAACTCGCGGTCCTCGCCGCCTCGCTCTGCTATGCCTCCGCCGCGATCTATGGCAAGACCTTCCGCGGGCTCGATCCGATGCTGCCCGCCGCCGGTTCCCTGCTCTGCGGCACCCTCCTTCTGGCGCCGCTCTGCCTGCTGGTCGACCGGCCCTGGACTCTGCGCCCCTCCGCCGAGTCGCTTCTGGCGCTGATCGCTCTCTCGGCCTTTTCGACGGCGCTGGCCTTTGTCATCTATTTCCGGCTGGTCCGCACTCTCGGCTCGGTCGGCACCACCGCTCAGGCCTATCTGCGGGTTCCGATCGGCGTTGCGATCGGCGTGGTCTTTCTCGGGGACCAACTGGCCGCGACCACCTGGATCGGACTGGTCCTTCTGATGGGCGGCGTGATCCTGATGACGCTGTCCCCGTCAAGCCCCGCGGTGCCAGAATATTTTCAGCAAAAGTATATTCGGTTTCGCGACTCGAAAATGCGCAATATCGAATAACGAGAGCGGTTTCCGGCCCGGTGGACTCACCTGCCGATCAAGAAATCGCGACAAGGCAAAGTCATGGAGCGGACGGTCCGATGACCGTCCACTCTGGCGGACAAGCGTTTCTCCGGGAGGCAGAGCCGGTTGGGCTTCACCACGCCGTACCGACCACCGCCTGCGAGGGGGCCCGGAACGGTCCGCTGCCATACCGCGCCCGCAACGCCGCCGCCGCCCATTCCGTCGCCGCTTCCAGGTCCGCGCCCGGGCGGGCCTCGATCTCGTTCCTGAGCGGTGTGCCCTGGCACATGCCCCGGGCCGGCAAGGCAACGGAGTCGTATCGGGTTTCCCGGCGCACGATTTCGAGGTCCACCTGCGCGAAGCCGCCCGCGCGCGCATCGTGCCGGATGCGCTCCCGATCACTGTATCCAAAGGGCATGCGCTCGAAAAACCGGGGCGGATCCTCTGGAAAGAGCGAAACCATCGCCTCGGCGACGACCTGCGACACCGGATTGACCGCCAGCCGGTCCCAGACCGTGAAGAGAAACCGTCCCCCCGGTCGCAGCACCCGCCGCGCCTCGCGAAAGGCCGCGACCTTGTCCGGCATGAACATCATTCCAAAGGCGCAGATCACGAGATCGAACGCATGATCGTCAAAGGGCAGGCCAAGGGCGTCGGCCTGTTGCCAGGTGACGTTCGGCAGCGCCGTCGCCCTTGCGATGTCGAGCATCCCCGGATTGAGATCCGTCGCGATGATCCGGCTGTCGGGCAACAATTCCGAAACCGCCCGGCTGACGATTCCGGTTCCGGCGGCGGTTTCGAGGATCTTCCTGTCCCCGGGCCGGAGACGTTGCGCCACCACCCCGGCGAATGCCTCGAACATGATCGGCCCGAGGCAGTCATGATAGATGCGCGGGACCTGTCCCGCGAACAGAACATCGGCCTCCATCTCACTCTCCTCCCGCGGGGTCCCCCCGTGCGTGGGGATACCCGCGAAGGCCCCAGTCTAGCACATATCCGCGCCCACGTCGTCCGTTTCCGGACGATTCCGTTTTATCTTTTATTTCAATATCTTATCCGGATGCCAAGCGCGGACAAGGTCAGACGAGGACGGGTTCCTCGACCTGTTCCCCGACTCCGAACACCCGTTTGTAGCGTTCGACCTGATCCCGCGGGCCCATCGCCTTGGCCGGATTGTCCGAGAGCTTGACCGTGGGCCGTCCGTTTGCCTGGACCGCCTTGCAGACCAGACTGAACGGCGCCAGCGCATCCCCCGCCGCCAGCCCCCGGAAATCGTTGGTCAAGAGGGTTCCCCAGCCGAAGCCGAGCTTCACCCGGCCATGAAAGCGGGCATAAAGATGCTCGATCTGCTCCACGTCCAGGCCGTCCGAAAAGATGACGAGCTTGCTGCGCGGGTCCTGCCCCTTGGATTTCCACCAGTCGATGGCCAGCTCCGCCCCGGCCTCCGGCGCGCCCGAATCGATCCTGATGCCAGTCCAGGAGGCCAGCCAGTCCGGCGCCCGCTTCAGGAATCCCCGCGCGCCATAGGTATCGGGCAGGATGATCCGCAGATTCCCGTCGTAATCCTCGTGCCAGTTTTCCAGCACCCGATAGGGCGCGTCGGCCAGTTCCGCGTCGCTCTCGGCCAGGGCCGCGAACACCATCGGCAATTCATGGGCGTTGGTTCCGATCGCCTCGATATCCCGGCGCAGGGCAATCAGGCAGTTCGACGAGCCGCTGAACTTCTCGCCCAGGCCCTCGATCATCGCCTGGACGCACCAGTCCTGCCACAGGAAGGAATGCCGCCGCCGCGTCCCGAAGTCCGAGATGCGCAGGTCGGGCAACCGCCGCAACCGTTCGATCTTCTCCCAGACCCGGGTCATCGCCCGCGCATAGAGCACCTGAAGCTCGAAATATCCCAGGCCTCGCAGGACCGCCCGGCTGCGCATCTCCATCAGCACGGCGAGGGCCGGGATCTCCCACATCATGACCTCGGGCCAGGAGCCCTTGAAGGTCAGCTCATACTGATCCCCCCGGGTTTCGAGCCGGTATTCGGGCATCTGGAAGTTTTCGAGCCAGGTCATGAATTCCGGGCTGAACATCGCCCGCTTGCCATAGAAGGTGTTGCCGCGCAGCCAGGTGCTTTCCCCCCGGCTCAGGCGCAGGCTCCGGATATGATCGAGCTGGGCCCGCAATTCGGTTTCATCGATCAGCTTGGCCAGCGGGACGTGATGGCTGCGATTGATCAGGCTGAACTCAACCTCGACATCGGCATGCCGCCGGAACACGGTCTGGAGCATCAGGAGCTTGTAGAAGTCCGTATCGAGCATGGATCGCACGACCGGATCGATCCGCCAGGCATGATCGTGAACGCGCTTCGCAAGGTCGGCCATGACTCTACCCCAGATCGGTTGAGCGCGCGAATCCGACGCCGGCCGCCCGCATATCCGCCATCGCCGCCGCCAGCGACCCGTCGAGATCGATGGCCCGGCAGGCGTCCTCGATCACTGTCACCTCGAACCCGAGCCTTGCCCCGTCCAGAGCGGAATAGGCCACGCAGAAATCCGTGGCGAGTCCGGCAAGCCAGAGCCGCCGCGCGCCCCGGTCCCGCAGATATCCGGCCAGCCCCGTCGGCGTGGTCCGATCATTCTCGAAAAACGCGGAATAGCTGTCGATGCCGGGATGAATGCCCTTGCGGATCACCAGATCGGCCCGCGTGGACTCGAGGTCGGGATGGAATTCGGCGCCCCACGTTCCCTGGACACAATGCGTCGGCCAGAGGACCTGCGGCCCATAATGCATTTCCTTGACCGAGAAATGCGCCGCGTCGGGATGATTGTCGGCAAAGGACAGATGTTCGTCCGGGTGCCAGTCCTGCGTGAACACCCGTGCCGGGAAAAGCGGCGCGATCCGGTTGATGGGGGCCACGACGGCCTGACCATCGACCACCGCCAGCGCCCCTTCCGGACAGAAGTCGTTTTGCACGTCGATCACGATCAGGGCGGCGTCCAGTGAGGGCAGCGTCATGACGATTTCAAATCCTTCCGCCAGGGCGCGAGGCGTCGACACTGCCAGCCCGCCACGATTTTTTCAATACCCTCACGCATTTGAGTCGAACGGGATCGGATCGAACACCAGATCGGCCACCGGGCCGGGACCCGCGAGCGCCGAAGGCCCAGGAAGCGCCACGACCACGGGGCCGATTCCAAGATCCGCGAGCTGATCCGGCGTCCCATAACCATATTCCAGATGGCCCCGCCCGATCAAAGCCACGATGGGTCCGTCCACCCCTGCCCTCAGGTGATCGGCGATCGCGCAGGCAAAGGACCGGTCCCAGACCTGCTGCGCCCGAACAAAACGATCAAAGGCCGGATCGTCGGGGCCAGTGGTCGTACGGCCCGGCCTGGCACCGCCGGTGATTGTATAGAGATAGGAACGGTAGTCCGGACTCGCCGGGCGCGCGGGGGTCAGCCAGAATCGCTCCTCCGGCGGCAACGCCTCCCAACCGTCGCGGCCCACCAGCGAAACGATCGGACGATCCACGTTCAGCGCAATCATCGGCAGGCCAAGATCCCGGCACAGATGAAAAATCGGAAGGTACAGGTCCGGATCGAATCCCCAGACCTCGGACCAGCTTACCGCCTGAAGAAACGCGGTCTCCGACAACTTGCCCTGCCCCCAGTCGTCGAGGACGCGTTGAAACCGGCGCGGAAACATCTCGAATCCGACCGACAGACCGGGCCGCTGGGCCGCCAGTCCGGCAATCACAAGCACCTGCCAACGGTGATCGGACGCTCTGTCATGTTGCTCCCCCAGCAGCACGACCTTGGCCGCTTCCATCCGACGCATCGCCGAATCATGCGTGAGCCGCGCCCCCGCCGACAGCCAGACATCCTGTGCCTTCATCCCGCCCTCTAATTTATGAGTGTTTCAATCAGGATTGACGTATCCGAGTAATTTTGTCATCTTCTCCCACAGCCAATCCAGCATGGATCAGCCACCCCATGACACACTGATTATGGAGCCGCTGGCATGGCAAACGAAAATCTCTTGGATTTCCCGCCGTCTTCGCGGCTTCCGCCCGATCCCGCTCCGATCCGTCCGGCGGAATTGCTCCCAAGCCATGAATTCGATGCCACGTTGCTGGCGGCCTATGCCGACTGGTCCCTGTCCCGAGGAGAACTCGCATGAATGCCCCGTTCAAGCCGACCCATGAAATGCTCAAACTCGAAAGCCCCCGGCGTCCCGTTCACGACGCCCGCGTCCTGACCGAAGGGGGAACCGGAGCGCATATCGTTCTCGATGGCACGCTTTATATCCTGCACATCACGCGGCAGGGAAAGCTGATCCTGACAAAATGACCATTCATCATGATCCGGGCAAGGCGGCGGTTTGCCTTATGTCCGACCTCTCTCCCCTCGAACAACGGCTGGTGCTCTACATCCGCCTCTGGAGTGATGGGCAACAGGGTCAGTCGGATATCTGGAACGATCTCGTCGAGGGACTTGGCCCCACCACGGCGCTGATTGCTCTTCAAAATCTCGAATCGCTGCTGCGCCACACCGTGGTCCATGCGCGACGCCCTCTCAACCGCCATGCCGCGCACTGTCCCTGCGTGGGTGGCGATGAATGCATCCTCGCGCGCTTCGTCTCGCTTGCCACCGAGGGGGCCCGCGAAGATGCGATCCTGATGGCCACCCTGATCGTTCGCGCCGATGTCTCCCTCGGCCTGGTGAGGATCGCCGAGGAACTGGGCCTTACCCTGATGAGGGAGACAGGGAGTCCGGTTTTTTCGTCGACGGCCGTCCATTGAGCGCGCAAGCCCTGCCCCCACCGATCGCTCCCGCCCCCCAGCCCGCGGAAGCCTTTCTGATCGCGGGAAAGCTCGTCAGGCCGACCGGCGGAACTCGGGACGGTGCCGGGCGATGATCGGGCCCCCCCCCTGGGCCGCGATACGCTCGACGGCGGGTGCGAACGGCTCGACGACGACGGCCATATGATATCCGTTCGCGTGAACCAGAGTGACCGAATCCAGCAGCATTCCCACATGCCCCTTCCAGAAGATCAAGTCGCCCCGTAGCGCCGGGGCGTCCTTCGGCAAAGGCGCTCCAAGACTGGCGGCCTGCATATCCGAATCTCGCGGCACGACCTGCCCCACCGCCAGGAACGAGAGCTGCACGAGCGCCGAGCAGTCGATCCCCCGGGCACTGCGCCCCCCCCAGAGATAGGGCACCCCGACGAAACGTTTCGCCTGATGAACCGGATCGTGCTGGATCGCCTCCAGATGCGGGCGGGGGACATGACCTCCGTTGCGCAACCGGGCATAGGCCCCCGACGTGCCGGCAACCGCGACCTCGGCCATGAACGGCAATTCATGAAGGGGCCGGGAGCGCACATCGGGCTTGGGATAGGCTTGGCTCCAGATCGCGGTGACCCGCACACCTTTTGGCCGCGGGACTCCCAGCCCTTCGGACCTTACATAACCGACGTAACCGTCCAGTTCCGCCTGCCCCCAGGCCAGACCATCCTTGCGCGTTTCATAGACAACAAAAGTCTCGCCATGCAGAAGCTGGGTGTCGAGACTGGCCCCCGGGTCCGCGCTCACCGACAGATCGAGGAGCGGGGCAATGACGGACCGGCGCGTGCCGGTCACGAATTGATGCGCGGACACCTTCCCGCGCAGATGCTCCGCCGCGAGATCCGGGCGTGCCGGCAGCACACGTTTGGCAAAGGTCTTCTCGAAGCTGGTCAGGGTGTCTTGCAAAACCGCTCCTCCAGAACCCGGAGAATCGCCCGCGCCGTCTGAAACGCCCCACCCTTGGGCCGACCCGGCCGTGCCGTCGGAGTCCAGGCATAGAGATCGATATGGACATAGCGCGGGGCGCGCTCGACAAAGCGCCGCAGGAACAGCGCCGCCGTGATGGCACCGGCCATCCCCCCGGACGGCGCATTGTCCAGGTCAGCTATGCCCGGCTCGATCAGGGATTCATAGGGTTCCCAGAACGGAAGCCGCCAGAGAGGATCAGCGACCGCCGCCGCCGCGCCGGACAAGGCCCCCGCCAGCTCGTCGTCATCGGTGAAAAACGCGGGCACGTCCGGTCCCAGCGCCACCCGCGCCGCGCCGGTCAATGTTGCCAGGCTGACCAACAGGTCCGGCGACTCCTCATCGGCCAGAGCCAAGGCATCCGCCAGCACGAGCCGCCCCTCCGCGTCGGTATTGTTGACTTCGACGCTCAGCCCCTTGCGGCTTCGCAATATATCGCCCGGTCGCATCGCAGGCGCCGAGATCGCGTTTTCGACCGCCGGAACCAGTACACGAAGCCGGAGATCAAGCCCCAACTCCATGATCATGGACGCCAGACCCATGGCCGTCGCCGCGCCACCCATGTCCTTTTTCATCAGGCCCATGGAACTGCCCGGCTTTATGTTCAGGCCGCCGGTGTCGAAACAGACGCCTTTGCCCACCAGCGTCACGCGCGGCGCATCCGGCCGACCCCAGGTCAGATCCAGGAGCCGCGGCGCCTCGGCGGCGGCGGCTCCCACGGCATGGATCATCGGGAAGTTGGCGCTTCGCAGCGCCTCCCCCCGGATCACATTCGTCTCGGCGCCGTGACGGGAGGCCAGATCGAGGAAGGCCGCCTCCAGTGCCTCCGGACCGAGGTCATTGGCGGGCGTATTCACGAGATCGAGCGTCAAGGCGGCGGCCCGCGCGATGCTTTCGATCCGCGCCGCGTTTACCCCGTCCGGACAGATCAGATCGAGCGCCTTCGCGGACTGGCTCCGATAGCGGTCAAACCGGTATTCCGCCAGCAACCACCCCAGCGCCTCGGTTTCAGGATCGATCGGCATCTGGCCGGCCACCAGAAAATACCGCCCCGCCGGCAGTTTCTCGACCGCCGCCGCCAGATGGAACCGTCCGCGGGATCGGGCGCGCGCTGTTCCCCAGCCATAGAGAACCTCTCTGATCGACCCCTCCCTGTCGGGAAGGACCAGAATCTCGCCCAGACCGGCGGCGAAACCACTGGCGGTTGCCCAGGTGCGAGAGGCACTGTCCTGGGCTGACAACCAGCCGGAGAACCCCGCTGGATCAACCAGAACGAGGGGAATGGCATGGGAGTTCACGGAAGCAATGAGCGGCATGAATCATTCACTGTCAAAGGAACGATAATCCTAGCCGATGCCTCGTACTAAAGAAACTTGAATTGTATGCGAGATTCCCGCCCCTGGCCGCCTGGCCAAAGAGTACCCGGAGAACAAACACGAATTGTTCCCCGGTGGACGCATGAAGTCTACAATGCTGTCTGGTCGGCATACATGATCACGTCGAAAAGAGAATCTTCCCCGAGGCGGGACAATCGCGCCGCCACCGCCGCCGTCGCTACCATGTCCTCGTCCCTCAGGCATTGACACAGATCACGAGATACCCGCGTGAAATCCGCGAGACCGACCTGTTCACTCAGACCCGCCAATCGGGATGCGAGCGTCGCGGCTCCGGCGACGTCCCCCTTGTGCAGAGCCGCCTCCAGCAGACCCAGCCGGTCGGCCAGATGAAAGACCACTTCCTCGACAACCTCGCGGCACCTCTGGTCCCCCAGCGACTGTCGAAGAACCATGATCCTCGTCGTATCGAGCTTTGTATTCTCGTGCGACGCAAAATGAAAAACCTGTGCAGGCATGTGCTTACCCCCGTCTACACCCTGCTCGCAGCTTGCCGCGGATGCATGAAGGGAGACTTAGCAATAAGACTTGTTGTGCATTGCACCATGGACAAACTATGCGACACTTTAGGTAACGCAAACCTTGATCGCAGGAACCGAAACAGATCATGAGATACGCCAAGCCCCTGCCCTCTTTTCTGATCGCCCGTCACCGGGAGAGCAAGTCCAACCTCAGCCCCGAAAAGCGGGCCAAACTGCTCGACCTGGCAACGAACGGCCAGAACCCCCGTGCCATGGTGATTGCCTGTTGCGACAGCCGGGTCATGGTGACGGATGTGTTCGGTTCCGAGGCGGGAGAATTCTTCGTCCATCGCAACATTGCCAATCTGGTTCCGCCCTGCACGCAGGACGGACGTCAGCACGGTACCTCGGCGACGATCGAATATGCCGTGACCGTGCTCAAGGTCCGGCATCTGATCGTGATGGGACATTCCCGCTGCGGTGGCGTCGCGGGTTGTCTCGACATGAATTCGGATTCGGGCATGCCCGCGCCCGCGCCGGACAGTTTCGTGGGCCATTGGCTGGAGGTCCTGGCCCCGAGCGTTCCGGCGGCGCTGGAGCAGGGGCCGGACCGCGACCGGATGCTGCGCCATCTCGAACAGCGCGGCGTGCTGGTCAGCCTGCGCAACCTGATGACCTTTCCCTTCGTCGCGGAGGCGGTCGAGCGGGGACAGCTGGAGCTGCACGGGGCCTGGAAAGACATCGGCGACGGCGATCTCGAAGTCTACGATCCCAACAGCGACGCCTTTTATCGCCTCTGATCGCAGTGCGAGCGTCGCGCTCGCGGAAAGTTGTTTTCTTTCCTGCTTGGCAGAGTTACCGATGCAGGGAAGGATCATATCCGACACCTTCTGTCCCGAGTGAGCGGTTTTCAGGGTAAAGCGGGTCCCACTCGGCCCGTCATCGAACGGCAACGAAACGGCCGGAAAATCCGGCCTCTACGCAGACGATAGGAGATGCCTGGTGAAACGTCTTGTCCTGACCCTCGCAGCGCTGTCCGCACTTTCGGTCCCGGTTCTGGGCGCCGACGATCCCATTGCCTCCCGCCAGTCCCTCATGGACGCCAACGCGGCTGCGACGGCGGTTTACGGAGGCGTTTCCAAGGGCGAGATCGCCTATGCCCCCGCCTTGGGCAAATCGGTCATTGCTACATTGGCGGCCACGGCCCTTACCATGGGTGACTATTTCCCCGAAGGCAGCCTCGACCCCAAGCGCAGCGAGGCCTCGCCGAAGATCTGGGAGGACATGGCGGGTTTCATCGCACAGATCGAAAAGTTCAAGACCGCCACCGCCGCCGCCCGCGAGGCCTCAGGCAAGGCCGGTCCCGCCGATGTCGAAGCCTTCAAGGCCGCCGTCGGACCGGTCCTGGCAAGCTGCAAATCCTGCCACGAGGGCTACAAGGAGGATTGATCCGGGGATAAGGGCATGCGGCGGATCCTCGTCTTTCTCCTTGGCCTGGCCGGGGTCTCGGCCATCGCGCTCTATGTGGCGGCCCTGCCCCGCCCCCTGAGCCGCGAGGAGGCCGCCGCCCTGCCCGCGGGCGATGCCGCCCGCGGCGAGCGCATCTTCTGGGCGGGCGGCTGCGCCTCCTGCCACGCGGCCCCCGGCGCCAAGGGCGATGACCGGCTGAACCTCGGAGGCGGGCGCGTTCTCAAGACCGCGTTCGGGGATTTCACCGTCCCCAACATCTCCTCCGATCCGGCGGACGGCATCGGCGACTGGAGCACGGCCGATCTGGCCAATGCGATGCTGCGCGGGGTTTCCCCCGAGGGTCAGCATCTTTATCCCGCCTTCCCTTATACATCCTACGCCCGGATGACGCCGGGCGATATCGCCGACCTCTCGGCCTTCCTGCATACGCTGCCCGCGGTGCCGGGTGTCCAGCCCGCCCATGCCCTGAAATTTCCGTTCAATATCCGGCAGGGTCTTGGCCTGTGGAAACTGGCCTTCCTGTCAGACCAGCCTGTGCTCTCGCTGCCCGATGCCAGCCCCGAGGTCAAACGGGGGCAATATCTCGCCGAGGGTCCCGGCCATTGCGGCGAATGCCATACCCCGCGCAATTTCGCCGGCGGACTTGAGGTCTCACGTTGGCTCGGGGGGGCACCGGCGGCGGAAGGCACCGGCAAGGTGCCCAATATCACCTCGGGCACAGGCGGGATCGAAAGCTGGTCCGCCAGCGACATCGCCTATTATTTCGAATCGGGCTTCACGCCCGAATTCGATTCGGTCGGCGGCGCGATGGTCGAGGTTCAGGAAAACCTGAGCAAACTGCCCGCCGAGGATCGGGAGGGCCTCGCCGCTTATCTCAAGGCCGTCCCACCCGTCTCGAACTGAGATCAGCCCTTCTTCAAGACCCGCCGCCCGAGCAGTTCGGCGATCTGAACGGCGTTCTACGCCGCGCCCTTGCGCAGATTGTCGCTGACCACCCAGATGTTCAGGCCGTTGTCGATGGTCGGATCCTGCCGGATCCGGCTGACATAGGTCGCATATTCGCCCACGGATTCGATCGGGGTGACATAACCGCCGGCCTCGCGCTTGTCGATCACCATGATCCCGGGGCTCTCGCGCAGGATGTCACGGGCCTCGGCCTCGTCGATATCCTGTTCGAATTCGATGTTGATCGCCTCGGAATGACCGACAAAGACCGGAACCCGGACGCAGGTCGCCGTCACCTTGATGGCGGGATCGAGGATCTTCTTGGTCTCGGCGACCATCTTCCATTCTTCCTTGGTCTGGCCGTCATCGAGGAAGACATCGATATGGGGAATCACGTTGAACGCGATCTGCTTGGTGAAAACCGAAGGCTCGACCTCCTGACCCGGGACATACATGCCCTTGGTCTGGTTCCACAATTCATCCATCGCCTCCTTGCCCGCGCCCGAAACCGACTGATAGGTCGAAACCACCACCCGCCGGATCGTCGCACGGTCATGCAGCGGCTTGAGGGCCACCACCATCTGGGCGGTCGAACAGTTCGGATTGGCGATGATGTGGCGCTTGTCATAACCCATCACCGCGTCCGGATTCACTTCCGGGACGATCAGGGGCACATCGGGATCATAGCGATAGAGCGAGGAATTATCGATGACCACGCAGCCCGCCTTGGCGGCGATCGGCGCGTATTTCTTGGTCGCATCGGAACCGATGGCAAAGAAGGCGATATCCCAGCCGGTGAAATCGAACTGTTCCAGATCGAGGGTCTTCAAGGTTCGCTCGCCGAAGGAAACTTCTGTCCCGAGGCTCTTGCGCGAGGCAAGTGCCACGATTTCGTCGACGGGGAATTCCCGTTCGGCGAGGATGTTCAGCATTTCACGGCCCACGTTGCCCGTGGCGCCGACAACGGCGATGCGGTAGCCCATCGGTACAGTCTCCGGAGATCGTTCGGTGGGCGCTTGTGACCTGATTCCCCCCGTTTGTAAACTCTGACCGGAGTTCCTCGCATCGATGGGCCCGCGCGGGCCCCGTCACATGCCCCGGGGCAGATAGCACAGGGTCAATACCCCGACCCCGCCTACGAGACAGGCCAGCGCCGCGAAGGCCCCCGGAAAGCCCAGAAGCGGCAGCAGCGCGGAATAGACCAGCGGCGGCAGCAGTTCCGACGCATCGAGATAGGTCCGATAGACCGTGGCCATGCGCGCCCGCTCATGCGTTCGCACCGCGCGCAGGAAGGGCACCGGTCCCAATCCATCGACCAGCGCGATGAAGAACGCCGCCGCCACCATCACGACCGCCGCCGCCGCGGGGTTGACGGCGCTGAGCACCGCCACCAGGCCGACGAGCCCGGCGGCGGCGAGGAACGCGCCCCCCAGAACCCTGCGCAATGACAGCCGCGCCGCGAGCCGGCCGCTGAACAGATTGTTGAACAGCATCAGATTTCCCGCCGCCACCGCGATGCCGCTCGCCGTCGCGGGCCATCCCCCCTCGACCAGGAGGATCGGGATATAGACGAAGAAGGTCATCCAGAAGGCCGAGCGGGCGAAGGCGATCGACCAGGCGAGGCGCAGCCGCGGCTGGCTTACGAATCGCCTGATCGACTGGATCGGATCCCGCGCCCGCGTCAGGGACCGGGCTTCCGGCCGGATCGGCCCACCCTCGCGCAACCGGAACGCCCAGAAGACCCCGATGAGACTGAGGCTCGCGGATATGCTCAACAGCGACGCGGCCCAGACGCCGACATTCTCCATCAGCCACACCCCGACATAGGGCGTGATCCCCCAGGCCACGGTCGCCATGGCAAGGCGAAGAGGCTCGGAACGCGCCAGATCCCGCTTCTCGATATTGTCCATGATATAGAGAGCCAGCGTGATGTTCAGCATCGCCGCGCCCAGGGTCCGGCACAGCATCGCGAACACCAGCACCACCGGCATCCCGAGATCGACCAGCAGCGCAAAAAGCGCCAGCAGCACGCAGCCCAGCGTATAGGTCCAGCGTCGGCTGATCCGCCGGACCAAGGGGGGAATCGCAAAGCTGAGACAGAGCGCGACGAGGGCCACCCCGGTATAGACCAGGCTCACCGTCTCCTTGGCCTGAAACACCCGATAGACCGTCAACGGCAACACCGCGAGCATCGCCGCCCGCGCGACCGATTCAAAGAAGAACAGGATGCCAAAGGTCCAGGCGTTCGGCTGCGAGACCGAGATCAGGACCGGATGACGGACGTGGGTGGCCATTTCAAGTAACCCGAGGGCGCCTCATGATTGCCCCTTGAACCAGCAGGACCGGGGCGCCCGAAAGGCATAAAACGGATGGGTATAGAACCCGTCAGCGGGGGTCCAGCTCTCGACCAGCCGGGACTCGGAACACCGGGGCCCGGCCGCGTCCTTCGTGAGGAACAGAACCTCGCCCGGACCGTCCGGCAGAGGATGTTTCTGCGCGTAATGGTGGGGGGGAAACCCCTTGGTCGGCTCGGCGTACAGAGAAAGTCCGGAGTCCCGCAGCGTATAGAAGAAATCCGCCAGCAGGCCGCGATCGCCCGACACCAGCGTATCGAGCCCCTCGGCCCTGGCGATCGCCTCCGCCTTCCGGCTGACATCCGCCCGGCCGACATAGCGCGAGAGCAGCAAATCCCCCGACCCCAGCCGCAGCGTATCCGCGAAGACCGTCATCACCGGCAGCGCCGCCGTCACCGCCAGATTGAATGCGAACCCGACCGCCAGCCACCGCCGCCGATCGCGCAGCACCGCCATCGCGATCAGCAACGCCCCCAGATGCCCCACCGCCGCCCAATTGGCATTCGCCTCGGCCCGCAGCGCTTCGATGGAGACGATCACCAACGCCGGCAGGGCCATCGCGGCGAGAAAGGCAAACCGGCCCCGGTCACGCCCGCGGGGCAGACCAAGCAGGAATGCTGCGAAAAACACCGGTCCGGACACTGCGAACTGGGCGGCGAAGAACTCCAGGAATTCCTCGAAATGAAAGCCCTCGCCCGCGAGATCGGCATTGTCGGCCGTATGATACAGGGTCGAGAAACCGTTCGCCGCGTTCCACCAGAGATTGGGCGCCACGATCACCAAAGCCAGCGCCGCGGCAATTCCCGCCGCGCGCCAGCCGATTCGCGACCGGGGCACGACCACCGCCGCCAGAACCGCCGACAGCGGGTAATAGATCATCGCATATTTCGCCAGCAGCCCGACCCCGACCGCCGCCCCGAGCACCAGGGCCCAGCCCGGCGACCGCCGCTCCATCAGATGGACCTGCGCCAGCATCGCCAAGGCGAAGCAGAGGAGCAGCGGCGTGTCGGTCGAGACCAGCAGGCTGCCCAAGGCCACCCCGGGCAGCGAGACATAGGCGAACCCCGCCAGCGCCCCCACCCGCGCATCGAAGAGCCGCCGCCCGATCAGGGCCATGATCACGGCGGTCCCGGCATGGATCAGGGGCAAGGGCAGACGGATCCAGACCATCCCATCCCCGCCGATCGCGGTCGAGGCCCGCAGAATCCAGCCGATCAGCGGCGGTTTGGAATAATAGCCCCAGGCCAGCTCCTGACCCCAGAACCAGTATTGCGCATCGTCGACGAACAGATCCGCCCGGTCGAACCGGAGCATGACGATCCGCCAGAGCGTGACCAGCGCGATCCCGAGCAGGCCGAACGCGAATTCCGAGGACTCACGCCGCGTTCTTGGCGTCACGGATCAGCCAGAGATTGCGTATGTAGATCAGAAGCCCCGTCGCCTGTCCGAGGATAAAGACCGGGTCACGCCGGGCGATCGCATAGGCGAGCAGGATTACCCCCCCGCCCAGCGAAAAATACCAGAAAGCAACCGGCATCACCGATTTGCGCGCCCGCTCCGACGATATCCATTGGATGATGAACCGCATCGAAAACATCATTTGGCCGATCAGGCCAACCATCACCCACCAGAACTCCCCCCAATGCCGGACGTTCAGGATGTGGAACAGGGTATCTTGCATCGAACCTCTCACTCAGACCCGGTAACTTCCCGGCCACGCGTCCTCTTGCGGCGGCGGATCAACCAGGACACGCCCACCAGATCATAGGCACCCACCATGGCCCGGCTCAGGTTCGCATAATTCGATCGCCCGGCGTGACGCTCCGCATGGGCGACATCCTGATGCAGCACGCCCCAGCCATCCCGGGCAAACAATGCCGGCAGATAGCGATGCATGTGATCGAAATAGGGCAGATCGAGAAACGCGTCCCGCCGGAACAATTTCAACCCGCAGCCGGTGTCGCGTGTCCCGTCCCGGAGCAGGCCGGACCGGATCGCATTCGCCGCCTTCGAGGCCCAGCGCTTAGACAGGGTGTCCCGGCGTCCGACCCTCTGGCCCGCGATCAGGGCGACGCCCTCGGGGAACTCATGGCCCCTCAGATGGGCGACCAGCTTCGGAATTTCGCCCGGCGGATTCTGGCCATCGCCGTCTAGGGTGCAGATGACCGACCCCCGCGCGACCTTCACCCCGCTGTGAATCGCCGCCGATTGCCCGGCGCCCTCGTCATGGCGGACCAGACGGAGGAATGGAAACTCGGAACAGAGCGCGAGGATATCGGCCGCGGTGGAATCGGTAGAGGCGTCATCGACATAGATCGCCTCGAACGGACCCATGCGCGCGCAGGCCAGGGCGATCGCCTCGGTCACGAAACTCAGATTTTCGGATTCGTTCTTCATCGGAACGACGATGGACAGCCATGGCGTATCGGCCGATTCCCGCTTCGACGGCATCCTCGAACTCCCCATCGGGCCGGCATGCCGTCCCCGGATCCCACACCCTGGAATCCTGGTCGGAGTGAGAGGATTCGAACCTCCGACCCCCTGCTCCCGAAGCAGGTGCGCTACCAGGCTGCGCTACACTCCGACACCGGCGGAACTGTTACGAACTTCCGCGGCCGACCGCAAGGGCCATTGGTCATTCTCGTTAAACAGCGCGGGGGATGCGCATTTGCCGGCGCATGTACCAGACCACCGCCGACAGCGTCAGCCCGCCGCCCACCAGCGCGGGCAGGCCCGGCCATTCGGCAAAGGCCAGCCAGACCCAGAGCGGCCCCAGCACCACGTCGAGCAGCGTGATCAGGCCCGCCTCGGCCGCCGTGATCCGCCGCCCGCCCGCCATGAACAACAGATAGCTGAGGCTCTGGGTGGCGAGGCTGAACAGGAACAGGAGCAGCAGGTCCCGGCCCCCCGGCAGGTCCGATGTCGCACCAAGGGCGCATCCGAGGCCGCAGAGGCCGCTGGCCAGCGCAATGGCAAGGGTGACATCGAGATCCCGCCACCGCTGCGCCATCACCACCGTCATCGCGAATCCGAGCGTCATCAGGAGGGCGAGGGTATTCCCGAGCAGCCCGCCGGGATCCGTCGCGAACCCGGCCATGCAGGCGACCCCGACGAAGGCGACCCCTCCGGCGATCACCAGATCCCGCCCGATCCGCTCTCCGAGCAGGAGATAGCCGATGCCCGCCGCCATGAATGGCATGGTCGCATAGATCGTCATGACATTCGCGACCGTGGTCAGGCGCAGCGCGGCGATATAGCCGATCATCGAGGCGGCGGCGACGGGCACATAGACGATCCCGGGCCAGCCCAATCGCCCGCGGACATTCAGCATGTCCCACCCGCTGCTGAAGGCCGCGAGGATCAGGAGCGAGACGCAGGCGAACAGCGACCGCCAGGCGACCATGGTCCAGAGGTCGAGGTCGATCGCCCGGGTGAATACCCCGGCGGTGCTCCAGAGCACGGTCGAGCCTCCGGCGAGCGCCAGGCCAAGAAGTCGTTCCGTCCCGAAAGTCGCGCCTCTGTTCTGGTTCATTCCGCTCTCATCGCACCATGGCCCTCGGGCACCGGTTGAAGTTACTAGACGACTGGTCTACTATCTTTCTATGCGAGACTCACCCACGCGAAAAGCCCTGATTGCCGAAGGTCTGCGGGCCCTGCTCGCCCAAGGATATGACGGGGTGGGACTGGGCCCCCTGCTCGCGGCGGCGGGCGTGCCCAAGGGTTCGTTCTATCATTTCTTCCGGAGCAAGGAGGATTTCGCCTGCGCCCTGCTCGACGCCTACGAAGCGCATTACGCGGACTCCCGCCGCGCGATTTTCGACGATCCCGCCCACCCGCCGCTGACGCGTCTGCGGCTCTATTTCGAGGCACGGCTGACGGAGGTCGCGGCCGAATTGCCCCAGGGCGGATGTCTTTATGGCGTCCTGTCCCAGACCGCCGCGACCCGGGGGCCCGCGCTCCGGCAAAAACTGAGCGACTGCTTTGGCAGTTGGCAGCAAAGCCTCGTGACGGTTCTGGACGAGGCACGGGACAGAGGTGATCTGCCGGGGGATTTCGACAGCTCCGCGGCGGCGGCCTTCCTGATCGACGCCTATGAGGGCGCCCTGGTGCGCGTAAGGGCCGATCAGACCCCCGCCGCCCTCGACCGCTTCCGGCGCTTCGCCCTGGAACCCTTGCTCTCGGGCGCGGGACCCGCCTGATCAGCCTTCTGTCACAGGCGCCAGTCGACGGCCCCGCGCCCCACCCATTCCAGAAACGCATTGGCCTGCGAGAACGGCTTGCTTCCGAAAAACCCGCGGTGGACCGACAGGGGCGAGGGATGCGGCGCCTTGAGCACGGCATGCGGCCCGCCTTCGAGCAAGGCTCCCTTGGCCTGCGCCCACGCCCCCCAGAGCAGGAAGACCACCGGCGGCCCCGACCGGACCCGCTCGATCACCGCGTCGGTGAAGGGCTCCCAGCCCCGCCCGCGATGCGAGCCGGCCTTGCCCTCCTCGACCGTCAGCACGCTGTTCAGGAGCAACACACCCCGCCGCGCCCAGGGTTCGAGACAGCCGCTCCCGGCCACCGGCACCCCGAGATCGTCCCGCAGCTCCTTGAAGATGTTGCGCAGCGACGGCGGCACCTTGACCCCCGGCGGAACGCTGAAGCTCAGGCCATGCGCCTGACCCGGCCCGTGATAGGGATCCTGGCCCAGGATCACCACCCGCGCGGACTCCGGCGGCGTCAACTCCAGCGCCCGGAAGATGTCCCCGTCGTCCGGATGGATCACCCGCCCCCGCGCCCGCTCCGACCCCACAAAGGCCAGCGCCGTTTCCGGCACCGGCAGATCCCAGCCAGCGATCAGTTCCCCGCTCCCAGGGCCGCGACGATCGCGTCGCCCATCTCGGCGGTGCTCACCGCCGCGCCGCCGCCCGCGCCCAGCAGATCGGCGGTGCGCAAGCCATCGGCGAGCACCTTTTCGACCGCCGCTTCCAGGCGCGCCGCCGCGTCCCCGGCATCGAAGGAATAGCGCAGCGCCATCGCAAAGCTCAGGATACAGGCGATCGGATTGGCCTTGCCGGTCCCGGCAATATCGGGCGCGGACCCATGCACCGGCTCATAGAGCGCCTTGGGCCGCCCGTTCGGCCCCACCGCCCCGAGACTCGCCGAAGGCAGCATCCCGAGCGAGCCGGTCAGCATCGCCGCGCAATCGGACAAAAGGTCCCCGAACAGATTGTCGGTCACGATCACATCGAACTGCTTGGGCCAGCGGACCAGCTGCATCGCGCCATTGTCGGCATACATATGGCTCAGCTCGACATCGGGATATTCGTTGTCGCGGACCCAGGTGACTTCCTCGCGCCACAGGATGCCCGATTCCATCACATTGGCCTTTTCCATCGAACAGACCTTGTTGCGCCGCCGCCGCGCCAGTTCGAAGGCCGAGCGCGCCACCCGCCGGATCTCGCTCGTGGTATAGCGCTGGGTGTTCACCCCGACCCGCCCGCCTTCGTTGTCGGGATAAATCCCGCGCGGCTCGCCGAAATAGACCCCGCTGGTCAATTCCCGGACGATCAGGATATCGAGCCCCGCGATCACGTCCCGCTTCAACGACGAAAAATCCGCCAGCGCGTCGAAACATTGCGCGGGCCGCAGGTTGGCATAGAGGTCCATCTCCTTGCGCAACCGCAACAGCCCCCGCTCGGGCTTCACGCTGAAATCCAGCGTGTCGTATTTCGGCCCGCCCACCGCGCCGAGCAGCACCGCGTCCGCCACCTGCGCCCGCGCCATCGCCGCGTCGGTCAGGGGCGTGCCATGCGCGTCATAGGAACAGCCGCCGACCAGATCCTCCTCGACGGTGAACGCCATGCCCTGCGTGCCGAACCAGGCGATGACCTTGCGCACCTCGGCCATGACCTCGGGACCGATCCCGTCGCCGGGCAAAAGGAGAAGCGTCGGTTGAGCCATGATGCGGGGTTTCCCTGGTTGAGAATTTGCCCTCCGCTAGCGCCGCCATCCGCCGGGGTCAAGTCAGGGCAGCGCCAGATCGACCCAGACCAGCCGATGCGGCGGCCCCCCGGTCCCCGGCGGGGAGGGGACCACCCCCGCCCCCCGCGCCGCCAGATCCGGCGAGGGCAGGACATAATCCAGCCTCAGCGCCCGTCCGCCGGGCCAGAACGCGGTATCCACACCGGGCAGCGGATCGCCCGACGCCAGCAACCGCCGCAGGGTCTCGCCCTGACCCGCGCCCTTCGCCGGATCGGCATTGAGATTGCCGAGCAGCACGGAAGGCCCCTCGACCGCCGCCACCCTGCCCTGATCGTCGCGCACCGCCGCCCCGCCCAGATACCAGAGCCAGAAGCCGATCTCGTCCTTGTTGCGGCGGGCATTCACCTTGTCCGGCCCGTCATGAAGCGGCGCCGTCGGATTGGACGCGAGCAGCCGCAGCCGCGCCCCGCCCGGCAGGCGCACCCCCACATCCCAGAACGACCGCGTGGCCAGCGGCAGATCGGCGCCCGCGTCCCCGCCCGGCAAATCCCGCCAGGGGAAATCCCGAAAGGTCCGCGCCCCTTCGAGCGGGAAGCGCGAGAGCAGGGCCATGCCCCCCTGACCCGGGAACCGGCCCCAGGATCGCGCATCCTTCCAGCCGTTCACCCGTCCGTCGCCGTCGAGATCGCGCCCCGTCGGCACGCCCGCGTTCACCGGCGCATCAAAGACCGCCGGGTAATCGATCCCCGCCGGTCCCTGTCGCAACAGATCCCGGAACGCCGCCAGCGCCACGCCCCGGAGATCATGGTCGAACCCGTTCAGGAGCAGGATATCCGGCCGCGCCGCCTGGATGACGGCGACGACGGCGGCGATATCGGGCTTGGGCGGGCGGCGCAGATCCGCGAGCAGCAGCCCCGGCCCGTCCCGCGCCAACCCGACGTCATAGGTCGCCACCCGCGCCGTCTCCGCCCGAAGCGGCGCGGCCAGCAGTGCCAATCCAACCAGAAGACTGAGAAGCGGTGCCCACATCCCGAGGCACCCTGATCGCCCGGGCTTAAGAGCCGGTTACCCAGGGCGCCTGAAAGGCCCCGCGATCGGGACAGGGCGCGAGCCCTGGGCGCGCCCCCGGGCCCTGATGAAAATCCAGACCGCGCAGGCGATAGGCCTCGGCGATCCAATCGAGAATAGTCCGTATCATGATATCCCTCCTTCGCCGCCCTTCTCGCGCACTTGCCGCCAGGGGTCAAACGAGCTAATCGCTTCCTTCGAATGACTTGGGGTTATGCATGAAACGCGGTCGCCTGCCGCTGACGGCCCTGCGCAGCTTCGAGGCCGCCGGTCGGCTCGGGAGCTTCACCCTCGCCGCCGCCGAACTCTTCGTCTCGCAGGCCGCGATCAGCCGCCAGATCCGCGAGCTGGAGGCGTTGCTGGGCAGCCCGCTCTTCGACCGCGGCCACCGGAGCGTCACCCTCACGCCCGCGGGTGCGCGCCTTCTCTCCAGCCTGACCCCCGCCTTCGACACGGTCGCGGCCGCGCTCGACGAGATCGCGGCGGGCTCGATCGCCCAGAGCGTGAAGGTCAGTGTCGAACCCGCCTTCGCCTCCGCCTGGCTGGTCCCGAACCTGCCCGATTTTCAACGCCGGTTCCCGGAGATCGACGTCATCATCGATTCCGATCCGCGCCCCATCGAGTTCCACCGCAACGACGCGGAAATCGCGATCCGCCATTCCCTGACCGCGACCTCCTGGCCGCGCACCCAGTCCCGCGGGCTCGCCGGTTGCGATGTCACCCCGGCCCTGTCGCCCGGCCTGACCCCCTGTCTCCTCCGGGAACCGCGCGACCTGATCCATCTGCCGATGCTGCATGAGGAGGACCGCGACCTCTGGAACCGCTGGTTCGCCGCCGCCGGAGCCGTCGGGGTGACCGCCCCGCGCGGCCCGATCCTGACCGACGCGGCGATGGTGCTCCAGGCGACCCTGCGCGGTCAGGGGGTGGGTCTGGTCGATCTGATCTTTCTGCGCGAGGATCTCGCGGCGGGGCGTTTGATCCGCCCCTTTGCGATCACGATCCCCTGCGGCGCCTACTGGATCGTTGCCCGCGACCTCGACCGGCTGTCCCCCGCCGCCGCCGCCTTCGTCGACTGGCTGACCCACCGGATCGGCCCGCCCGCGTGACCGGGCCGGGGCGGCCTATCCGGGCCAGATATCCCGCGAGGAGACGACCTCGGTTTTTGAGCCCAGCGCGTTGAGCGCGATCCTGTGAACCATCTCGGTCGGCGCGGCACAGAGATCGCCGACGACCCGGACCCGAAACCCCTCCGCCGCGCGCGACATCGCGGTGAAGACGACGCAGTTCTGTGTCATCATCCCACAGATCAACAGGTCAGCGGTCCCCTCCAGACGATCGGCGAGATCAGTCTCCTGAAACGAATCCGCGAAGGTCTTGGTGACCACGGGCGCGTCGCCGGCGGCGGCGAGGATATCCGGATGGATATCAATCCCGCTCCCCGCCGAGCCGAACAACCCCGTCGCGGCCCTGGAGACATGCCGGACGAGCACGATCCGATCGCCCGCCGCCCGCGCCTTGCCGATGGCTTCGACGATCCGGGCCAGGGTTTCCTCCGTCTGCCACAGGGGCAGGGTTCCGCCCGCGAAATAATCCGCCTGAACGTCGATGACGAGGAGCGTGCGTGTCACCAAAGCCTCAGAGCCAGGGCGCCCGCGCCGCGTAATTGCTTTCGAACGTATCGATCGCCTCGGCCTTTTCCATCGTCAGCCCGATGTCATCGAGGCCATTCAACAGGCAATGCCGCCGGAACTCGTCGAGGTCGAATCCGATGGTCCCGCCATCCGGTCCCGAGATGGTCATGTTCTCCAGATCGACCGTGACCACGGCGTTCGCCCCGCGCTCGGCATCGTCCATCAACAGATCGACCTGCTCCTTGGGCAGCACGATCGGCAGGATCCCGTTCTTGAAGCAGTTGTTGTAGAAGATATCCGCGAAGCTCGGCGCGATCACGCAGCGGATCCCGAAATCGAGCAAGGCCCAGGGCGCATGTTCCCGGCTCGATCCACAGCCGAAATTCTCGCCCGCCACCAGGATCTTCGCCTCGCGATAGGCCGGTTTGTTCAGCACGAAATCGGGCAGCTCATTCCCGTCCTGATCATAGCGCATCTCGTCGAACAGGTTCTTGCCGAGCCCGGTCCGCGCAATGGTCTTCAGGAACTGCTTGGGGATGATCATGTCGGTATCGACATTCATCATCGGCAAAGGCGCCGCGACCCCCGTCAGCTTGGTGAATTTCTCCATGATCTCGTACCTCCGACCGTTTCCTTAGACCAACCCGCCCCTCACCCGCAAGGCGGCTGCTCGGGCTCCCGCGGCGCGTTCCGCGCGACATACCGGCCCCAAGGGATCATCGCGAGCCAGCTCAGCAGGCCCAGCGTCGAATCATAAAGCCCGAGCGGCAGCGACAAGAGGATGATCCCCACCGGCCCCGACGCCCCCGCCAGCCTGTTGCGCAGCACCGCCAGCGCGGGTTCCTCGGACAGATGCCGCTCCCGTGCCGCGCGGACCATCATCACCACCTCGAGCGCGCTGATCGCCGCCATGTTCAGCGCGAAGCAGACGAAGGACACCGGCGAATCCTCGTACCGGCTGATCAACGCGACCGTGAACGGCGTGACCGCGACGAAGGAGAGATAGACGAGGTTCCAGACGATCATCCCCCGGTCCAGGCTGCGCAGCGAGGCGAAAAAGGCATGATGCGCGAGCCAGTAACGCCCGAGCAGCAGGAAGCCGAGGAAAAAGCCGAACACCGCCCATCTCTCGCCCCACAGCTCCGCGATCCCATGCTCCGGCACATGCAGCTCGACCACGAGCAGGGTCATCGCGATCGCATAAACCGCGTCGGTAAAGAACCCGACCCGTTCGAACTCGAAACTCTCCCGCGGATAGACCATCGCTACCCCGCCAGATGCCGGGCGAAAAATCCCGCGATCTCGCCGAACGCCTCCTCCGTCTCGGGAATGAAGGGCTCCAGGAACTGCGCATGGCTCTGCCCCTCGAACACCTGCAACACCGCCTCCACCCCCGCCCGGCGCAACTTGCGATGCGCCCGCACGGTATCGCTCAGGAACAGATCCCGCGTCCCGCTGGTCAGGATCGCCGGCGGCAACCCGAAGAAATCCCCGAAGATCGGCGAAATCATCGGATCGCGCAGATCCGCGCCACCCGCGTACAACGGCCCCGCCGCCCCGACCCACCCCGACCCGGACACCAGCACATTGTCCACGAACGCATTCGCCTGAAGGCTGTCGCCATCCCCGGTCAAATCCACCCACGGCGTCCCCGGCGCGATCGCCCCCGGCAACGGCAACCCCTCCGCCTTCAACCGCAGCATCAACGCCAGCGTCAATCCACCCCCCGCCGACGATCCGAACACCCCGAGCCGCGCCGCCGGACGCTCGGCCGCCAGCACCCGCCACACCGCCACCGCATCGTCCAAAGCCGCCGGATAGGGATGATCGGGGGCCATCCGGTAATCCACCGACACCACCTCGTAGCCGCCATATCCGGCCATCACCATGCCTTCCCCGGCCCCCGCCTCGCCGGGATAAAGCACATAGCCCCCGCCATGCAGATGCATCAGCAACGGCCCGACCACCGCACCCCGCGGCCGGATCCGGAACACCGGAACCCCCGCGATCGTCTCGGACGACACCCTCAGGCCCATCCGCTCCTTGATCCCCGGCAACAGCGGCGCCACCATCCGGGCACTCTCCGCCGCCATCGCCCGCCACCCCGCCGCGTCCGCCGGAACCACGTCCCACCCCGCGGGCAAGGGCGCGCCGATCCGCGCCGCCAGCTCGGGACTGACCGTATCGGGCACCCCCAGCCGCCGCTCCGGCACCAGCCGCCCCGCGCCCGGGCTTTCCGCGAAACTCACCCCGACCCCGCTGGCCGCCGCGATCCCCGCGCCAATCACCGCGCGCCGTGATACGATCCCGCCTGCCACGTCCCCCTCCCGCCTTCATGCCGCCTTAACCGCGTTCCGCTCATGTCAACCGAACCGCGGTCCCCTGTCCACCGGAGTCACCATGCGCACCCCCCCGATCCGCTGGCTCGCCGACCGCTGGGTGGCCTGCGCCGCCTTCATGGCCTCTGCCCTGCTCGCCTTCACCCCGGTCTTCGCGCACCTCCCCCTCGCCTTGTTCCTGCTCGCCCTGCACAGCCCCGCCTACATGCTGCATCAGGTCGAGGAGCACGCCCACGACCGCTTCCGCCGCTTCACCAACCTGCATGTCTTCGGCGGCCGCGAGGCGCTGACCACCCCGGCGGTCCTGATCATCAACCTGCCATTGGTCTGGGGCCTGAACCTCGGCGCCTTCTACGCCGGCTACCTGATCGCCCCTGCCTGGGGCCTGGCGGCGCCCTACTGCCTGATCGTGAACGCCGTGGCGCATATCGCCGCCACCCTACGCCTGCGCCTTTACAACCCCGGCCTGATCACGGCGCTCCTGCTCTTCCTGCCCCTCGGCACCACGACGCTGTACATCACCCCCGACAAGACCCTGACCACTCACCTGACCGGCCTCGGCATTGCGCTCGGCCTGCATATCGGCATCGTACTCGCCGTCCTCGCGCATCTGCGCAGGCTCCGCCGCCCCTGATCCCGACGACACACCCCCCGACGATCTGCTATTCTGGGCACATTGATCGCAGGGGGGATTTTCAGTTGGACATTGGGGCGCTCTACACCTTGCTCATGGTCGGCGCGGGTCTCGCCGCCCCCAACAGCATCACCGAGTTCAGCAAGGGACCCGGAAAATCACTCTTTGACCGCCTGAAATCCCGCATCGACTTCCTTGGCGGCAAGACCGTCGCGATGATCGACCATGTCGCCGACAATCCCGCTCTGGAAGGCGCGATCCTGGCGGACCTTGGCAAACCTGCCATCGCGACCGACGCGGAGGTTGAACGCCTTGCGCTCGAACTGCAAGCCGCCATCGACGCCCTTCCGGAAGCCGAAAAGGCACCCTACGCCGTCAAGATCCACGAGATCCATTCCAAGAGGAATTTAACCTTCCGCGATGTCGAAGGCGTTCTCTCCTCCGATGTCATATATGAAAATGACGTGACCTTCGAAGAGTTGCGAGCTGAAGCTGAATTATTATGCGAGAGATGGTCTGATACGAATATAGGACACACAGAAATCTGTCTAGATGTAAATCGCGTAAAATATGCAAAGACCCACTCTTCTTATATTTCAAATCAAAGAGGTAGATATTTACATCAAAAAAAGGGACGAATTTATTTTCGAGTTCCTCGTCGTATGTGGAAGAACATCCGCGAGAAGGTCGAATTACGAATTTACTCGCATGAAATCATTTCTGATTTCGAGCGTCAGCGTTTACTGGAGACGTTTCAGAGCCGAGGAGGCAAGATTGAGGAGGACGTCATTGAACGCATTGGCTGCAAGATGTCTGCTGAACTCTTGGCAGACGAAAACTTCCTGAAAATCATTCCACTAAACTCTGAAGATCAAGATTTCATACTGCGAGGAAAAAGCATGCTTCGCTGGGATTGGATGGTCATACCTTTACGAAAAGGGCGAGCGACCGTGCGAATCAACGTCAAAGTCAAGGTAGACTCTTTGGGTCGTGAACTTAATTTTGACACTTCATCTTTTGATCGATCAATCGAGATTAGCATACAATCAGCTAGTACAGAAATTCGCCGATTTTTTCGAGATAACTGGAGATGGGTTTTAACAACCGGGGGTGGATTTGGCGCACTTGCAACATTTTTTTCGTGGATGTGGCCAACAATTGGAAGACTAATAAAATAGACTGAAACTTACAGCATAGAAGCGCCCGCGATCCCGACAATGCCGGATGGGCGCGGGATGTCTGGGTTTTTGTCTGGAAACTGGCTAGGGTCGATCCCGCCAATGCAGCCTCACATTGGGCCGAGGTAGTGAGCCGGATGGAGGATATGCAGCGCCGTGGCATCCTGTTTCCGCCCGACGTTCCCTATCTGGAAACCGCCCGCCAGAACCTCGCCGAGGCCAGCCGTTGACCGGCCCCGAACAGGGCCGATTTTGGCGTTAACACTTTCACTCAAAGATATCAGAGGGTTACAGGGTGCGCACGCGTGCGCACCCCCAAAGGCCAGCCTTACATCAGCTCGCGGACGTCGGTCAGGCGGCCGGTGATCGCCGCCGCCGCCGCCATCGCGGGGCTGAGCAGGTGGGTCCGGCCGCCGCGACCCTGCCGACCCTCGAAGTTCCGGTTCGAGGTCGAGGCACAGCGTTCTCCCGGCGCCAGTTGGTCCGGGTTCATCCCCAGACACATCGAACAGCCCGCCATCCGCCAGTCAAAGCCCGCTTCGATCAGCTTCTGGGCGATGCCCTCTTCCTCCGCCTGCGCCCGCACGAGGCCCGAGCCGGGGACGATCATCGCCCGGATGCCGTCGCGGACCCGGCGGCCCTCCATGACCTTGGCGACCTCGCGCAGGTCCTCGATCCGCCCGTTCGTGCAGGAGCCGATGAAGACCGTGTCGATCTCGACATCGCTCAGGCGCTGACCGGGGGTGAGACCCATATAGGCGAGGCTGCGCCGCGCCGCCTCGACCTTGCCGCCCGCGAAATCCTCGGGGTTGGGCACGGTCCCGGTGATCGGCAGCACATCCTCCGGGCTGGTGCCCCAGGTCACCACGGGGGCGATATCGGCGGCGTTCAGGATCAGTTCCTTGTCGAAATGCGCCCCCTCGTCGGTGAAGAGCGTCCGCCAATAGGCCTCCGCCATCTCCCACAGCCCACCCTTGGGCGCATGGGGTCGGCCCTTGACATAGGCGAAGGTCTTCTCGTCCGGCGCGATCAGGCCCGCCCGTGCGCCGCCCTCGATCGCCATGTTGCAGACCGTCATGCGGCCTTCCATCGAGAGCGCCTGGATCGCCTCGCCCCGGTATTCGATGACATGGCCGTTGCCACCCGCCGTCCCGGTTTCCCCGATGATCGTCAGGGTGATGTCCTTGGCCGTGACGCCGAAGGGGAGTGTGCCCCGGACCTCGACCTTCATGTTCTTCGATTTCTTCTGGATCAGGGTCTGGGTGGCCAGCACATGCTCCACCTCCGAAGTGCCGATCCCGTGGGCGAGCGCCCCGAAGGCCCCATGCGTCGCGGTATGGCTGTCGCCGCAGACGATGGTCATGCCGGGCTGGGTCAGGCCCTGCTCCGGGCCGATGATATGGACGATGCCCTGGCGAATGTCGGAAACATCATAGATTTCGACGCCGAAGTCGGCGGCGTTCTTGCGGAGGGTCTCGACCTGGACCCGGCTCTCCTCGTTTTCGATGCCGTTCGCCCGGTTGAGGTCGGTCGGGACATTGTGATCGGGAACGGCGGTGGTCTTTTCCGGGGCGCGGACCTTGCGGCCGGACATGCGCAGGCCCTCGAATGCCTGCGGGCTGGTCACTTCATGGACCAGGTGCCGGTCGATATAGAGCAGGCTGGTGCCGTCGGGTGCCTCATGCACCAGGTGGGCATCCCAGATTTTATCATAGAGGGTTTTTGGCGCGGACATGGTTTCCTCCCGCTTGGGCTCATGGAAAGGGACAGGCGACTCCGGGGGTCACGCCCCGCGCGGAAGCCGCAACCCGTGGCCGAAGAAGCGCCAGGGCAGCCGCATATGGTCTTCCATGTCGAAAAACTGAGTCATGCCGCCTCCATAGCGCCAATTCCGGGAAGCGGCAAGGAGGAGGCTAGAGCGCCGCGCCGTTCGCCCAGAAGGCCGGGGCCGGGGCGATGCCGCCGACGATGAGGTCGCGCCGGTTGGTGATGCGCGGGCGCAGGCGACGGGCCACGGCGGGATGGCCGGGATCAAAGGCGCCCAGCCGGCAGAGCACCGCGGCGATCGCGCATTCGCTGGCCCGTGTCCCGCCATCCTCGATCTTGAGGGCGATGCCAAGGCCCCGCTCCGGCCAGATCGCGGCGAAGACGCCCTCGGCGCCGGTCTTGATCGCCACCGTCCCGCCGGTGGCCTCCATCAGTTCCGAGCAGGCCCGACCCTCGCCCGCGACCAGGAGCGGATGCGCACGCATCGCATCGACGAGGCGGTGCGCCGCGTCCTCGCGCGCCCGGCCCAGACCCGCGGGATCCGCCATCCGCGCCATGGCCCAGGCGAGCCCATGCATCGTCGTCGCAAAATTGGGCGCGGAGCAGCCGTCGATGCCATAGCCGGGGCTGGTGTGCCCTGTCATTTCCTCGAAGGCCTGACGAACGGCGCGCTGAACCGGGTGATCGGGGGTCACATATTCCGGATCACCCCCCAGATGCCGGTTCAACGTCAGAAACCCAGCATGTTTCCCGGAACAGTTGTTGTGCATCTGGCAGGGCCCTTCGACCAGATCGCGCAGCCGCCCCCGTTCGGCCCGGTCGTCGGGCACCTGGGAGCCGCACCGCAAATCGTCGTCGGTCATGCCCAGTTCGGCGAGCCAGCGGGACACCCGGGACACATGGATCTCGGCCCCCTGATGCGAGGCACAGGACAGGGCCAGTTGCTCCGTCGTCAGATGCGCCCCCGCACCGCTTTCCAGCAACGGCAAGGCCTGCAACATCTTGCAGGACGACCGCGGCAGCATCACCGCCTCGGGATTGCCCCAGGCCGCGCGGATGCTTCCCCGCGCGTCGCAGATCACCGCGTGGCCACGATGGGCGGACTCGGCGAACTCGCCGCGCCAGATTTCAACCATCGGAATCGCGTCCGTCATCACCGAGCTCCCTCGCCAGTCCTTCTCCCAATATCCCGCGCAGATGGCGGAACGCCAGACGTATCCGCGACTTGACCGTCCCGAGCGGCAGGCCGAGCCGCTCCGCGATACGGGAATGGCTCAGACCCTCGTAGAACGCGGCGATCAGCACATCGCGCTGGTCCTGGCTCAGGGCGGCGATTCCCTCCCGCAGCCGCGCCTCCTGCTCCAGGGCCGTCATCTGCTCCGCGCCATCGGACACGGGATCCAGCTGAAAGATCGGGTCGGTAAAATCCGGTTCCGGACTCCGGGCGCGGCGCACCTGGTCGATGCGCCGGTTCCGGGCGATGGTGAAAATCCAGGTGGAAACCGCCGCCTTGGCTGGATCATAGGTCTCGGCGCGGCGCCAGACAGTGACCATCACATCCTGGGCGATCTCATCCGCGTCCCGGGGCGCCGCGCCCCCACGCATCAGGTATCCCTTGACGCGACCCGCGTAGCGCCGGAACAGCTCGACAAAGGCCTCGCGATCCCGGGCCGCGATACGGCCCATGAGGTCGGCGTCACTGATGGCGGTCGGCCCGGAAGTCGGCAAGCCGGACATGGTGGATGGTCCTGATCCGGGTTCGGTAGCTGGCTGCGCGCAAGGGTTCGCAGTGCGACACAACGGAAAAGCGTGCAAAGGGGTGGATATGTTCCCCGACGTCGAGATAAACTAGAAGAAGGTCGATGCGAAAAACAAGCCAGACCTTGGAGCGAAATGCGGCCATTCCGCCCCACCGGGCGTAAGACGTTGAACGAGCGGGAGAAATTTGTTCTATGAAGTTGAAATCTTGCACCGGCCTGATTGTCGCCGCGCTGCTCGTCCAGAGCCCGGCGGCGATGGCGCAGGCGGCGGCGAACCGGGTTGCGGCGCATAACGACTGGACCGTTTTCGTCGCTTCGAATCCGCGGGAATGTTACATCGTCTCGCCCCCCAAGAGTTCGGTGGCCAAGCGCGATGGCAAGGATGTCGACGTGGATCGCGGCGATATCCGCCTGTTCGTCACCTTCCGGCCGGCCGAGAAAGTCGCGGGCGAAGTCAGCTTCAGCGGCGGCTATCCGTTCAAACCCGGCGAGGCGGTCAAGCTCAAGGTCGGTTCCGAAACCATCTCGCTGAGCCCGGGCTCGGGGGATTCCGGCGAATGGGCCTGGCCGGCTGGCCCGAGCGAGGATGCCAAACTGGTCTCGGCCATGAAACGCGGCTCCTCGGCCACGCTCACCGGGGTCTCCGCCCGCGGCACCACCACGGTGGACACCTTCTCGCTGTCCGGCTTCACCGCCGCGGTCGGGGATGCCTCGGACCGGTGCAAGTGATCTGATCCTGCCCCCGCTGGTGATTTCCCGGAAATATGCTATGCAACCGCTTTGGCGGCGGCCCGACGCCGCCGTCCAGTTGGGAAGTCTGCCATGTCCGGCGCCGCGCCGATCACTCAGGATGTCGTGACCCTGCCGCGCAAGGCGCCGGAGGGCCTGCCGGATCTCGTCGGCATGACCCGCGACGAAATGCGCGCCGCATTGGTCGCGGCGGGCACGCCCGAGAAGATGGCCGGGATGCGCGTCGGCCAGATCTGGCAATGGATCTATCACAAGGGCGCGCGCGATTTCGACTCCATGACCAATCTCGCCCGGGACTATCGGGCGCTGCTGGCCCGGTCCTTCGTGATCTCCCGGCCCGAGGTGGTCGTGCGCCAGGTTTCCGAGGATGGCACCCGCAAATATCTCTTGCGCATCGCGGGCGGCTCCGAGGTCGAGGCGGTCTATATCCCCGAGACCGACCGCGGCACGCTCTGCATATCGAGCCAGATCGGCTGTACCCTCACCTGCTCCTTCTGTCACACCGGAACCCAGAGGCTGGTGCGCAACCTGACCCCCGGCGAAATCGTCGGCCAGATTCTCGTGGCACGGGACGATCTCGGCGAATGGGGCAAGGCGCCCACGGACAAACGTCTGATTTCCAACGTGGTCCTGATGGGAATGGGCGAGCCGCTCTATAACTTCGACGCCGTCCGGGACGCGATGCGGATCGTGATGGACAACGAGGGTCTGTCGCTCTCGCGCAGGCGCATCACGCTCTCGACCAGCGGCGTGGTGCCGGAAATCGCCCGGGTCGGCGCGGAAATCGGCTGCCTGCTGGCGATTTCCTTCCATGCGACCACCGACGCGGTGCGGGATGTCCTGGTCCCGATCAATCGGAAATGGAACATCGCGGCCTTGCTGGAAGCCTGCCGGGCCTATCCCCGGCTGACGAATTCGGAACGCATCACCTTTGAATATGTCATGCTCAAGGGCGTGAACGACTCGGACGCGGATGCGCGGCGTCTGGTCAAGCTGATCGCGGGGATCCCCGCCAAGATCAACCTGATCCCGTTCAATGCCTGGCCCGGCGCGCCCTATGAACGCTCCGACCCGGAACGAATCGAGGCCTTTGCCAATATCGTCAACCGGGCGGGATATGCCAGCCCGGTCCGCACCCCGCGTGGCGAGGATATCATGGCGGCCTGCGGCCAGTTGAAAAGCGCCAGCGAACGCCAGCGCCGGTCCCGCGAACTGCGCGCCTGACCCACACCGCTGCGAATTATTCGATATTTAGGGAGTGTTGCCGAGGTGACGCTTCCCGAATCCATGGTTTTAGCGCTATTTCAATATCACCGAGCAGTAATGATGCGGTCCGAATGGACCCGAGCGACAGAGGCAAACGGATGGATAACGGGAGCGGGGCTATTACCGCCTGTGAGATGAGTCATGCGCGCACCGAGGCGAAGGCCGAGGGGCGAGGATGGACGAGGCGCAATGCGCTGGCATTGACTGCCGGTTTTCTGGCGCTGGGTGCGACGCAGGGACGGGCTTCGGCCTATCTGCAATCCCCACAGCCGCGGGCGACCCAGATCGTCGTTTCGAAATCGAATCGGGCGATGGCCCTGATGGATGGCACCAGGACGTTGAAGCGCTATTCGATCCATCTCGGCTTCGCGCCAGAGGGGCAGAAAATCCGGTCCGGCGATGGCCGTACCCCGGAGGGTCTTTATTACATCGATCGCCGCAACCCCCGGAGCGACTTTTTCCTCAGCCTCGGCATCAGCTATCCGAACGCCGCTGACATCGTCCGGGCCAATGCGCTGGGGGTCAAGGCGGGCGGCGACATCTTTATCCATGGCGGCCCGGACCGGGTGGCGGCCCGGCGCGGCAAGGACTGGACGGCCGGCTGCATCGCCGTTTCCGACCCTGAGATGGAAGAAATCTGGTCGATGGTTCCGACCGGCATTCCGATCATGATCCTCGCCTGACCCCGCCCGCCCGGCGGACTGTCGCGCCCGTGATGGGCGCGCCTGGGGCGTTTTCCGATCCGACGGGGTCGTGCGCTCCATTACTTTGTCGTGCCGGGATTTTCTGACCGGCACCGGCGGTTCGGTCCACCCGCCTGGAGATAGTTCTACCGTCCGACGAGTTGAACCCACCAGAGCTTGCCCGATGGTTCCTGATAGAAGGCGAACCCGAAGCCAAGCCCGCCGGGATCGAGGAGAACCTTGCGGGTATCCGCGAAATCCAGCCAGCTCTTGAGCACCACGAGATCGGAATCGGTGCCCTCGGCGATATTCTCCCCCGCGATCTCGCCCCGATAGCCCGCGCGGAACGCACGCTCGCGCGGAGAAGTGAGATCGGAGCCGAAATGCCAGGCGCGCTGCTGCACGGCCATGTCGCGGGCCTGAGTCTCGGCGGCGGCGTTCAGTTCGGCGGAATATTGCAGCGGTCCGAGGCCTTCCTGTTGCCGCACCGCGTTGACGGCGTCGAGCTGGCGCAACCGGATCGCATCGACCTCCGCCGGCGTGATGCGATGCACACCATTGTCGGGTTGCGACGCACATGCCCCAAGAGCCACGAGCGCGGTTACCGCGGCGATTGCTGCGCGATCCATTGAGATCCCCGTCCCTTTCTCATTCCATCGCTGAGTATCGTCTTTCCCCCCCCTCTTCAAACCCATTCGACCCCGCGCGCCAAGTTGCCCGGTAACAGTTGCCTACAGAGCACTGGGAGAAGTGTGAATTGCGATTAGGTACAGAAATCATTAAGTTTCGGGCGATTTTCGCAGGGCCGGAGTTTGGAAGGAACCGAGCGCATGACTGACAAGAAGATGGACCGCCGTGATTTCGGCAGAATTCTCCTGAGTGCATCCGCCGGGGCCGTGACGCTCTCCGCGGGCGCCAGGGCCTTTGCCGCGACCGAGGAAGACGCCCTTGCCAATGACTATGTCCCGGACTCCCAGGACCAGCCGCGGCTCCTGCGCCGGATCTCGGGGCTTCAGACGCACGAGTGGCAGGAGTATTTCACCGACATCTCCAAGGACGCGATCATGTGCAACATTGACGATCGGGTCCTGCATTACTGGGGCGCGGACGGGTTCTATCGCATCTATCCGACCTCTGTTCCGCTGACCGAGGATATGACCCGCCGGGGCCGCACGACGATCACGCTCAAACGTCCCGAACCCGACTGGCGCCCGACCGAGTCGATGCTCAAGCGCCATCCCGGTCTTCCACCCTACGTTGCACCGGGCCCGGACAATCCGCTGGGAGTCCGGGCGCTGAACCTCGGCTGGCCCGCGTACCGCATTCATGGGACCAACGACATCCGCAAGATCGGAAGGCAGTCCTCAAGCGGCTGCATCGGCCTTTTCAACGAGCATATCCTCGAGGTCTACGATCGCGCCCAGGTCGGAACGCCAGTGTTGCTCATTTGACAACATTCGCGATTTACTGGACCCCCACGCTTTCGACGATTGAAAACGCGAGGGAAAGTTGGTTAGTGTTCAGATATTAGCTTGTCCGCTCGCAGGTCCGGGCGAGCTAGCAGTTTCGCAGACCCGCACTCTCTTAGGAGGACATCGATGAAACTTATTGTAACGACGGCGACGGCTCTGCTGCTGGCTGGTCAGGCATTCGCTGGCAACCTCGTGTTCGAAGCTCCGGCTGAGCCCGTTGTTGTCGCTCCGCCCGCCGCTCCGATGGGTGGTTCGAATGCTGCTTGGCTCATCCCCGTGATCGGCCTCGCCGCGATCGCTTACGCGATCTCGAACGACGACTCCTGATCTCACGAACAGATCACAGATGCCGTTTGCCGGCCTCCCGGCAGTCGGCATCTGACAAAGACCTAGCAGAAAAGGCAGTGCCCACCGGCACTGCCTTTTTTCTTGTCGGCGGACGAGTTCTTGGTTTTTCTTGTCTTGCACATGCGAATGCGCAACGCGGCTTTCACCGCACTGCGCCAATAACTCAATCTGGATGGACAGGCTACCGGGGCGAACCGGTGTAGGGCAGCACGACCTCGATATCGATCAGCCCCTGTTTCGGTCCCAGCCACTGAAGACTGCGCCAGACGAATCCCGTCGACACATCCGCCAGATGCAGGTTCTCGAACGTCCCGCTGGGACCCGAGCAGGTCTCGCTGACCTGAACGCCGCGATGGGGTTGTTGCAGGATCACGATATCGGTCACCGTGCCGAACTCGAATCGGCAATCGAAGGTTTCGATTCGCCCATTGGGTGAGTCGCTGGGAAATTCATAGCTCCGCGTCACATGGCTCGGCCATTGCGCGGGCGGAATCGCGCGGGTCAACGGGTCCGGCTGGCTCGATGTCGCCGACAACAAATCCCAGCCCAGCCCGCGCGAGGCCGTCACCTGCGAGCCGCGCAGCGTCAAGGTCTGGCGCAAGGGCGAGGCATAGGTGACATAGCCGCCGTTGTTCGTCACCGCCGTCATCAGGGTCGGCGACTTGTCATCGACCAGACGGGCGAAAATGCTGGCGACATCGGCGGCGTCGATGGCGGCGCGGGTCATCGGCTTGGCGGCGGCAGGCGCGGCTTGTTCCTTGGGCTTGTCCCAGGGATTGACCACCTTCACGGCCTCGACGACGATCGGATTGAACCCCTGGCTCGAACAGGCGCCAAGGGTCAGGACCAGAGCAAGCGCGGCTTTTCGCATCATTGCCAGAATGTCCCCCAGCTCCGTCCCAGATGATAACGGTCATAGTCACGCACGATCGGATAGAGCCGGTTCGACACATCCAGATTGGCCCCGCCATCCCGGGACACCGAGGTCAGGCCGATCGAATTGTTGGTCTTGGTCTCGAACGGCACGGTCCAGCGGAAGGGGATCTCCAGCGTCACGCCCTTGTCGAAGCTGCCTTCGCCGAAATCCTCGCTGGTGACGTCGGTCAGGGTGAAATAGGCCCCCACCGCCCAGCCATTGGCAAACCGCCGCGTGATGTTGATGGTGCCGCCCCAATCCCCGGCCAGATACCGACCCGCCGAGAACTGCGCCTCCAGCCCGTGATAGCCCGTTTCCCAGTAAACCGACGCCAGGCCCATCACGACACTGTAGTCGTAATAACCAAACCCGAACGGATCATCGTAGTCGCGCTGCATGACATAGTTCAGCTCCGCGCCAACGCCGAAGCGGCTGTTGGCGGGCTTGTAGAGAATCTCGCCGCTGACACCGCCGAACATGCGTTCGATCATGCCCACCGTGGCCCGGCCATAAAGGTCGGGATTGAGCTTGAACAGATAATCGGCGGTCAATTGCGTCAGCTTGGGCGTATAGCCCGAATAATACCGCGGCGCATCGCTGCGCACCGGTTCCAGCGCGGTTTCGGATGGACCCGGATCGTCGGGCACATTGAGGAAGGGCTGGCTGATGTTCATCGTCGCCGACAGGCCCGGCGCCATGTCCAGGCGGAAACCCGCGTCGATGTTCAGGCCCAGCTTGATCGGATCGTCGGGTGTCAACAGCACCAGATAGGGCGCGGGCAGAAGGTTCCAGTCCACCGCCGGATAGGCATCCCGCACCCAGGCGTTGGAGCCGAGCGACGGAACGGCGCCCTGAATTCCAACGGTTTCCCAGCTCTTCAGGGTGGCGCCCGGCCGATCCACCTGCGATTCGAACTTCGTCCGGTCGATGCTGATCGTCGTGGTGACCAGATCGCTGTCCATCATGGTGATGCGGAAGGTCTGGACCGAGGCGGGCATCCCGGCGGACAGAACCCGCGCCGTGCGGCCGATCGCCTGCGGATCCTCGTTGAAACGCAGGTTGGTGATGACCACGTCGACCACGTTGGGCTGAACCGCCATGCGCTCCAGCCGCATCCCCTCGGCCTTGAGCACCTCCGACAGCGCATTGGCCAACTGGTCGCGCACCGCCGGATTCGACGCCCAGGCGGTTCCCTTCGGCGCATCGGGCATCCGGGCGGTGACGGGCAGCGGCCCGGTCCCCAGATCCTGCGGCGTCAAGGGCTTGTTCGGATTGCCGCTCAGCGCGATATTGAAGCCGATCGTATCGCCATACATGTAATAGCCGCCAAGGGTGATCCCCTCGCGGATCCGGTATTCGGCCCCGACATTGATCGGTGACTTGCGCTTGAAGGTCGAATCAGGGCTCCGCTGCTCGCGGCTATAGGCGTCGGAGGAATATTCCGCCTTGAAGGTCAGGTTCTTGACCGGCGTGCGCCATTCCACGCCCCCGAAGAAAGCCGCGTCCTCGCCGTGAAAGAAGGTGCCGAAAGCGACCTTGCCGCCCTCGCCATAATCGTTCGACCGATCGCAGAAACTGTCGGCGATCGCACAGAACGGGTTCTTGAAACCGCCCACGCCGCTCAACCGGCCCCAGCCGATGCCGCCCGTCAGGGTAAAGTCACGGGCGACGGTCTTGGTCGCGACGATATATTCCCCCGAATAAACCCCTGTCCCGAGGAAATCCCGCAGGCCGATCGCGATCGAGGGCCGCCAGCCTTTCACATCCTCGTCCACCAGCTGATACTGGAGATCGAAGCTGCGGTCATAAAGGTCATAGGAAGGATCATAGATCCCTTCCTCATTGTTCTGGCCCCAGTTCTGGATCGTCGAATAGCGCAGCGAACCAGAGAGCCGGGGCAGGATCTGAAAGGTGAAGTTGCGGCGCGAGGTTTCCCCGAACTGGCTGTAGCTCAGCGAAATCTGGCCATCCGGCTGTTTCTGGGCGCTCGGCATGTCGATCAGACCGGTCTCGCCGAACAGATTGAGACTGGGACGTGGAACCGGATCTTCGGCCCACGCCATCGTTCCCGCGGTCAAAGCCGCGACCGAAGCCATTGCCAGACTGGCATATCCCGCCCGAGGGCGTCTCTTCGACATTCCACCAACCTCGATGACCCGGGATTTAGGGCCGGACCGTTGTTTTCGGGGATCCTTGGCTGATCGGGGCGGGGATATCCAGCACGCGAGGGCCGCGCGCATTTTTTTTTCGGGCAATGTTGCCCACATCCCTCTATTTTGAGGAATCATCCTGTTCGGCTGCGAGAATCGCCCGCAGGCCGCTGCGATATTCCGGATAGGCCAGGTCGACCGCCAGCTCTTCCCGGATGCGGCGGTTCGAAACCCGCTTGGATTCGGCATAGAACCCCCGCGCCATCGGCGAAAGCTCCGCTTCCTCGAAAGCGATTTCCGGCGGACAGGGCAAACCCAGCAATTCGGCGGCGAAGACGATCACATCCTGCGGCGGCGCGGGCTCGTCATCGGCGACATTGAAGATATCCCCCGCGGCGGACCGGGTGAGAGAGGCTTTGAGGACGCGGGCGATGTCCTCGACATGGATACGGCTGAAGAACTGGCCAGGTTTGACGATACGCTGCGCCGCGCCTTTGCGCAGCCGGTCGATCGCGCTGCGCCCCGGTCCATAGATGCCCGCCAGCCGGAACACCCGGACGGGCAACCCGGATTCGAGCCAGGCGCGTTCCGCCGCGATCCGCCAATGCCCGCGCGGATTGGCCGGATCGAGCGCGCTCGTCTCGTCGACCCAGCCGCCCTGTCGGTCGCCATAAACCCCAGTGGTGGAGAGATACCCCACCCACTCCGGCCGCGCCGCCCTTAGCGCCGCTCCATGACGCTGGAGCGCCGGATCCCCGGTGGCATCGGGGGCAAGCGAGATCAGGATATGGCTGGCGGTGGCGATGGCCGCCTCGATCCCGGTCCCGTCCGACCAGTCGAGGGCGGTGACTCCCGCCGCCCGCATTTCCTCGGCCTTTTCGCGCGAACGTGTGGTGCCGATCCGCTGCCAATGGTCCGGCAGACTTGCGGCGAAAGCCTGCGCCGAGTAGCCATGTCCCAGGGTCAGCAAAACAGGTCTGGTCATGCGCGGCCTCAAGGTCAGAGATGAACTCCCCGTCTACGGGATTGAACGCGCCTTGCGAAGGTGCTTCCTCGTCGCATTGTTGTTTTCGCCGGTTTCCGCCTTTGCCACGACGGTCGAGATCACCAAACCCGAGGAGTGCGCGCCCGCCATCGCCGCCAATCCCGAAGCGGCGCGCGAAGCCGCCGCCGTCTGGTCGCGTCTTGGCGGCGGGGCACCGGCCCGGCTGTGCGAGGCGGCCGCGTTGGAGGCGATGGGCGCGACGGTCACGGCCGCGCAGATGTTGACGGCGCTGGGCGAGAATGACAACCGCGCCCTGGTCCCGGCGGCGCGGGCATCGATCCTGGAGGACGCCGGACGATTGTGGTTATTGTCCGACCGACCGGACATTTCTCTTAAGTTGTTGATTTCAGCCGATAAAATCACCCGTCCAAGTGCGGACAGATGGATCCTGCGCGCCCGGGCCGAGGCGGCGGAACAAAACTGGGCGGCGGCGGAGGCGAGCCTTGGCAAGGCACTGGCGGACCGCCCCGCCGATGCCCTGGCCCTCTCGCTTCACGCCGCGACCCTGCGGCATCTCGATCGGCCCGAGGCGGCCCTGATCGAGGCACGGAAGGCGCTGGTCCTTGATCCCGACCTTGCCGAGGCCCTGTTCGAGAGCGCCGCCGCCCTGAAGGCCACCGGGCAGTCCCGCGAGGCCGATCAGCTCTGGCTCCGCCTGATCGAGGTCGATCCCGGAAGCGATCTCGCGGCCCTTGCCCGGCAGAATCTGCGGGCCTCGAACTAGGGGCCCGTCAGCCGGCCCACGGCCCATTCCCCCGCCTCTCGCGCGACCGGATCAGGATCGTCGGCAAGCCGGCGGGCCACGGGGAGAAGCGCCGGATCCCCGGAATTTCCGATCGCATAGGCGACGTTCCGGATGAACCGGTTTCTTCCGATCCGTTTGATCGGCGACCCGCTGAAGACTTGACGAAACGACGCGTCATCGAGCCCCGCCAGATGTTCGAGCTTTGGACATTGCAGCTCGACCCGGGCGAAATAGGCGGCCTCGTGCGCCTCGACCGCGAACTTGTTCCAGGGGCAGACGGCGAGGCAATCGTCGCAGCCATAGATCCGGTTGCCCAGCGCGGGCCGCAGGTTGGGATCGACCGGCCCGTCATGCTCGATTGTCAGGTAGGAGATACATCGCCGGGCATCGAGCTGATAGGGCGCCGGAAACGCCTGCGTCGGACAGATGTCGAGGCAGGCCCGGCAGCTTCCGCAATGCTCCGCCTCGGGCGCGTCCGGCGGCAATGCGAGGGTCGTGAAGATTGACCCGAGGAAGAACCAGTTTCCAAGCTCCCGGCTGAGCAGGTTGGTATGCTTGCCCTGCCAGCCCAACCCCGCCGCCTGAGCCAGCGGTTTCTCCATGACCGGCGCGGTATCGACGAAGACCTTGACCTCCGCCCCGGTCTCGCGGACCAGCCAATGGGCGAGCCGCTTGAGGCGTTTCTTGACGACGTCATGATAGTCCCGATTGCGGGCATAGACGCTGATATTGCCCCGATCCGGCATCCCCAGCAGACGGAGGGGATTATCGGCCGGGGTATAGACCTCCGCCAGCATGATGACGGACCGGGCCTCGGGCCAGAGTTCCGCCGGATCGCCCCGCCAGGTCATGCGTTCCGCGATCCATCGCATCTGGCCCTGATACCCGGCCTCGACGAAGGACCGCAGCCGCTCCGGTGCCAGGGGGATCGCATCCGGCTCACAGATGCCGCAGGCGGAGAACCCCTCCTCCAGAGCGCGGGCTCTCAGCCGCTCGGCAACCTCCCGCACCTCAGAAATCGAGGTCGGCGTAATGTTGGGGCGGCGTGAAGCCCGGTATCAGGTCGGCGAGGATCGAACGGAAGGCCGGGCGTGACTTGATCTTGGAGTACCAGTCGTGGAGGCCCTGGTTCCGCCCCCAATCGACGTCTCCCACATAATCCAGACAGCTCAGATGCGCCGCCGCGGCGAAATCGGCGATCGTCATCCGGTCTCCGGCCAGCCATCGGCGATGCTCCATCAGCCATCCGATATAATCGAGATGGAACTTGATGTTCCGGATGCCCGCCTTGATCTTCTCGCTCTCCGGATAGCCCGACTTCATCAGCTTCTTGTTCACCCGCTCATAGAGCAGGTTTGCTGTCACCTCATTATGGAACTTGTCGTCGAACCAGCCGACGAGACGGCGCGCCTCCGCCCGGGCGACGGGATCACGGGGGAGAAGGTTCGGCTCCGGCTGGGTTTCCTCGAGATATTCGAAGATCGCATTGGAATCGGCCAGCACGACATCGTCGATCCTCAGCGACGGCACCTGGCCGCTCGGGTTCATCCGGAGATAATCCATGCGCCGTTCCCATGGCTTCTCCTCGACCAGTTCCACTTCGATCTTCTTCTCGGCCAGGACGAGGCGGATCTTGCGGCAGAACGGCGACAGCGGCATGTGATAAAGACGGCGCATTGACGGCCTTTCCAGTTGCTCGGGCGCTCTTTCATGGTCGAACGCGGCCGCCTTATCAACCGCCCCGATAAAAGATCGGGGATTTTGCGCGACGGTTTGTCTCTTGCGGCCCGCAAGAGAGCCTTTAAATCCATTCTCAGAGTATCAGGTGACGGGGAGCAATGGGTCGATGAAAGCAAGGTCTGCCTTGGAACGCCGGTTCGAACGGGGTCTCTTTGCCGCCCGCTGGATGATGGCGCCGATGTATCTCGGACTGGTGGTCTCGCTGGCGATGCTGGTCATCGTGATGGGCCGGGAGGTCCTCTATTACGCCCCCAAGGTCTTTGAGATGACGAGCGAGGATGCGATCCTCTCGGTCCTCACCCTGATCGACCTGACGCTGGCCGCGAACCTGCTTTTGATCGTGCTCTTCTCGGGCTATGAGAATTTCGTCTCCAAGCTCGACCTCGACGACACGGTGGACCGGCCGTCTTGGATGGGGACGGTGGATTTCTCGGGCCTCAAGATGAAGCTGATCGCCTCGATCGTGGCGATTTCGGGGATTCATCTGCTCAAGAGGTTCATGGAAATCGGCGAGCCCCATGCCGAGGTGCCCTTCGATGCGACCCAGCTGCACTGGATGGTGATCATTCACCTGACCTTCGTGATCTCGGGCCTGTTGCTGGCCCTGATGGACTGGGCGACCTCCAAAACCGAAAAACACTGAGTGCGCACGCGTGCGCACAAGTCTAAGTATCTGATATCAAATTAAAAAACCAAAAACGTTAACCTCTTGTTAGGCCAGTATCGGCCGGTTCGCAGAACGGCGGTCAAGGAAGGGCCGTGACCTTACGTCCTTTTGGACCGATCGGTGACCTCGTTCCCCGGTCGAGGCTTGGCGATCCGGCGGTCGTTTGCTGGAGCGTGATGAGGACAAGGGGACTCCGGTTTTCCTCGTCAATCCCGCGACCAACCAGGAATAGGATCAGGAGGATGTTTCCCTCAGACATCATCCTGATCTATCCTGCCCCCATGATCATCAGACCGGAAAACCAACGGGATATCGAAGAGATCCGCGGGCTCGTCACCGCCGCCTTCGAAGGTGCGCCCCATAGCGACGGGACCGAGGGGGCCATTGTCGATGCCCTGAGACAGGCCGGGGCCTTGACCCTCTCGCTGGTCGCGGAACGGGAGGGGGAGATCCTCGGTCATGTCGCCTTCTCTCCGGTCCGGATCGGGGAGCAGGATATCGAATGGTTCGGCCTCGGGCCGGTCGCCGTGCGCCCTGATCGACAAAGGCAAGGGGTCGGCATCCGGCTGATAGAAGCGGGATTGGAGCGGATCAGAGCCCTTGGCGGCAAAGGATGCGTCGTTCTGGGCGATCCGGACTATTATGCGCGCTTCGGGTTCAAAGCCAATCCCGGCCTGAGCTTTCCCGATGTTCCCGCCGAATATTTCCAGTGCCTGACCTTCGGCCCCGATATCCCGCGGGGGGTCGTCGCCTATCATCCGGCTTTCTATGGCGCCCCGTCGACTTCGACGCCCTGAGCCCGTCCTTTAGAACGGCTTCCGTTCGCATGGGCTCAGGTCAACCACTCTATCCTTTTGAATTTACGCTATTCCTAGGTCATCGAATGAGTCCATTCGATTGGAAATCCCTTTAAAGAAAACAGGCGGCGCGGCCGTCCTGTTGGAGGGTGGTGGCGCCCTGCTCGATGGCGGCGCCGCGGGTGCGGATGAAGCGGCTGCCGCTGACCGGGGAGCGGTCGTGCGGGTCGGGCAAGACCGCCATCAACCGCGCCGCGTCGCGGGGCGACAGATCGGCGGCGGGTTTGTTGAAATAGTGGCGGGCCGCCGCCTCGACGCCAAAGACGCAATCGCAGAATTCGGCGAGGTTGAGATAGACCTCCATGATCCGCCGCTTGGGCCAGGTCAGTTCGATCAGGACGGTGAAACCCGTCTCCAGCCCCTTGCGCAGCCAGGTGCGCCCCTGCCAGAGGAAGACGTTCTTGGCAACCTGCTGCGAGATCGTGCTGCCGCCGCGCAGCCGCTCGCTGTCGGCGAGGGCGGCCCGGATCCCCGCGACATCGAAACCGGCGTGCTGGCAGAAATTCGCATCCTCGGCGGCGGCGGCGGAGAGCGGCAGGCTGTCGGGCAGGTCGGCGAGCGGCACCCAGGTTTGCGCGACGGCGCCGAATTCGGCGCGGGCCGTCAGCATGGTGATGTTGGTCGGCGGATTGACCCAGCGGAACAGGACCACGATCAGGAGCACAAGGATCGCCGCGAACCGGACGAGGCCGAGGAGCCGACGCCACCGGCGCGGCGGCGCGGGTCTCGGGCCGCCGGTGGGGGCGTCCTCGGGCCGCTGGTCCTTGTCGTCCTGATAGAGGTCCGTCACGCTCCCGCCCGATACAGCCGCGCGGTGTGGCGCAGGGGATAACGGTTGCTTTTACGAGTGTTTGCGCCCCCTGTCTCGCCCTTGTTTGAGGCGGGACCCTCTCAAACCGGCGCAGGCTGTCCCGGGCTTGACCCGGGACCTCGATTTCAGCGCGGTGCGTTGGTGGTGCGCCCCTGGCCGGGGGCGCATCCCTGATATCGGTGCCTCAGGCGCTGGCGGCCTCGGCACTGTCGGTCAGCGGGTGGGCGAGGCGGGTCAGCATTTCCTTCGGGACGATCTGACGGAACCGGGGCAGTTCGTCCGACCAGTGCCGCAGGATTTCGCTCGCCCGCGGGCTGCCGGTTTCCGCCAGATGCTGCTCGATCAGGCCGCGCAGTTCCGTGGCCCAGGCCTCGGCCGCGACCGGGACGGCGATGACATTCTCGGGGTTCAGGCGCATCTCGATTTCCCCGTCGGGGTCATAGAGGAACGCCATGCCGCCGGTCATGCCCGCGCCGAAATTGTCGCCGAAGCGGCCGAGGATGACCGCCACGCCGCCGGTCATGTATTCGCAGCCGTTCGAGCCGCAGCCCTCGACCACCACCGTCGCCCCGGAGTTGCGCACGCAGAAGCGTTCGCCGGCCCGGCCGTTGGCGAAGAGTTTGCCCGCCGTCGCTCCATAGAGCACGGTGTTGCCGATGATCGCATTGTCATGCGGCACCAGCGGTGAGCCGAGCGGGGGTTTCACCACGATGATCCCGCCCGAGAGCCCCTTGCCGACATAATCGTTCGCCTCGCCCGAGACCTCGATCTTGAGGCCGGGCGCTGCGAAGGCGCCGAGCGACTGGCCGGCGGACCCGGCCAGCTTGATCGTCAGGTGGTCGGGCTGAAGGCTGTTCTTCATGCCGAACCGCTGGACGATATGGCTGGAGACCCGGGTGCCGATCGAGCGCAGGGTGTTCTGGACCGCGTAGGAGAGCTGCATCTTCTCGCCGTCCTTGAAGAAGGGTTCGGCGTCCTGGACCACCTGGGCGTCCAGGGTGTCGAGCACCTTCTGCCGCGGCTGGAGCCGGTCGTAGAAGCCGTGATCCCCCTGATCGACCTTGATGAGCAGCGGGTTCATGTCGAGATCGTCGAGATGCGCGGCGCCGCGGCTGACCTGGGTCAGCAGGTCGGCGCGTCCGATGACCTCGTCGATGGAGCGCGCGCCGACGGAGGCCAGTACCTCGCGGACCTCCTGGGCATAGAAGCTCATCAGGTTCACGACCTTGTCCGCCGTGCCGGTGAATTTGGCGCGCAGGGTCGGGTCCTGGGTGCAGACGCCCACCGGGCAGGTGTTCGACTGGCACTGGCGGACCATGATGCAGCCCATCGCGATCAGCGAGGCGGTGCCGATCCCGAATTCCTGCGCGCCGAGCATCGCCGCGATGACGATGTCCCGGCCTGTGCGCAGGCCCCCGTCGGTGCGCAGGGTCACGCGGTCGCGCAGGTTGTTGATGGTCAGGACCTGATGGGCTTCGGAGAGGCCCATTTCCCACGGCAGCCCGGCGAATTTGATCGAGGTCATCGGCGAGGCCCCGGTGCCGCCATTGTGGCCGGAGATCAGGATGACATCCGCCTTGGCCTTGGCGACGCCCGCCGCGATGGTGCCGACGCCGGACTGGGAGACCAGCTTGACGCAGACCTTGGCGCGGGGGTTGATCTGTTTCAAGTCATAGATGAGCTGGGCCAGATCCTCGATCGAATAGATGTCGTGGTGCGGCGGCGGCGAGATCAGCGTCACGCCCTGCGTCGAATGGCGCAGGCGGGCGATCAGTTCGGTGACCTTGATGCCGGGAAGCTGGCCGCCTTCGCCGGGCTTGGCGCCCTGGGCGATCTTGATCTCCAGTTCCTCGCAATGGTTGAGATATTCCGCCGTGACGCCGAAGCGCCCGGAGGCCACCTGCTTGATCTTGGCGGAGGGGTTGTCGCCGTTCGCCTCGGGCAGGTAGTGCGCCGGATCCTCGCCGCCCTCGCCGGAGTCGGATTTCGCGCCGATCCGGTTCATCGCGACGTTCAGCGTCTTGTGCGCCTCCGGCCCGAGCGCGCCGAGCGACATGCCCGGCGTCACGAACCGCTTGCGGATCGCGGTGATCGATTCGACCTGGACCAGCGGGACAGCCGGCGACTTGGGCTGGAAATCGAGCAGGTCGCGGAGCTGGATCGGCGGGCGGGCCTGCATCGCGCGGGAATATTGCTTCCAGAGCTCATAGGAACCCCGGTCACAGGCCGATTGCAGGATATGCATCGCCTGCGCTTCCCAGGCGTGCGTTTCACCGGAACGGCGGGCCTTGTAGAAGCCGCCGATCGGCAGGACCGCGTCGCCCCGGTTCCAGGCACGGGCATGGACGGCCTCGATCTGACGCTGGACGCCCAGCACGCCGATGCCGGAAATGCGGCTGAGCATGCCCGGGAAATATTCGGCGACCATCGCGCGGCTGAGGCCGACCGCTTCGAAATTGAGGCCGCCGCGATAGGAGGAGACCACCGAGATGCCCATCTTGGCCATGATCTTGAGCAGACCCTGGTCGACGGCCTCGCGGAACCGCTGGACCGCGTCGTTCAGCGAACCGCCAATCAGGCCGCGGTTGATGCGGTCGGCAATCGAATCCTCGGCCAGATAGGCGTTCACCGTCGTCGCACCGCTCCCGATCAGGACCGCGAAATAATGCGGGTCGATGCATTCCGCCGACCGGACATTGAGCGAGGTGAAGGTGCGCAGGCCCTTGCGCGTCAGCCAGGAATGCACCGCGCTGGTGGCCAGGATCATCGGCATCGCGACCCGCTCGGCATCCTGCTTGGTGTCGGAAAGGACGAGATGCTTGGCCCCCGCGCGCACGGCTTCCTCCGCCTCGGCGCGGATGCGCGCGAGGCCGGTCTGAAGCGCGTTCTGGTCGGAACCCACCGGAAAGGTGCAATCGACCTCGACGACGGACTCGCCGAAATACCGGACCATGCCCTCGAAATGGGCGTTCGAGACGAAGGGGCTGTCGAGCTGAAGGATCTCGGTCTGGGAATTGTCCTGATCGAGCACGTTCTTGAGATTGCCGAACCGCGTCTTGAGGCTCATCACCCGATGCTCGCGCAAGGAGTCGATCGGCGGGTTGGTCACCTGGCTGAAGTTCTGGCGGAAATAATGGCTGAGCGGACGGTACTTGTCGCTGAGCACCGCCGGGGGCGTGTCGTCGCCCATCGAGCCGATCGCTTCCTTGCCATCCTCGGCCATCGCATGGACGACCACCTCCAGCTCCTCCACCGAATAACCGGCGGCGATCTGGCGGCGGCGCAGCTCCGCGCCCTCGAACAGCGGCTTTTCCTCGATGCCCTTGGTCACGGCCTCGAGGTCGGTGATCGAGCCGACCCATTGGCCGAACGGCTGGGACGCGGCCAGCATGTCCTTGAGATCGGCGTCGTGATAGAGCTTCTGCTCTCCCATATCGACCGCGAGCATCTGACCCGGCCCGAGCGCGCCCTTTTCGCGCACGGTCATGTCATCGGTCGGGACCATGCCCGCTTCCGATCCCGCGATCACCAGACCGTCGCCGGTCACGACATAGCGCATGGGGCGCAGCCCGTTGCGGTCGAGACCGCCGCAGACCCAGCGGCCATCGGTCATGGCCAGCGCCGCCGGACCGTCCCAAGGCTCCATCACCGCGTTGGAATAGGCATACATGTCGAGCCAGGCCTGCGGCATCTTGGTCGCAAGCTTGGACCAGGCCTCGGGGACCAGGATCGTCTTTGCCATCGGCGCGGAGCGCCCGGCCCGCACCAGAACCTCGAACACATTGTCGAGCGCCGCGGAATCGGATGAGCCCGCGAGCACGATCGGTTTGATATCCTCGGCCTGATCGCCGAAATAATCCGAGGACATCCGGATCTCGTGGCTCCTGAGCCAGTTCAGGTTGCCCTTGAGCGTGTTGATCTCGCCGTTGTGCGCGAGCATCCGGAACGGTTGCGCCAGCCACCAGCGCGGGAAGGTGTTGGTCGAATAGCGCTGGTGATAGATCGCGAAGGCGCTGATGAAGCGCGTGTCCTGAAGATCGGGATAAAACACGCTGACATGCTCGGCCAGCATCATGCCCTTGTAGATGATCGACCGGCAGGACATCGAACAGATGTAGAAATCCCGAATCCCCGCGCCCGCCTTTTCGATCCGGCGGCGGATCACATAGAGTTCGCGCTCGAAGGTTTCCTCGTCCACGCCCTTGGCGTTGGAAATCAGGATCTGTTCGATCTCGGGCCGGGTCGCATTGGCCTTTTCGCCGAGGCAGGAAATATCCACCGGCACATGGCGCCAGCCATAGATGTAATGGCCCATGCGCAGGACCTCGGTCTCGACGATGGTCCGGCAGGTTTCCTGCGCGCCGAAATCGCTGCGCGGCAGGAAGATCTGGCCGACCGCGAGCTTTTCGCCCCTGGGCAGATGGCCGGTGCGGCGGACCTGATCGTCGAAGAATTCGGACGGGATCTGGATATGGATGCCCGCGCCGTCGCCGGTCTTGCCATCCGCGTCGACCGCGCCGCGATGCCAGATCGCGGAGAGCGCCTTGATGCCGTTCTCGACGACCTGACGGCGCGGCTTGCCGTCGATGGCCACGACGAGGCCCACCCCGCAGGAGGAATGCTCCTGTTCGGGGTGATAGAGCCCCTCCGCCTCCAGCCGGGCGAATTCGGCTTCCATCTTGGCGACCCAGGCGGCATCGTACTTGGTCATGGCTTCTCTCCTGGCTCGGTCGCGGCCCTTGCCGCTTCCTGAATTGCGGGGTTTGGTCTTACTTGCCGGCCGTGGTGGCGGCACGGCCGGTGTTGAATTCATGTTCCGCCTCCGTCAGCCGGAGCCGGTCTCCGGCAAAGGCGTAGGTCACGGGTTTCCGGTCGATGTAGATTTCCTTGGTCAGAGGAAAACCTTCCGGCTCGTCGAACAGACCGACCGACAGCTCGTAATCCGCCGCCGGCGAGCCGGTCTTGCGCCAATAGAGCAGCGATCCGCATTTGTCGCACCAGGCCCGCTCGGCCCAGTCGGAGGTCTGGCGTGTGCGGATCGCGCCCGTGCCCTCGAACCGGACACGGTCGGGAGGGACCGCCACGACGAGCAGCGCCGAGCCCGTCCAGCGCCGGCACATTTCGCAATGGCAGACGTTGGCCTCGTGAAGCAGCGGATCGGCCTCGAACCGCACGGCGCCGCAGAGGCAATGGCCCCGCATCGCCCGGTTACTCGGCCGCGATACCGGCGGCCCGGTTCGCAAAGGAGGCCAGGATGCTCTCGGCCGCCTCGCGGCCGTCACGGATCGCCCAGACGACGAGGCTCGCGCCCCGGACGATGTCGCCGACCGCGTAGACCCCGTCGAGGCTGGTCTTCTTGGTGGTGAAATCGGCCTTGACCGTGCCCCAGCGAGTGACTTCGAGCCCTTCGGTGTTCCAGAGCCTCGGCAGATCCTCCGGCTCGAAACCCAGCGCCTTGATCACCAGTTCCGCCGGTTCGGTATAATCGGCGTTCGGCATTTCCTCCGGCGACTGGCGCCCCGTGGCATCGGGCGCCCCGAGCCGCATCCGGGCCACGCGCACGCCGGAAACGGTCTCCTCGCCGATGAAGCCGCGCGGCGCGGTCAGCCAGACGAATTCGACGCCCTCTTCCTCGGCATTGGCCACTTCGCGCTGGCTGCCCGGCATGTTGGCGCGGTCGCGGCGATAGAGGCATTTCACCGATTTGGCACCCTGGCGGATCGCGGTGCGCACGCAGTCCATCGCGGTATCGCCGCCGCCGATGACGACGACGCGACGGCCGGCGGCATTGAGTTCGCCGCTCTCGAATTCCGGGACGCTGTCGCCGAAGCCGACGCGGTTGGAGGCGGTGAGGAAGTCGATGGCGCGCACGATGCCCTTGAGGCCCGCGCCGGGTCCGCCGAGGTCGCGGGTCTTGTAGACGCCGGTGGCGATCAGGACCGCGTCGTGTTTCGCCCGGATCTCCTCGAAGGAGATGTCGGTGCCGACGTCGCAATTGAGCTGGAAGGTGATGCCGCCCTCGACCATCTGGGCATTGCGGCGCAGGACGACGTCCTTCTCCAGCTTGAAGCCCGGGATGCCATAGACGAGCAGCCCGCCGGCGCGGTCATAGCGGTCATAGATCGTGACCTGGACCCCGGCCCGGCGCAGCATGTCGGCGGCGGCCAGTCCCCCCGGTCCCGCGCCGATGATGCCCACGGATTCGGGGCGTTCGGTCGTGACCTGGATCGGCTGGACCCAGCCTTCGTCCCAGGCGGTGTCGGTGATGTATTTTTCTATGGCGCCGATGGTGACGGTGCCATGGCCGGATTGCTCGATGACACAATTGCCTTCGCAGAGCCGGTCCTGCGGGCAGATCCGGCCACAGATTTCCGGGAAGGTGTTGGTGGCCTGGCTGATCTCGTAGGCTTCGCGCAGGCGGCCCTCGGCGGTCAGCTTCAGCCAGTCGGGGATGTTGTTGTGCAGCGGGCAATGCGACTGGCAATAGGGCACGCCGCATTGTGAACAGCGGCCGGATTGCTCGGCGGCCTTGGCGGCGGCGAATTCGCGATAGATTTCGTTGAAGTCCTCGCGGCGGTCCTCCGCCTTGCGCTTGACGGGCATATCCCGCGCGACCTTGACGAACTTCAGCATTCGCTGCTCGGCCATATAACCCTCCCGCGGACAGACCCACCCTCTCCATCGAGGGTAGGATTTGCTTAAAGGATCATGGGACGCAAGAAAAGTCAGAAGGGCTGACCTAATTTTGGATATCTATCCAAAAGTTTTCATCTCGTCTATTTTTTGGTCAAATATCCTGTCAGGGATGCTGACCAATCAGGCAGGTTGCAAACCCGGGGCGAGCCAGAGACCGATCAGGGCCGCGACTCCCACTGCGATTCGCCACCAGCCAAAGATCGCATAGCCCCGCCGGGATACAAAATCGAGCAAGTGCCGCACGACGAAGACCGCCGAGACAAAGGCCGCGAGGAAACCGGCGGCGATGAGGGTCGCATCGTCGAGGCTCAAGAGGTCGCGGTTCTTGTAGAGGTCATAGGCGAAGGCGCCCGCCATTGTCGGCATCGACAGAAAGAACGAGAATTCCGCCGCCGACCGCCGGTCCGCCCCCAGCAGCAGCCCCCCGACGATGGTCGAGCCGGAGCGCGAGACCCCGGGGATCATGGCGAGGCACTGGATGAGGCCGATCTTGAAGGCGAGCGACAGGGGGAAATCCATCACATCGTGATAGCGCGGATTGTGGACCCGCCGATCCGCCCAGATCAGGACGAAGCCCCCGAGGATCAGCATGATGGCGATCAGGGCCGGTGTCTCGAACAGGACGGTCTTGATGAAGTCATGGGCGAGCACGCCGATCACGACCGCCGGAAAGAAGGCGAGCAGGATCGCCAGCACGAACCGCCGGGACTTGCCGTCGGTGGGCAGCGACCGCGCGAGGCCGATCAGGCGGCCCGCGTAGACGGAGAGGATGGCGAGGATGGCGCCGAGCTGGATGACCACCTCGAAGACCTTGCCCTTGGATTCAAATCCGAGGAAATGGCCCGCGAGCAGGATGTGGCCGGTGGAGGAGACGGGGATGAATTCGGTCAGGCCTTCGATGACGCCGAGGATGACGGCGTCGAGCAGTGACTGATGTTCCATAGGGTACTCATTTCACAGGTTACTGATTGAGCAGCCTTCCGGCGGATTCCTGAATGGCCTCGTACTGGCCGTGGGGACGGAAGGCATAGAGATAGCTTTCGAGCACCGCTTCCATCGCGGTCGGGGTGATCCCGAGATCGGCGAACCCCTTCGCGCCGGGGCCGACGACATTGTCCTGGCCGAGCAGCTTGATCTGGTCGCTGGTAACGACGGTGTTGGTGATCTGGTCGAAGCTGAGCCCTTGGACCAGATCGAGAAATCCCGCCTGGAAGCGCGCGAGCCCGAGGGGCAGCGCCACGATCCGGCGCTTGCGGCGGACGACGCGCAGCATCTCCTCCATCAGCTCCCGGAAGGTCCTGATCTCCGGACCGCCCAGCTCGTAGGTGCCGGACGCCTCGCCGGTCACGGCGGCGACCACCGCGGCGGCGACGTCATCGACATAGACCGGCTGGAACTTGGTGTCGGGCCCGATGATCGGCAGGACCGGGGACAGGCGGGCAATCGAGGCGAACTTGCAGAAGAAACCGTCGCCGTCGCCAAAGACGATCGAGGGGCGCAGGATCACGGCCGAGGGGAAAGCGGCGAGAATCGCCTCCTCGCCGGCGGCCTTGGCCCGGGCATAGAGGCTGTCGCTCTGGGCATCCGCGCCGATCGCGGAAATATGGACCAGACGGCCGACGTTTTCCTCGGCCGCGATCCGGGCAATGCGGGCGGCGCCGTCCTTCATCACCGCGCGGAAGGTCTGCTTGCCGGTTTCCCCGAGCAGGCCGACGCAATTCACCACCGCGTGGGATCCCGCGATCGCCCGGCGGGTCGAGGCTTCGTCACGGATATTGGCCTGGATCGGCTCGACCTGTCCGACCGAGCCATAGGGTCGCACGAAGCCCGCCTCGTTCGGCCGCCGGACGGCGACACGAACCCGCCAGCCCTCCCGGGCCATCCTTTGCGTGACATAGCGCCCGATAAATCCGGATCCGCCGAAAATTGTTACGATGGGAGCTCCAGAAGCTGGCAACTGGCTGGGCATGGACGATCTCTCCTGCGGCGCACCAATTCCGAATAGCGCCCCCTTCGATCCGAGACAAGTTTCATTTCCGCGCACCCCGCGCCGGGCCACTCTTCGGGTCCTCCGGGACATTAACCTGATTTTCATGGATTTTTAGGGCAAGGCTGCCTTGGGCGCCCCCTGGCGCGGGGAGGGGAGCGGCGCCCCGCGGGAACGTTTGGGCCGATCCGGCGGGGCGGACGCCACGGGGATGGCCCGGAGGGGGGACTTCTTTGATGCAAGGCGTTGACACCGCCGCGCCGCGCGTATATCTCGCGCCAATCGACACCCTGCCCGGGTGGCGGAATGGTAGACGCGCTGGCTTCAGGTGCCAGTGACTTAACGGTCGTGGAAGTTCGAGTCTTCTCCCGGGCACCAGTCAAATCCGAGGCGGCCGATCGGGAGCGCGATGAAAATCGCCCCGATCCTCCTCTGGGCCCAGGCACAACGCCCGGGCAATCCATTCCCAGGATGATCGAAGGTTTCGCCTTGAGGCGGGCCCAAAGCCGATGGGGCCGGTTTCCGAGGATTCTCAAGATCTCTTTTTGGAAAGAGGCGCGACTGAAAACACCAACCGCGTGACATTGGTGTGATGTTACCAAAGTATAGAGCGGTTTTTGTTCGCATCAGCTCACGCCAACCACTCCATCCTTTTAAATTTACGCGATTTCCGAGTCATCGAATGAGTCCATTTGATTAGAAATCGCTCTAAACTGCGGAATTGAAAACGGGTGGCCCCGCCGGTTGCCCATGTTTAAAAGAACCCGGGGCCGGTGGGGGCCATGATGGCGTGACTGCGCCTCGGCGAGGAATCGAATCATGACAGAGCGGAGGGACAAGGCGGTCGAGCGCGTGCAGACCGGCGTGCGGATCGAGAAACGCATCCTGAAGGTGACCAAAGGTCTGGCGGAATATCTCGACATGAGTCTGGGGGATTTGCTGGAGGGGGTGTTGCTGCATGCGTTCGAAGGCAGGCAGGCCTTCGATCCAGTCACCCTCGACCGCATCCGGATATTGAAGCAGGTCTATGGCCTGACCCTGACCGCCTCGGACGCGCATCGATTGTCGGAGGAGATGGATCGCCCCAGCGCAATCCGACCGGAGTGAAACGAGGATCGGAAAATTGCGCGTCATCACAGGCAGCGCAATCCGACCGGAGTGAAACGAGGATCGGAAAATTGCGCGCCCATCACAGGCAGCGCAATCCGACCGGAGGGAAACGAGGATCAGGCGGCGCGCGGGGCGGTTGCGCCCGGGCGGGCGGGGTCAGCGGACCAGGGCGGCCAGGGCGCTCAGACGGTCGGCCTCGGCGGCGGGCTTGTCCCAGCGGATGCGGTGGACCCGCGGGAACCGCAGGGCATAGCCGGATTTGTGCCGTGTCGAGACCTGCGCCGCGTCGAACGCCACTTCGAAGACCAGTTCCTTCGAGACCTCGACGACCGGGCCGAATTTGTTGACGATATGGTGGCGCACCCATTTGTCGAGTTGCGCCAGCTCCGCGTCGGTGAAGCCGAAATAGGCCTTGCCGATCGGCAGAAGCTCGTCGTCCCGCCACAGGCCAAAGGTGAAATCGGAATAGAACGACGAGCGCTTGCCGCTGCCGCGCTGGGCGTACATCACCACCGCGTCGAGCAGCCGGGGCTCCTTCTTCCATTTGTACCAGGGTCCGGTGGGGCGACCGGCGACATAGGGGCTGGCGCGTTGCTTGAGCATCAGCCCCTCCAGCGTCGCATGATCCTCGCAGGAGGCGCGCAACAGCCGCAGATCCTCGATGGTCTGGAATGCAAGCTGGGGCGAGAGTTCCATCCGCTCGGGCGCGTATCTCTCCAATGCCAGCCGCAGGCGGTCCCGGCGCAGGTCATAGGGCAGGGTCCGGATGTCCTGATCGTCGAGGAACAGGGCATCATAGGCGATGAGGACGGTCGGATAGCGGGCGATCAGTTTCGCGCTCGCGGTCTTGCGGTTCAGCCGTTGCTGCAACTGGTTGAAGCTGCCGACCACGCCCTCCTCCTGGACCAGAAGCTCGCCATCGAGAACCCCGTGGAACGTCATGCGCTCCAGCACGTCCGGAAAGGCCGCGCCGATATCGTCGCCGGTCCGGGTGAAGAGCGCCTTGCCGAGGGGGGTGTGGGTGAGCTGGACGCGGATCCCGTCATATTTCCATTCGGCGGCATAGAGGTCGGGATGGAGGCGGGCCTGATCCTTCTCCTCCAGCGGCTGCGCCAGCATGACCGGGGTGAAGGTCAGGCGCTGGTTGACGCGGGGCTCCTCCGCCCGGCCCTCCAGCCAGGCGAAGAGGTCGGTGTAGGGCATTTCCAAGCCATGCCAGAGCGATTCGATCTTTTCGACCGGCTGGTGGCCGTACTGGGCCAGCACCTGCTTGAGAAAGCGCGCCGAGACGCCGATGCGCAGGTTGCCGCCGCCGATCTTGAGCAGGGCCCAGCGCTGGGGCGAGGTCATCCGGTCCAGAAGGGCCGCGACCGTCGCGGGCATGTCGAGCTTGCCGGTGTGGCGCAGGGTTTCCACCAGTTCATGGAGGGACGGCAGAGGTTCGTCCCCGGTCGGCTGACCGGGCCAGAGATGCGCCACGGTTTCCGACAATTCGCCGACGTAATCCTGGCAGAGGGCCAGGAGGTAGGGATCGCAGCGCGCCCGGATCAGGTCGAGCACCATCGAGCGGCGGAAGTTCGGAAGATCGAGGGTGCCGCCGATGATCGCAAGTGCCGTGCCGCGGTCGGGGTCGGGCGTGGTGGCGAAATAATCGCAGAGGAGCGCCTGTTTGTTCAGGCTTCCGGGAGTGTAGTAGAGCCGTTCGAGCAGGGCGGAGAAGGCCTTCATTCGCTCTCATCCTCATAGCCGAGGAGGCGCAGCGCCTGCGCCCTCAGCCCCCGTTGCTGGGCGTAATAGACGAGCGCTTCCTCGCGGCCGTGCGTGACCCAGATTTCGGGGGCGCCGATCTCCTGGATCGTGTCGGTCAGTTCGCCCCAGTCCGCGTGGTCGGAAATCACCAGCGGCAGTTCGACGCCTTTCTGACGGGCGCGGGCCCGGATGCGCATCCAGCCCGAGGCGGCGACGGTCAGAGGGTTCGGCAGCTTGCGCGACCAGCGGTCGCCGAGCGCGGAGGGTGGGCAGAGGACGATCCGGCCCGCGAGCGAGGGTGCGTTTTCAGTGGTCACGAGATCGAGCGCGCCGAGGTCGATGCCCCGGTCCTGATAGAGAGCGCAGAGTTTGACCATGGCACCGTGCAGGTAGATCGTCTCGTCATATCCGCGGACGCGCAGTTCCCGGATCAGGCGCTGGCATTTGCCCAAGGAATAGACCCCTACCAGATGACAGCGCTCGGGAAAGAGCGCCATCGAGCGCAGCAGTTTCGCGATTTCCTCTCCGATGGGGGGGTGGGTGAAGACAGGCAGGGCGAAGGTCGCCTCGGTGACGAAGACGTCGCAGGCGACCGGCTCGAAGGCCGCGCAGGTCGGATCGGGCGCGCGTTTGTAGTCGCCGGCGAAGACGATGCTCTGGCCTGCGAATTCGAGACGCGCCTGGGCGCTGCCGAGGATATGGCCGGCGGGGTGCAGGCTGAGCGTGACGCCGTTCAGGTCGGCGGGGGTGCCATAGGGGAGCGCGCGTTGTTCCTCGGTGGCATGGGTCTCGCCATAGCGGGCGCGCATGATGGCCAGCGTATCGGGGGTGGCGATGGCGATGCCGTGGCCCGCGCGGGCATGGTCGGCGTGGCCGTGGGTGATGACGGCGCGGGGGACCGGGCGGGTCGGATCGATGTGGAACGCGCCGGGGCGGCAATAGATGCCCTCAGGGGTGATTTCAATCCAGTCGCGTGGATGCATGCTCCGGTCTCCGCCCTGCCCGCTCCTTCGGATGATGGCGCGGCGGGCGCGCCCGTCCAGTGATCCGGATTATCGGGCGAGGGCGTTGATGCGACGGACCACGGCCTCCGTCGCCACCTGATGCAACATATGGCCAATCCCCGGCAGGACAGTCAGCCGGGCGTGTGGGACTTGGTCGACGAAGGGCTCCGAATGGATTTGAAGACCGACGGTGCGATCCGCGTCGCCGTGCACAAGCTCGATCGGCAGGGTGAGGGAAGGATAGCGCGGGATCATCGGACGCAACTCCTCCTTGAGCGCAACCAGTTGCCGCGCGTTTTCCCGCAGGCTGGAAGGTTGGAGCACCAGACGGAGGTCGAGATGCGCGAGATAGCCCGCCGGGGGCGATTGCGGAACGAAGACTTCGGCGAGGGTTTTCGTCGCGAACCCCGGCGTTACCAGATGCGGAATGGTCGCTGCGAGCACCGGGCCGGTCAGCGGATTGGCCAGAAACTCGTTCGTGATCCCGAGGCCCCCGTCCCAGACCTGCGACGGCGCGGCGAGCAGCACGAGGCCCGACAGCGTGTCCGGCGCATCCAGAGCCCAGGCGAGCGCGACCGATCCGCCATAGCTGTGGCCAAGGACGATGGGGCGTTTGACGCCCACGCGGGTCAGCGCTTCCCGGATCAGGAGCGCCTGGCGGTTGATCGAGACGCCACCGCCGGGGGGCAGGCCGCTTCGGCCATGGCCCGGACGATCGACGGCGATGACCTGGAACCGGTCCCGCAGCGCCGGGCCGAGGCGAAAGGTCATGTCGTTGAGATTGCCGCTGGCGCCATGGATCAGGACGATCGGACGGCCGCGGCCAGAACCGGCGAGGTGAATGGGAATCCCTTCGACCTCGACCGTGGTTTCGGTGAATCCGCCCGTCATCGCGGACAAGGGACCACAGGCGAGGAGCGCCGCCCCCGAGGCGAGGACGGCGCGGCGGGATATGTGCGCCATCTCACTGCCCCGCCGACCGGATCGAGCCGACCAGTTCCCCCACGAGGATACCGAACTTGCGGAATTGCGAACGATTGACGATGACCCCATCCTCGCCGAGATAGAGCCAGTCGGTCACATCCACCGTCCAGCCGCCGGCGTCCTCGGGCAGGCGCAGGCGATAGCTGAGCAGGACCGTGGCGCCGGAGGCCTGACCCTCGCCGGTTCCGATCACATCCGGCGCCGTCGCGGTAAAGCGGCCCTCGGGCCCGGGTGTGATGCGCCAGGCCCGCCGCTGGGTGCGCCCCGAATCATAGTTGAAATCCTCGGCGAGGGTTCCGCCCTCCGCGTCCCAGGTGCCTTGCATCCTGGCCACGAAGCGGGTGGCGACGCGGCCGGTGGGGCCATAGATCACCCCGCTCGCCAGCAGGGGTCCGTTCAGGATCCGCCGCACATCGAAGATGGGCCGGGTCGCGGCGTAATCGGCCGGACGTTGCGACATGAAATCGAAGAACAGCCTCTGGGCAATAACGACCCCGAGCGCCAGGATCGCCAGAACGAGAATGACCTTTAATCCAAGGCCACCCTCAAACATGGGATAATTCCACCTGGACGACATCGGTGCGGCCGATCGCGAAACAGGCGGCGCAGGCTTCGAGATAATAGCGCCAGTGCCGGAACGTCGGGCCGCCATAACCGAGCGCCGTCACCCGCTCGCGCCGCTCCGCCAGCCGGGAGGCCCAGCTCCGGCAGGTCCGCGCATAATCCTGGCCAAAGGCGAAGGACGCATCGGCGCGCAGGCCCACCCGCGCCGCCTGATCGGAGATGGCCCGGTCGCAGAGCAGCATGCCGCCGGGAAAGGTGGAATGACGGATGTAATCCGTGCCGCGCCGATAGGCGGGGAAATAGGCGTCCGACACGGTGATCGCCTGGATTACCGCCTTGCCACCGTCGGCGAGGCGATCGCGGAGGGTCGCGAAATAGACCGGCCAGTAACGTTCGCCCACCGCCTCGACCATTTCGATCGAGACGATCCCAGCATAGCGCCCCTCGGTCTTGCGATAATCGCGGAGTTGGATATCGGCGCGGCCGTCGAGACGGGCGTCGGCATAGGCCTTCTGGCTGGGGGAAATCGTGATGGCGGTGACATCATGGCCGCGACCGGACGCGCGCTCGGCAAATCCGCCCCAGCCGCAGCCGATTTCGAGGATCCGTTCGCGTTCGCCGATCCGGTCGAGAATCCGGTCGTATTTGCGCGCCTGTGCCCGTTCGAGGTCGGTTTCCCCCGAACCATAGAGCGCGGAGGAATAGGTGAAGCTCGGATCGAGCCATTCGCCGTAGAATTCGTTGCCGACATCGTAATGGGCGCGGATATTGCGGCTGGAACCCGCCAGCGAATTGCGCCGGACAATCCCGTCGATGGCCCGGAACATCAGCCCGTTCCAGCGGCTGGGAAAGGCGAAGCGCCGCATCGGGCCCTCGTTGAGCAGGCCGAGCGTCACCAGCGGTTCGATTTCCGGCGTGTCCCAGAGGCCGGTGACATAGCCCTCGCCAAAGCCGATATCGCCGCGCGCCAGCAGGGCGGTGATCGCCGACCAGTCGTTGATCTGGAACTCGGCCTCTGTGCCGTGGGAGCCGAAATCGTGGACATGGCCCTCCGGGGTGCGGACCCGGAGGCGGCCGGTCTCGATCCGCTCACAGGTCGACAGGAAATCGGTGGCAACGCGGCGGGTCAGGCGATGAGTCATCGGGAAATATCCTCGGCGGGTGGCAGCGGTCTCGGACGGAAGGGCGCGCCCTTCATCCAGAGACGCAGAGCCTGCCAGTGAATAAGCGTGATAGCGCGAACCCCCGCGAAGGGGAACCGCAGGGCGGCGCGGAGCAGCCGGGGCGCGGTCATGGACCGCCGCGTTCCCTCCAGCGTCGCAACGAGGCCCTCGGCCCCGTCGCGGTGGGCGATGCGGATCGAAATCGCCGCCTCGCCGATGTCGAAACTGAAACTGTAATGCCCGGCGATATTCTGAAAGGGCGAGACATGGAAGATCTTGCGGGCCGTGAGCACATCGCCGGGCGCGATGGGCGAGAGATCGGGTTTCAGGCAAAGGTAATTGTGACGGTCGCCATAGGTGTTGTTCACCTCGGCGATGACTCCGCGCAGGGCGGGGCCGTCGAAGGCCATCCAGAAGCTGACCGGATTGAACACCGTCCCGAACCAGCGCGGCTGGGTCAGCAGGAGAAGGCGGAGGTCGGTCAGTCCGGCCTGGGCGAACACCCGCCGGGCCCAGACCGCGCCTTCGCCCGCGCCGGGGCGCCCGCCATGGTCCCGGTCGTGCAGGCTCGCGATGGCCCACCGGTTGCGGCCGAAGAACCGTGTTGATCCGGTTTCGGAGGATTCGGGGTCGAGGAAGATGAAATCGACGCTGTGGCGGAACCTGTGCCGCACGGCGCCGGTCCGGCCGTGAAAGGTCGAGCCCCGGACGAGGTCGGCGCCTACCATGCGGGGATGCCGATCCCGCGAGCCACGCGCATCGCGCTGGCGATCCCATCCTCGTGAAAACCATTGCGGAGCCAGGCGCCGGCGAACCATGTCCGGTTCCGGCCCTGAATTTCGGCGATCGTTTCCTGTGCCCGGAGGGCGGCCATGTCGAAGATCGGATGGTGGAATTCCGTCTCGTCCTGGATCAGGGAATCGGGGATCGGCGTCGCGGGGTTCAGGGTGACGAAGAGCGGATCATCGGCGGGCAGGTTCTGAAGCCGGTTCATCCAGTAGGTCACGCCGATGGTGTCCGACCCCTCGGCCGCGTTGCGATAGATCCAGGACGACCAGCAGGTACGTCGGCGGGGCATCTGGCCCGGGTCGGCATGCAGCACGGCCCGGTTGGCGCGGTAGCGGATGGCCCCGAGCAGGCGCTGCTCGGCCTCCGACGGATCACCGAGCAGGCGCAGCGCCTGATCGGAATGGCAGGCGAGCACGATTTCGTCGAAGCTTTCGGGCTCCGCCCCCTGGGCGGTGACCGTGACGCCGGAGGCCCCGCGGGTCACGTGGCGCACCGCCGCCCCCCGGCGGATGTCGACCCGGTTCGCTTCGAGCCGGCGGGTGAGACGATCCACGTAGGAGATGCTCCCGCCTGTGACGGTCCACCATTGATGCTGGCCGGTGATCCCCAGAAGGCCATGGTTGCGGAAGAACCGGACCAGAAGCACCGAGGGAAAGTCCTCGACATCGGCATCGGGCATCGACCAGATCGCGCCGCAGAACGGCCGGAGATAATAGCGGCGGAAGGCCTCTCCGAGGTTCAGGGTGGCGATGAGATCGGCGACCGTCTGGCCCTCCGCCACGGCGGCCTCGGCCTCGCGGTTGAATCGTGTGATATCGCGCAGCATTCCCAGAAAGGACGGCGAGAGGGCATTCCGCGGCTGGGCAAAGACCGCGCGCAGGTCCCGCAAGGCATATTCGAAGCGCCCGTCGTCGAAGCTGACGCCAAAGCTCATCTCGCTGCGCTCGATCGGCACGTCGAGTTCCCGGAACAGACGGCCGAGATGCGGATAGGTCGCGTGGTTGAAGACGATGAAGCCGGTATCGACCGGCTGGTCGCCCCGCCGTCCCGCGACAACGGTGCGCGCATGGCCCCCGAGGCGTCGCTCCGCCTCGAACAGGGTCACGCGTGCGCCCGCGCTCAGAATCAGCGCCGCGGACAGCCCGGAAATTCCCGCCCCCACGACCGCGATCCGTCGTTGGCCCTGCGTGGCATCAAACGGCATATCGACCCCCCTGCTCTGGGAACTGGTTACGAAACGGTGGGTGAAATGGATCAAAGAAAGATCCGGAAGGGGCGTGGATCCGTATTGATGGCATGATGGAAAACGCCTGCGTCACCGAAGACTGGCTGTCTCGATCCTCGCGATTGCGTTTGGCGCAAATCACGGTTCTGATGGGATTCATGGAAGCGAACAAACCCGCCGCGTTGTCGGAGCAGACAGTTTGGATGCTCGCGGTCCGGGATGACGGGGATCTCGGGGCCTATGCGCGCCTGTTCGATTTTTACGGGCCCCGGGTCAAGGCCATGGCGATGCGGACCGGTGTCGGCGCATCTGAGGCCGAGGATATCGTCCAGGACGTGATGTTGCGGGTCTGGCAGGCGCGCGGCCAGTTCGATCCGTCCCGCGCGCAGGCCTCGGGCTGGATCTATCAGATCGCGCGCAATCGGGGGATCGATCTCGCCCGTCGCCTGCCACGCGCCCTGCCCGAGGATATCACCGCCCAGCCCGGACCGCGGGAGGCCGCGGATGCCCTGGCGCTGGAGCAGGAGGTGGCGCGGCTGCGCGAGGCCCTGCGCGCGCTGCCAGCCGACCAGCGCGAGATGATCGAGCGCGCCTATCTCGGCGAGTTGACCCATCAACAGATCAGCCACCTCGCGAGCCTGCCGCTCGGCACGGTCAAGTCGCGCCTGCGGCTGGCGATCGAACGGTTGCGCCACGAGTTGAGGGAATTGCGGAAATGACGGAACCCGCGCATCACCTGCCTGAAGCGATGCTGGCGGCCCTGGCGGCGGGGACCCTTCCCTATCCGTTCGCCCTGCTCGCCGCCGCGCATGTGTCCCTGTGCGGGGAATGCCGCGCGCGGCTTCATGCGCATCAGGTCGCGGGGGGGGTGGTGCTCGACGCGCTCGCGCCCGCGGAACTCTCGCAAGACGTGCGGGGCCGCACCCTGGCGGCGGTCAGGACGTCGGACCCCGTTCCCGCCGAGGCCACGGGCGACGGCCCCTATCCCGCGCCGATCGCGGGCCTGATCGGGGCGACGGGGCCGCGCTGGCGCTCGCTCGGGCTGGGCGCGAAACAATCCATCCTCTGGTCGGGCGCGGAGGGGTGGGTGCGTCTGCTCTGGATCCCGGCGGGACAGGCCGTGCCGGAGCATGGGCATCGCGGGCTGGAGCTGACGCTGGTTCTATCGGGGGCCTTCGCCGACGCGTTCGGGGTGTTCCAGGCCGGCGACATCGAGGTCGCCGACGAGGATGTCGGCCACATCCCCAAGGCGACGGACGAGGGTCCGTGCCTGTGCGTGGCCGCCACCGATGCGCCGATCCGGTTCCGGTCGCTGATGCCCCGGTTGTTGCAGCCGATCTTCCGGATCTGAGAGGGCCCCGGGTTCAGGCCAGCAGGCTCTCCGCCTCCTCCTCGCGCAGCTCGGCGGGTTGGGAGAGGCCGCCGGGGATGGACTGGGCGGAACCTGTCTCCCCCGCGCGCAGGATCGCCTCCATGATCTCCAGGACATGCAGGGCCAGGGCGCCGGAGGCGCGGGCCGGGCGTCCCTCGACCAGCGACCGGGCGAGATCGGCGAGGCCGAGCATCCGGTAGTTGGCCCGGTCCGGACGATCCACCGGCCAGTTCACCGCGCCATAGGGAAGGCTCGCGGTGTCGGTGGAGTGCCAGTCGCCGCCCTCCTCCGACAGATCGACCAGCCCGCCGAACGTGTCGGGATCGGGCAGGCGGAGCGAGCCCCTGGTCCCGTGCAGCTCGATCGGGGCGTTGGAATGGCGGAACACGTCCCACGAGGCGCCGAAGGTAACGGTCGCGCCATTCTCGAACTCCAGCAGCGAGAGGAGGCTCGTCGGGGTGCCGACCGGGAACGACGTGCCGCGTTTGGGGCCGTCGGCGGTGATCAGGCGCTCGGACTGGCCGCTGGTGGCGACCGCCTGAACCCGGCGCACCGGACCCATCAGATTGACCAGCATCGTCAGATAGTACGGCCCCATATCCATCACCGGACCCGCGCCCGGCTGGTAATAGAAGCCCGGATCGGGGTGCCAGTGCTCCATCCCCCGGCCCATCATGAAGGCGGTGCCGGTGACCGGCCTGCCGATCGCCCCGGCCTTCATCAGGCGGCGGGCGAGCCGTCCGGCGGCGCCGAGGAACGTGTCCGGAGCGGAGCCGATCGCAAGACCCCGCCCCGCCGCCGCCTCGACCAGACGCCGGCCCTCGGCGGCGGTCACGGCCAGGGGCTTCTCGGTGAAGACATGCTTGCCCGCCGCGAGAGCCCGCTCCGAAATCTCGAAATGGGCGGCGGGAACCGTCAGGTTCAGGACCAGATCGACCTCGGGATCGGCGATCAGGCCCGCCACATCGAGCGCGCGCAGGTTGAAATCGGCGGCGCGGCGGGCGGCGGCCTCGGGGTTGATGTCGGCGCAGGCGATGATCTCGACCCCCCGGAACAGGGGGGCGTTGCGAAGATAGGCCAGCGAAATGTTGCCGCAGCCGACGACGCCGATTCTAAGGCGCGGGGAATGGGAGGTCATGGGAGGAACCTTGTCTGGGATCAGGGGAAAGACCCGCGCCGGTGGGACGCGGGACCAGGGATCAGGCGCGGGGTCCGGCCGGAGGCCCACAGGTGCGCACGCGTGCGCACAAGGTCAACCAATTGTTTTCAAACGAAAAACCTAAAACCGTTAAGGTTCTGGCAGGATTTGGGCGCGGCGCCCCCGCGCGGGCGGGACACCCCCGCCGGACGGCCGGGCAAAGATCGCCCATGACAAGACGGCGGGGCATGGGATAGATCCGGCGGGCCGCGTCGGCCGGGCTGGCGGAGAGGGAGGATGTCCCGCCAGTGCCCCCAGGGCCCCCGCGACGCCGCGCCTCAGGGCGCGGGCCCCTAAAACCAGACCAGATCAGGACAAAAAAACCATGACGACGCCCGCGCTCAATTTCGGATGCCAGACCTTCACCTGGGAGATGCTGGGCGATGCCTGGACCGGGGGACCGGACGATCTGGTCCAGGCCATCGCCGAGGCCGGTTATGCCGGAATCGAGATCACCGATACCATGATCGGCGCCTATGCCAGTCAGCCGGAGGCGTTCCGCGCCCGGCTGGGCGAGGCGGGATTGACGCTCGTCTCCTTTGCCATGGGATCGGACACGGGCTTTACCGAACCCGAGGCCGCGGCGGCGGATCTGGAGGCGGTCCGGCGCTGGGTCGATTTCGCGGGCCATTTTCCCGGCGCGCTCGTCTCGATGGGATCGGCCACGGTGATGTCCGGACAGGCCGACGCGGGCAAGTTCCGCGCCGCCGCCGATATCTATAACCGCGCCGCCGAAATCGGCCGGGCGGCCGGGGTGACGGTCGCGGTGCATCCCTCCTCGCACCATGGCACCCTGCTGTTCACCCGCGAGGATTACGACCGGATCTTCGCCCTGCTGGAGCCCGGGGTCGGCTGGGTGCCCGATACCGGCCATATCCTGCGCGGCGGTCAGGACATCCTCGATACCCTGAGCGCCCATTCCGACCGGATCCGCTATCTCCATCTCAAGGATGTCGATGCCACGGGCACCTGGGCGATGCTCGGGACCGGAAGCTGCGATGTCGGGGCGGTGATCGAATGCGTGCGCCGGGCCCCCGGATTCAACGGATGGGTGGTCGTCGAGGAAGAATCCGAAACCGCCGCCGCCGATCCCGCCGGGGCGGTGAAGACCAACCGGCGAACCCTGCGCGGCCTCGGGATCGCCGGCGCCTGAGGCGCCCCCGGAGCGCCTTCCGACCCGACGGGGCCGGGCCGCGCGCTCCGGATATGTGATGTGACGCGCAATCCCTCCGATCCTCGTTTCACTCCGGTCGGATTGCGCCCTAGACATAGAGCACCTCGACCCCCAGGGCTTCCAGCCGCGCGCGGATGTCCTGGGGCAGATCCTCGTCGGTGATGACGAGATCGACCCGCGACAGCGAAAACGCCTTGGACGAGGCGCCGATGTCCCATTTGCTGGAATCGGCCAGCAGGACGACACGGCGGGCCATGCGCACCAGATTGCGCTTGGTGCGGGCGATATCCTCATTGAGATCGACGATATCGAAGGAGGGATCGATCGCATGGGCCCCGACGAAGGCCTGATGCGCCAGCAATCCGCCGACCGGGGCCTCGCCATCCGAGACGATCGTGCTGACGGTATTGGGAAACACCCGGCCGCCGATCATATGCACATCGAGCCCCGGCCGGTGCATCAGGTGCTGGGCGATGTTCATGCCGGTGGTGGCGAGCACGACATTGCTGACCGGGGGCATCCGCAGGGCCAGCTGGAGCAGGGTCGAGCCGCTGTCGAAGACCACCGACTGATCGTCGACGATCAATTGCGCGGCGCGCTGGGCAATCCGGCATTTGGCGCCGAAATTGCGCAGCATCCGTTCCTCGAAGGGCGCCGCCGGTGAGTCGGTGGGCACCGGGATCGCCCCGCCATGGGTCTTGACCAGAAGGTTGCGCGATTCGAGCTGGATGAGGTCTGCGCGGATCGTGACCTCGGACACGCCGAAGCTCTCGGCCAGCTGACGGGTGCGCAGCTGTCCGGCGCGGCGCAGTTCGAGCAGGATTTGATGTCGCCTCTGTTCCGCCAGCATTTTCCCGCTCTTTTCGAATTTCAAAACTGTCCGAGCCCTCAACCCCGGTTAGCAGCGGGAGGCCCTGCCAATCAAGTTGAAATCGAAAGGAATCGGAAGATTGAAATTTTGGTTTCTTTCGAGTTAGGCTCCGGGCAACGAGAATAAGGGGGGAAGGCACATCATGGGCCTCGGCACAAAAATCCGTCTGTCGCGTCTGTTTTCGAATCCGTCGGGGAACCTGTTCGGCGGCGCGGTCGATCATTTCGTCGGCTATGGCAATGTCCGCGAGGGCGGCCTCGCCGATCTGCCCGGCGCGCTGGCGCGGGTCATGGCCGGGGGTCCGGACTATGTGAGCATCCAGCCGGGCGCGGCCAAGCATCTGTGGCCGGACTATGCCGGGCAGGCGGCGCTGGTCATTCAGGCCGGGTGTTTCACCGCCGACGACCGGATCCGGCAATTGATCGCGACCCCCGAGGACGCGGTGCGCTATGGCGCCGATGCGCTGGCGGTGGCGATTCCGGTGCGGGGCCCGACCGAGGGCGAATATATCCGCTGGTTGACCGATACGGTGAACGCGGCGGCCCGGTTCGAGATGCCGGTGGTGGCGCATGTCTATCCGCGGGATTTCTCGGACGGCGGCAAGATCGTGTTCACCCCGGACCAGATCGCCTATGCGGTGCGGATCGGGTTCGAGACCGGCGTCGATGTGATCAAGGTCGGCTATACCGGGGATTTCGAGTCCTTCCGCGAGACCGTCGCCACCTGTCCGGTGCCGGTGGTGATCGCCGGGGGGCCGAAGACCGATACCCTGCTCGGCGCGTTGCGCCAGACCGCCGATGCCTTGCGCGCGGGCGCGCGGGGGGCCGTGGTGGGGCGCAATCTCTGGGGCCATGGCGATGCGACCAAGGCGGCGCGGGCCTTCAAGATGGTGATCCACGAGGGAATGCCGCCCGAGGAAGCCCTGGCCGCCTCCGGCGCCTGAGACCCGCGCGGGCGGCCAGGACCGTCCGCGCCAATCAAGAACGGGGTCCGAACGGGACTGGGGAGGGGAAGACATGGCGGAAGTCGTGCTGGACAGGATCTGCAAGTCTTTTGGCGCCTATCATGTGATCAAGGATCTGAGCCTGACCGTCCGGGACGGTGAATTCCTGATCCTCGTCGGCCCATCCGGCTGTGGCAAGTCGACGGCGCTGCGGATGATCGCGGGGCTGGAGGATATCAGCGGCGGCAGGCTGTTGATCGGGGGCGAGAATGTCGTCGATCTCGCGCCCAAGGACCGCGATATCGCCATGGTTTTTCAGAGCTATGCGCTCTATCCGCATATGACGGTGTTCGACAATATCGCCTTTTCGATGAAGCTCGCGGGCAAGAGCCGCGAGGAGCGCCGCAAGCGGGTTCAGGAGATCGCGAAGATCCTGCAACTGGAGCCCCTGCTCGACAGCAAGCCCGCCGCGCTCTCGGGCGGTCAGCGGCAGCGGGTGGCGATGGGGCGGGCGATGGTACGGGAACCCGCGGCGTTCCTGATGGACGAGCCGCTCTCGAACCTCGATGCCAAGCTGCGCGTGCAGATGCGGGCGGAGATCGCGAGCCTTCAGAAGCAGTTGGGCGTGACGACGATCTATGTGACGCATGACCAGACCGAGGCCTTGACCATGGGAGACCGGGTGGCGGTGATGAAGGGCGGCGTGCTGCAACAGGTCGATACGCCGAAGACGCTTTATACCCGGCCGGTCAATGCCTTCGTCGCCGGTTTCATCGGGTCGCCGTCGATGAACCTGTTCGAGGGGCGGCTGAGCGAGGGGCGGATCGTGTTGCCGCGATTTTCGATCCCGGTGCCGGAGGGCCTGTTCCAGACCTCGCCGAACCTGCGGGCCTATGAGGGGGCGGCGGTGGTGTTCGGGATTCGCCCCGAGGATCTGCATGACAGCACGCTCGAGTCGGGCGCGGCCTTTCCGACGATCCCGGCGCGGGTGCGGTCGATCGAGGAGCTGGGGTCCGAGCTGATCGTGCATCTCAACATCGAGGCGGCGCGGGTGGATTCCGGCGATCCCGACGCGGTGGAGGATCTGGGCGGCGCCGCCAACGCGGTGGCGCGGTTCGAATCGATCAGCCCCGCGCGGGTGGGGACGACGATCGATCTCGGGATCAATGTGAACCGGCTGCATTTCTTTGATCCCAAGACGCATCTGGCGATCTGATCTCCGCGGAACCGGTAGAGTACCAAGTAGAAACGGCGAAGAAAACAAGGCGCGGGGATCCGTGCCCTTGATTCTGTCTTGTTTGCGCTTGCACAGTATTCGTGAAATTTGTTCATGGGTTGAACAAACTTTATTGACACAACGATTGAGATGAGTGGATATTCTGGTACGATCTTCAAATTGATCGATGCAAAAAAGAAAATCCCGCGGGAGGGAAACATGACCGTCATGAGGACAGTTCTGACAAGGATGAAATCGGCGGTGGCCGTCTGGGCGCTCTGCGCCACCGGGGCGCTGGCCGAGACCAATCTCGAATTCATCCAGTGGTGGGAGCCGGAAATGCCGGCGGGGGCCCTGCGCGGCATCATGGACGATTTCGAGGCGGCCAATCCCGGCATCAAGGTCAAGCTGGTCAGTGGCCCCTATTCGACCACCCATGACCAGATCGTGGTCGGCGCGGCCTCGGGCACGTTGAGCGACGTGGTCGGGCTGGATGGCGCCTGGGTCAACGGGCTGGCCAAGCAGGGAGCCATCACCTCGATGGACAGCCTGATGAAGGATGCCAACTACGACCAGAGCCAGATCGCCGACATCATCAAGGTCGATGGCCAGAGCGTCATGTTCCCGCTGGCGACCTTCGTCTATCCGGTCTTCGTCAATCTCGATCTCGCCAAGGCCGCCGGCGTCGATTCCATGCCGACCAGCCGGACCGAATTCGCCGATGCCGCGAAGAAGATGACCCATGCCGACAAGAACGAATATGGCTGGGTCCTGCCGCTCTCGCTCCAGAATCCGGGCGGCATCCAGAATGACGTGATGTCCTGGGTCTGGGCCTCGGGCGCCTCGATGATGAAGGACGGCCAGCCCGATCTGGAAAATCCCGCCGTCGTCGGCACGCTCGAATATATCAAGTCGCTCCAGGACGCGGGCGTGATCTCGCCCGGCATCTTTGCCAAGAAGGACCAGGACAAGGTCGAGGAATTCGTCAATGGCCGGGTGGGCATGATGATCGACTCGCTCGCCCACATCAACCTGATCCGCGAGCGCAATCCGAACCTGAACTTCGGGATCTCGGCGATCCCGGCGGCGGATGGCTATGCCGGCAAGCGCGGCCTGCCCTATGCCGCCTGGGGGATCGGCATCAGCGAGAGCAGCGAGCACAAGGCCGAGGCCTGGAAGCTCGTCGAATATCTGATGAGCCCCGAGGTGAACGGCAAGCTGGTCTCGATCGCCAATGCCTTCCCCGGCAACAAGAACGCCAAGCCGGATTTCTCGAAATCCGATCCCCTGTTCGCCGAGGCCTTCAAGATCTATCAGGGGGGCTATCTGGCCAATGAATTCACCGGCCTGCCGGTGGCCGAGGAATTGATGCGCGCCATGACCGTCGAAGTGCAGAAGATGTTCGACGGCCAGGAAACCGCGCAACAGGCGGCGGCCAATACCCAGACGCAGTGGCTCTCGGAATTCTCGAACTGAGACCCCCCCTGCCCAGCGCATCGGCGCTGGGCAATCTATCCGGCAAGCCAGCGCATCGGCGCTGGTCTACCCCCCGGACCAGCGTGTCAACGCTGGTCCCTCTCCCCAGCGGAACCAGTACCGATGCGCTGGTCCATCCCCCTTTGAATCAGCGGAAATCCGATGAGCGACGCAGTGCAAGGCGTGATCCACGCCCCCGCCAAAATCCGCCGCAAGGGCAGGATGTCCTACCGGACCAGCCGGAAACTGACGCCGCTGCTCTATGTCCTGCCGGCGACGGCCCTCTTCGGCCTGCTGATGCTCTATCCGATGATCATGGTCATCCGCTATTCCGTCATGGATGGCGCCATCACCAAGAAACATCCGTCCTTCGTCGGGTTACAGAATTACCTCAGGATTCTCGACGATCCGATCTTCTGGCAGGCTCTGGTCCAGACGCTCTATTTCACCGTGATGAGCGTGATCTTCCACTTCCTGATCGGCCTCGCCTTCGCGCTCCTGCTCAATACCAAACGCGTGCCCGCCCCGCTCGTCGCGGTGCTCCGGGTGCTCTTCATCCTGCCCTGGCTGTTCACGGCGGTGATCATCGCGATCATCTGGCGACTGCTCCTCGATCCGAACGGGGTGGTGAACGCCGTCCTGATGGATCTCGGCATCGTCGATTTCAAGGTCGAGTGGTTCTCCTCGACCCATACCGCGATCCATGCCCTGACCTTTGCCAATATCTGGGCCGGATATCCGCTCTATATGGTCAGTTTGCTGGCCGGGTTGCAGGGGATCCCGCGTGACCTCTACGAGGCGGCCGGGATCGATGGTGCCACCGAATTCCAGAAGTTCCGCTATATCACCATCCCGCAGCTGATGCCGATCATCATCAGCATCGCGCTCCTGGATTTCATCTGGACGACGCAGGTGTTTCCGCTGGTCTGGATGACGACGGGCGGCGGGCCGATCCATGCGACCGAGGTCCTGAGCACCTATACCTACAAGCTGGCCTTCGCGCGGTATGAATTCTCGCCCGCCTCGGCGAGCGCGATCATCATCCTGCTGATCTCGATGGTGATGACCTATTTCTATATCAAGCATCAGAAGGCCCGGTGATCGCGATGGCCAGACGCTCCTTTGCCAAATCCCCGCTGCCGACCGTGCTGACCTATCTCGGCCTTCTGGGGGGGCTGTTCTTCGCAGGCTTTCCGATCCTGTGGATGCTCTTTACCTCGCTCAAGTCCAACACCGAGATTTTCGCACTTCCGCCCCGGATCCTGCCCAAGGTCTTTACATGGGAGGCCTATGCCACGATCCTCGGTGACCCGGTCAAGGTTCGGTTCTTCATCAACAGCTATCTGGTCGCCGGGGTGGTGACGGTCCTGACCCTGATCGTTGCGATCCTGACCGCCTATGGCTTCAGCCGGTTCAGGTTCCCCGGCAAGAACAGCCTCAATGTCTTCATCATCAGCACCCAGACCGTGCCGCCGATCACGCTGCTGATCCCCTATTTCGGGATGGTCGTGGCCTTCGGGATTTTCGACACCTATTTCGCGCTGATCCTGACCTATATGGTCTTCACCCTTCCCTATGCGATCCTTCTGATGACCGGCTATCTCAATACCGTGCCGCGGGAGCTGGACGAGGCGGTGCTGGTCGATGGCGGATCGAGCTGGACCGCGCTCTGGCGGGTGATCGTGCCGCTGTCGGTGCCGGGCATCGTCGCGAGCGCCGTCTATACCTTCCTTCTGTGCTGGAACGAGTTCCTGTTCGCCCTGACCCTGACCAAATCCATGGATCTGCGGACGGTGCCGATCGGCATTCAGCTGCTGATGGGGCAACATGCGTTCGAATGGAACGAGATGATGGCGATGAGCGTGCTCGGGTCGCTGCCGCTTCTGGTGCTCTATCTGATCGCCCAGCGCTATTTCCTCGCCGGGATGACGGCGGGCTCCGTCAAGAGCTGAGGGTCTTCGTCTCGACAAGGCCCAGAGCAGGCGCTAGGTGTTCCGGCGGTTCCAACGGTGAGGATAATGCCATGACCGCCGGGTTTCGGGCTTTGGACCGCGCCGTGTTGCGCATCGGCGGACCGGAGGCGCGTCCGTTCCTGCAGGATATCGTCACGAACGACCTCGGCGGGCTGGACCGGGGCGCGGTCTATGCCGCCCTGTTGTCGCCCCAGGGCAAATATCTGTTCGATTTTTTCCTGGTTCCGGACGGGGAGGATATCCTGCTCGATGTCCAGGCGAGCCGCGCCGCCGCCCTGGCCCAGCGGCTCGCGCTCTATCGGCTGCGCGCCAAGGTCACGATCGAGGGCACCGATCTCGCCGTGGTCCTCGGGGTCGGTGATCCGCCGGCGGGTCTGGTCTTCACCGACCCGCGTCATCCCGATCTGGGTTGGCGCGCCTATGGGACGGTGCCGGAGATCGAGCCGCTCGATCCCGCCGACTACACCGCCCTGAGGATCGCGCATCGGGTACCCGAGAGCGGGATCGAGCTGATTCCCGACGAGAGCTATATCCTGGAGATGGGATTCGAGCGCCTGCGGGGCGTGGATTTCCGCAAGGGATGTTATGTCGGTCAGGAAGTGACCGCGCGGATGAAGCACAAGACCGAATTGCGCAAGGGCCTCGTCGCGGTCGATATCGACGGCCCCGCGCCCGCGCCCGGCACCGAGATCCTCGCCGGGGGCAAGGTGGCGGGGGTGATGGGGAGCGCCCAAGGCGCGGAGGGCCTCGCCTATCTGCGATTCGACCGGGCGGAGGGGGAGCTGGTGGCCGGGTCGGCCCGGATCAGGCCGCGCGCAACACCGACTTGAGCGGCTCGAAGAGATTGGGGTTCGAGGCGATCAGGCCGCTGCTCTCGAAAATCTCCGCGCCTTCCTCGAAGGGGCCGACGAAGCCGCCGGCCTCACGCACCATCAGGATGCCGCCCGCGATGTCCCAGGGTTTCGCGCCATGTTCCCAGAAGCCGTCGAACCGTCCGGCGGCGACATAGCAGAGATCGAGCGACGCCACCCCCAGCCGCCGGATCCCGGCGGTCCGGGGCGCGATGGTGGCGATTTCCCTGAGCGCGCGCGGCAGGAGCGGGCTGCCGCCAAAGGGGATGCCGGTGCCGAGGATCATGTCGATCATGTCCTTGCGGCCCGAGACCCGGATGCGGCGGTCGTTCATATAGGCGCCGGCGCCCTTTTCGGCGACGAACATTTCGTCCTTGACCGGATCATAGACGACGGCGGCGACGATTTCGCCCTTGTGCTCCAGCGCGATCGAGACCGACCAGTGCGGCATGCCGTGCAGGTAGTTGGTGGTGCCGTCGAGCGGGTCGACGATCCAGCGCCGGGTCGGGTCGCTGCCCTTGACCTCGGTGCTCTCCTCGCCGAGCCAGCCATAGTTGGGGCGGGCCTCGGTCAGCTCCTCGCGAATGAGCTGTTCGGCGCGGATATCGGCGCGGGTGACGAAATCGCCGGGGCCCTTGGAGGAGACCTGGAGGTTCTCGACCTCGCCGAAATCCTTGATGAGGCTGCGCGCCGCCTTGCGGGCCGCCTTGATCATGACATTCACATTGGCGGAAGCTTGGGACATCGTGCAATCTCTGGGCTGGACGGTCGCCTTATGGGCATTTTCCGTGTCCCCGGCAAGGGGGGGCGCGGTTGTGCCCCGAACCATGTGGAGCATGCGGTGGAACCAGCCGGGGAGAGAGTGCGGATCGGCCTGCTGTTTGGCGGGCGGTCGGCGGAATATGACATATCGGTCCTGTCGGCGACCAATGTCATGGCGGCGCTGGACGGGGTCCGGTACGAGGCCGTCCCGATCCATGTCACCCGCGACGGGCGCTGGCTGTTGAGCCATTGGTCGGGGGGGGAACTGGCGCGGCCCGAGGTCGGGACCGAGATCTGCCCGCTGCCGGGGGGCGGGGGCCGGATGCTGGCGATCCCGCCGGAGGGGAGTCCGAGAGAGCTCCCGAGGCTCGGGCTCCTGTTTCCGGTGCTGCATGGCCCCGATGGCGAGGATGGCTCGTCGCAGGGACTCGCGCGGGTCGCGGGGGTGCCGCTGGTCGGCTGCGGGATCCTCGGCTCCGCGACCGCGCTCGACAAGACCATCGCCAAGCGGCTGTTCTCGGCGGCGGGCCTGCCGGTGGCGCGGTCGGTGACGATCCCCCGGGGGGCTGTGCCCTCGTTCGAGGAGATCCGCGAGGCGCTCGGCCTGCCCCTGTTTCTCAAGCCCGCGCGTCAGGGGTCGTCCTTCGGGGTGGGCAAGGTCACCTCGGAGGCGGAATACAGGGCGGCGCTCGGGGTGGGATTCCGGCATGACAGCCTGCTGCTGGCGGAGGAATTCATCGACGGGCGCGAGGTCGAATGCGCGGTCCTGGAAAACCCCGACGGGAGCCTCTTCGTCTCGCGCCCGGGCGAGATCGTTCCGGCCGCGCGCCATGGATTTTACAGCTTCGATGCCAAATATATCGACGCGGACGGGGCGGCGTTGAAGGTACCGGCGGATCTGCCGGAGGCGGTGGAGGCGCGGCTGCGCGAGATGGCGGGACGGGCGTTCCGCGCGCTCGGGTGCGACGGCATGGCGCGGGCGGATTTCTTCGTCACCCGCGAGATGGAGCTGTTCGTGAACGAACTCAACACCATCCCCGGTTTCACCGACATCAGCATGTATTCCAAGGTCATGGCGGCGAGCGGGGTGCCCTATCCCGAGCTTCTGGACCGGCTGATCGCCCATGGATTGGCGCGGGCGAAGGCCGAGGCCCCTCCGACTTAGGAGAACCAGTCGCGGATCTGCTGATCGGTGAAATTGCCGCCGCAGAGCACCGTGGCGACGGGGTCCTCCGGAACACGGGTCCGCGACAGGATCGCCGCGAGGCCCGCCGCCCCGGCGGGCTCGATCCGCCGCTGCCAGGTCTCAAAGGCGAATCGCATCGCCCCGAGGATCTGGGCGTCCTCCACCAGAACCACCTCGTCGATCGTGTCGCGCAGCCAGGCGACGGCCTCCGGCACCGGGACGCGGACGGCTATGCCATCGGCGATGGTCCGGGCCTCCGGCGTCGGGACCGCCCGGCCCGCCGCGTGCGAGAGCGCCATGCAGGGCGCGCCCCTCGCCGCCACCGCGATCACCTTCGTGCGCGGCGCATGCGATTTGAACCAGCATCCCATCCCCGCCGCCAGCGCGCCATTGCCGAGCGGAACATAGAGCGTGGCAATGTCCGCCACCGCATCGGTCAGTTCGGCGGCGATGGTTCCGGCCCCTTCCGCGATCGCGGCATCGGCGCCGTCCTCGACGAAACGCAAGCCCCGCGCGGCGGCATGATCCCGGGCCGCCTCCTTGGCCGCGTCGAAATCCGCGCCGACCAGACGAACCTCGGCCCCGAACCGGCGCATTGCCTCGATCTTGAGGGGATTGGCATGGAGGCTGGCAAAGACCGTCAGGGGAAGGCCCCGGCGCGCGGCATGATAGGCCAACCCCTGGCCGAAGTTCCCGGCGGAGGCGGTGACGAGGGGCGTCCGGTCGCCCTCGCTCCGATCAAGGAAATAGTCCGTCCCGCGGCCCTTGAAGCTCAGGATCGGATTGTCGGTTTCATCCTTGGCCAGCAGCGGAAAGCCGAGGCTGTCCGACCGGAGCAGGCGGGAGTTCAGGAACAAAGGATCGATCCGGGCGCGGGCCTTGTCGATCCGGAGGGCGGAGAGGGATGTTTGCTGTGTCATGGGGCCATGGTAGGGGGTTGGTGCGCGGGTAAACCGCGATCTTGCGAGCAAGGCGCGGATATTCCGCGCAGGAGAAGGACAGGGCGCGGTGGATGAGATCGATCGGACCATTCTGGGCCTGTTGCGGGAAAATGCCGATAGTCCGGCCAAGGTCATCGCGAGCGCGGTCCATCTCTCCGCCTCGGCGGTCGAGCGGCGGATCACCCGGATGAAACAGGACGGGACCATCGAGAAGATCGTCGCCGTGGTCAGCCCGAAAGCAATGGGGCGGAGCTTGACCATTCTGGTCGAACTCGAAATCCAGAACGAATATCGCCAAACGCTGGAGCAGTTCCGGGCCTGGGTCGAGCGGGCGCCGGAGGTTCAGTCCTGCTGGTATGTGACCGGCGACATGGATTTTGTGCTGCTGGTCGCCGTGCGCGACCTGGACGAATACAATGCCTTCATCGAACGGCTGATGGGCGAGCAACAGGCGCTCGTGCGCAAGTACAAGAGCCTGATCGCCCTGAGGACCGTGAAATCATAGAGCGCACTCCGATCGGAGGGGAACGAGGATCGGACAAATGGCGCGGAGGTGAACCGTCAGAGGCGGTCGCGCAGGGCGTACCAGGTCATGGCGAGGGCCAGCAACGGGGCGCGCAGAAAGCCGCCGCCGGGGAACGGGCGTTGCGGCAGGGTCGCGAAAAGATCGAATCGTTCGGCGCTGCCCCGGACCGCCTCGCCCATCAATTTGCCGGCCAGGGTGGCGAGCGCCACGCCGTGGCCGGAATAGCCGCCCACCGCGTAGACATCCCCGCGCAGCCGCAGGAAGGCCGGCATCCGGTTGACCGTGATCCCGAGCGTTCCCCCCCAGGCATGGGTGATCCGGGTTTCCGCCAGCCCCGGATAGACCGAGAGCATCCGGGGACGCACCAGGGCGGCGATATCGGCGGGGAAGCGATAGCCGTAACTCTCGCCCCCGCCGAAGAGCAGCCGGTTGTCGGGGGTCGTGCGCCAGTAATTCACCACGAAGCGCGAATCCGCCACGGCGGCGCCGATGGGGATCAAGGGCTCCGGCAGGGGTTCGGTCGCGACGATGTAATTGTTGATCGGCATGACCCGGGCCGAGATCGTCGGTTCCAGCGTTCCGACATAGCCGTTGCAGGCGACCAGGATATGGCTCGCGCTGACCGACCCGCGGGCGGTGGCGACGGGGGGGCCGATGTCGCGCACGCGGGAATTCTCGTGGATCCGCACGCCCGCCGCCTCCGCCGCGCGGGCGAGGCCGAGCGCATAGAGCAGCGGATGGAGATGCGCGGCCCCCAGGTCGAGCGTGCCACCATGATAGGCATCACTGCCGATCGCCTGCGCCAAGGCGGCGCGGTCGAGCGGGGTGATCTGGTCATAGCCGTAATCGCGCGCCAGTTTCTCGGCGTAGGTGTGGGAGTCCGCCACGAAGGCGGGTTTGTGATCGGCCTGGACCACGCCGGGCCGGAGATCGCAGGCGATGTCGTGGCGGTGGATCAGGTCGCGGACCAGCGCCTTGGCCTCCTGAGCCAAGTCCCAGAAGGCATGGGCGCGGGTGAGGCCCGCCTTTTGTTCCAGCCAATCCTGGTCGCGGCGCTGTCCCGAACCGACCTGACCGCCGTTGCGGCCCGAGGCGCCCCAGCCGACGCGGTTGGCCTCGAGCAGGACCACGTCGAAGCCCGCCTCGGCGAGATGCAGGGCGGCGGAGAGGCCGGTATAGCCGCCGCCGATGACGCAGACATCGGCCCGGGTCGAGCCTTGGAGCTCGGGGCGCGGGGGAGCGGCGGGAACCGACTGGCTGTACCAGCTCGGGGGATAGCTGCCCGGCCGGTCGTTCGCCGTCAGAAGGTCGAGGACCGGCATGTCAGACGTTCAGGAGCAGGTGATCGCGCTCCCAGGGCGAGATGACCCGCAGGAAGGTTTCGACTTCGTCCCGCTTGATCGCCTTGTAGAGCGCGCAGAAATCCTCGCCGAGCACGTTGGTGACCTCCGGGCATTCCTCGAACAGGTCGATGGCGGCGAGCAGGTCGCGCGGCAGGGCGCGGGGGCGGTGATAGGCCTCGCCCGCGACGGCCTCGCGGGGTTGGAGGGCGTTCTTCATGCCGAGATAGCCGCAGGCGAGGGAGGCGGCGAGCGCGAGATAGGGATTGCAATCCATGCCGACGACGCGGTTTTCCACGCGGCGGGAATCCGGATGGCTGATGGGCACGCGAATCCCGGTGGTGCGGTTGTCGGGCCCCCATTCGAGATTGATCGGCGCGGCCCCGCCCGGCACGAAGCGGCGGTAGCTGTTCACATAAGGCGCGAACATGCAGACCACGGTGGGGACATGCTGTTGCAGGCCGCCGATATAGCCGCGGAAGAGATCCGTCGCCTGTCCGTTCGCGTCGTTGAAGATATTCTGGCCGGTGCGGATGTCGACGACCGACTGGTGGATGTGCATGGCGCTGCCGGGTTCGTCCTGCATCGGTTTCGCCATGAAGGTCGCGAAGCAGTTGTTGCGCAGCGCCGCCTCGCGGATGGTGCGTTTGAAGAAGAAGACCTGGTCGGCGAGTTTCATCGGATCGCCGTGGAGGAGGTTGATCTCGACCTGACCGGCGCCGCCCTCCTGGATGATCGTGTCGATCTCGAAGCCCTGCGCCTCGGCGAAGGCATAGATGTCGTCGATGACCTTGCCGTATTCGTCGACCGCCGACATGGAGTAGGCCTGACGCGAGACCATCTGGCGGCCGGTGCGGCCCACGGGGGGCTCGATCGGCTCGTTGGGATTGAGGTTCGGCTTGACGAGATAGAACTCCATCTCGGGGGCGACGACCGGCGCCCAACCCTCGGCGGCATAGAGCGCCATCACCCGTTTCAGCACATTGCGCGGGGCGACGCCGATCGGATTGCCGGCGAGATCCTCGACATCGTGGATGACCTGAAGCGTGATGTCGTCGGCCCAGGGCGCCGCGGTCGCGGTTTCATGGTCGGGGCGCAGGACCATGTCGGATTCGGTCCATTGCATCGCATCGTGCATATCGACGTAATCGCCCGAGATCGTCTGGTGAAAGATCGAGGTGGGCAGGAACATCCGGTCTTCGCGGGCGAATTTGGAGGCGGGCATGGCCTTGCCGCGCGAGATCCCGGCGATGTCGGGGACGATGCATTCGACCTCCTCGATCCGGCGCCCGGACAGCCATTCGCGGAAGGCGGCGGGCAGGCGGTCGATGAAATCGGTCGGGGACGGCGGAGCCATGGATTCTCCTCAGAGGCGTCCAACGGGACAGGGGACGGCGCCCTTGGCCTGGGCCAGGAGGCAGAGCCAGTCATGGGCCAGATGCGCCGCGGCGATGGCGGTGATTTCGGCATGGTCGAAGGGGGGCGAGACTTCGACCAGATCCATGCCGACGAGGTTGAGTCCGGCGAGCCCGCGCACGAATTCCAGCGCCTGCCAGCTGGCGAGGCCGCCGGGAACGGGAGTGCCGGTGCCCGGTGCGAAGGCGGGATCGCGGCCGTCGATGTCGAAGGAGAGATAGACCGGCGCATCCCCCGCCCGGTCGCAGGCGGCCTGGATCGCGGCGTCGATGCCATAGCGGTGGATCCAGGGCGCGGTCAGGACTTCGAGCCCTTCGGTCGAATCGTGGAAGGTGCGGATGCCGACCTGTGTCGATTTCGAAGGATCGACGATGCCCTCGTGGATCGCGCGGCCCATCATCGTGCCATGGTCCATCCGGCCCGGATCGTCGGGCCAGAGGTCGCCATGGGCGTCCACCTGAATGAGCGCGAGGGGACCGTATTGGGCGGCATGCGCCCGGAGCAGCGGATAGGCGATGAAATGGTCGCCGCCGAGCGAGAGCAGTTTCGCGCCGGTGGCGATGATGGCGGCGGCCTGCGCCTCGATATCGGGGACCACGGTCGCGGGGTGGTGCGGGTCCACGAAACAGTCGCCGTAGTCGATGATCGACAGCGCCTCGAAGAGGTCGAAGCCGAAGGGAAAGGCCTTGAGTTCGGCAAGCTGGACGGACGCGGCGCGGATCGCCCGGGGCCCGAGGCGGCAGCCGGACCGATAGGTGACGGAGGCGTCATAGGGAATGCCCATCACCGCCACATCGACGCCGGTCAGATCGCGCGTATAACGGCGGCGCAGGAAGGATAGCGCCCCGCCGTAGGTCATTTCCGGCCAGTGCGCCCGGTTGTCCGCCGCGCGAAAGGCCTGATCGCCAGAGTCAGACATTCTTGGCTCCCCGGCGCATCTGCCAGAAGGCGATCAACACGCCCAGCGCCACTATGGATATGATGATCGTTGCCAAAGCATTGATGGAGGGCGTCACCCCGAGGCGGACCTTGGAAAAGATCACCATCGGCAAGGTCGAGGCGCCGGGCCCGGTCACGAAGCTCGCCACCACCAGATCGTCGAGCGAGAGGGTGAACGCCAGCAGCCAGCCCGCGATCAGCGAGGGCGCAATGACCGGGATCGTCACGTCGAAGAACACCCGGACAGGACGCGCGCCGAGATCCATCGCGGCCTCTTCGAGCGATTCATCGAGACTGGCGAGGCGGGACTGCACGACCACGGTGACATAGGCCATGCAGAAGGTCACATGGGCGATGATGATCGTGGTCATGCCCCGTCCGGCGGGCCAGCCGATCAGTTGCTGCATCGAGACAAAGAGCAGGAGCAGCGACAGGCCGGTGATCACGTCCGGCATCACCAGGGGCGCGGTCGACATGCCGGTGAGCAGCGCCCGCCCCCGGAACCGGCCAAAGCGCATCAGGACGAAGGCCGCGAGCGTGCCGAGGCACATGGCCAGCGTCGCCGTCACCACCGCCACCTGAAGGCTGATCCAGGCGGAGGAGAGGATCTGTGGATCGCGGAACAGCTCGCCATACCATTTGGTGGAAAAGCCGCCCCAGACGGTGACGAGCTTGCTCTCGTTGAAGCTGAAGACGATCAGCGACACGATCGGCGCATAGAGGAAGGCAAAGCCGAGGATCACGTAGATCGGCAGAAGGATGCCCTTTTTCATCTCAGCTCTCCTCCTCGCCCTTCTGCTGCGACAGGCGCAGGAACATGATCGGCACCACCACCGCGAGGAGCATCGCAACCGCCACGGCGGAGGCGACCGGCCAGTCGCGGTTCGAGAAGAATTCGTTCCAGAGCACCCGCCCGATCATCAGCGTATCCGGACCGCCCAAAAGTTCCGGGATCACAAATTCCCCGATCGCCGGCACAAAGACCAGCATGAAGCCCGCGACGATCCCCGACATCGAGAGCGGCAGCGTCACATTCAGGAAGGTGGAGACGGGCCGGGCGCCAAGATCGGCGGAGGCCTCCAGCAGCGCCTCGTCGAGCTTTACCAGATTGGCATAGAGCGGCAGGATCATGAAGGGCAGGTAGGTATAGACGATGCCGAGATAGACCGCGAAATTGGTCTGGAGCATTACCAGCGGCTGATCGATGATCCCGGTCCAGAGCAGGAAATTGTTGATGACCCCGTTCGAGCGCAAGAACCCCTGCCAGGCGTAGACGCGCAACAGGAACGAGGTCCAGAACGGCAGGATCACCAGCATCAGATAGATCGGCCGGCGGCTCTCGGGCGCGCGGGCGATGAAATAGGCCATCGGATAGCCGACGAACAGCGTCAGGACCGCCGAGATGAAGGCGGCCTTGAGCGAGAAGAGATAGGCCGTCACATAGAGCGGGTCGTCGAAGAGATAGGCGAAATTGTCGAAGTTGAGCGAGATGATCGCCCGCGCCCCGTCCCATTCCACGAGCGGCAGGAACGGCGGCATGGCGATCGCGGATTCGCTGAGGCTGATCTTGGCGACCACCAGGAACGGGATCAGGAAGAAGATCAGCAGCCAGACCAGCGGGATCGCGATGACCAGCGCCCGCCCGTCGATCCCGATCCGGCGGAGCCCGGCGGCGGTCCAGCGCAGGGGCGCGAAACGTTCGATCGCGGTGCTCATTGGGTCAGGACCACGCCGGCGGTGTCGCCCCAGGAGAACCAGACCTTTTCACCATAGGTGATCGCCACATCGTCATAGCGCGAGAGATTGGCGCGGGAGGCGCGGATGAGCCGGCCATTGGGCAATTGCAGCCGATAGACCGAGAGATTGCCCATATAGGCGATCTCGTCCACCACCGCCTGAAAGGCATTCTGGCAATCGGTGGGACGGTCCCGGGTCACGAGGATCTTTTCGGGCCGGATCGCGAGCCAGAGTTTCTGGTCGATGGTGCAGGAGACCCCATGACCGACATAGATCGAACCGATATCGGCATTGCCGAGCCGGATATAGTCCGGCTCGTCCTCGGTCACGCGGCCTTCGAACATGTTCACCGAGCCGATGAAATCCGCGACGAACCGGGAATTGGGATGTTCGTAGATTTCCGGCGGCTCGCCGACCTGCACGATCACGCCCGCGTTCATCACCCCGATGCGGGTCGAGAGGGTCATCGCCTCTTCCTGATCGTGGGTGACGACGATGAAGGTGACGCCGAGGCTTTCCTGGATCTTGATGAGTTCGAACTGGGTCTCCTCGCGGAGCTTCTTGTCGAGCGCGCCGAGCGGTTCGTCGAGCAGGAGGAGTTTGGGGCGTTTCACCAGCGCCCGGGCGAGGGCCACGCGCTGACGCTGACCACCCGAGAGCTGATGCGGCTTGCGCCCGGCGAATTGCGAGAGCTGAACCAGCTTCAGCATCTCCGCCACCTTGTCGCGGGCCTCCGCCTTGGGCATCCCGTCGCGCAGCAGGCCATAGGCGACGTTCTTTTCCACCGTCATATGCGGAAACAGCGCATAGGACTGGAACATCATGTTGGTGGGCCGGTCATAGGGCGCGATGCCCGTCATGTCCTGACCGTCGATCTCGATCTTGCCCTCGGTCGGGGTTTCGAAACCGGCGAGCATCCGCAGCAAGGTCGATTTGCCGCAGCCCGATCCGCCCAGCAGGCAGAACAGTTCGCCCTTGTAGATATCGAGGCTGACATCGTCGACGGCGGTGAAGTCGCCGAACCGTTTGGTAATCTTCATGATGCGAACGAAGGGACGTTCCGCGCCCGTGATCCAGGGCTTCGCCGCGACGGCGGTCACAGTCTCGTTCATGAACTCTCCGCGAGGACGGGTTGACGGCGGAGCGTTCGGGTCTCCCCCGCTTGCTCAAACCTTAAGGCCCGGTTCGCGCACCTGTCCAGTCCTCTGTGGCGCGACGAATCGACCGCTGTCCTGGTGGTTCGGGCGAAGGTCCGCCAGCGACGACAGCGCCTCCGCCCAGCGGCGCGAAACGGCGGCGCAGGTGTAGTCCTGCTCGATGAGAGAGCGCCCGATTTCGATCCGGTGCGCGCGATCGGCGGCGGAGTCCATGAGATGGGCGAGGCCCTCGTCCCAGTCGTCGAGAACGGCGGCGCGGCGGAAGGGTTCGTAGCTCGGGACCGCGGTGGCACAGACCGCGACGCGATTGGCGAAGGCGGTGGTCAGGCGATTGGCGCTCTTGGCCCAGTTGTAGTCATTGCGCCGGACCGGCAGGATGGCGATGTCATGGAAGGCGAACGCCTTGTCGAAGGTCCAGTAGTTCCAGGGCGTGTACCAGGTTCGGAACCGGCGGTTGGCGAGGACTTCGCGATATTTCCGGCGGCTGTCCGACAGGATGGTGAGCGAGATTGGCCGGGCCCGGTCGTGGCGTTCCAGGGCATCGCAGAAGCTGGCGAGATCATAGAGCCCGTTGCGTGCCTTGCGGGTGCCGCCGATGCCGAACCAGATCAGGCGGCGGCCCTCGGCGATCCTTGCGCCCTCGACCCGGTGGCGCAGGCGTTCCATCCGGGCAAAGGCGGGAAGATGGCGCAGGCGGGTGAGCAGGTTGGTCGCGGGCGGGGATTCGACCGCGTCGGGGATGGTGGCGAAGGGCATGTCGCTCCGGACATGGGCGGAGACGGCGTCGCGCAGATAGTCCGAGGGCGTCACGATCAGGTCGAGCTGGTTCAAGGCCTCGGTCAGGGCATCGAAGCGGAGGCGGTCGACGGGAACGGCCGCGGCGTAGCCGTAATAGACATTGTCGCAGAGATCGAGGATCAGCCGCGTCCCCCGTTCCCGCCTGAGCCGGATCGCGGTCTGGAGCGACACGGAGTCCGTGCGTTTGGAGAGGATCAGGACATCCGGCGGCCGGGCGAAGTCCGCCGCCCGTTCGTCGCGCAGGCTGGTCTCGATGCCGAGGTCGCGCAGACCCGCGCGAACCTGGGCGCAGCGGATCCGGAAGCTGGCGACGGAGAGGCGGGTGGAGTGGGGCCAGAACGTGATTTCAGGATTGGCCATGGGTTCTCCCCCCGCCAGGATGGATTATTGCCCGGTGCGGACCTTGGTCCAGAGCCGGGTGATCACCCGGTCGGTCCGGGGCTCATAGGTCACGCTCGGGAAGAGCTTGGCCTGGACATCCGCCGGCGGAAAGATCGAGGGGTCCGACATGATCGCCGGATCGACCAGGGGCCAGGATGCCTTGTTCGCATTGGCGTAATAGACGTAGTTGGTGATGTCCGCCGTGATCTGCGGTTCCATGATGAAATTGATCCAGGCCATCGCCGCGTCGGGATTGGGCGCGTCGGCCGGCACGGCCATCATGTCGAACGAGAGCAGCGCGCCTTCCTTGGGGATCGAATAGGCGATATTGACGCCGTTCTTGTTTTCCTCGGCCCGGGATTTGGCGATGAAGATGTCACCCGAATAGCCGAGCACCGCGCAGATCTCGCCGTTCGCGAGGTCGGAAATGTACTGCGAGGAATGGAAGTAGCGGATGGAGGGCCGGACCGTCGCGATCAGGTCGGCGGCCTTGGTGAGATCGTCCGTGTTGGTGGTGGTGGGATCGAGGCCGAGATAGGCCAGCGCGCTCGGCAGGACGTCGGTGGGCGAATCCAGCATCGCGATGCCGCAGTCCTTGAGCTTCTCGGCATATTTCGGATCGAACAGCAGGGCCCAGCTGTTGGTCGGGGCATCGTCGCCCAGCCGTTCCTTGATCTTGTCGACATTATAGCCGATGCCGGTGGTCAGCTCCATATAGATCACGGAATGCTCGTTGCCCGGATCATAGGCGGCGGCCTTTTCCATCAGGCCCGGATCCATGTTCTTGAGATTGGGCAGCAGATCCTTTTTCAGCGGCTGATAGATGCCCGCCGCGATCTGGCGGCGCAGGAACTGCGAGGTCGGCACCACCACGTCATAGCCGGAATTGCCGGCCAGGAGCTTGGCCTCCAGCGTTTCGTTGGAATCATAGACATCATAGACGACCTTGATACCGGTCGCCGCTTCGAACTTCTTCACCGTGTCCTCGGCGATATAGTCCGACCAGTTATAGACATGGACAACCTTGTCCTGGGCGAAGGCGGGCACCGCCAGCAGGCTCAACATCGCGGCGAGGGTCAGGTGTATCTTCATCGGGTTGTCCTCTGGGTTTGCAAGTCAGACGCCGAGCCGGTCCCGCAGTCCATACCACCAGGAGCCGATCATGGAGTAGGGCACACGAAACCTCCGGCCACCGGGAAAGGGAATCCACGGCACACGCTCGAAAACATCGAATCGGGAGCGGTCGCCGTCAACCGCCTGTGCGAGGATGCGCCCGAAAAGGTGACTGCCGACGACGCCATGCCCGGAATATCCGCAGGCGAAATAGGTGTTTGTCCCGAGGCGACCCATCTGGGGCACGCGGCTGAAGGAGATCGCGCAATTACCCGACCAGGCGAAATCGATGCGCGTGCCCCGAAGGAAGGGGAAGATCTTCTCCAGGTTGGGCACGATCTTGGCCCGGATGTCGGCCGGATCGGTGCCGCCATAGACCGTGCCGCCGCCAAACAACAGCCGTCCATCCGCGGACAGCCGGTAATAGTCGAGAATATAACGCAAATCCTCGACACACATTCCGGTGGGCAAAAGCTCCGCCCCCCGCTCCCCCAGAGGCTCGGTCGCGATCATCTGCGTCGAGAAGGGCATGATCCGCGTATCGAGCTCCGGCACCACGCCTCCCAGATAGGCATTGCCGCCGAGGATCAGGATCCGGGGCCGGACGATCCCCTGGGCGGTGCGCAGGACCGGCTGGCCGGAGATATCCTCGATGGCGGTGACGGGGGTTGATTCATGGATCACGCCGCCCAGACGTTCAAACGCCGCCGCCTGACCCAGGGCGAGATTGAGCGGATGCATATGCCCGCCGGTCCGGTCGAGCATCCCGCCGAGATAGGCGTCCGTCCCGATATGGGTCCGCACCGCCGCCCGGTCGAGCATCTCGAAATTGTCATGGCCGTGGGTGCGCCAGAGCTTCTGCTTGCCCTCCAGCTCCGCCATCTGCTTGGCGGTGAAGGCGGTGAAGATATTGCCGTCGCGCAGGTCGCATTCGATGCCGTATTTCGCCACCCGCTCGCGGATGATCCGACCGCCCTCCTGGACCACGGTGCCGACAAAATCGGCGGTGGCCTTGTTGTAGCGGCGGGTGATGGTCTCAAGGCTCGCGTTCAGGCCATTGACGATCTGCCCGCCATTGCGCCCCGACGCGCCCCATCCGATCCTGTTGGCCTCCAGCAGCGTGACCTGGTGGCCTTTCTCGGCAAGGTCGATCGCCGCCGAAAGCCCGGTATAGCCGCCGCCGACGATACAGATCTCCGGCGCGATCTCACCGCGCAGGGCCGGGCGCTCCGGTGCCGGATGGGCGGAGGCGGCGTAATAGCTGTCGGGATAGGGCGCGCTCATCGCAAATCCCACCGGCCCGGTTGACGCCTTGTCATAATCATCTCGGACCCCCACCGCGCAATCGATCACGCGCGAATGACTATCACTGCCCGATGCGCTCGCCAAGGTCGTCGCCTGCGACCTACCCGCCCAGCGAACCGTAGGGTGGGCCTTGGCCCACCCTACCCGACCGAGAGCCGCCGTTTCCGATGATGCGAACCTCCGGCGCGACCTCATCCCCGGAACGCCGGGTGTTCCGGTGCCGGATGGGCGGAGGCGGCGCGGATAGCAGCCGGTCCGGGATTGGTTCTTTTGATCGTTCTTCGCCCCCTGTCCGCAGCGCCGACTGAATTCATTCGGCGCCGCGCGTCAGTGCCCCTTTTCGAATAGTTCAAAGAACTGGCCAAGTAGACAAAAAACCGGAACTCAACACTACGGCGTTTGTTAGAACCGTGGAAGCAAGAGCTTCCTGTTATCAGCATCAGGAGCATATCATGGCTGAGAAACAACGCGGTCAAGAGGAGGACTCAGGCTCCGGCCGCGGGTTCGCCTCGATGGACGAGGATCGCCAACGCGAAATCGCGAGCGAAGGCGGGAAGGCGTCCGGCGGCAACTTCAAGAACGACCCTGAGCGCGCCGCCGAGGCGGGACGCAAAGGTGGCCAGGAATCTGGCGGAAACTTCAAGAACGATCCCGAGCGCGCCTCCGAGGCGGGGCGCAAGGGCGGCCAGGAATCTGGCGGAAACTTTAAGAACGATCCCGAGCGCGCCGCCGAGGCGGGACGCAAGGGCGGTCAGTCCTGATTGACCTTGCAGAGGAGGTCACGGTCCCTGCCAACCCGTTGTCTGTTGAGCAAATTGTAGGGTGGGCCTTGGCCCACCATCCGTGACGCGCCGTCCGTGACGCGCAGGGGTGCACCCCTCCGAAGACGGGCAATCAGACCGTCTCCAGATAGGTCTCGTGTTCGAAAGCGCTGATCTGTTTCGAGAAGACCTGAAGTTCCTGTTTCTTCATGCCGACGAAGGTTTCGCGCAGGATCGGGGCGAAGATGCGGCCCATGCTCTGGGAACGCTCGAAGGCTTCGATCGCGTGCTTCCAGTCGATCGGCAGGGTCGCCCCCGCCGTCGCATCATCCGTTGTCACCAGGGGGTCGGGCGGGGCCACGCGATATTCGATCCCCTCCAGAGCCGCGCCGAGGATCGCCGCCAGCACCAGATAGGGGTTGGCATCCGCCCCCGCCACCCGATGCTCGATCCGGCGCGCCGCGTTCGAGCCGCCCGGAATGCGCACCGCCGCCGAGCGGGTTTCATAGCCCCAGCAGACTTCGGACGGATTGTGCGCGTTCGGTTGCAGGCGCCGGTAGGAATTGAGATGCGGCGCAAAGACGAGCGAGGAGGCGCGCATCATCTTGAGCAAGCCCCCCACCGCGTAATGCATCATCTCCGAGCCCTCGGGCGTGCCATTGTCAAAGACGTTCCTGCCGTCGCGGTCGAGGAGCGAGAAATGGACGTGGAAGCCGTTGCCCGCCCGGTCGAGGAAGGGTTTGGCCATGAAACTGGCCGCCAGTTCGTATTTCCGGGCGATCCCCTTGACGAACCGCTTGAAATAGAGCGCGTCGTCGGCGGCCTTGAGCGGGTCGGGCACATGCAGGAGGTTGATCTCGAACTGGCCACCGCCATTTTCGGAAATCGCACTGTCCACCGGGATGCCATGGGCATCGCAGGCGGCATAGACATCGGTGAAGAAGGCCTCGAAATGGTCGAGGTCGTCGATGCAGAGCGCCCCGTCCCCGTCGAGGATTTTATGGGTGACCGGGGATTTCGGCGGCATCGGCACGTCGCCGGTGGTGTCCACGAGATAGAATTCAAGCTCGGTGGCGACGACCGGCGTCAGGCCCAGCGCCTTGAACCGGTCGCAGATCGCGGCGAGCGCGCAGCGGGGATCGCCCATGAAGGGCTTGCCATCCTCGGCCATCATCCAGAGCGGCATCAGCGCGGTCGGCGAGCCGAGCCAGTTCATCGGCAGGAAGCCGCGGCCCGTCGGCAGGCATTTGCCATCGACATCGCCGTATTTGTAGACGAGCGGGTTGCCCGCCACATCCTCGCCCCAGATATCGAGGCCGGCGATGGAATAGGGCATCCGCATCGCGCCTTCGAGAACCTTGTGGGCCTGGGCGACGGGCACACGTTTGCCGCGCAGGATGCCGTTCAGGTCGCAGACGGCGGCGCGCAGGCTGGTGATATCAGGGCGGCCGTCCAGCCACGCCAGAGCTTCGGGGGTTTGCAAGAGTGTCTCCGATATGATCCCGGACCGATACCATTTCGCAGGCACGCCGCCAAGGGGCGGGCCTTGTCCTCCCTCCGGGACGATTGCACCGACCGCGCGTCCGGTCCACATTAAGGGCAAAGACCCGAGATCCGGAGAAAGACGATGCAGGCTTCGCTGTTTGATCCCACCTTGTGTGAACTCGGCGAAGGGCCGCTCTGGGCGGAGGGGCGGCTGTTCTGGTTCGACATCCTGGACAACCGGCTCCATGCCCGCGATCTCGCCGGCAGGACGGAGGCCTGGGCTTTCAATGAGCGTGTCTCGGCGGCGGCGAAATTGCGCGAGGGCGGTTTGCTGATCGCCTCGGAGACCGGGCTCTGGCGGTTCGATCCGGCGAGCGGGGCGCGGGACCGGCTGGCGGATCTGGAGGCGGACACTCCCGCGACCCGGTCGAACGATGGCCGCGCCGACCGGCAGGGCGGGTTCTGGATCGGCACGATGGGCAAGAAGGCGGAGCCGGGCGCGGGGGCGATCCATCGGTTCTATCGCGGGGCGGTGCGCACGGTGCGCACGGGGATCACCATTCCGAATTCGATCTGTTTCTCTCCCGATGGCCGTTATGGCTATTTCTCCGATACGATCGAGGGCCGGATCAACCGGTGGGAATTGAACGAACATGGCTGGCCTGTGTCGGAGCCGGAGCCGTTTTATGATTTCGGCGGGGAGGGCGGTCCCGATGGCGCGGTGGTGGATTCCGCCGGGGCGCTCTGGTGCGCGAACTGGGGGGCGGGGCGGGTGCTGCGCATCCTGCCCGACGGGACGCCCGATGTCTCGATCCCGCTGCCGGTACGCCAGCCCTCCTGTCCGGCCTTCGGTCCCGATCTCGACCGGCTCTATGTCACTTCGGCCTGGGAGGGGTTGGATGAGGCGGCGCGGGCGGAACAACCTCTCGCGGGGGCGGTGTTCGAGGCGGCGATCCCGGTGCCGGGGATCGAGGAACCCGTGGTGTGGCTCGACTGAGTCCCGCGCATGTCCGGCAAGCCCCCCCTCGACCTCTCCCCGCCCGTCTCGGACGAGATCCGCAAGACGACCTGCTACATGTGCGCCTGCCGCTGCGGGATCGATGTGCATCTCAGCGAGGGCCGGGTCCGCTATATCGAGGGCAATCGCGCCCATCCGGTGAACCGGGGGGTGCTCTGCGCCAAGGGCTCGGCGGGGATCATGCAACATGCCTCCCCGGCGCGGCTGCGCGGCCCGTTGCGGCGGTCCGGCCCCCGCGGCTCCGGCCAGTTCGAGGAAATCACCTGGGACGAGGCGCTCGACCTCGCGACAAGCTGGCTCGAACCGGTGCGGGCGACGGCGCCCTCCAGACTCGCCTTCTTCACCGGGCGCGACCAGAGCCAGTCCTTCACCGGCTGGTGGGCGCAACAGTTCGGCACGCCGAATTACGCGGCGCATGGCGGGTTCTGTTCGGTCAACATGGCGGCGGCGGGGATCTACACGCTGGGCGGCGCCTTCTGGGAATTCGGCGCGCCGGACTGGGCGCATACCCGCTATTTCATGCTGTTTGGCGTGGCGGAGGACCATGACAGCAATCCGCTGAAGATCGGCCTGGGCAAACTGAAGGCAAAGGGCGCGCGGATCGTCGCCGTCAATCCGGTGCGCACCGGCTATGGCGCCATCGCCGACGAATGGATCGGGATCACCCCGGGCACCGACGGGCTCTTCATCCTGTCGCTGATCCACGCGCTGATGGCGGCGGGGCGGATCGATCTCGACTACCTGCTGCGCTATACCAACGCCGCGCATCTGGTCGACCAGGATCCCCGATCGCCCGGCTTCGGCCTGTTCCTGCGCGACGCGGAGGGGCGCGAACTGATCTGGGACCGCGACCGCCATCGCGCCCTCCCCTTCGATGCGCCCGATGCACGGCCCGCGCTGCATGGCGCGGTGAACATCGGCCCAACCCATGCCAAGCCGGTCTTTCAACTGATGGCGGACTCCTGCCTCGATCCCGCCTATGCGCCCGAGGCGGTGGCCGACGCCTGTGGCATCCCGGCGGCGACCATTCGCCGGATCGCGGCGGAACTCGCCGATGTGGCCTTCAACCAGACCGTGACGCTCGACCGTCCCTGGACCGACATGCGCGGGGTCCGGCATGAAACCATGGTGGGACGGCCCGTCTCGTTTCATGCCATGCGGGGGATTTCGGCGCATTCCAACGGCTTCCAGACCTGCCGCGCCCTGCATCTGCTGCAACTGATCCTCGGCGCCGTCGAATGCCCCGGCGGTTTCCGCTTCAAGCCGCCCTATCCGAAACCCGTCTCGGCCCATCCCCGGCCGCATCACAAGGTGACACCGGGCTATCCGCTCGACGGTCCCCCTCTCGGCTATCCGCGCGGACCCGAGGATCTGGCGATCGACGAGACGGGACAGGCGAAACGCATCGACAAGGCCTTTACCTGGGAAGCGCCCCTCGCCGCCCATGGCATGATGCATATGGTGATCGCCAATGCCGTGGCGGGCGATCCCTATCCGATCGAGGTGCTGTTTCTCTATATGGCCAACATGGCCTGGAATTCCTCGATGAACACCGCCCAGGTGATGGACATGCTGACCGCCACCGACGCGGAGGGCGCCTACAAGATCCCGAAGATCATCTGCGCCGATGCCTATTCGTCGGAAATGGTCGCCTATGCCGATCTCGTTCTGCCCGACACCACCTATCTGGAGCGGCACGATTGCATATCGCTGCTTGACCGGCCGATTTCGGAGCCGGACGCCGCCGGGGATGCGATCCGCTGGCCGGTGGTGGAGCCGGACCGGCCGGGGCACGCGGGGGTGCGCGGGTTTCAATCGGCGCTGCTCGATCTCGGGGCGCGGTTGCGCCTGCCCGGAATGGTGGACGCCGAGGGTACACCGATCTATCGCGATTACGCCGATTACATGGTCCATCACCAACGCCGCCCCGGTATCGGGCCGCTCGCCGGGTGGCGCGGCGACGGGACGGCGCAGGGCCGGGGGGCACCGAACCCGGACCAGATCGCGCGCTATATCGAGAACGGCGGCTTCTGGCAGGCGCATGTCCCGGCCGAGGCCGCCTATTTCAAACCCTTCAACGCCGCCTATCAGGATTGGGCGGTGGCGACCGGCCTTCAGGACAGCCCGCAACCCTATCTCTTCCAGATCTATGTCGAACCGCTCGCGAAGTTTCAGGCGGCGGCGCGCGGCAACGGCCCGGTCCAGCCGCCCGATGCGCTCCGGGCGCGCCTGATCGAGGCCATGTCTCCCCTGCCCGTCTGGTATCCGCCCTTCTCCGAGCCCGAGGGACGGGACTATCCGCTGCGCGCCCTCACCCAGCGCCCGATGGCGATGTATCATTCCTGGGGTTCCCAGAACGCCTGGCTGCGCCAGATCCATGGGGTGAACCCGCTTTATGTGCCTTTGGCGGTCTGGAAGGAGCATGATTTCAAGGAGGGTGACTGGGCGCATCTGATCTCGTCGCACGGTCGGATCACGGTGCCGGTGGCGTTGATGGAGGCCTTGAACCCGCATACGGTCTGGACCTGGAACGCGATCGGCAAACGCCCCGGCGCCTGGGCGCTGGCCCCCGACGCGCCGGAGGCGACGCGGGGGTTTCTGCTCAACCACCTGATTTCGGAGCTTCTGCCCCCCCGGGGGGATGGAATGCGCTGGTCCAACTCCGACCCGGTGACGGGTCAGGCGGCCTGGTACGACCTCCGCGTCCGGATCGAGAAGGCCCCGCCGATGAAACGATCCGAACCGGTGTTTGCCGGGCAGGTCTCCCCGGTGGGACAGGGACCAAAGGACGTCGCCTATGGGGCGGAATGGTCCCGGTGAACGGGTGATGACTTGATCGGAGGGATCGAGAAGCCCTCCGGACGTATCTTTCAACGGCACTGTCCGAAGAACGCCGCTCTCGCCTCGGCCTACACCGCCGATTTTGTGCTCTGAGCCAGCCGCGTCGCATAGTCCCGCACGTCCGCGGGCCAGCTCTCCATCCGCGCCGCCATCCCGGCGGGATCATCGGCATAAAGCGCGCGCGCCGCTTCCTCGAACCCCGGCAGGTCGCCCGCCATCGCGGACATGAAGCGATAGGCGGCGTCGCGGGCGGTGCGCTGGCCGGTGGCCTCGCCCTCGCGGCGGCGGGCCTCGTCGATCAGACGCCGCAGGGCCGCCGATGCCCCGCCCGGTTGCGCGGCCAGCCAGTCCCAATGGCGGGGCAGCAAGGTCACTTCCCGCGCGGTCACCCCGAGTTTCGGTCGCCCCCGGCCCCGCTCCGGCGCGAGGCGCGCGACCACCTCCTCCGCCGTGCCGCGCAGGTCGAGATCGATCACCCGCCCCGTGGCATCCTCGAACACCAGGATCGCCTCCGCCCCCGCCTCGCTCGCGGCCTTCACCGCGCGGGCGACATCCGCCAGCGGTCCGGCACGGAGCAGTCGGTTCCCTTGAAACGCGGCCGAGGGGCGGGAGAGCGGATCGGACATGGGAAATACCTTTTGCTGTCCATATTTTTACCCGGACAAAATTATTGCGTCAATATCACCCGTATAATATTCCCAAGTCCGGGAGGAGAGCTCATGCGACAGGATGACAAGAAGGCGGCCATCGCGGCCTACAAGGAGCGCAAGCCGGTGGGCGGCGTCTATCTGGTGCGCTGCCTGCCCACGGGGGAGGTCTGGATTGGTCACTGGGCCGATCTTGACACCATCCGGAACCGGATCTGGTTCAGCCTGCGCCAGGGCACCCATTCGAACCGCGGGCTTCAGGCCGCTTGGACGGCGCATGGCGCCGAAGCCTTTCGGTTCGAAATCCTCGAACGTGTCGATCCGGAGAAACCGGCGTTCTTTCAGGAGGCGGATCTCAGGGCCCGGGCCGGACACTGGCGTTCGCGGATGGGGGCCGGGAGCCTCTGACCCTTGCACCCGCCGTCCTGGCGCGATCTAAGGACATCGGCGCTTCGACGACTTGGCAGGCAAAGGCATGAGTGCGATCCCCATGACCCGACCGACCGGAGGCAGGATGTGACCAGCCTGCCAGAGACGACCGAGCGGGCGCTCGGTCTGGTCATCGATCTCGATACCTGTGTCGGGTGCCATGCCTGCGTCACCTCCTGCAAGGAATGGAACACCGGCCATTACGGTGCGCCGCTCTCGGATATCGACGCCTATGGCGCGGCGCCGGAGGGGACGTTCCTGAACCGGGTCCATGCCTTCGAGGTGGTGCCGGAGGACGGTCCGCCCCGCCTCGTGCATTTCCCGAAGTCCTGTCTCCATTGCGCCGATGCGCCCTGTGTCACCGTCTGTCCGACGGGAGCGAGCTACAAGCGGACCGAGGACGGGATCGTCCTGGTGAACGAGGCGGATTGCATCGGCTGTGGCCTCTGCGCCTGGGCCTGTCCCTATGGCGCGCGGGAACTGGACAGGGCCGCGGGGGTGATGAAGAAATGCACTCTCTGCGTGGACCGGATATACAATGACACCCTCCCCGAGATCGACCGCCTGCCCGCCTGTGTGCGCGCCTGTCCGACCGGAGCGCGGCATTTCGGCGACCTGTCGGATCCGGAGAGCGCGGTCTCGCAACTGGTCGCGACGCGCGGCGGCTTTGACCTGATGCCGGAACAGGGGACGGCGCCGGTGAACAAATACCTGCCCCCGCGCGACAGGATCGACCTGCTGGCCCCCCTGCTCGACCCGCTGCCGGCGGGCGGATTCCTCGGCTGGCTCGACCGGACGCTGGCGCGGCTCTGAATGCATCCCGCCAGCTCGATCATCCTCTTCACCACGCTGACTGGCCTCGGCTTCGGTCTGATGGCCTGGCTCGGGACCGGCCTCGCAGCCGATCCCCGGCTCGCCGCCTTGGCACTCGGCCTCGCGGGGGTGGGGTTGCTCGCCAGTCTCGCGCATCTCGGCCAGCCCACACGGTTTCTCAAGGCCTTTTCACAGTGGCGCTCCTCCTGGCTCAGCCGGGAGGCGATCCTCGCGATGGCGACGCTCTGCCTCTTCGCCCTCTATGCCGGGCTCTGGCTCGGGGGCGTCCGCCTGCTCTGGCTCGGCCTCGGGACGGGCGTCCTGGCGCTGGCCACCGTGGTCTGCACTGCGATGATCTATGCCCAGATGCGGAGCGTGCCGCGCTGGCGCAGTCCGCTCACCCCGCTCCTCTTCCTGCTCTGCGCCCTTACGGGGGGCGCGCTCTTCACCGGGGCGGCCCCGGCGGGCGGACTGCTCCTGACCCTCGGTCTGGCACAGATCCTCGACTGGGTGCGCGGCGACCAAAGGTTCCAGCGGGCCGGATCAACCCTGGCCACCGCGACCGGGCTCGGCGCCCTCGGCCGCCCGCGGCTCTTCGCACCCCCACACAGCGGAACCAATTACCTCCTGCGCGAGATGGTCCATGTCGTCGGACGCTCCCATGCCGGCAAGCTCAGGGCGATCGGCCTCCTGCTCGCCACCGTGGTTCCGCTCGGCCTGATCCTGCTCCCCGCGGGTCCGGCCGCGCATATCGCCGCCAGCCTCACCCATGTCGCCGGAGTGCTCATCCTGCGCTGGCTGTTTTTCGCACAGGCCGAACATGTCGTTGGACTTTACTACGGGAAACGCTAGAGCGGCCTTCTATGTTACCTCTTGTCCGAAGTCTGGCCTCGCCATGCCCAAATCCGCCAAGACACCGAAGCACCGACATTCCGCGCTGCCGTCCAAGGCCAATCCGCCCACCCTTCAGGTGGCGGCCCTCTGCTATCGCCGCTCGCCGAAGGGGCTGCGCATCCTGTTGATCACCAGCCGCGAGACCGCCCGCTGGATCGTCCCAAAGGGCTGGCCGATGCGCAACCGCTCCGAAGCCCAGGCCGCCGCCCGCGAGGCCTATGAGGAAGCCGGACTGCGCGGCGCGATCTCCGAGGAGAGCATCGGCTATTACACCTATCTCAAACGGATGCGCTCCGGCGCGATCCTGCCGTGCATGGTTCGGCTCTATCCGCTCGAAGTCCACGAGATGCTGCGCAAATACCCTGAGACCGGGCAGCGCCGGGTGAAATGGTTCTCTCAGGCCAAGGCCGCGCGCAAGATCAAGGAACCGGAACTCGCCGCCTGGATCCGCGACTTCGACCCCGATGGCCCGGCGGCGGAAGTGGAGTAAACACCGGCGCCTCGGGATGGCACGATCGTCAAGGACGGGAAACCGGTGAACTCGCCTTGGCCCATCGAAACATCGCCGCCGCGACGGGGCTCAGGCGCCCAGGGTATCGTCAAGCCAGTCGAGCATCCGCCCCATGGCCAGCGTCCGGTTGCGCATCTCGCAATGATCGCCCGCCCCTTCGGCGGCGGTGAAACGGAGCAGCGTCTTCGGACAGGTCAACTCCTCGTAGAGCGCCGGTGCGCCCTGGGACAAACGGTCTTCCTCGGCCAGGGTCAGAAGGACCGGACAGCGGATATCCCCGACCCTGCCTTCGAGAGTGAACTGCATCGCCGCCTCGGCATAGGAGCCGAGCGAGTCCACGCCATGCACCCAGAGCCCCCGCTGGAGCAGCGCCCAGCGCATCTCCGGCTTGGCCTTCAACAGGGCTTCGAGCGCTGATTCGGCAAAGGACCCGGCACTGGCCGCGTCCACGAGTTTGCCCGTGAGGCCCGAGAGCATCTCCGGCGACATCGCTGCGCGCAAGCCCGGATCCGCGATACAGGCGGCGAGCCTCGGCTCTCCGGCCGCGCCGCGCAGGGCGAGATAGCCGCCGAGGCTCCAGCCGCTGAGCGCAACACGATCCGCATCGACCCCCGGCTGCGTCAGGGCGAAATCGACGACCGCCCGGATCACCACCTCCCAATCGGGGCGGATCGGGATGCCCTGCTCGATCAGCATTTCGCCCTGTCCCGGACCATCGAAGACCAGGCAGTGATAGCCGCGCCGCGCCACCGCCACCGCGACGGCGAAATAATTCTCGGTGACGGTCGCATCATAGCCGTTGGTCAGGATCACCAGCGGCCGGGTCTCGGTCTCGCGCCCCTCGGCGCGGATCAGATAGCCGGGCATCGACGTGCCTTGATAGGGGATGCGCAGGGGCGCCACCGGCACGGGCCGCAGGCTCAATCCCTTGTCGAAGACCTCGATCTGCCGCCGGAAGGTGGCCGTCAGCCGAGGATCCACCGGGGCCCCGTAGAGCGGATGATAGGAGGTCGCATAACAGACGCTGGCCTGGAGATAGAGCGCCCCGGCGGTCGGACGCCCCGCCGCGAGGGCCGCGTCCGCCTCCCCGGCGATCCGGTCGCCCATCGCCACCCAGGCCGCGTGATAGGCCGAGGCATCGCCGTCCCCGACCGCCGCGCCGACGGCCTGGATCACGCCGACATCGATGCCCCCCGTCGCGGTATAGCCGAGCGGCCAGCTTCCGAACTGATCGAAGAGGTCGTTCCTGAAAAACAATCCCATGGCTTACCCCCCGGATCCGTCGCCCGGCCCCCGCGGGACCAAGGCCGTCCCGGGCTGGACCCGGGACCTCGAGTCCCAAGCCACGCCGCCGAACGTCGGACTCGAGGCCCCGGGTCAAGCCCGGGGCATCGCGCGCCAAGCGGCGGTCGAGGCCGGAGAGGCTCCTACATGTGGAGCATCTTGCCATAGGCGTCGAGCACCGCCTCATGCATCATTTCGCTCAAGGTAGGATGCGGGAAGACGGTGTTCATCAGTTCCGCCTCGGTCGTTTCCAGCGAGCGGCCGATCACATAGCCTTGGATCAGCTCGGTCACTTCCGCGCCCACCATATGCGCGCCCAGCAATTCGCCGGTCTTGGCATCGAAGACGGTCTTGATCATCCCCTCGGGCTCGCCGAGCGCGATCGCCTTGCCATTGCCGATGAAGGGGAAATGCCCGACCTTCACCTCATAACCGCGCTCCTTGGCCTTGGCCTCGGTCAGGCCGACGCTCGCAACCTGCGGCTGGCAATAGGTGCAGCCCGCGATGGCTTCCGGCGCGGTCGGATGCGGATGCAGGCCCGCGATCAGTTCCGCGACCATGACGCCTTCGTGCATCGCCTTGTGCGCGAGCCACGGTGCCCCGGCCAGATCCCCGATCGCATAGAGATTGGGCACGCCGGTGCGGCAGTATTCATCGACGACGACATGGGTGCGGTCGATTTTCACGCCGGCTTCCTCAAGCCCGAGATTCTCGACATTGCCGACGATGCCCACCGCCGAGATCACCGTGTCGAATTCCTCGGTCACGACCTTGCCGCCGGTTTCGATATGGGCGACGACCTTGTCGGCCGAACGGTCGAGCTGCTTGACCACGGATTTTTCGAGGATGGTCATGCCCTGCTTCTGGAACTGCTTGCGGGCGAAGGCGGAGATTTCCGCGTCCTCGACCGGCAGCACCCGGTCCAGCACTTCGACGACCGTCGTCTTGGCGCCGAGCGTATTGTAGAAGCTCGCGAATTCGATCCCGATCGCGCCCGAGCCGATCACCAGCAGCTTTTGCGGCATATGCGGCGGCACCAGCGCATGGCGATAGGACCAGACGCGCTGACCGTCCGCCTCCAGCCCCGGCAGGTCACGGGCTCGCGCCCCGGTGGCGAGGATGATGGTCTTGGCTTCGACGGTTTCATCGCCCTTGTCGGTCTTGACGGCGATCTTGCCGGGGCCCGCCAGCTTGGCATTGCCCATGACGACGGTGATCTTGTTCTTCTTCATCAGGAAGCCGACGCCCTGATTGAGCTGCTTGGCAACCCCGCGCGAGCGCTTCACGACGGCGTCGAGATCATATCCGACATTCTCGGCCCTGAGCCCGAACTCCTTGGCCCGGTGCATCAGATGGAAGATTTCCGACGTGCGCAGGAGCGCCTTGGTGGGAATGCAGCCCCAGTTCAGACAGATGCCGCCAAGATTCTCCCGCTCGATGATGACAACCGATTTGCCCAGTTGCGCGGCGCGGATCGCGGCGACATAGCCGCCCGGACCGCTCCCGATTACCGCCACGTCGTAGGTCTTGCCGGCCATTGGTATTTCCCCCGGAGATGATACTTTAGTCGCTACTAGAGCATCGGCCGCACAAGGGAAACCAGTTTTCCCTCTCCGACACTCTCTTTATGATTGATGATTATGATTGATGATGCATGTCCGGCCGACTGGCCCGACGATGCATCGATTTTGCCAGGTCCTCCCGCGGCGCTCAACCCTCGACCTGGTCGAGAACCTTTTCGATCACCGCGCCATAGCCGCCCTGGGACAGGTATTCACCCTCGGCGGGGGTCGTCGACCGTCCCAGCGCTTCGTTGCGTGTCGGAAACCGGCCGAACCGGCGGATGACCTCGCGATGCGCCTTCGAATGCAGGATCTGCTCCGCGAGCGGCAGGTTCATCAGAAGCAGGCGCATGCATTTGTCCTGGTCGGCCAGCGTCTCGGAATGCATGAGCGGCAGATAGAAGAACTGCCGGGCGGGACCGTCGATCCGCAGATCGAAGCCGCGGGCAACTGCCTTCTTGGCGACCTCGAGGGCCTTGCGATCGCTGGCAAAGGCCCGCGCCTCGCCCCGGAACATGTTGCGCGGGAACTGGTCGAGCAGGATGATCAGCGCCAGAGCGCTTCGGGGCGCGCAGATCCAGGTCCGAAGCTCCCCGGCCCGCGCCTTGTTCCACAAGGCTTCGTAGCGGGACCGTATCCGGGCATCGAGCGCCTCCGAAGGTTCATACCATCCCTCCGGCCCGATCTCTTCGAGCCAGAATTTCAGGATGTCTTCCGCGGCTTCTTTCATTTGCTTCCTCCGTTTGTTGGGTCCGTTGATCGCCGGACCTTGCGATCTCGTCAAATCACGGGCGCGCCACAGCCTCCGCGTCGAGCGCGCGATCGATGGCAACACCCTGGGCCACCTCCAGCGCCACCGGGGAGGTCTGGGGTGTCACCGGCGCATAGGCGGTGGTCTGGGCGATCGGGGGCGCCGCGCGCCGGGTCATGCGAAAACCGGCATATCCGGCGATCAGGGCAAAGAGCGCCGAGAGATAGAGAAAATAGGCATCCGCCCCGAATCGCGTCATCAGGGCACCGATCACGAACGGACCCATGATCGAGCCCGTCCCGTGGATGAAGAGCAGGCCGCCCGAGGCCGCCGCCATGTCCGAATGCCTGAGGAAATCATTGGTATAGGCGATGAGCAGCGAATAGAGCGGGTTTGCGATCCCGCCGATCAGGAAGGCCGTCGCATAGAGCAGTGGAAGATTGCCAGGCAGGAAGAACACCAGCGGGGTCATCAACGCCCCCAAGGCGGTCAGGCCCGTGATCAGGATCCGTCGGTCCATCCGGTCCGAGGCCCAGCCGATCGGAAACTGGCAGACCAGCCCGCCGATATAGATGGCGGCGACGAAGACGGAAATCTGCGAGACATCGAGCCCCTTGCTCGTGCCGAAGACCGCGCCCATGCCGAAGATCGCGGCATAGACCCCCCCGAGCACGAAGGTCCCGACACAGCCCAAGGGCGAGATCCGGAACAATTGCCGAAGGGTCATCGGCTGCGTGGTCTGATAGGCGGGCGCCGCGCTGACGGTCAGGAGGATCGGCGCGAAGGAAACCGAGACCAGCACCGACATGACGATGAAGAGCGTATAGCCCGCCGGATCGGCCAGATTGACCACCGCCTGCGCCGAAATGATCCCGACCATCTGCGCGATCATATAGAGCGACAGGGCCTGACCGCGGGTCTCGTTCGTCGCCGCCTCGTTCAGCCAGCTCTCGGCCACGACATAAAGGCCGGCGAAACAGAAGCCGACGACCAGCCGCATCGCGATCCAGAGCGGAGGACTGGGATCGACGGCATAAAGAATGAACGCCGCCGCCACCCAGGAGGCCAGCGCCGAGAACACCCGCACATGGCCGACCCGCCGGATCATCACCGCCACCCGGCGCGTGCCGAACAGGAACCCGAGATAATAGGCGCTCATGACCCAGGCCATGGTCGAGGCGTCGAAACCTTCGATGGCCCCCCGGATCCCGAGCAATGTCCCCTGCATGCCATTCCCGAGGAGCAGCAACATCATCCCCAGGAGAAGCGCCCAGGAATTCTTCAACACGAACAGCATGTCACCATCCAAAACGCAGGCACCAAGCCTGCCCGACGCGCGGGACGCCGAACCGCTCAGCCGCGACATCATAGCGCCGATTCAGTCGCGCGGCAGCAGGAGCGATGAGTCTCCGTAGGAAAAGAACCGATACTGTTGCGTGATCGCATGGGCATAGATCGCCCGCAGCCGCTCCACGCCCATCAGCGCGGACACCAGCATCATCAGAGTCGATTTCGGCAGATGGAAATTGGTCATGAGGCCACTCACCACCCGGAAATCATAACCGGGCCGGATGAAGATGTCCGTCTCTCCGACCCAGGGCGCGATCTGGCCAGGGCCGGTGGCCGCGGTTTCGAGCACACGGAGCGCGGTGGTGCCGACCGGAATCACCCGGCCCCCCGCGCGAAGGGTGTCGGCCACCAGGGCGCTCGCCTCCGCGCCGATCTCGCCCCATTCGGAATGCATCCGGTGGGCCTCGATATCCTCGACCTTCACCGGCAGAAAGGTGCCCGCCCCGACATGAAGCGTTACCCGCGCCTGCCGGACCCCGCGCGCGGACAAGGCGCCGAGCAGGGCCTCGTCGACATGCAGGGCGGCGGTGGGGGCCGCGACCGCGCCGGGTCGGGTGGCAAAGACCGTCTGGTAATCCTCGGTGTCGCGCGCATCGACCGCGCGGCGCGAGGCGATATAAGGCGGCAGCGGAATCTCTCCCACGGCGCCCAGCGCCGCTTCGAGCGCCGGACCCTCCCGGTCGAAGGCGAGCAGGATTTCCGATCCATCCTTGGCCCGCACCTCGGCGCAGAGGGGGCCGAAATCGATCCGGTCCCCCACCGCGAGCCGCTTGCCCGGCCGGGCCAGAACCCGCCAGAGCCCACCCTCGGCATGCGCGATCAGGGTCGCCTCGATCCGCGCCTCGACCCCGTCCGCCCGCCGCCGGACCCCCCGGATGCGCGCGGGAATGACACGTGTGTCGTTCAGAACCAGCAGATCCCCGGGCCTCAGCCAGTCCCCGAGCGCCGCGACGGTCGAATCGGTCATGCGTTCCGGCGTGGCGACCAGAAGACGCGAGGCGGGACGCGGCCGGGCGGGCCGCAGGGCGATCAGGGCCTCCGGCAAATCGAAATCAAAATCCTCGAGCCGCATCCTGCTTCCTGCCTTGTCCGGGACAAGCGGTATAGGAGAACCGGCCCGGCCCGACAACGCCCGAACGGTTCCTTCAATCAAACGGAGCGGCCATCCGGCCGCGCGCCCGCTCTCCCCGGCCGGGGGCCGGGGCCCCGGTCCCGTTCCGGGACGAATCGCTTCCCCCCTTGCCACCACCGGCCCGAGCCTGTTTTCTGGCGGCAATTCGTATCTGGAGAGTACCATGAGCGACACCATCGAAATCGGCCAACCGGCCCCGGTCCTCACCCTCCCCCGGGATGGGGAAGGCGAAGTGTCCCTGTCCGACTATCTGGGCAAGATCGTCGTTCTCTATTTCTATCCGCGCGATGACACATCCGGTTGCACGGTGGAGGCACAGGAATTCACGGCGGACCTCCCGGCCTTCGCGGCCGCCGACGCGGTCGTGATCGGGATTTCCAAGGACAGCGTCAAAAGCCATGACAAGTTCCGCGACAAACACGCGCTGGGGGTGATTCTGCTCTCGGATGAAAAGGGCGATGTCACGGAGCGCTATGGCGCCTGGGTCGAAAAATCCATGTATGGCAAGAAGTACATGGGGATCGACCGCTCGACCTTCCTGATCGACCGCGAGGGCCGGATCGCCCGTGTCTGGCGCAAGGTCAAGGTGCCCGGCCATGTCGCGGAAGTCCTCGCGGCGGTTCAGGCGCTCTGAGACACGGCCCGCCTGCGACCGCGGGCGGGCCTTTCTCCCCGCGGGTGGGCCCGGCCATGGTTGCGCGAGGCCACCCGGGCCTTTTGAGAATTCACCGGGGGGACAAGAGCCTGCGCGGTGATTTTGCTCCTGGATCGATCAGGCCGGGAAACGGCGGGCTGTCCCGTCCGGCGAACTTCCGCCGAGCGACATTGCCGCGGATTGTCATGGGGAACCGCCCTACCTACTAAAAGCATTATATGAGGGTTCGAGCCCAACATAAGGTGAAACAGCCGGGGGGTTAGCGGCATGGCGGGTATACCGCGCCGTTTGAATGGTCTGCTTGCGGGTGTTTTTCCGGAAAAGCGAATCTTCATACAGTCTGAGAATTCTACACGATACGTCCGTTTTTCGCCCCTGACCCAGATGGCCCTCAGCACTGGCCTGATGGCTTTCATCGGCTGGACGGCGGTTTCGACGACGACCATGGCGATCAATTTCATCGCCGCCGATGCCCGTGGCAGCCAGGCCCAGGCCGTGCGCGAAGCCTATGAAACGAGGCTGGGCGAACTCGCGGCGGAGCGCGACACGCGCGCGGCGGAGGCCCGCTCGGCGCAGGCCCGGTTCGAGACCGCGATGGATCAGATCAGCCGCCAGCAGACCGAAATCATCGGAGCGATCGAGCATACCCGCGAGCTGGACATCGCCCTCGACCTGACGCGCAACCAGCTGCGCGAGACGGTCGCCGACCGCGACCGGGCGATCTTTGCGAATGCCCGGCTGCGCGCCGAGGCCAATGCCAAGGAAGAGGCCATCAGCGGTGCCTCCGGCGAGGATCTGGACGAAACGCTGCGCACGGTGTCCGAGGCGCTGGCCGACACATCGGGTGAACGGGACGCGGCGGATGCCGAACGGGCGAAGCTGGCGGCGCAGGTGGCGGAGCTGCGGCTGCGCGCCGAAGTGACCGAGCAGCGCGAAAAGGAAATGATGGGAGAGATCGAGCAGGCCGTCGCCCTGTCCTTCGGGCCGATGCGCAAGGTCTTTGCCAATGCCAACATCGATGTCGACGGGCTGATCAACAAGATCCGCGGCGATTATTCCGGCGAGGGCGGTCCGGAAACACCCGCCGTCGTTTCGACGCGCAACTATGATGACGGGATCAGCAACCAGTTCGATTCGGTGATGGTCGATATCGACCGGATGAATCTGATGCGGATCGCGGCGGGCAAGGTGCCCCTGGCCATTCCAGTTCGTGACACGTTCCGTTTCACCAGCGGTTTCGGGATCCGGCGCGACCCCAAGGGCGCGGGCAGGCGGATGCACGCGGGTGTCGATTTCGCCGCCCCCAAGGGCACGCCGATCTATGCCACCGCCGATGGCGTGGTGGTCGCGGCGGAGCGCGAGAGCGGCTATGGAAATGTCGTGCGCATCCGGCACGAACTCGGCTTTGAAACCGTCTATGCCCATCAGAGCCGGATCCGGGTACAGGTCGGCCAGAAGGTATCCCGGGGCGAGCGGATCGGTGACATGGGTTCGACCGGCCGCAGCACCGGCGTTCATCTGCATTACGAAGTCCATCTCAATGGCAGGCCGGTCAATCCGATGACCTATCTCGAAGCGGCCCGGGACGTTTTCTGACCCTCCGGCCGCCGAACGGGCCCTCTGGCCAGTCCCGCCGTTATGCACTATTCGGGCGGGACCAAGGAAAGAGCGCCCATGTCCCGGATCCTGATCACCTCCGCCCTGCCCTATATCAATGGCATCAAGCATCTCGGCAATCTGGTGGGAAGCCAGCTCCCCGCCGATGTCTATGCGAGATACATGCGCGCCCGAGGCCACGAGGTGCTCTTCATCTGTGCCACCGACGAACATGGCACCCCGGCGGAACTCGCGGCGGCCAAGACCGGCGAGCCGGTCGCGGACTATTGCGCGCGGATGTGGCAGGTGCAGAAGGATCTCGCGGACGGCTTCCGCCTCTCGTTCGACCATTTCGGCCGCTCCTCCTCGGCCCGCAACCATGCCCTGACCCAGCATTTCGCCGGACGCCTGGATGACGCCGGCCTGATCGAGGAAGTCTCGGAGCGTCAGGTCTACAGCCTCGACGACGGCCGCTTCCTGCCCGACCGTTATATCGAAGGCACCTGCCCCAACTGCGGCTATGACCGGGCGCGCGGCGACCAGTGCGAGAACTGCACCAAGCAGCTCGACCCCACCGAACTCATCAACCCGCGCTCCGCCATCTCCGGCTCGACCAATCTCGAAGTCCGCGAGACCAAGCACCTCCACCTGCGCCAGTCCAGGCTCCGCGACCGCCTGCGCGACTGGATCGACTCCAAGACCGACTGGCCGCTGCTCTCGACCTCCATCGCGCACAAATGGCTGGACGATGGCGCCGGGCTTCAGGACCGCGGCATCACCCGCGACCTCGACTGGGGCATTCCGGTGAAACGCGGGACCGAGCCTTGGCCGGGGATGGAGGGCAAGGTCTTCTACGTCTGGTTCGACGCACCCGTCGAATATATCGCCGCGACCGCCGAATGGGCCGATGCCACCGGCCAACCGGACGCGGCCTGGCACCGTTGGTGGCGCGAGGACCTCGGCGCCCATGACGTCCGCTATGTCGAGTTCATGGGCAAGGACAACGTCCCCTTCCACACCCTCTCCTTCCCCGCCACCATCCTCGGCGCCAACCATGACGGCGCGGAACCGTGGAAACTCGTCGACTATATCAAGAGCTTCAACTACCTGAACTATGACGGCGGCAAGTTCTCGACCTCCCAGGGCCGCGGCATCTTCATGGACCAGGCCCTCGGGATCCTGCCCTCCGACTACTGGCGCTGGTGGCTGATGTCGAACGTGCCGGAAGGCTCGGACAGCAACTTCACCTGGGACAGCTTCCAGGCGCAGATCAACAAGGACCTCGCCGACGTGCTCGGCAATTTCGTCTCCCGCGTCACCAAATTCGCCGCCGCCCGGCTCGGCGCGACCGTGCCCGAAGGCCCCTACGCGGAACCCGAAACCGCCGCCATCGCCGAAATCGCCACCCGCCTCGCCCAATATGAAACCCATCTCGAAGCCATGGAGCTGCGCAAGGCGGCGCAGGAGTTGCGCGCGATCTGGGTCGTGGGCAACGAATATCTGCAATCGGCGGCCCCCTGGACCGCGATCAAGACCGACCCCGCCCGCGCAGGCGCCATCACCCGCTTTGCCTTCAACCTGATCCATCTCTATGCGATCCTCAGCCGGCCTTTCCTGCCCGACGCCTCCGACACCATGCTGAACGCCCTCGGACGGGCCACCGCCGACTGGCCCGCCGACGCGGCAACCGCGCTCGAAACCCTGAGGGGCGGCGAACCCTTCACCATCCCCGCCGTGCTCTTTGCCAAGATCGACGACGACACCCGCGCCGGCTTCGAATCCCGCTTCGCCGGCGCCTGATCGGGACAAGGCCTCACTTGCTGCCCTGGCGAGAGAATTGCGCGTCCAGGGCATCCGCCGAAGTGTCGAGGTCGAGCTCGAACCCGCCATCGCTCGCCGCGGGAGCCGTCGATCGGGGCGTGGGGCGTTTGCGCGCCGAAGGGGTGGCCGACCGCTGGGGAGCAGCCTTTTTCGGACGGGCCCGCGTCTGCCCACCGCCGCCGAGCCGGAAGAAGCTGATCGAAGTCTGAAGCTCGGCCGCCTGACCCGTCAGGGCGATGGCGGTTTCCGACACATTCTCGGCGGCGCCTGAATTCTGCTGCGTGACGGTATCGAGTTGCCGGATCGCCGTGTTGATCTGGCTCGCGCCGGTATCCATCTCCCGATTGGCCGCCGAAATTTCGGACACGAGATTCGCCGTTTTCTGGATGTCCGGAACCAGCCGCGCCAACATGTCCCCCGCCGACAGCGCGGCCTTGCTGGTCTGGCCCGACAGGCTCGAAATTTCCGTCGCGGCCGACTGGCTGCGTTCCGCGAGCTTGCGCACCTCCGAGGCGACCACGGCGAAACCTCGCCCATGCTCGCCCGCCCGCGCGGCCTCCACGGCGGCGTTGAGCGCGAGCAGATCGGTCTGACGGGCAATTTCCTGCACCACCAGAATCTTGTCGGCGATCGTGGTCATCGCATCCACGGCCCTGCCGACCGCTTCGCCGCTGGCGATGGCGTCCAGCGCCGACTGCCGCGCGATCCGCTCGGTCTGGCCCGCGTTGTCGGCGCTCTGCTTGATCGTCGCGGCCATCTGCTCCATCGCGGCGGAGGCCTCCTCGGTTGCCGAGGCCTGCTCCGTCGCGCCTTGCGACAATTGCTCCGCGGTCGCGGAAAGCTGCTCGCTGCCGCTGGCGACACTCTCGACCGAGCCATTGACCTCTCCGACAATGGTCCGCAGCCGCGTCACCATCTGGCCGACAACGGCGAGAACGCTGGTCTGGTCCTGATTGTTCAGCAACCTGACCTCCACGGCGAGATTGCCGTTCGCAACCTCCTGGACTATGCCGCGAACATGATCGGGCTCACCACCGATGTTTTTCTGGAAGTCTTTGACCATAAGCCAGGCGACGAACAATGCCAGCGCGGCGCTCACCGCCATGGCGAAAAACACGGACATCCGCGCGGAGGAATAGATTTGATCTCCTTCCACGCTTGCCTCGGTACTGCCTGCGACATTCAGATCAACGATTTTTGACAGATCTTCTGAAAGAGCATTATAGATGACCAATCCTTCGCCATTATAAAGTGCAATCGCCTGATCGTTCAGATTTTGATTTGAGAGATCAACGGCTTCATCGTGAATCCTCATATATTTTGAAAAATTTTCTGAAAATGAATCGTATATCTGTTTTTCCTCAGGGGAACTGATCAATGGTTCGTACTTCGAACGATACTCTTTGATCTGATCCAGAAGGGTAGCCATCGTTTGCTTCCATTCCGCCTTGCTTTTCGTGTCGGCCACGGTCACGTGCTGGAATTCAGCGACTCTGAGGTCCGACATGGCGGTGTTCAGGCGGTTTGCGAAATTGGTACTGGGCAGCCAGTTCTCTGAAATCTCGGTGGACTTCGCATTCAGAGTACTCATCTGCCAAATTGCAAAGATACCCAATAGTGTACAGACCAGGGTCAGCAGGCCGAACGATATCCATATTTTTGTCTGCATTTTCATTTTCACGATTTAGTCCACTCCTTCCGATCAGCCCACTTTCATTGGAAAAGTTGTTGTCCCTGACTGCGTGTCATGCGGTATCCACAAGGCGTGGTCTCATGAATCGCTTTCTGTATTAACGGTAACGTCGTGTTAAATTATTAATGGGGTGTTAATATAAGAACACAAAATTGATCTGATTTAACAGATACTTGCGTCACCGCGGCGCAGGGCGTGATCCGGGGTCATCGAGAAGGTTGGGCTCGGTCTGTTAAACCCGCTATCAGAAGGGCGAGGAGGCCAGCCCTGACCATAACTCCTCTTTACCGGGCCAATCGAACAATCGGATGCTCCGCGATGCTCGCGCCCCGTCCGGCATACGCAGGCGGAGCCCCGCGTCCAGGCGAGAACCTGTTCAGCGGAAACATATCCGGTTTCGCGACCGGAAAGGCGTACCGGAGAGATTTCTGGTCTGACTTCGCCGGATCGTCCGCTCCATGACTTTGTTCTGTCGCGATTTTCAGGAATCGGAGAGGATGAAAATCCCTCTGGCCTCTTCCCAGGCCATTGCACCAGACTCGCGCAAGACAAGCCTGTGATCGATATTCAGTCTCCGTGTGCAAGACTTGACGAACGGGGCAGTATCCCTAGTGTCTATTTTGAACATCCTGGGTCAGAGAAATGATGAAAGATGCAATCTGGGATGAACGACGATTGCGATTCGCCACGGAAGCGGCGGGGCTCGCCCTCTGGTCGTGGAATGTCGACTCGAATCGATGGGCCATGGACGAAGCCGCCTATGACCTCTGGGGGCTCTCCCCACGCGCGCCCATCACGTTCGAGGAATTGTCGGAACGCATTCATCCCGCCGATCTCGGCAATGTCCGGAACGCTTTCAACGCCACACGAGAGGTGACGGGCGTTTACGACATCGATTTCCGCATCCTGCACGGGGACGATATCCGATGGATATCGGCGCGCGGACGTGGAGAATACGAAGGTATCGTCGGACGGGTGATGTATGGCGTCTTTCTCGATGTCACGAACCGCAAGCTGGCCGAGGAATCGCGCGACGTCATCCTCGGTGAGATGAAGCACCGCATCAAGAATCTGTTCAGCATCGCCTCCACCTTGCTGAACATCTCCTCGCGGATCAGCGCATCAAAGGAGGATATGGAGACTGACCTCAGGTTTCGCCTGACCGCCCTGGGGTCCGCGCATGAACTGATCTACCCCAGCCTGAGCGACCAGAAAACCGCGGCCCAGTTGAGGGATTTGCTGGGCGTCCTGCTGGACGCCTATTCGGAAGGGAAATCGCGGTCGGATCGCATATCGATTTCCACGCCGGATATTTCCGTGGGCGAGCATTCCCTGGCCGCGGTGGCTTTGATCATCCATGAACTGGCCACCAATTCGGCGAAATACGGCGCCCTGTCGTCCCCCGCCGGGCGGATCGAAGTGGTTTGCTACCGGTTGCAAAATGACCTCGAAATCGTCTGGAGCGAAAGCGGTGGCCCGCCCGCCAAGATCTCCCAGAGGGGTTTGGCAGCGTGATGACGGAACGGGTCATCAGGCAGCTTGGCGGATCGATCGATTATGACTGGAGGGTGGCGGGTGTCACCGTCAGGCTGCGCCTGAGCGTGGAGCGTCTGGGCCTCTGAGCGCCCGTAAGGGGGGGAATGGCCCCCGCAAAATCGGTCATTTTAAAAACATTGTAAAATCAATATATTACACCCTGCGCACGCGTGCGCACCCTTTTGGGCGGATCACTCTCCCTCCCCCCGGGGGGCGCCGGAGTCCCGGGGGATCGAACCTGTTTCCGCGATTCCGGGACAGGCACGGGGATTGACAGGAGGGGTCCGGTCGGAGTCGTATGAACTCCCCGCCGATGATCAGCGTTTTGCCGGAGACTTGAATTGCCCTTTCCCGGCCCCGTCGCTTTTCCCGGTCAGACCATCGGCTTGCTGGGCGGCTCCTTTGATCCAGCCCATGCCGGGCACGTGCATATTTCGAAATGGGCCCTGAAGGCGTTCCGTCTGGACGCGGTCTGGTGGCTGGTCAGTCCGGGCAATCCCTTGAAGACCGATACGCCCGCCGACATGGCGCGCCGCCTTGCCACCGGACGGGCCCTCATGCGGCATCCCCGTGTCGCGGTGACCGATATCGAGGCGAAGCTCGGCACCCGCTATACCGCCGGAACCTTGCGAGCGTTGCGCCGCCATTATCCCGGGGTGCATTTCGTCTGGCTGATGGGAGCGGACAATCTGCGGGGGTTTCACCACTGGGATCGGTGGGGCGAGATCATGCGACAGGTTCCGGTCGGGGTGATGGCACGGCCGGGCGAGCAGTTGCTCGCGGGGCTCTCCCCCGCCGCGCGACGGTTCGCACGGTGGCGGTTGCCGGCCAGTCAGGCGGCGGGATTGGCGCGGCACAGGCCCCCCGCCTGGACTTTGCTGAGCGGGCGCATGCTGGACCTGTCCTCCAGCGAATTGCGCAGGCTTGGTCTCTGGCGGCACTGAGATTTTTTCGGAGTATTGGACAGGATACCCTTTGGCACGGTACTTTGGCGCCGTCTCGGCGGCCGGTTTATCAGGGCGTCGATGCACCGGATCAGCCCCGTTTCCGGACTGGACGGATAGATATAAACATTTTGGAGGTCAAACGTCATGGAACTTCACAGCGCCGTGCTTCCCGCGGCGGGAGGCGTGATTCTGGGTTTGCTGCTGGGCATAGCGATCAGCGGGTCGGGCCACGATGCCGAGAAGGCCCGTCAAAAGGAAACCAAGGCCTTGGCCGAGAAACTCGCGGCCGTGGAAACCAGCGTCGCCGGTCTGGGTGACAGGATTGGCGGAATCGAGGGCGCGCTGAAAACGCAAGGTGAGGGCGTGGCGGCATTGGGGCCAAAGATCGACGAGGTCGCCACGACGGTGACAGGAAGCCTGGACAAGCTGGGTGGCGGCGTCTCCGAGGCGGTGAAATCGGAAATCGCGGGATTGAAGAGCGAATTGTCGAGCATGGCTTCCGCGCCCTCCGCCGGAACGGAGGAGCCAATTGAGGGCAAACCCGTCGGACCGGGAGCGACGGTCGTGTTCGACAAGGACAAGATGCGGGTATTTGTTTCTTCGATCGATCCGTCGGATGGGTCGGCCCGGGTCGCGGTCAATGGCCGGGACTTGATGCACCTGAAGCTGCGTTCGCCCTATACGGCGAATGGCTGTACGATCGAGTTGAACGGGTTCAACGCGGATGGTCAGGCGGTGATTGGCGGCGGTTGCTGAACCCCATGCCCGGGCTTTCACGCCGGGCTGTTCTGGGTATGGCGGCGGCGGGCCTTGCCCGCCCCGTCCTTGCCCAAGCGCCGGACTCGCTGGAATCCATCCTGGCGCAGTCGGGTCTGGCGGATCAGTGCGGGTTCGTCCTGGTCGATCTGACCACCGCGGGAGTGTTGGAAGGCCATCGTGTGAACGTACCCTTTCCCCCCGCCTCGGTCGTAAAGATCGTGACGTCCCTCTATGCGCTGGAGGCCCTTGGTCCCAATTATCGGTATGAGACACGCCTGATCGGGAAGGGGCCTGTCGCGGGCGGGAGACTGGACGGAGACCTGGTGCTGGCGGGGGGCGGCGATCCGGTCTTGGACACCGATGGGCTGGGGGATCTTCTGGCCCGTCTGCCAGGGGTGCGCACGGTAACGGGGCGGTTTGTGGTAGCAACGGGGGCGCTGCCCTCCGTGCCGATGATCGATCCGGGTCAGCCCGACGAGGCCGGGTACAATCCCTCGATCCTTGGCGTGAACCTCAACTTCAATCGGGTTTATCTGGAGTGGGTTCCCGGAATCAGAGGACCCGAGGTGGCCTTCAGTGCGCCGGGCGAGCGCTATCGGGTGAAGCTGCCCTCCGTTCGGGCAACTCTGTCACCCGGGGCAAGGGAGCCCCTGCATGCGTTCGACTCCGGGCGCGAGACCTGGGTGCTGCCGATCGAAGGCATGAAGGGCGCGGGCAGTCTCTGGTTGCCGGTCCGCGCGCCCGGACCTTATGTCGGAGAGGTCGCCGCGGGTCTGGCGGCGCAGGGCGGGATCTCGGCGGGTGCCGCGATTCAGACCGAGGCTGTCCCCGGTGGGACAATGCTCGCCGAGCGTCGGAGCGATCCGGCGGCGGATTTGCTGCGGGGAATGCTGCTTCACTCGACAAACCTGACGGCCGAGGTGATGGGCCTGCGGTCGAGTCAGATGCGAGGCCTCTCACCGCGCGGATTAGCAGAGTCCGCGGGTGCGATGCAGGAATGGGCACGGGCGAAATATGGTCTAACCGATGCCGTGTTCGTGAATCATTCGGGGCTGTCAGATCGCACCACATTGACCCCCCTGGAGCAGACCCGGATCCTGGCAGGCGGATGGCCGCGGCTCTCCGGTCTGTTGAGGGCGCGGGGGCTTGAGGAAGCGCCAGACGTCAGGGTCTTGATGAAGACCGGGACGCTGGATTTTACCAGTGCTCTCGCAGGATATCTGATCGGGCCTTCGGGGCGACGATTGGGATTTGCCATTTTTTCCTGTGATCCGCGGGCGCGGGCGGCGATCCGGCGGCAGGATCGGCTAGACCCTCCCGGAGCAAAGTCCTGGTTGAGGCGCGCGCGAAATCAACAGGCGGCATTGCTGCGCCGCTGGTCGGGAATGCTGACATAGGAGTGGGAACGGTTTCATGGCGGCGCTGTCAGGACTTTTCGATAGTGATGGGTAGGGATCGTATGTGAACGGGCAATGCCTTCCGGGATCCAAAGCGCCTCCTCGAACGTCCGGGACAAGGCCCATCCTTGGCGTATGTAGAACCGCTCGGCCCGGATATTGCCCGCAGCGCAGAACAGTTCCGCGGCAAGACATCCCTCGGCCCGAAGCCCCTGCTCGGCGAATTCGAGAAGGAAACCGGCAAGACCCGTGCCGCGCGCGGCCCGATCGACATAGAGCCTCATGATCTCTGAACCGTTCAGAGACACAAACCCGAGAACCTCCCGATCCACCGCGACATGAAACGGGTCGGGCGACTGATCGAGCCAAAGCGCGAAATGAGCCGGGGTGCGAAAGGCCAGCAGCTCTGGCGGAACCAAACGGGCATGGGCGTCGTGCCATCCCTGGTGCCATATTCGAAGGATAGCCGCGCGATCAGCGTTGCTTGCTGAACGGATATGGATCATTCGGGATGCCTCCCTTTCATGATCCGACTGTTGTGGAGAATTCGAATGGATGTCGCCAGCCTGATTGTCTTTGCCACGGCATTGTCGGTCGCGGCGGCGGTGCCGGGTCCGGGAATCGCGGCGATTGTCGCGCGTGTCCTGGGGCGGGGAGCGGCGGGAGCCTTGATCTTTGCCTTGGGCATAGGTCTCGGCGATCTGGTCTGGCTCAGTTTCGCGGCGGGCGGCCTCTCGGTTCTGGCGCAGACGTTCCACGAACTGTTTCTCGCGGTGAAATGGGCGGGCATCGTCTATCTGCTCCATCTGGCCCGGAAGATTTGGAGCGCACCGACAAGACCGGTGGAAATGGACCAGCCCTCCAAAGGCGAATCGTCCTGGACGTCCTTGCTGGCGGGTTTGGCCGTGACGATGGGGAATCCGAAGGTCATGGTGTTTTACCTCGCACTCCTTCCGACTCTTGTTGATCTCAAGACCATTGGCTGGTTCGGGTTGCTGGAAATGATGGCCGTTGTAGCGCTGGTGCTCACCCTTGTTTTCTCAGCCTATATCGTCCTCGCGGCGCGGGCGCGACGTGTGCTGGCTTCGCCGCGCCGATTGCGCGCGGTCAACCGCGGATCGGCACTGGCAATGTGCGGGGCGGCGGGCTGGGTCGCCACCCGTTGAATTGGGGATGAGCCTTCTATCTCAGGGGAAGGCCATCCAGAAGAAAACCAAGTCCTTTCAGGAACGCGCCATCCCAGTCGTTGTCCAGCAAAAGGCGGGTGCGTTCGATGGTCGGATAGCTCTCCCGAAGATCCGTAAGTCGTTGCTGCGCCTCGGCCAGATCCTGGTCCGAAAAATCAAAGCTCGCCCGCGTCAGCGTGGCGCCCATCACATGGTTCCACAGCGACCATATCACAGGGTTGAGATCCGTCTCTTCAAGACCGGCCGTGGAAAGGATCCTGCTCAACAGCTCCAGGCGATTGAGCATATTGGGGCCGAGATTGCGGCGCGGCAGCAGCGCGGCGGACCAGGGATGCCGCAGCATGCAGGTGCGCCAGTCTGTCAACAGATCGACAATTTCGGCGCGCCAGTCGGATGGCTCCGCTTTCGGAAGCGGGCCGCGATAGTCCAGTGCCGCGTCGAGTGCCAGATCGAGCACGGCGTCCTTGTTCCCGACATACCAATAAAGGCTCATCGCCCCGGCGCCCAGGCGGTGGGCCAGCTTCCGCATCGTCAGCCCTTCGAGACCTTCGGCATCCAGCACTTCAACAGCGGCCAAGACAATCAAAGTCAGCGAAAGCGGCTGCCCCTCGGACGAGTACGGGTTCGGGAGGGTCTTTTCCCGTCGAGGCCGTTTGCCGGATGTGCCGCCGGATTTGGTTGTCATTCAGTCCCACCGCTCGCCGCATCTTTTGGCAATTGACTCGTACGCTGTACGATGCAAAGTTGTCGTACAGTGTACGATCAGATCATACCTGCATCAATCCCCGGGGATTTTACAAATTGGCCCTTGGAGCAAGCGAAACCATGCCTGACGCAATCAGGTATCCTCATAGGAGCGCTTAACATCATGAGTACGGATATCCTGACCGCGGCGGCCGGCAAAAATGTTGGTCTGACCATTCTCAATCCACATATGCTTGGAGATCCCGCGCCGAACGGCTACAGCACCGCCGTCATCGTTCCGGGCAACGGTCGCGTCGCCTACATTTCTGGTCAAGGCGGCTTCGACAGCGCGGGAGGCTTATCGCCAGACTTTGCAACGCAGGTTGTACAGGCCTATGCAAATCTGCGTATCGCCCTTGACGGGATCGGCGCAAAGCCCGCTCAGGTTGCGAAACTGACGGTCTATGTGGTCGATCACGACATGTCCAAGCTGGAGATCCTGACCAGGACCGTCAAGGATATGTTTGGTACGAACTTGCCTGCGCAGACGCTGGTTCCGGTCCCGAGGCTTGCGATCGATCTAATGCTCTTTGAAGTGGAAGCCGTGGTTGCGCTGGATTGACAGGGTATCGGCCATGCCGACGCTCCAAGCGGCAAGGGTTTCGTGGCCGGTTCCTGACCCGAGTGGCCGACCCGATCAGATATCGGATTTGGGGAGGCGGCGGTGGCGGGCGCGGCTGCCGAGTTCAATGGCGGCGGCGGCCAGGCGCTCGATGTTCATTTCCTCACGAAGTTCCAGAAGGAATTGCAACTCTGCCTGGAACGGATGCCCGTCGGCGGCGGCCACGTCACAGGCCAAGGCATAGGCGGTTTCCTGAAGCGCGGGGGGCAGCGCCTCGCGGACGAGACCAAAGAGAGCGTCCAGACCGTCCTCCTCGGTGAAGAGATCGAACACGGTCTGGCTGACCACCCGAATCCGGTCGCGGTCATAGCCCTCGAACACCGGAAGAGTATCGACCATGCGACTGATCGAAAGCAGTTCAAGCGTCGTCATGTTTTCGTCGGAAGCGGAAACGGCAATCATCACCGCGACAAGAGCATCCTGCGCGGAAAACGAGGGAGGCGTGAAATCGGTGGCCATCGGGCTTGTCCTGTTCGGGCGCAACTGTCCCGGACCTTCTATTGATCCGCGGGGCACCGGGCAAGGGCGGCCGTTGGAATGTGCCCAGGGGCGGTCTGCCTGGTTGTTCAAAATTTGGTTGGAGAAGCGCAACTTATGGTGAACGTCGTGGGTTAGGGAGCATAGCCCGCGTGTTTGGCATCGCGGGGTGTTCCCCGGAGGTCCGATGTCTGTTTCTGTCTCGGCCCATTCTCCCGTGAGAATGGATAGCGGCTTTACCCGGTCGATCTTTGCTCTCGCAGCCCTGAATTTCTTTCTCGCGGATGCGCGGGATGGCCTTGGTCCCTTCCTCGATGCTTTCCTGGCAACGAATGGCTGGTCGACAGTAACACTTGGCTGGATGGCCACGGCGGGTGGGTTGATTGGCCTGCTGGCGACACCCCTCTGTGGCGCGCTTGTCGATGGATCAAGCTGGAAGCGTGCGTTGGTTGCTGGACCCGTGGTTCTGGTAACGGCGGCGGCGCTCCTGACATTGATGTTTCCCAACGTAGCCCTGGTCTGGATCGGACAGATCGGAACCGCGGTGGTGGGGGCGGTGGTCGGACCGGCTCTGGCAGGTTTGACATTGGGACTCGTCGGGGAGCGCATGTTTCCCCGGCAGGTGTCTCGCAACGAGTTCTGGAACCATACCGGCAATTTTGCATCCCTGTTCGCGGTCTTTGTCGTGGTGACGGTCTTCGGACAACAGGGAATGATTGGCCTGATGATTATCACTGCCTTGGGCGCTCTTCTCGCCGTCGCAGCGATTGACCCGGATCATATCGACAACAGGGTGGCCCGCGGCCTGACCACGGACAAGGGCGAGCCGGGGCCTTCCGGATTGAGAGTCTTGTTCCAGACACCAGGGCTGATCGCCCTCGCGGTGGTGCTCCTGATCTTTCATTGGGGCAATGCTCCCATGAGCCGGTTGATTGCCCAGCAGTTTTCTCTGGAACTGGGTACCCCGTTCCGGACCACGGCGATCATTACCGGCGTATCGCAACTTGCCATGATCTTCGTGGCTGCGAGCACGCCCTTTCTGATCCGGCGCTTCGGCATGGCGCCTCTCTTTGTGGCGGCACTGCTTGCTTTGCCGTTGCGCGGCTTGCTGGCGGGGACGTCCACGGGTTTCTGGGTGGTATATCCGGTCCAGGCTCTGGACGGCATCGGGGCCGGGCTGCTCGGAATTTTGACGCCACTGGCCGTCGAACGATTGTTGTCCGGCACGGGGCGATTCAATGTTGGCCTCGCGGCTGTCATGACGGTTCAAGGCGTCGGGGCCTCGCTCAGCAACGGCTTCGCAGGTTGGCTGGTGAGCGAAGGTGGCTATGGCCTTTCACATCTGGTCAGCGGCGGGATCGCCTTGTTCGCACTGGCGCTGTTCCTTCTGTACCGAAACGCGATCGCTCCCCACCGGCCAGAGCCTTCCAGCTCCGTCCCTTGACTGACGGTTCGGATTGTCCGATGAGGCAAACGCCGGTCCCGGACCAGGCATTTGCCGGAGGATGATGATATGGACGAGTTGCGCACCGCGGCGCTGGCCTCGAAAGCCTGGCCGTTCGAGGAGGCGCGGCGCTTGGCAAAACGGTACGAAAAGACGCCGCCAGCCAAGGGGTATGTCCTGTTCGAAACCGGCTATGGACCGTCCGGCCTCCCGCATATCGGAACGTTCGGCGAGGTCGCCCGCACGACGATGATCCGGCGAGCGTTCGAACTGATTTCGGACATTCCGACGCGACTGATCTGTTTTTCCGACGATCTCGACGGAATGCGCAAGGTGCCGGAGAATGTGCCCCGGCAGGAGATGCTGCGCGAGAATTTGCAGCGGCCCCTGACCAGCGTACCGGACCCGTTCGACGCGTATCCGAGCTTCGGTGATCATAACAATGCGATGCTGCGGCGGTTCCTCGATACGTTCGGGTTCGAGTACGAGTTCCAGAGTGCGACGGAGTTCTATCGATCCGGGCGGTTCGACGCCATCCTGTTGCGGGCGGCGGAGCGGTATGATGCCATCATGGAAGTGATGCTCGCCAGTCTGCGGGAGGAGCGTCAGAAAACCTACAGCTGCTTTCTCCCGATCTCGCCGATCTCGGGGCGCGTCCTGTATGTCCCGATGAAGGAAGTCGATGCCAAGGCGGGCACGATCACCTTCGAGGACGAAGATGGCCGCGATTGCACGCTGCCGGTGACGGGTGGCCATGTGAAGCTGCAATGGAAGCCGGATTTTGGCGCGCGTTGGGCGGCGCTCGACGTCGATTTCGAAATGTATGGCAAGGATCACTCGACCAACACCCCGATCTATGACCGGATCTGCGAGATACTGGGCGGGCGCAAGCCGGAGCACTTCATCTATGAACTGTTCCTCGACGAGAAGGCCGAGAAGATTTCCAAATCGAAGGGCAATGGCCTGACCATCGACGAATGGTTGAGCTATGCCTCGACCGAGAGCCTGTCCTATTTCATGTATCAGAAGCCCAAAACGGCCAAACGCATGTATTTCGATGTCATCCCCAAGGCGGCGGACGAGTATCATCAGCAGCTGCGGGCCTATCCCGGACAGGACGCGGATCAGCGTCTGGCCAATCCGGTCTGGCATATCCATCGCGGCCAGCCGCCCGCCTCCGACATGGTGGTGCCGTTCTCGATGCTGTTGAACCTGGCAAGCGCCGCGAATGCCCATGACAAGGATGTCCTCTGGGGGTTCATCCGCAAATATGCGCCGGAGGCGAGCCCGAAAACCCATCCAGGACTCGATGCCGCCGCCGAGCATGCGGTGAAATATTTCGAGGATTTCGTGCGGCCGGCCAAGGTCTATCGGGCCGCCGATGCAAAGGAGGCCGCCGCCCTGCGGGACCTGCGCGACCGGCTGGCGGCCTGGGAGGGACCGATCGAGGCGGAGGCGCTCCAGAACCTGGTCTTCGCGGTGGGCAACGAGCATGGGTTCGATCCGCTCCGGGCCTGGTTCGGGGCGCTCTACGAGGTCTTGCTGGGCGCGACCCAGGGACCCCGGTTCGGCGGGTTCATCGCCCTCTATGGCGTGCCGGAGACGATCGCCCTGATCGACGCGGGGCTGGAGGGGAAGTTCCTCTCCTAGCCGCGCGGTCGGGTTCCAGATCGGGAGGCGCGCCCCCGTCCAGCCGGGCGCCACATGGTGCGCACGCGTGCGCACCGTCTAAACATTTGAGATTAAACGAAAATCTAAAACTCCCCTCCTGAACTGGCGGGCTTCGGCCAAACCCTCGCCATCCCACCGGGAGCCGTTCACGTCCCATGACCTTGCCATGCCCGATCGCCGAGATTCCCGAGAACCGGTCGCAGGTATTCAGACACCAAAATAGATTAACAGGATCCGCGGGGATGGCGCGATAGCGAAAACTTTGCCTTAATCTCTCTCTGTATTGGTGCGCATATATTGCAAGGGTCAAACATGCGCATAACGCTCAGACTGAAACTGACCATGATTGCCTTATCCGCGGCTGTGGCGCTCATTGCCACGACCCTGATCTGTTTCAAGCTCTTCTCCGCGACCTTGATGGAGGAGCGGCTGGCATCGGTCTATCATCAGGTCGAGATAGCTCGTTCGATGATTGCAACCTTCTCCGATGCCGCCGCGCGCGGAGAGATGACCGATGAGGAGGCGAAGGCGACCGCGCTCAAGGCCGTGGCGGCCATTCGCTTCGGTGACGGGGACTATATCTTCGTGAATACCCTCGAAGGAGTCCGTCTGGCCAATCCCAATGCGAAACTTCTCGGGAAATCGGGCCTCGGGGCCAAGGATGCCAATGGTGTCCTTTACATGGACGAGTTGATCGCCGCTGCGAAACGGGGAGGCGGTTATGTCTCCTACATGCATTCCCGCGGCGGAGACGCGCTCCCGACACCAAAAGTTTCCTATGCCGTGCTCAATGAACGCTGGGGCTGGGTGATCGGAACGGGCGTCTATATCGATGATCTCAACATCACCATGCACGCGCTGATGCTCAGGGTCATCGCGGTGGGGACAGGCTTTACCCTGTTCCTCTGCCTGCTCATCGCCTGGATCGGTCGCGGGATCATCCGTCCCCTGCGCGCCTCGGTCGCACTCGCCGAGGCGATCGGCGCGGGCGATCTCACGCGGCAGGCCAGCTCCGATGGTTCCGACGAAATCGCCGATCTGCGGCGCGCGATGGCCACCATGTCCACCAAACTCGGCAATATCGTCAAGGATGTCACGACCTCGGCCGCGCGGGTCGCGGATGGCTCGAATGTATCGGCGGCGACCGCCGACAGGCTGTCCTCCGGCTCCGGCCAGCAGGCGGCGGCGACCGAAAAGGCGTCGGCGGCGGTCGAACAGATGACCGGCAATATCCGCCAGAATGCCGACAATGCCGCCGCGACCGAGAAGATCGCGGCCCTTGCCTCCGGCAATGCCGGAAAATCGGGCGAGGCGGTGTCCCGGTCAGTCGAATCCATGCACAAGATTGCCGAAAAGATCCTCATCGTTCAGGAAATCGCCCGGCAGACCGATCTGTTGGCACTCAATGCCGCGGTCGAGGCGGCGCGCGCGGGTCCGCATGGACAGGGCTTTTCGGTCGTCGCCTCGGAGGTGCGCAAGCTGGCCGAGCGCAGCCAGGTGGCCGCGACCGAGATTGTCGATTTGTCCGCGAATACGCTTGTCGTCGCCGACGAGGCGAGCCGGATGCTGGCGGAGCTTGTGCCGGGTATCCGCAAGACGGCGCAGCTGGTGGGGGAGATTTCCGCCGCCTGCCGGGAGCAGTCGATCGGGATCGAACAGATCAACCAGGCGATCAGCCAGCTCGACAAGGTGACGCAGTTGAATTCGCACGATGCCGCGGAGATGGCGGACACCGCGCGGGAGCTTTCGGAAGAGGCATCGCGGCTCAACGATCAGGCGGGGTATTTCCGGATCGCGAGCTGAAGGCATCAGCTTGCGAAGTCGCGGGCGGATTCGCGGACGATTTCGGTGAGGAAATTGCCCGCGACCCGGACCCGGGCCACGTCGCGCAGGTTTTCGTGGATGGCGGTCCAGTAGGAGCGGATGATGCGCTGTTCGGGCAGGACCGGGACCAGATCGGGATGGCCGCGGGCCAGATAGTCGTGCAGGACGCCGATGCCCGCGCCGGAGCGCACGGCTTCGAGCTGACCGATCGAGCTGGAGATTTCGATGTTGGATTGCCAGTTGCGCAGATAGCTCGTGGTGTAATTGAGCGCCGGGGCGGAAATCAGATCCTCGACATATCCGACGAGGCGGTGGCGGGTCAGGTCGGCGCTGGTTTCGGGAGCCGCGTTGCGGTCGAGATAGGCGCGGGCGGCATAGAGCCCGAGCGTATAGTCGGTGAGTTTGCGCGCGATCAGGCGGCCGCGGTCGGGGCGGCCGACCAGCACGGCGATATCGGCCTCGCGCCGCGAGAGGGAAAAGCTGCGCGGCGTCGGCACCAGTTGCAGGCGCAGGTCGGGGTGACGGTCGGCGAGACGGGCCAGTCGGGGCGCGAGGAAGCCGAAGCCGAAGCCATCGGGCACGCCGATGCGCACCACGCCCGAGACGGCGGCGTCCGTGCCCTGAAGATGGGATTGGGATTCCAGAAACTCCGCCTCGACCCGCTCCAGCGTATCCATCAGCCGTGTCCCGGCGTCGGTGAGTTCGGTGCCATGGGTCCGCCGGATCAGAAGCTTGGCCCCGAGCGCCGATTCCAGCGCGGCCATCCGGCGGCTGAGCGTCGCCTGATTGAGGCCGAGCATCCGGGCGGCGGCGAGGATTTGCCCCGCGCGCGCCACGGCGAGAAACAGGCGGCCATCGTCCCAGTTAAAGCGACTGATGTCGGGTTTCTGCATATCTGTTTCGCGATTCGGACGGTTGCTCCGCAATTTGAACAATGTCAGGTTCGGGGCCATGAACAAGGCTGGACAGGGCCTGGAGCGAGGAGGAAATCATGACTGATCTTTCCCATTATGTCGGCGGCGCGCGGGTCGAGGGGACGTCGGGGCGCTATGCCGATGTGTTCAATCCGGCGACGGGCGTGGCCGAGAAGCGGGTGCCGCTGGCCTCGACCGCCGAGGTCGACGCGGTCGTGGCCAATGCCAAGGCGGCGTGGCTGGACTGGTCGAACACGCCGCCGCTGCGTCGGGCACGCATCCTCGATCGGTTCAAGTTCCTGCTCCAGGAGAATGCCGACCGGCTGGCCGAGGCGATTTCGGCGGAGCATGGCAAGACCCATGACGATGCCCTGGGCGAAGTGACCCGCGGGCTGGAAGTGGTGGAATTCGCCACCGCCGCGCCGCATCTGTTGAAGGGCGAGATCACCGAGAATGTCGGCTCCAACGTCGACAGCCATTCGATGCGGCAGGCGCTGGGGGTCGTGGCGGGGATCACGCCGTTCAATTTCCCCTGCATGGTGCCGATGTGGATGTTCCCGGTGGCCCTGGCCTGTGGCAACTGCTTCGTGCTGAAGCCGTCCGAGCGGGATCCGTCCCCGTCCCTGATCATCGCCGATCTGTTGACCGAGGCCGGCCTGCCCGCCGGTGTGTTCAATGTGGTCCATGGCGACAAGGAAGCCGTCGACGCCCTGTTGCACAATCCCGACGTCAAGGCGGTGAGCTTTGTCGGATCCACGCCGATCGCGCGGTATATCTATGCGACGGGCACGGCGAACGGCAAACGGGTGCAGGCGCTGGGGGGTGCCAAGAACCATATGGTGATCCTGCCCGACGCCGATCTCGACATGGCGGTGAATGCCTTGATGGGGGCGGCCTATGGGTCCGCCGGAGAACGCTGCATGGCGATTTCGGTCGCGGTTCCGGTCGGCGAGAAGACGGCGAATGCCCTGATCGAAAAGCTGGTGCCCAAGATCGAGGCGCTGCGGGTGGGGCCGGCGTCGGATCGGGCGTCGGACATGGGGCCGCTGGTGACCGCGCAGCATCTGGCGAAGGTGACGGGATATATCGAGAAGGGCGTCGCCGAGGGGGCCAAGCTCGTGATCGATGGCCGGGATTTCAAGGCGCCGCAGGGCTATGAGGGCGGATATTTCATCGGCGGTTCGCTGTTCGACGGGGTGACGCCGGACATGACCATCTGGCGTGAGGAGATCTTCGGGCCGGTCCTGTCGGTTGCCCGGGTTTCCGATTACGCCGCCGCCGTCGATCTGGTCGGCCGTCACGAATATGGCAACGGGGTTGCCCTCTTCACCCGCGATGGCGACGCGGCGCGCAGCTTCGCGCATGACATCGAGGTGGGGATGGTGGGGATCAATGTGCCGATCCCGGTTCCGATGGCGTTCCATTCCTTCGGAGGCTGGAAGGCCTCGCTGTTCGGGGATCATCATATGCACGGGCCGGAGGGTGTCCGGTTCTATACCCGCCTGAAGACCGTGACTACGCGTTGGCCTACCGGTGTCCGGACCGAGGCCGAATTCGTGATGCCCACACTGGGTTAAGCGCAAGATCGTTGGCCGGACCTCTCAGGGGCCCGGCCTCCGGACTCAGGCCGTCGTGGCAGGTGTCCGTCGGTGGCTGGTCCATACCAGAGCGATCAGGATGGCCAGCAGGACGGCCGAGGATCCTATGGTTCCAAGGTCAAAGCCGCCCTTTTCATGGCTCTTGGTCAGAAGATCACCCATGGTGGCACCGAACGGCCGGGTGAGGACAAAAGCCCCCCAGAACAAAGCGGTTCGTGACACGTTGGTAAAATAGTACGCCGCGGCGATGGCAATGATGATGCTGGTGATCAGCAGATTGCTCTCGAAATAGCCGAGCCCGGAGCTGTCGGCCAGGAAGTCACCGAGCGCGGTCCCCAATGTATTCGAGACAAGGATGGCCGCCCAGTAAAACGCCTCGCTCCGGCGGTCGTTGATAGAGTTCACGGAGAGAGAGCCGGTCGTGAACCGCCAGACCAGCAGGACCCCGATCAGCAAGGACACCAGGATCGTGGCACCGGCCGCGTAGCCGAGACCGAGGCTGCGATCCATGAAATCCGACATGGTCGTGCCCGCGGTACTCGTGGCCAGAACGACGGTCCAATAGAGCGCGGGGTGAAAGCGGGAGGCCCTGAGCTGCGCGGTCAGGGCAACCAGGAACAAGGCGACCAGGATGAACGAGCTGGCGAGATAACCGATATCGAGGGTCATCGACATCATGTCGCCGGCGGTTTCACCCAAAGTCGTAGCACAGATCTTCATGATCCAGAAAGCTAAAGTGACAGAAGCCACTTTGCTGATTATTTGATCCTCATGCGAAAGATCATCCATAATATGCGAAGGATTGGTCGGCATACTCATGACTGGCTCCTCTGGCCATTGACTATGGCTGCGGTAGCACGGGAAATTTAGCGTTCAATGAGCAAGTCCCGATGAGGTTAAGAGCGATGCGGCGCTTTTCCGCTCGTCCCGGGCGGGAATTTGGCCGCGCACGGGGGGCTGTCTGGCAAACGTTCTTGAATGCCGAAGGCTGGCCGCCCAGGTCAGGAGGGGGCGGTTTTTCTCGTAATAGGAGAAGGGCTCGACCGCGAGGCCCCGCTCGTCTAAAAAGTTGGCGGATTTGATCCTTATCAAGGGCCCTCAGAGCAGAATGCCGAAATCCGGAGCCAGTCCACCTCCCGATCCCGAAAAGGCTTTCCTCTCAGGGGGAGGCGAGATGGCGGCCCGGATTGCCGCCTTCGATTGGGCCGCGACTCCCTTGGGGCCGATTTCGCGCTGGTCCGAAAGCCTTCGCACGGTCGTCTCCCTCGTCCTGCGGTCGGAGGTCCCCATCGTCACGCTGATGGGGGAAACCGGCGTGATGATCTATAACGACGCCTATTCCGAATTCGCCGGGGGACGCCATCCCGGCTTGCTCGGCACGAATGTGCGCGAGGGTTGGCCAGAAGTCGCGGATTTCAATGACAATGTCATGAAGGTCTGTTTCGGGGGCGGCACTCTCGCCTATCGGGATCAGGAATTAACCCTCCTGCGCAATGGCCATCCCGAGCAGGTCTGGATGAATCTCGATTATTCGCCCATCCTGGACGAGCGGGGCAGACCCTTTGGCGTGATCGCGATCGTTGTGGAAACCACGAAAAAGGTCGCGGCGGAGCGGTGGCGTCTGGGGGAAATCGACCGGCAGCGCCAGATGTTCGAACAGGCGCCCGGCTTTATGGCGATGCTGTCGGGACCGGATCATGTCTTTGAACTGACGAATGCCAGTTACATGCAACTGGTCGGACATCGCGATATCATTGGCCTGTCGGTGCGCGAGGCCATGCCGGAGCTGGCCGGTCAGGGTTTTTACGAACTGCTCGACGAGGTTTATGCAACCGGGACGCCCTTCATCGACCATGCGATACCCGCGCAGATTCAGAGGGTGCCGGGTGCGCCGATGGAGAATCTGGTTCTGGATCTGATTTACCAACCCGTCCGCGACCCCGCGGGAGCGATCGTCGGTATTTTTTGCCAGGGCATGGATGTCACCGATCGGTTCCGGGCCGAGCGCGATCTGCGCCGCAGCGAGGCACAGTTCCGGACCTTCGCGGAATCGATGCCGAACCATGTCTGGACCGCGACACCCAGCGGCCTGATCGACTGGTGCAATCCGAGAATTCTGGATTATTCAGGCAAGCGCGATGTGGAGTTGTTCGGTACGTCCTGGGTCAGCGTTCTCCATCCCGAGGATGTCGAAGCGGCGCGGATCGCCTGGGCCGAGTCCATTGCCACAGGTCGAATTTACGAGGCCGAATTCCGGATAAGGCGCTGGGATGGGGTGTATCGCTGGCACCTTGCCCGCGCGGTGCCCATCCGCGACGCGGATGGCGCCATCCTGCGATGGATCGGCACGAACACCGATATCGACGATCAGCAGAGGACGGCGCAGGCACTGTTCGAGAGCGAGCGGCGGTTGCAACTCTCGCAAAACGTCGCCGGAATCGCCTCGCTGGAGGTCGATATCGAATCCGGCATAGTCTATGGATCGGACGGGTTGTGGGAATTGTGGGGTCTGGGCAGCCGCGACAGCGTCCATATCAGCCTTCTGGAAGACATCGTTTTGCCAGAGGATGCGCGGGTCCGGTCGAACACCGATTCGCGCAATGATGGGTCCGCCGACCCGTCGGTTGAATACCGGATCCGACGCCCGGACACCGGAGAGATCCGCTGGCTCTCGCGACATGTGGAATTCGTGCGGGACGCAACCGGCAAACCCGTGAAGATGTTCGGGGTCATGCAGGACATCACCGACCGGAAGGCGGCGCAGCAGCGGCAGGAGATGCTGACGCACGAGCTGGAGCACCGGATCAAGAATATCCTCGCCATGGTGTCGGCGATTGCCTCCCAGACGCTGCGCAATGCCGACATAGAGGTCGCCCGGCTTTCCTTCACCAACCGGCTGCGCGCCCTGGCGAACGCGCATGATCTGTTGAATGCGACACGCTGGACCGATGCCTCCCTGCGCGAGGTGGTGTCCAAGACCATCGCCGCCCTGCCCTATGAACGGATCACGGTGAAAGGTCCAAATCTGACCATCAATCCGAAGATGGCACTTACTTTGGCCTTGGCAGTGAACGAACTCGGGACGAACGCGTTAAAATATGGAGCGCTGTCGGTACCAAATGGTTTAGTTACCATCGAATGGTACCTGACAGACGGAAAGACACTGACTTGGCGCTGGGTGGAAACCGGGGGCCCGGTCGTAACCTCCCCCAAACGGAGAGGTTTTGGCAGTTTCCTGATCGAGCGTGTGCTCGGGACGGATTTCGGCGGAACGGTGAAGACCGAGTTTCGTCAGGAGGGTGTGATATGTGTGTTAACAGCGCCATTTTCTCACGAGGACGCGGCTCCCCTGCCTCTGGTCTGAGGAGGTGGATATGACGGAGGCACGTTCAACGGTTCTCGTGGTGGAAGACGAGGCATTGCTGCTCTTTGCCATCGCGGACGAGTTGCGTCTGGCGGGGTTCGAGGTTCTGGAGGCCAATACCGCCGAAGGGGCGCTCCAACTGCTTGAGACGCATGAGAGCATAGGGGTTCTGTTTTCGGATATCGATATGCCGGGCAGGATGGATGGCGTGAAGCTGACCAAGACGGTGCGCGCCCGGTGGCCCCCGGTGAAGGTCGTCCTGACATCCGGCAAGCCGATACCGTCCCATGAAATCTATCCGGTGGGCGATGTTTTCCTGCCCAAACCCTATCAGCCGGAAATCGTGGCCGCGACCATCGAACGCCTCCTCTGAGAAGGGGCGTTCCTTGGGCATGGTCCCCGGATGCCCGACAGATCCCCGTTTTTCCTGAGCCGGATCATGTCTTCCGGCTTTTCTCTTGACCGTCGTCGGGATGGAGGCGGCCGGGTTTTCTTGACTCGGGCCCGGCTTTGGAAAGGATGAACAAAAACGGGAGGATCAGCGGTGGGTATTTCTCTGGAGGCTGTATCGAAACGCTTCGGCTCGGTCGAGGTCATCAAGGATATCAGTTTCGAGGTGATGTCGGGGGAACTGGTGGTGTTTCTGGGGCCTTCGGGTTCCGGCAAGACCACCCTCCTGCGCATGATCGCCGGGCTTGAGACCATCGACGGCGGCACCCTGACGATCGATGGGGTCCGGTCAGAGGGGCTGGCGCCCGGTCAAAGAAACCTCGCCATGGTTTTCCAGAATTACGCGCTTTATCCGCATATGTCGGTCGCGGAGAACATGGCCTTTGGCTTGCGCAACATTCGGCTGTCGGCGGAGGTCATCCGCGCGCGTGTGGCGGAAGCCGCGCGCATTCTCGAAATGGAAGGGCTGCTGAACCGCAGGCCAGCGGAGCTTTCGGGAGGGCAACGGCAACGCGTGGCGATCGGGCGTGCCATCGTCAAGGAACCGAAGGCGTTCCTATTCGACGAACCCCTGTCCAATCTCGACGCGGCGCTGCGGGCGCGCACCCGGGTCGAGCTTGCCGAACTGCATCAGCGACTGCGATCGACGATGATCTATGTCACCCATGATCAGGTCGAGGCGATGACACTCGCGGACCGGATCGTTGTCCTGAACAAATGCCGGATCGAACAGGTCGGAACACCGATGGAAGTTTATACCCGACCTGCCTCGCGCTTTGTCGCGGGGTTTGTCGGATCCCCGGCGATGAATTTCCTGAAGGTGACGCTGTCGGGGGCTGGCGACCGGCCGATGGCGCGCCTGCCGGACGGTGCGCTGGTGCCGGTTCCCGGAGCGGTTCTGTCGACGGGCCATCCGGATCTGGGCGTGCGGCCCGAAGCTCTGACCGTGGTGGCGGACGGCGGGGAAACCGAAGGGACCGTGACGGTGATCGAAAGACTCGGCGACCGGACATTGGCGCATGTCCGCCTGCGCGATGGAAGCCAGGTGACGGCGCAGGATCGTGGCCTCTCGACCCTTGAGCCCGGGGCGACGGTTCAGCTGAAATTCGATATCTCGGCCCTGCATCTGTTCGGGGAAGAGGGTGAGGCCTGGCATTCTTCCTGAGGGAGGGTTTTTTGGCGATCGGCGCCGGGATCATCCCTTGATCCCGGCGGAAAGCGTGATCGCCTCGGTGACGCGCCGTTGGAAGAACAGATAGGTCAGGGCCACGGGCAATCCGGCCAGGACCGCCGCGGCGAGTTGCCGGGCATAGTAGACTCCGAATGTATCATTCACCTGGGTGATGCCGACGGTGATGGTCATCATTTCCGTCCTGGTGACGGAGAGAAAGGGCCAAAGGAAGGCGTTCCAGGTCCAGATGAAGCAGACAATGGAAAGCGCGGTCGTCACCCCCCAGTTCATCGGAATATAGATTCGAAACAGGATGGTGAGTTCCGAGGCACTGTCCATCACGGCTGCTTCGCGAAAGTCGGCCGGGACCTGATCGAAGAACTGCTTGTAGACGATCACGATGACGGGATGGATCAGTTGCGGCAGGATGATCCCGGCCCAGCTGTTGAGCAGACCGAGATTTGCGACCAGCACGAAATGGTTGATGATCAGGGCCTGTATCGGAACCATGAAGGAGGCGAGGATCAGTCCCCAGAGCAGGGACCGGCCCGGGAACCGGAGTTGCGAGATCGCATAGCCGCAGAGCATCGCCGACAGGATGGTGATGAGCGTCACCCCAACGGCGACGGCGATCGAATTGAGATACCAGCGGCCGATCTGGGTCGAGGTGAGAGCAAAGACATAGTGATCGAAGGTCAGGGTGTCGGGCCAGAGTTCGATGGCCGGACGGATCACCTCATCCTCGGGTTTCAGCGAGGAAATAACCCCCCAATAGATCGGAAAGGCCCAAAGAAGGGCACAGAGGACGGTCAACACCGAGATCAGGCCACCCGCGACACTCCATCGGCGCATCGTGGCGGTGGTCATCGGCGCCCCCCCGCGAGACGGAGCAATTGAAATTGCAGGGCCGAGACGACGATCACCAACACGAACAAGGTGACGGCCACGGCGGCGGCGCGCCCGCCCTGATTTTGCTGAAACGCCCGCGCAAAGACATAGAAGACCAGGACCATATTGTCATTCGGTCGACCCCCCGTCGAAAAGAGATAGACCTGATCGAAGATCTTGAGCTGGAGGATCAACTGGATGGTAAAGACCAGCGTCGTGATCGGCCAGAGCAGCGGCCATGTGATCCGCCGGAAGGTCGTCCAGCGCGAGGCATTGTCGAGGGAAGCCGCCTCGTAGATTTCCACCGGAATGGCGCGCAGGCCGGCGAGGAACAACAGGATCGAAAAGCCGGCCGTCCACCAGATCGTGACGACGGCGACGGCGGGCATGAACCAGATCCGCGACTTGAAGACCGGAACACGGGATATCCCCAGGGCATCCAAGCCATGCATGGCAATGCCGAACTGAAAATTCAGGGTCCAGTCCCAGATCAGGTAAACCACCGAAACCGGAAGAATATAAGGCAGAAAGAACAGGGCCAGAATGACGGACTGGGTCCGGCCCTTCAATCGCGCGACACCGAGCGAGATCAGAAGAGCGATCATCGTGCCCGGCAGGACCGTCATTGCCACGAACCAGGCCGTGTTCCAGAAGGCCTTGCGGAACATCGGATCCTTGGGCAGCCGGGTATAATTGTCGAGACCGACCCACTTGCCTGCGCCGATCAAGGGTGCGTCGGTGAAGGAATCCCGGAACATCTGGATCGTGGGATAGATAAAGACCAGCCCATAGATCGCCACGAACGGGGCAATCAACGCCAGGGCGATCACTGTGTCTTTGTGCCGGTTGCGGAGCATGAGACCCTCGCGCGGGAGCGAGGCCGCGGACGACCTCGCGACAGGGGTTTGATTACATTGCGTTCAGGTCATCCTTGATCGAGCCGACGGCCTCCCTGGGGTCCATTTCGCCGTTCAGCGTCGGGACGAAATAGGTGGACATCACATCGAACATCGGACCGGCCACCCCGGCGAAGGGGGATCGGGGGTCGAAGATCATGTTCTCGGTCAGGGAGGAGTAGGTCGCATTCGGCTCCATCGCCTTGTAGTCGGCGGAATCGGTGACGGGTTTGTAGGCGGGTATGTGACCGGCCGTGGCCCAGAACAGCGAGTGATGATCGATCCAGGAGATCACTTCGAGCACGGCGGCGCGTTTTTCCGGGGACATGTCCTTGCCCTGGTTTTTCGGGATCGCAAAGGTATGGCTGTCGGCGTAGGTACAGGGCTTGTCAAAGATCACCGGGATCTCCACGGCGCCCCAGTCGAAGAGTTTCCCCTGTTTCGAGAGATCCACCATCGTCGGGACCTCCCAGACGCCATTGATCATCATCGCGGCCTTGCCGGAGGTGAAGAGCGCCACCGTCGCGGGATAATCCGTATAGGTGGATTGCAGTCCCTCCTTGGTCCAGTCCTGAAGAACCTGCAAGGCATTGGCGAGCTTGTCCCCGTTGTCGCCGGCCAGGAACTCGTTGCCGGTCATCAGCTCGCCACCCTGCTGGCACATCAGGGAATAAATGGTGCGATACATGAAATTGCCATCGGCGGTGACGCTTCCGAGCGGGAACTCGACGCCGGACGCCTTCAGCGCCTGAAGGGTCGCGGTAAAATCGGCCTTGCTGGTCAGCCCCTTTGGCTTGCCGGCCTCATCCAGAACCCCCGCCTTTTTCAGCAGGTCGCGGTTGTAATAGAGCACGATCGGATGGGTATCGAGCGGGACCGCGTATTGCTTGCCGTCGACGGTCACCGCGTCCCAGGTCGCGGGGGCAAAATCGCTCTCGCCCATGCCCAGCGCCTTCCAGTCGTCGGCGGTGATTTCCGTGAGGATACCCTGCGACACCGCCAGCGGAATGCGGCTGGCGTGATAGGTCATCACATCCGGCGCCTCGCCCACGGCCGCGGAGGTCTGGACCTTGGCATAAAACGGCGTGCCCCATTCGAGGGTCGTGGCCTCGATCGCGACGTCGCCCGCATGTTCGGTGTTGAAATCCTCGATCAGCTTTTTCATGCGGACGCCGTCACCGCCACTGAGGAAATCCCACCAGACGACAGTTTCCTCGGCCTGCGCCGCCAGTGTCCAGACGGCCGTTGTCATCAGGACGGTGGCTCTGATCATTCCCTTGAAGTGCATCTTGTCTCCTCCCGGGTTTCGACGGTTTGTCCGCCGCTTTTGGTTCGAAGCGACTCCCCTCGGGGCAATCTGTCCGGAGCGGAGGTTTCGCGGATGGCCGACGATCAGAGGAAAACGCGGATCATCGACCAGGAATGCGGCGGAAGCGTAAGTTCCAGGGTATTGCCCGCGAGGCGCGCGCCTGTGCCCAGGACCGGGATCACGGTGTCGGGCGCGGCCAGGGTATTGCGGGCTTCGAGATCGATGTGATGGATCAGGGTATGTTCGACCGATTTCGCGGCGAACCCTTCGAGGGACAGATCGGTTTCCATCCTGTCCGTGCCATGCCGGTTGATTGCGAAAAACGTGAGCGTGCCCCCGTTCGGATCGTGGGTGCCGGCGATGTCGAGCCATGGCACCCTGTCGGCGGCGTCCGCGTCATAGGTCGGCACATCGACCGAGAGGCGCAATGCGACCCCGCGACCGTGTTTCGAGGCGAAATAGAAGGGCCAGTAGATCGTCTGGCGCCAGGCTGGGCCCGCGGGTTCGGTCATGATCGGGGCAATGACATTGACGAGCTGTGCGATACAGGCGATGCGCACCACATCCGCGCGGCGGATGAAGGTGTTCAAGATACATCCGACCTGAAGGACATCCTCGAAATTGTAGATGTCTTCCAAAAGGCGGGGCGCCTCGGGCCAGCCCCAGGTTTTCATCCGTTCAATGTCGCCGCGGCGCTCGTGATACCAGACGTTCCATTCGTCGAACGATATCCTGACGGTTCTCTTTGATCGCCGCTTCGCCTTTACATAATCGATGACGCCGGACACCGTGCCGATATACCGATCGAGCCGTTCGGACAGCGCAAGATATTCGCGCGGGTTCTTTTCGTAATTCTCGAAATACATATGAAGCGAGATATAGTCGACCTGATCGTAGGTGGCCTCCAGCACGGTGGCTTCCCATTGGGGAAAGGTCGGCATCAGGGAGTGAGACGAGCCGCAGACCACCAGTTCCAGGGATGGATCAAAGCCGCGGATGGCCTTGGCCGTTTCGTTGGCCAGATGGCCGTATTCCGCGGCGGATTTGTGGCCAACCTGCCAGGGACCATCCATTTCATTGCCAAGGCACCAGAGGCGGCATTTCCAGGGCGCCGCGCGTCCGTTCCGGATCCGCAGATCGGACCAGGCGCTGCCGCCCGGATGATTGACATATTCGACAAAATTGCGAGCGGCATCGAGGCCGCGAGAGCCAAGATTGACCGCCAGCATCATGTCGGTGCCGGCCTTTTCGGCCCAGTCGGCGAATTCATGAATCCCGACCTGATTGGATTCGGTCGTGTGCCAGGCCAGATCCAGACGTTTCGGGCGGCTTTCCTTTGGGCCGATGCCGTCTTCCCAATTATAGGCGGATACGAAATTTCCACCGGGATAGCGGCAGATCGGTGTGTTCAGGGCGCGGACCAGTTCGATCACGTCGCCGCGCATTCCCGCCTCGTCGGCGGTGGGGTGATCGGGCTCGTAAATGCCGGTATAGATCGCCCGCCCGAGATGTTCGAGAAACGAGCCATAGAGCCGATTGTCTATATCAGAAACCGCGTAGGCCGCGTGCGCGGTCACCCTGGCCTTCATGACGTTTCTCCCCCCTGACGGAATTTATATCCGTTCACCCGATTTATATCGGAATTTCGGTTATGCTACCGTAGGGACCGGGGGTTGCGTCAAGAAAAATCCGATCCGGTCAGGCGCGGATCAACCGCAGGAGGATGCCTTGGTCATGGTTGCCGAATCCGCCGCCGAAGATATTGACCCCCCCTGGATGCCGGGCCGTGTCCTTGACGCCGATCCGGACCCGGATCGACCGGTGGCTGTCGAGACGCAGATCCTCGATAGTTCGGGCCGAGACCTTGCCGCCATCCCGAAATGTCCCCTGATTGGTCACGAGCCAGGTTTTCAGTTCGCCATATTGCGACCCGGCGAGTTTCCACCAATCGGGCGTATGAAGGCCGCGCCGATCCCCGAAATCCCCGGGAGAGATCCAGGTGTCGATCTCCTCGCCATTGATCGCGATCGTGATGTCCGAGGGCCAGTCCTTGGAAGTGCCCGGCACTTCCGAGGAGAGTTCGACCGACAGTTCGAGGGCGGCGACCTGTTGATCCACCAGTTTGGCGTTGTTGGGGAATTGATATTCGACGAATCCCCGGCTGAACCAGAGCAGGCCCGCGCGCATCCGGTCCGGATCGAGAAACGTCTCGGACACATCGAGAAGTCCGATCACTCCCTCCGAGGAGCAGAGCCCACAGGGAGCCGTGACCTCGCAGCGCGTATAGAGGCCGATCGGCATCTGGACCTCGATGGCGCCAGTGCCTTGCGCGGGGCTGGCTTGCTTGAAGGCGATGAGCAGTTCGGTAAAGTTTGAGCGGCAGATTTTCTGACTGCCTTTCTTGGCTTTCTGTGCCTCTGTCTGTACGAGGCCCACATCGACCAGCACCTGAATGTTGGAGGAAATGGTGGATTGTGGAAGCCCCAACTCCTCGGCGACCTGATTGACATTGCGCGGACCCTTGCGGGTCAACAGTTCCAGAATGCGGACACGCACTTCGCTCGCGAGGCCCTTGAGGATGTCGATGCGCTCCATCGGATCGACGACGAAAATTTGATGTGTCATGAGGCTCCGAAGGGCAATGCGGGATCGTTCATATCAGCAACTCCGATAGAAATAAAGCAGCCGTCAAGATCGCACCCTCCCTGTGCATCGGACCAAGCCGAATCGCAGCGCGGTATCGAGCCGCGAACTGACACCGGGATCTCCGTTGTCAAAGAGACACACCTCTTTCACGAGAAGCTTTGATCAAAGGAAACCCCTCTGGCTGAAATTTTATGTCTCTCTTCAAACGGGCGGGCAGATAACTCAACCAGGACGCATCGTGTTTAGGAGATGGGCAAACCTTCCGGCTAGGGTGGCCACGCCGCCTTGGCTCATTGATTTTGGCGGCTGCGAAGGTAGAGTGCCCACAGTTCGTCGGTTCGCCAGTTTGGGAGTTGTCATGCCACAATTGCTGCATCTTGTTTTCGGGGGAGAGTTGACCCATACGCACGGGACCGAGTTCCGGGATGTGGATGCGATTGATATCGTAGGGATATTTCCGAACTATGCCTCCGCCTACGTGGCATGGAAGGCCAAGGCGCAGTCGACCGTGGACAATGCGCAGATGCGGTACTTCATTGCGCATCTGCACAGGCTGCACGACGAAAACCCCGAGCCCAACCAGGCCGGATAACGAAACGACTTTAATCACATGCCCGCGTTCAAAAATCGCTCGGCTCTTTTAGGGCTTTATCTGTCAGTCTCAAAGCGAGCGGGTGGAATTGCGCGGCGGTTGCTGCTTCGCCGGCAGGCCAGGGGCAAGGAGCATGAAACGCGCCTTGCCGAACGCATGGGCGAGGCCGGTTTGCCCCGGCCCGAGGGACCGCTGATCTGGTTTCACGCGGCCAGTGTTGGCGAAGCCGCTTCGCTGATCGAACTGCTGCGCAGGCTTCAGGCCGCGCGACCGAACCTGCGATGCCTTGTCACCACGGTGACCCTGACCTCCTCGCAATTTCTGGAGGAGCGGCTGCCGGCTGGTACGATCCATCAGTTCGCGCCGGTGGATGTCTTGCCCTGGGTGGAGCGGTTTCTGGAACATTGGCGCCCGGATTTGGCCGTCTGGACGGAGAGTGAAATCTGGCCGGCCACACTCGTTGCGACGCATGTCACGGGTGCGCCAATGCTGTTGATCAATGCGAGGATTTCCAACAGGAGTTACCGAAGCTGGAGGGTCGTGCGCGGCATGGCACGCTCTCTGCTCCGGCGGTTCGACCGTATTCTGACACAGGACAAGCTCGCGGCGGAGCATTTTCTGGCGCTGGGAGCGGATCCCTTGACCCTGACGGTTGTCGGGACCCTGAAGGAGGGCGCCTCCCCCCTGCCCCATGACGAGTCCGAACGTGTGCGCATCGCGCGCGCCCTTGCTGGACGTCCGGTCTGGCTGGCGGCGTCGACGCACGCGGGCGAGGAGGAGGCCGCGATCGCCGCGCATGTCCAGGCACGGCGTGCCTTGCCGATGCTCGCGCTGATTCTGGCGCCGCGCCATCCCGACCGGGGCGACGCCCTGGCGGAAATGCTGCGCTCCTCCGGACTGACCGTGGCGCAGCGCTCGAAGGGGGAGCCGATCGCCCCCGATACGGATGTCTATCTGGCCGATACATTGGGGGAAATGGGGCTGTGGTACCGGATCGCCTCGGTCAGCTTCGTGGGCGGATCCTTGGCGGAGGTGGGCGGGCACAATCCGTTTGAACCCGCGCTGCTGGGCAGTGCCATCCTGCACGGGCCCCATGTCCGCAACTTTTTCGAGGCCTATGACCGGCTTGGCCATGCTGACGCGGCGGTGCTGATCCAGGACGCGGAGGAACTGGGCAAGGTGCTGGTGGTGACGCTGGCACCGGACCGGGCGGCGCAGATGGCCGCGGCGGCCTGGGAAACCTGCAGCGAGGGCGCGGCGATTACGGACATGGTTCTGGAAACCATTCAGGCTCTGCTCGACCGGCCCCGGCCCGGGCCGGGCGTGCCCTGATGCGGGCGCCGGGATTCTGGGGCAATCCGCCGGACAGGCCCGGATGGGCCGCCCGGCTGCTGGCCCCCCTCGGCTGGCTCTGGGCCGCCGTCACGGCAAGGCGCATGGCGCGGGTGGGGATGAAACCTGGAATTCCGGTGATCTGTGTGGGCAATATCACCGTGGGCGGGGCGGGCAAAACCCCGGCGGTGATTGCCATCGTCGAGCGGCTCCGGGCGGCGGGCCGGGTCGCGCATGTGATCTCGCGTGGGCATGGCGGCAGCCTCAACGGACCGGCGCGGGTCGATCCCGTCCGGCATCGCGCGGACGAGGTCGGGGACGAGCCGCTCCTTCTCGCGGCCTTTGCGCCGGTCTGGATCGGAAAGGACCGGGCCGCGACGGCCCGCGCGGCGGCGGCGGCCGGCGCGGACATCCTCGTGATGGATGACGGGTTTCAAAATCCGGGTCTGTCGAAGGACTTTTCCCTCGTTGTGGTCGACGCCGATTTCGGATTTGGAAATGGCCGCGTCCTTCCCGCCGGTCCCCTGCGCGAGCCGGTGGAGACGGGATTGAGGAGGGCGGATCAGGTGCTGGTCATCGGCCCCCCGGCCAGCCGGGCGGCATTTCGGGAGGTCTGGCCCGAGGTGAACACCCTGCCGCTTTTGAATGGGGAACTCCGGCCCCTGGCGACGGGGATGGACTGGCAGGATCTGCGTTGCCTCGCCTTTGCCGGGATTGGCCGACCCTCCAAGTTTTTCAAGACATTGAAGGATCTGGGAGCGGAGGTCCAGGCAACGCGATCCTTCGACGATCATGCATCCTATGATCCGCGTCTTCTGGCGCGGCTGGAGGGCGAGGCTCGAAGCCTCGGTGCCCAACTGGTCACGACGGAAAAAGATGCCATCCGCCTTCCCGCTGCTTTCAGGTCCAAAGTACTGGTTGTGCCGGTTCGGCTGGAAATCGAGGACTGGACGGCCTTCGATCAGGCCCTTGCGCGGCTCTAGAGGGATTTCCATGATCCCCGGTTCATGAAAATCCCTTTTGTCCTTTGCGCATTTCCGAGTCGCGAAACCGAATACACTTCCGCTGAAAATGCTTTGGTTCAGTTCGCCTTGCTCACCCGCCAGATCGTGTTCCCGACATCATCAGCCACCAAAAGGGCCCCCCTCCGATCAATGGTCACACCGGCGGGTCGTCCTTTGGCATTTCCCTCGTCGTCCAGAAACCCTGTCAGAACTTCGACGGGCTGCCCGACAGGCTCTCCTTTTTGAAAGGGAACGAAAATCACCCGATAGCCGCTGGGAGGATTGCGGTTCCAGGAACCATGTTGCCCCACGAACGCGCCATTGGAAAAATGGGCACCGAGGTCGGATCCCTTGGCGAAGGCGAGGCCGAGCGACGCCGTATGAGCGCCGAGCGCGTAATCCGGAACCTTGGCTTCCGCCACCAGATCTGGCCGGTCCGGTTTCACCCGGGGATCCACATGCGTGCCATAATAGCTGTAGGGCCAGCCGAAGAACTCACCCTGATGAACCGAGGTCATGTAGTCCGGAACCAGATTATCACCGATTTCGTCCCGTTCATTGACGGAAGTCCACAATATCCCGCTGTGAGGCTCAAACGCGAGACCGACCGGGTTGCGGAGGCCCGAGGCAAACACCTCCGGCTTGCCCTTGCCAAGGCTGACCTTCCAGATCGCCGCCCGGTCGGTTTCCGCCTCGATGCCATTTTCGCCATGGTCGCTGTTGGATCCGACGGAAACATAGAGCGTCCTGCCATCCGGGGAGGCCAGCAGTCCCTTGGTCCAGTGATGGTTGATCTCACCGGCCGGCAAGGGAGTTACGATCTCGCCCGGCGCTTCGATTCGTGTCTGACCCGTCCGATAGGGGAAGCGGAGCAGAGCGTCGGTGTCGGCGACATAGAGATACTCACCAACCACAGCCATTCCGAAGGGGGAGGTCAGGTGATCGAGCAGGACCGATCGGATTTCCGCTACCCCGTCCCCATCGGCATCCCGCAGGACGAGGATCATATCCGGGCTCTCCACCCCCGCGCCGGCGACTTTCATCACCTGCTTCATGACAAAATCCTTTGGACCGGTCGGGGATTTCGGCTGGGCATTGCTCTCGGCCACCAGAACATCGCCGTTCGGCAGGATGGCAAGCCACCGCGGATGATCGAGGCCGGAGGCAAAAGCATTCACTTTCAGACCCGCCGCCGCGACCGGCATGTCGTCTCCGCTCCAGCCCCGGGCCGGGGCGATCTTGACAGTGGGAAGCAATGACTGCTGGGGCGCGGGCAGCTCGGGGTCCCGGCCGGTCCCCGCCTGCAACGCGGCATCGTCCGCCATTGCCAGAGCCGGGGACAGGACAATCAAGAGGCAGGCAGGCAGGGTTGTTTTTTGCACGATCCGCTCCGGTCTGTTCGTCCTTCAACCAGAGGCGGCGCGATAGGTTCCGGGCGGATCGTCGGGGCGTTGTTGTGGCGTCAGAGACCGAGCGCCGCGTTCAGCTTCTTCTCGAATTCGGCATAGGGGATATTGTCTGTCTTCTGGCCGTTGATAAAGAAGGTGGGGGTGGCATCGATGCCGTCCTTGGTCTGGTTCTTCTGATATTCGGCGACCAGGGCCTCGGCAAAGGCGGTATCCTGACGGCAGGCGTCCATCTGGGCGTCGGTCAGTCCGGCCTGGCGACCGATCCCATAGAGGTTCTTCATGATCGTGGGACCATCCTGCGCGTTCAGCCAGCCCGCCTGGGTCTGGAACAGGAGGTCGACGATCCCGAAATACCGATCCGCCGGGGCGCAGCGGGCGATGACCGCGGCCCAAAGGCTGGGCGCGTTGAAATAGACTTCGCGGAAGATCAGCTTCACCTTGCCGGTGTCGATATAGTTCGCCTTGATCTGAGGAAAGACATCCTTGTTGAAATCCGCGCAATGCGGGCAGGTGAACATCGCATATTCGACGAGCGTCACCGGGGCGTTCGGATCCCCCATCACCATTTCCTGAACGACGCGCTTGTCCTGCGCCATGCCGAGGGCGGGCAGAGCCGCGAGGGTCAGCGAGGTTCCGAGGATCTGGCGGCGGGTCAGAGCGTCGATCATGGCTTCATATCCGTTACTTGCATTTTTCGTCTCCGGGATAGCACATTCCGCGCCAAAGTCTCCAACGCCCGCCGCAGATCGTCATCACCAATGCTTGAAAGGTCCTCGCCGATCCCGGTGATATCGGGTGGCGCCTCGGGCGGGGCGGGCGGATGAAACGCGGTTTGAGCCTCTGCGAAGCCAGGGGCGCCTTGGGTCAATTGTATCCGGCCAACTGTGCCGGGACCGAGGGCCGCGTTCACCCGGTCGCGCAAGGCCGGAATCATCATATGAACCTCCGGTCCCCGCGCGCCCGCCACCGCGAGTGTCAGATGACCGCCCGCGGGACCGCGGCTGAGAACAAGCTTCACAGGCTGACAGATCGCCGCCCCTTCCGGCCCCGCGATCTCGGTCCAGAGCGCGCGGAGGCGGGCTTCCTGAAATCCGCGCTTGGCCGAAATGGTGCGCAATTGATCGTCGATCAGATTGCCAGCGCGCGAGAATCCCTTGGCACGACGCTGGGCAATCTTGGTCCCACTCTGGATTTTCTCTCTGGCCATGCTCTTTTCGTCCCCCAACCGCGTTCCTAGGTTAGCTGTTTGTCAAGGGCTTGTCAGGGGGATCGGGTGCGCGACGGACATGCGAGCGAGGAACTCACGGACCGCCTGCTGCGGTGGTACGATGTCTCGGCACGAGTGATGCCCTGGAGGGTGCCGCCGGGTTCGGGTCGGCGCGCCGATCCCTATCACGTCTGGCTGTCGGAGGTGATGCTGCAACAGACCACCGTGGCGGCGGTGCGCAATTATTTTCTGGAATTTCTGGCGCGCTGGCCAAGGGTCGAGGATCTCGCAGCGGCACCCGATGCCGAGGTGATGGCGGCATGGGCGGGACTGGGCTATTATGCGCGGGCGCGTAATCTCCTGAAATGCGCACGGGTCGTGGCGCGGGATCTGGGCGGACGGTTTCCCTCGTCGGAGGCGGAGTTGATGCGCCTGCCGGGCATCGGTCCCTATACGGCGGCGGCGATCTCGGCGATCGCCTTCGACCGGCCCGCGGTGGTGCTCGATGGCAATGTCGAGCGGGTGATGGCGCGGGTCTATGCGGTGAAAGAGCCCCTGCCCGGTGCCAAGGAAACGCTGCGGGCGCTGGCCGCGCGCACGACACCCCGGGACCGGCCGGGGGATTATGCGCAGGCGGTGATGGATCTCGGGGCGACAATCTGCACGCCACGCTCGCCCGCCTGTGGAATATGCCCGTGGATGCATCCCTGTCGCGCGCGGTTCGACGGGATCGCCGCCGATTTGCCGCGCAAGGTTGCGAAGCTGGCCAAACCGACGCGGCGGGGCATCACCTATCTGGCGCGGCGGCTGGATGGCGCGGTGCTGGTAGAGCAAAGGCCCGCGAAGGGTCTGCTCGGCGGGATGATCGGTTTGCCGGGGACGGGATGGACCAGTGAACCGCCGGTACCCGCGCCCCCCTTACGGGCCGACTGGCGGGATCTGGGGGTGGAGGTGCGCCATACCTTCACCCATTTCCACCTGACGCTGGGGCTGATGGGGGCCGAGGTCGGGATGGAGACGGCGGGGGAGTTCCGTCCCCCCGAGGTTCTAGAGCGGGCCATGCCGACCGTGATGCGCAAGGCGTTGATCCTGGGTCTGGGCGGGATGGGGATACCGCGCCCCTGAGATCAGGGCGATTTCCGAGTCATCGAATGAGTCCATTCGATTGGAAATCGCTCTAGTCGTGCATTTCCGCGCGGATTTGCTGACGCAGGACATCGATCGGGATACTGGCGCCCTTGTGGCTGAAATGCCAATAGGTCCAGCCGTTACAGGAGGGCGCGCCTTCCAGTGCCGCGCCAACCTGATGGATCGAGCCGCGGACATTATGAGCGATCAAGGTGCCGTCGGCCCGGATCTTGGCCTGGTGTCGGCCATTCATCGAATAGAGCAGTTCCCCGGGATTCAACATCCCGCGTTCGACCAGCTGACCGAAAGGCACCCGCGGCTCGGCGCGTTTGGCGGTGGTGACGGTGGTGGCTTCGCTGTCGAGTGCGCCAACGGCGGCGATCCGGGCCTCGGCCGCCGCGATATAGTCGGGCTCCCGCTCGATCCCGACGAACCGGCGACCCAGCCGTTTCGCAACCGCGCCGGTCGTCCCGGTCCCGAAAAACGGATCGAGCACCACATCCCCCGGGTTGGACGAGGCGACCAGGACGCGGTGGAGCAGCGCCTCCGGCTTCTGGGTCGGATGGGTCTTTTCCCCGCGCGCGGTGCGCAGACGCTCCGCGCCGGTGCAAAGCGGGATCACCCAGTCCGAGCGCATCTGGATTCCGTCGTTGAGGGCCTTCATCGCATCGTAATTGAAGGTGTATTTCGACTGATCGGATTTCGCGGCCCAGATCAGGGTTTCATGCGCATTGGTCAGACGTTTTCCGCGGAAATTCGGCATCGGATTGGACTTGCGCCAGATCACATCATTCAGGATCCAGAAGCCCGCGTCCTGAAGGCTGGCCCCCAGACGATAGATGTTGTGATAGGAACCAATCACCCAGATCGCACCATCGGGCTTCAACAGGCGGCGCGCGGCAGCGAGCCAACGGCGGCTGAAAGCATCATAGTCGGCAAAGCTGGCAAACCGATCCCAATGATCGTCCACCGCGTCGACGAGGGAATTGTCCGGACGATGCAAATCCCCTCTGAGCTGAAGGTTATAGGGAGGATCGGCGAAGATCAGATCGACGCTGCACTCAGGCAACGAATCCATGACGTCGACGCAATCGCCGGGAAAGATGACGTCGAATGCTTCGAATTTGGCCATGGCTGATGTTTGACTCGCGACATTGGGGGCTTTGTGGATCGCGTGATCCGGCCCCAAGATGAGTCATATGCGAATCGGCGTCAATTTTTATTTTGAATCAAGGATTTATCCTTGTGGCTTCCCACAATATCTTGTGGATGGGTTTGAAGGTGCGCCTATGATGTGGGGTCAGGCCCAGTTGCCCCAGTCCGGCGATATGGGATGGCGTTCCATATCCCATGTTTTTTTCCCATCCATAACCGGGATATTGTTGCGACAGCGCAACCATCATCCTGTCACGTGTGACTTTTGCGACGATCGAGGCGGCGGCGATCGACAGGACCAGACCATCGCCTCCGACGATCGCCCGGGCCGAACAGGGAAGACCGGGCGGAACCTTGTTGCCATCGACCAAGGCCATCACCACGGGGCGGGGCAAGGCCGCGACGGCGCGGCGCATGGCGAGAAAACTCGCCTGGAGGATGTTCAGGGTTTCAATTTCGGCAACGCTGGCTTCGCCCACACCGACCTCGGCCCGCTCCATCAGGATGTCATGCAAAGCCTCGCGCCGCGCCATTGTCAGGCGCTTGCTGTCGTCGAGGCCTTCGGGAATGTCGCCTGGCCGCAGGATCACCGCCGCCGCGACCACGGGCCCCGCCCAGGGTCCACGGCCGACCTCGTCAATGCCGCAGACCGGGTGCGGGCAGGTGAATTCATGGGAAAAATCAGGCATCCGTCCGCTCTTCATCCAACTGGGCCGGTTCTAGCGAGCAAGACGCCCGGTTGGTAGTGACTTCCCCGCGCGCATCCCTACATGGTGGCGGGGGCGACGGGGCCCGGGACTGTCAGAGGGATTCGCCATGCAGGATTTGACCGAGGAAGGCCAGCGTCTGGTCGAGGAAGTGGCGCAACGCAATGGCTTCAGCACCGACGCGGTCGTGACTCTTTTGCGCGCCCTGATCGCCGGACAAGGCAGCCAGGCACAGTTCAATCATTCCGAATTCGGCGGCATGGGACAATGGTCGCGCGGCGGCATGATCATGATCGGCGACATGTTCAACACTGGCCTGAAGGCCCGGGTCGACGCGGTCTGCAACGAACTCTCCTCCGCCTTGGGATCGAGCGATCTCTTCAAGCGAGGCGAGCCTCACAGCGGGTTCGCCCAAGGCTCCGGTTTCGCCCAAGGGTCCAGCCGATGGCCGCAGGAGCTGGGCAACCCCGGCTCTTCTGGCTCGCAGAACCACATGCATTATGCCTTCTTTCCCGAGACCCGGCGGCTGGCCATCGAACAGGGCGGCCGGACCACGATATATGATACCGGGGACCACCGGATCGGCGGTGTTTCCCAGCAGCAGGGCGGGGACCAGACACTCAGCTTCACAAGCCAGTCAGGCACCGTCCGCCTGACCGACCTGCCTGTCGTATCGTCCCGGGAGAACGCTCCCGCGGCCGCGGAGAGCAAACCGGCAGCGGCAGCCGAAGCCCCGCGGCACGACAAAATCGAGACGCCGCGGGAGGTGCGGGTTGAAGCGCCGAGGAACGAGAAAGCCGAGGCGCCCCGGGGCGGAAAGTCGGAGGACAGCGACGTGTTTCACAAGATCGAGCGGCTGGCCGACCTGCGCACCAAGGGGATCCTGAGCGACACGGAATTCCAGGAGAAGAAAGCCGAGCTTCTCGCCCGGCTTTGACCCTCAGCGTCCGCCGGCGCGGCGATCGCGTCGGGCGGACATCGGCTGGAACGCCACCGCGACATGGGTTTCGCAATAGGGTTTGCCGGCCACCGTCGGCAGCCCGCAGAACCAGAAATCATCGGTCGCGGGATCGCCTACCGGCCATTTGCAGGTGCGTTCCGTCAGTTGCATCAAGGTCAGGCGGCGGGCCTTCTTTGCAACTTCCGCGAGGTTCGCCAATGCTTCGGCACTGATTTCGGAAGCCGAGGGCTGCGGCGGCAACGGCTGTCCCGCGATCGGCTTCGGACGCTGCGCAGGGATCTGCTCCTTGGTAACGGGCCGGGGAACGGGTGCCGGTTCCGCGACGGATTTGACCTCTGCCACCGGCTCTTCCTCTTCGAACTCCGGTCCGAGTTCGCCCATCGCCGCGTCGAGCAGCGCCGCCTCGTCATCCGGGCGGTCCGCCCCGGGCACACGATTGGACAGGCCGAGCCGATGCACCTTGCCGATGACCGCGTTCCGCGTAACGCCACCCAGCTCCTTGGCAATCTGGCTCGCACTCTTGCCTTCGGACCACATGACCTTCAGTGTTTCAACGCGTTCATCGGTCCAGGACATCAACTGGCTCTCCAAAGGGTTCAACGGGCCATGGTGCCGCGTCGGCGGCGTTTCAGTGACCGCGAATTTCTCTCCCTATTGTAAACGCGCAAGCTCCGGATACAAGCGGGCGCGCCGAAATTCGCCGAAAGCCATCGTTTGAAGGGGCCAAAGTCTCTGGAAACTCTCGGGCGAATTGACTCAAGGCCCCCGATGCGCGACAAACGACCTTCGCCCACGCACCAAGGCCGCTCGTGGGCGTTTTCGTTTTCGTGGCCATTCAGGAGAAACCGCCCGTGATTTCGTCCGTCCTTCCCACCTATTCGAGGGCGCCGATGGCGTTCGTCGAAGGCAAGGGGCCTTGGTTGATCGAGGCTGACGGTTCGCGCTATCTCGATCTTGGCGGCGGCATCGCCGTCAATATCGTGGGACACGCGCATCCCGCGCTCGTTGGAGCGCTGGAGGAGCAGGGGCGACGTCTCTGGCACACATCGAACCTCTATCGCATTCCCAACCAGGAAGCGCTGGCGGAACGGCTTGTCGACGCGACCTTCGCCGATACGGTTTTCTTCACCAATTCGGGCACCGAGGCCGCGGAATGCGCGGTCAAGATGGCGCGCAAATATTTCAGCTCGAAGGGACAGCCGGAACGCTACCGGATCATTTCCTTCGAAGGATCCTTTCATGGCCGCAGCAGCGCGGCCATCGCCGCCGCCGGGTCGGAGAAGATGATCAAGGGGTTCGGGCCGGTCCTGCCGGGCTTCGACGTCCTGCCTTTTGGCGATCACGAGGCCCTGAGGGCCGCGATCGGACCCGAGACCGCCGCGATCCTGATCGAGCCGATCCAGGGCGAGGGCGGGATTCGTCCGGTTCCGGCGCAATGCCTGGTCGGCCTGCGCAAGCTCTGTGACGAACATGGGCTTTTGTTGATCTTTGACGAAGTCCAATGCGGCATGGGCCGGACCGGCAAGCTCTTTGCCCACGAATGGGCCGGGGTCACGCCCGACATCATGATGGTGGCCAAGGGGATCGGCGGCGGCTTCCCCCTCGGCGCCTGCCTTGCCACGGCGGAGGCCGCGAGCGGCATGGGGCTCGGCACGCATGGCAGCACCTACGGGGGCAATCCCCTCGCCTGCGCGGTCGGTCTCGCGGTGATGGATATCGTCACCGAGCCGGGGTTCCTCGATCAGGTCAGCCGCATCTCCGGTCGGCTGCGCCAGGGGCTGGAGGGGCTGGTCGCCTCGCATCCCGGGGTGTTCGATCTGGTCCGCGGCAGCGGCCTGATGCTTGGACTGCGCTGCGTGGTCCCGAACGGCGAGGTGGTCAGCGCCGGCTATGCCGAGCATGTGATCCTGGTCGCGGGCGGGGACAATGTGGTGCGCCTCCTGCCGCCGCTCAACCTGACCGAGGAAGAAGTGGACGAGGCCCTGCGCCGTCTGGAAGCCGTGGCCGTCGCGGTGGAGGCGGCCGCGGCGGATCCAGCCGGGATCCCGGCATGAGACATTTTCTCGATCTCCACACCACACCGGCGGAGGAGCTGCGGGCCATGCTCGCGGCCGCCGGTCAGATGAAGGCCGCCCGCGCGGGCCTGCCCCGGGGCACGCCCGATGCGCAGCAGCCGCTCAAGGGGCGGATCGTCGCCCTGATCTTTGAAAAACCCTCGACCCGGACCCGCGTCAGCTTCGACGTCGGGGTGCGGCAGATGGGCGGCGAGACGCTCGTCCTGTCGGGGGCGGAGCTTCAACTCGGGCATGGCGAGACGATCGCGGACACGGCGCGGGTCCTGTCGCGCTATGTCGATCTGATCATGATCCGGACCTTCGACGAGGCGACGCTGCTCGAATTCGCGGAATATGCGAGCGTTCCGATCATCAACGGCCTGACCAATTCGAGCCATCCCTGTCAGATCATGGCCGATGTGATGACCTATGAGGAACATCGCGGCCCGATCAAGGGAGCGAAGGCGGTCTGGTCGGGGGATGGCAACAATGTCTGTGCTTCGTTCCTGCATGGGGCGGGGCAGTTCGGGTTCGACCTGACCTTCACCGGTCCGGAGACGCTCGATCCTTCGCGCGAGGCGGTCGCCTTTGCGCGATCGAAGGGGGTCCGGGTCGAAATCGAGCGGAATCCCATGCGCGCCGTCGAGGGCGCGGATCTGGTGGTGGCCGACACCTGGATTTCGATGCACGACGCCCAATCGGCGCGGGAGCGGCGACATAACCAGCTCCGCCCCTATCAGGTGAACGAGCGGATGATGGCAGCGGCGAAACCGGGGGCCTTGTTCCTGCACTGCCTGCCCGCGCATCGGGACGAGGAAGTGACCAGCGCGGTGATGGACGGCCCGAATTCCGTGGTCTTTGACGAGGCCGAAAACCGCCTTCACGCCCAGAAGGCGATCCTGCGATGGTGCCTGGGGGTCTGAAGGCCGCCTGTCCGGACGCGGACAACCTGTAAGCCATTGATATCATTTGAATATCAAATAAAGGCTTTGTGGATCGGGAATCTGTTCAAGGATATGGACCGGCCTGTTGGCCGGACGGGTTTTAATCTACCCCGGCCCTTTGGCCGGGGCCCCGACTGCTCGATAGGAATCTTGTCAGTATGAAAAGCCTGGGCGGTGCCCGGGGTCATGGGGCGGATCAGCCGCGAGTTTCGTAGAATCCTTGTCGCAGGCTCGCGGTTTCGTGCATCGGGCGTGGGGTTTCGATCAGGATCCGGTCGCCCAGCATGACCCTGGCCGGAAAACGCAGCGGCGTGGGGGCCCAGCCGTCGGTGGCGTGGTTGCCGCTCATCGGAGAGTCGGAGGGACCGACGCGCCAGTTGAACTGGTAAGCAAAGAAGATGGGCAGGATCAGCGTTTCGCCCAGACCGATCGGCGGCAGATCCGCCGCGGTCTCGGTTGAGGACAAATCGGCAAGACAGTCTTCGCTGTTTTCGGATTTGAGACAGGGCGGGGTGCCGGTCAGTCCGCCATCGATGAAACCGTCAAAGGCGTCGACCACTCCATCTTGATTGGTCAGGACGGCGAAATCCACCTTGAGCGTCGAGATCGGCGCCGGGTCAAAGGATTTGAGCGCATAGGTTCCGATCAGGAGCGAGGATGTGGCGGTGTCATGGCAATCGGCGATCATCGCCTGGCGGTCCGGATCGTCGGCGGATGAAAAATTGGACACCATCGTGAATTCGTTTCTGGAACAGAAATAGTCCAGCATTCGGGCCGCGGCCGCGTCTGACTCCTCCAGCCATTTTGGAATGACGAAACGGAGACCTTCGACTTGCTCCGAAATTCGTTTCAGGCTTTCGCGAATAGGGCCGTCCCTGACCTCGATCATCAGATATTCCTCGGCGACCTTGGGAAGCGGGGGCGGCCGGATCCAGCCGGCCACGGTGTTATAGGCGCTGACAGCCTGGGCAAAGAACCCCAGCGCGAAGCCCACGGCAACGAAGACTACGGGAGGAGCCCATGTGTTGGGTTTCGGATCATGCGATGACATCTGGTCCTGCCTTACGATCAATATCAGGCAATCAGGCGCAATGAGTCGTGGGTGTCTTATTCGTCAATCATACGCAAAGGCGGCGCCCGCGTCTATTTCATCCTCCGGGAACCCGCGCGGCTGTTCCCCGTTGCTTCCGATCAACCGGAGGTCGGGATCATGAAAGCAAAATCGAAGGCGCAGCAGAAGGCGGCGGGGGCAGCCCTGGCGGTGAAGAAGGGCGATGCGAAGAAGAAGGATTTGAAAGGAGCCTCCAAGGAGATGGTGGAGAGCATGAGCGAGGCACAGCTGGAAGAGCTGGCCTCGACACAGCGGAAGGGAAAACCGGAACGGGTTGGATAAGGGCGAACGGTCCCCGAGGCTCAGCCGGCCATGCGGGTCAGGGTATCATCGCGCCATATGAAACGATGGGCGAGAGCCATGGTGACGTGGCCGGCGATCAGGACCAGAAGCGCCCAGGCGAGCGGACCGTGCAGGGCGCTGGCGGGAGCGACCATCCATTCGATACGCTGACCCGTTGCCGGGAAAAGCTGCAGGCCGAAGGGAGAGAAACCGCGGCCGGAACCATAGGCCCGGAGCAGCGCAAGCGCGGGGACGGTGAACATCAGGACATAAAGCGCGAGATGGCCAAGCCGGGCGAGCGGATTGACCGTGCCGCGGCGGGCGCGGTTGAGCAAAGCCCACAGGATTCGGAGGGCGGCGAGCAGCAGAATCAGGGCGCCAATCGCGGAATGCTGGCTGTTGAGGGTCTTGGTGAAGGGCGTTTCGCCCAGGATCGCCTCGGTGATCATTCCGAGGAACTGGATCAGAAAGAGGGCGGCCATGCCCCAGTGCAGGGATCGGCTGACGAGGCCATAGCGGTCCGCGGTGTCTTGCCAGTGGATCGACATTGCTCAACTCCTTTACGAGATACCGGACTGATTTGATCATGAGATGGGGGTGATACGAGGCGGATCGGGCAAATCCGGCGGTCCGAGCCGCGTTTTTCGCGGTCATCCGGGTCAAGAGACTGTGAGCAGGGCGGTTTTTGGGCACGGGGGTGCCCGCTCCTGCACGATTTCCGAGCTGTCGCAGGGGTGCGTTCAAAATTGCTCCCGCCCGATGTCAGGGGCGAAGGTGGCGCGGAAATCCGGGGTGGGCGAAGGTGGACCGATATGCTGCGCCGAAGGTTACGGGTGGGATGATATGTTCAGACCCCTGCCCCGCACTGTTGCCGATTTGAAACAGCCTATCGGGGAGTGTTATGATGCTCTGTTGCAATATCTTTTGACTGCTCCCTAGAATACGCTCAACAAGAGGCAAAGTCAGACCGCGAGGACAACATGCGGCGTAGAGCAGGGATTATCGCAGGCGCGACCGTGGCCGCCGTAACCATGGCTGTCGCTTCACAAACGGATTTGCTTTCTCGAACGGCTGTGGTTAACAGACAGGCCGTCCCGGAGGCGGCGCAGCCCGCCGTTGTCGAAGCCCCGCCTTTGACCCCTACCCCGGCCGCCGAAGCCGAGATCGTCCGCCTGACCGCCCTGCTGTCGGAGCGTCGCGAGGCTTATGACAAGGCCGTCCGGGCACTCGAATGGCAGACTGGGGAAAATGGTCGGCTGACCGCGCTTCTGGCCGAACGCGACGCGGAACTCGGGGACTTGCGGGCGGAACTGGAGAAGCTGCGGGTCGAGGCCGCGTTGGTCGCCAAGAATGTTGCTCCTCTGGAGGGGAGCCAATTGAACGCCACGGTCATCCCTTCGTCCCTGACCGATGGAGATGCCGTCCCCGGTGACGCGGGCCAGCCCGGCCGCCTGACCTCCGTCCATTTCGATCCGTCGAGTTCAAAACTCAGCCCCGGGGGCCAGGCCCACGCCGCCGCCGCCGCGGTGATGCTGTCCGACATGAAGATCGCCCGGATCAAGGTGATCGGCTATACCGATACGACGGGCAATCCTGCGCGCAATCGCGCCTTGGCCGAAGCCCGCGCCCGCGCCGTCGCCGATTTCCTGGTCCGATCCGGCCTGCCCTCCGACGTGATTGAAGTCGAAGGCATGGGAGAGGAGGGCGCCCCCGTCGTTACGGGGGACGGCGTGAAGGAACCCCTCAACCGCTGCGCCGAGATCGTCGCCATTCCGCTCTAGGATTAACCGATCGGCCACGCTCCGTCCGGACATGACTCCGCGGCGGGTTGAGCTTTGATTGCACCCTCCGCCGCGAAGCGCTAGAACCCGGCAACTTCACTCAACCCGAGGATCAAGGGCCATGGCGAACCCGCAATATGTCTATCACATGGACGGCCTGACCAAGGTCTATCCGGGTGGCAAGAAATGCTTCGAGAATGTCCGGCTGAACTTCCTGCCCGGCGTCAAGATCGGCGTCGTCGGCGTAAACGGCTCGGGCAAATCCACCCTCCTCAGGATCATGGCCGGCCAGGACAAGGACTTCCAAGGCGAGGCCTGGGCGGCGGAAGGCATCCGCGTCGGCTACCTCCCCCAGGAACCGCGCCTCGACGAGACCAAGGACGTCCGGGGCAACGTCATGGAAGGTGTCTCGGCCAAACGCGCCCTGCTCGACCGCTACAACGAAGTCGCCATGGCGGTGGCGGAGGATTATACCGACGAGCTGATGGAGGAAATGACCACCCTCCAGGACCAGATTGATGCTCAGAACCTCTGGGATCTCGACGCCCAGGTCGATATCGCGATGGAAGCCCTGCGCTGCCCTCCCGACGATGCTGAAATCGGCCCCCTCTCCGGCGGTGAGAAACGGCGCGTCGCCCTCTGCCAGCTCCTGCTCTCCGCCCCCGACGTGCTGCTCCTCGACGAGCCGACCAACCACCTCGACGCCGAAACCATCGGCTGGCTCCAGAAACACCTGATCGAATATCGCGGCACGATCCTGATCGTGACCCACGACCGCTATTTCCTCGACGACATCACCAGCTGGATCCTCGAACTCGACCGGGGCCGCGGGATTCCCTATGAGGGCAACTATTCCTCCTGGCTTGACCAGAAGGCCAAACGCCTCCTCCAGGAAACGCGCGAGGACAAGACCCGCCAGAAAACCCTCGAACGCGAACTCGAATGGATCCGGCAGGGAGCGAAGGCGCGGCAGGCCAAGCAGAAGGCCCGCATCAACGCCTACAACGACCTCGCCAACCAGTCCGAACGCGACCGCATCACCACCGCCCAGATCGTGATCCCGAACGGACCCCGGCTCGGGCAGAACGTGATCCAGGTCGAGAATGTCTCCAAGGGCTACGGCGACCGGCTGCTGATCGACGACCTCTCCTTCTCGCTCCCCCCCGGCGGCATCGTCGGCGTGATCGGGCCGAACGGGGCGGGCAAGACCACCCTCTTCCGCATGCTGACCGGCCAGGACTCGCCCGACACCGGGACCATCACCTTTGGCGACACGGTGAAGCTCTCGTATGTCGACCAGTCCCGCGACACGCTCGACCCCAAAAAGACCGTCTGGGAGGAAATCTCGGACGGGCTCGACATCGTGAAACTGGGGGACGCGGAGGTGATGAGCCGGGCCTATTGCGGGGCCTTCAACTTCAAGGGCTCGGACCAGCAGAAGAAGATGTCGCTCCTCTCGGGCGGAGAACGCAACCGGGTCCATCTGGCGAAACTGCTGAAATCGGGGGGGAACGTGCTGCTCCTCGACGAGCCGACCAACGATCTCGATGTGGAGACGCTGCGGGCTCTGGAAGACGCTCTGGTGGATTTCGCGGGCTGTGCCGTGGTGATCAGCCACGACCGGTTCTTTCTGGACCGGATCTGCACCCATATCCTCGCCTTTGAGGGGGATGCCCATGTGGAATGGTTCGAGGGGAATTTCGAGGACTACGAGGCCGACAAGATCCGCCGCCTTGGCCCGGACGCAGTGGAGCCCAAGCGGATCAAATACAAGAAATTCGCCCGCTGATCGGTGGGCCCCAGCTCCCTGCGCACGCGTGCGCAGGGGGGTCTGTGAATGATTATACTGATTTTTTTATTTTTGTTAGCTTTTTGATAACCCGTGCACGCCTCGGGATCGGCCCTGTCAGTTGCAACAGCCCTAACCCGGTGTTAGGCTTAAGGTATTATTCTCGAAATACCTGTTCCATCTGACCTCGCCAAAACCCTGACAGTTGAGATTGCCCTTTATGACTTCCACGCCAGCTTCCAACGATGACAATAGACAAGCGGTGCGGTGGGGATGACTGCTTCCTCTCGATTTATCTGGACCAATTCTTACCTTTAAAGGCACTCCTGTGAAATGGTTTGAGGGGCACTTACAAGGCCGACAAGATCCGCCACCTTGGTCAGAACTCGACTCAGCTGAAGTGGATCAGGTACAAGAAGTTTGCACCATGATCGAAGACGATATATTTATGTATACAATAAAATTTCGGAATGGAAAATAATAATGATAAAATCAGTAAAAAGAAAATTTGACGAAAAAAGCACACCAAGTGTAACTTTTATTACTCAAAATGAACCAATAGATGAATATGGACGTGCCTTATACGCAGTAGCAAGATCAATTTTTAGGGCTTTTATTGATTCACTATCTGATGAAGACTTGAGTGATTTAAATACTGAGTTACCTGAAGTAAGAATGCGCCAATTTGCGAAGGTTGTGAGGCTTGAACGTGACAAAGGTATGCGAGGCGATGGTTTTGAATGGGCAGTACATGAAGCAATAGTAGGCCATGAAGAATCAGTTTTGAATCCAATTCATCAGGCATTACAAAGAGCTTCAAAATTTGTACGAGACTCAGCGCCAACTTCACTTTTGTACGGCTATGAAAGAGCGAAATTTCTAGGTTTTATTGACGCGGTTGTCGATACTGCTGGTAAGGATGCATATTTGTTGCCCGAGGGCAGCGGCCGTCCCTTCCAGTTTGGCCCTTGGGTTGCAACGGCGGCTCAGGGACTAGCTTCAGAACAATACTTGCCAACTCGAATCAAACAAATTTGGAAAACAGATTTATTTCTATCTACAGAAGACGACCCAAGATATTTTGCCGCCACAGTGAAATCAAACTATAAATTACTGGAAGAAGGAAAAGGCCTTAGGCTCGGAATAGTTCCAGAATCTGCTCACAACAATAATAAAACTGGCGTATGGTATGAAAAAGAGAAAGGACTTTGGGTAGTTTCTTTAGCCGACCCGAACGGGTTCATGGGCCTATACAACGACGCCTATATGGCGGTCGACCGTGCCATGTGTGGGCTGGGAAGACAACAGCAACCACCATATTATACAAAACCAAGTGCAAAAGGGCAGCGCCTTCAGGAACAGCTAGAAAAGTATCCAGAAGCCAAAATTCTTGAAATTGAAGATGCCTTAAATAACGCTGCGCAACAGAATCTTGTAAGGCAAAGTTACGAATTAGTTAGCGTTAACGCTCCAGCCTGGCTACATATGAAACAAAAGGCACCAAAAGTTATTGCACCAAAGCCACTCTTTAAAAAACTAGATTAAAATAAAACCTTAATCTAATCACTACCTATAATTTTTTAAGGTCGCTTAGACGACCACAAGGCGCTTCCACGGAAGCGCCTTGCACGTTGCCGAACTCAGCGCCGAGCGGCGAGTTTTTCGGCTTTGGGGGTTTCGAGCTCCACGAATGCCCGCAGGAAGTCCAGGAATTCGTCGCGGAATTCCGGGCGGGCCATGCCGAAGGCCACCGTCGCCTGCAGATACCCCGCCTGCGAGCCGCAATCGAAGCGGCGGCCCTTGAACCGGAAACCGTAGACATTGTCGTTCGCGGCGATCTCGCCCGCGATCGCGTCGGTCAGCTGAATCTCGCCGCCCGCGCCCTGCTTCATGTCATTGAGGTTGGTCAGAACGTTCGGGGACAGGATGTAGCGGCCGATCACCGCGAGGTTCGAGGGGGCCTCCTCGGCCTTCGGCTTCTCGACCATGCCGCGGACCTTGGTCGTCGAGCCCACCGCGGATTCCACGTCCAGAATGCCGTAGGACGAGACGTTGGCGGTCGGAACCTCCATCGCGGCGACCATGTTGCCGCCGCATTCGGCATAGGCCTCGACCATCTGCTGGAGGCAGGGGGTTTCGGAGTCGATCACGTCGTCGGGCAGGAGCACCGCGAAGGGTTCGTCGCCGATCAGGTGACGCGCGCACCAGACCGCGTGGCCGAGGCCCAGGCGTTCCTGTTGACGGACATAGGCGACCGCGCCGCTGACCATGTCGGTCTGTTTCAGGACTTCGAGCAGTTTCGTCTTGTTGCCGTCGCGCAGCGCCCGTTCCAGTTCGGGGGCGCCGTCGAAGTAATCCTCCAGCGCGCTCTTGCCGCGCGAGGTGACGAAGATGAAGTCGGTGATGCCGGCGGCGCGGGCCTCGTCGATCGTGTATTGGATCAAGGGCCGGTCAACGAGGGGAAGGATCTCCTTGGGCACCGATTTCGTGGCCGGCAAAAACCGGGTTCCAAGACCAGCGACCGGAAGGACGGCCTTCGTAACCTTCTTGTTCATAGAGATCCCCATGACTTACTTGATACCTGAATCACATCGGGCGGATATGCGCCCCGTCCCGTTCCTTATCGTCTCACGTTCCAATCCGCAAAGTAAGTTTTGGTTCCGAGTGTGCTCGATTGCCGAAAATGGCTAATATGTCTCGGGTTTTCGAGGAATGCGCGGATGTCGGAGGGCGCGTGGGCCGGTGGTGTCATCTCTCGCCCCGCTCGCGCAGGATCGCCTCGATGCGGGGAATGTCGGAAGGGTTGTTGAGTTCCCAGAAGGATTGGCCGCGGCCCTCGACCGTGACGCACTGGACGTCGGTGCCGTTTTCCATGAAGCGCAATTGTTCCAGGCCCTCCCAGGTTTCGAGCGGTCCGGTTGGCCAGTCGGGATAGCGCAGGAGGGCATCGCGGCGGTAGGCATAGACGCCGACATGGTGGAAGACCGGGATCGTTTCATCCTGTCCGAGCGGGCGGCCGGTGTAGGGCAGCACTTCCTTGGAGAAATAGAGCGCGCGGCCGGTGGAGTCGAAGACGGCGGTGGTGGCCCCGACCCGGCCGTGGCGGCGGTCCTCGAGAAAGCCCTGAAGCGCGGTGGCGTCGCAGCGCAGGACCGGGGTGGCGACCGGGAGGGCCGGGTTGTCGCGGAGGGCCGCGACGAGGTCGGAGACGAACCAGGGCGGCGTGAGGGGGGCGTCGCCCTGGAGGTTCACGACGATGTCCTGGTCCGGGTGGGCGGCGGCCACGACGGCGCAGCGTTCGGTGCCGTTGCGGCAGGTGTCCGGGGTCATGGCGACCTCGGCGCCGAAGGCGGTGGCGGCTTCGGCGATACGGTCATCGTCGGTGGCGACGATGACCCTGTCGATGCCGGGGATCGAGATCGCGACGTCCCAGCTGCGGCGGATGAGGCTGCGGCTGGTGCCATCCGCGCCCCTCAGTTCCGCCAGCGGTTTGCCGGGGAAGCGGGTGGAGGCATAGCGGGCGGGGATGACCAGGAGCGTCATGGGATCATTCGGCGAGGGTAACGCCGGGGGCAAAGGCGATGAAGTGCGGGTTGTCGAGCCCGGGCTTGCCATAGAGCAGCGGCGCGTGTCCGTCGAAGCGGACGACCTTGCCGCCCGCGCCGAGCAGGACGGCCTGGCCCGCCGCCGTGTCCCATTCCATGGTGCGGCCAAGGCGGGGGTAGAGGTCGGCCTCGCCCGCCGCCACCAGGCAGAATTTCAGCGAGGAACCGGCGGAGCGGAATTCGGTGACGGGATATTTCGCGATATAGTCGTCGGTGGCGGCGTCGCGGTGCGATTTGGAGGCGACGACGACGAGGCCGTCGGGATCGGGGACACCGACCTTCATCGGGGTCAGGGCGCCCACGGTCTCGGGTGCGAAGGGTCCGGCTTCCTCGACCGACTGTCCCTTGGCATCAGTGTAGAACAGGCGTCCCTTGGCCGGCGCATAGACGACGCCGCGGGTCGGCACACCATGTTCCACCAGCGCGATATTGACGGTGAAATCGCCGCGGCGCTGGATAAATTCCTTGGTGCCGTCGAGCGGATCGACCAGGAAGAAGACATCGGCGCCCTTGGAGTGGCTCTCGCTCTGCTCCTCGGTGACCAGCGGCACGTCCGGGAAGGCGGCGCGCAGGCCGCGCGAGATCAGGGCGTCGGCCAGTTCGTCGGCCTCGGTCACGGGAGAGCTGTCGGACTTGGTCTTTACCTCGAAATCGGGGCTCTCGTAGATCCCCATGATCGCCGTGCCGGCTTCGAGAGCCAGGCGCCGAAAGGTCGATTCAATCAAGCCGTAATCCATTACTCGTTTTCTCCAGTGACTAACGGGCCACTCCGGGGCGGCCAGAATTCGCGCGTTGATATCTATGGACTGTCCGACGCTGCGATGCAAACCATGACGCATGTCTTGCATTGCATCGTCAATCGGGTTGGATGGGGTGCCCGCTCCAATGAGGTTGAAATGACACAATCCACGCCCAAGGGAACATTGACCCTCCAGACCATCGCCATGCCCGGCGACACCAACGCCAATGGCGATATCTTCGGCGGATGGCTGATGGCCCAGATGGACCTCGGGTGCTCCGTGCTCGCGCGGAGCCGCGCCCGCGGGCGGGTGGCCACCGTCGCCGTCGAGGCCATGACCTTTCATCGCCCCGTCCATGTCGGCGATGTCGTCTCGATCCATGTCACCATGGTCCGGCAGGGAACGACCTCGATGACCATGGATGTCGAGGTCTGGGTGCGTCGGCAACCCTCGGGCGATCACCTCAAGGTCACCGAAGGCAAGTTCGTCTTTGTCGCCGTCGATGAAACCGGCCAGAAGCGGTCCTTGCCGCCGCTTCCGGCCTGAGGATCCCTGGCCGCGGGCTCGTCAGAGGATGAAGTCCGCGGTCGTGTAGGCGGAGGCATGGACTCCGGCGCCGTCGTGAATGACGAGCTGGAATTCCGCCGCCGAATCGTTGTCGATATTGCCCCGGACGATGGTGTCGTTGCCGGAGTCCGTCAGCCAGAGATGACCCTTGGTCGTTCCACCGAAGAGAAAGGTCTGGTTGCCGGTCGTGGTGGTGTTGGCATCGAGACCGGCGACATCGATCCGGTCGCCGCTCGTGGCACCGGGATTGTCGAAGGCATTGCCGCTGTCGCCCGCCGACAGTTGATCCGGACCCGCGGGCGTCGAGCCATTGAGATTGACGAACTGGAAGGTGTCGTGACCGAGGCCCCCGACCAGGACATCCGAGCCGATACCGCCCCGGATCGTATCGTCGCCCCCTTGCCCGCGAACCGTGTCGTTCCCGCTCAGCCCATCGATGAAATCGTTTCCGCCCCCGCCGAGCAGGAGATTCCGCCCGTCGTTGCCGAGAATCTGATTGGCCAGGGAATTGCCGGTCGCACCGATATTCTGCGTACCAAAAAGCGAGATGTTTTCGAGACCCATCCCGCCATTGTCGTAATTCCCCAGAATGACGGAAATCGTCTGGGACCGGACGGTGTCGATGCCGCCCGCGCGGTCCATGCTCTCGCCGATCACATCGCCGATATTGTCCACGATATAGGTATCGTTGCCATAATGGCCGAACATGAAATCCGCGCCCGTGCCGCCGTCCATTGTGTCGTTGCCGCGCTCTGAATCGAGGTCGTCCCCGAACAGGAAGTCTGAACCGCCACCGGCGACCAGAAGGTCATTGCCCGCATGGCCATGTAATTCGTCGTCGTCATCGCTGGGAAAAGCGGTTGGAGTCCCGACGACGCCGGTTGTTATGAATTCGGGCGTAATCTGGTCATTCGCACTTGTACCGTCAATTACAGACATTCGTCTCATGCTCCTAATTTGATTAGGTCATCTACAAGTTGAGTTGCATTTATTCTGTGTGGTATTTTTGTATCAGGCGACTCAACTTGTAAATTTTACATTGGTTTCCGAAATCCGGCAAGCGGGCCTCGATCAAGCGCGTGCGAGTGGCCGAAGGTACCCGCCGCTAATCGACGACCCGGCAGGTCAGGTTGAGACGGCCGCCGCGCGGCAACAGGGGCGAGGCGCCGAAGCGGACGCGGTCGATGCCGTGATGGATCAGACGCGCCGCGCCGCCCATCACCACCACGTCGCCGCTCTCCAACAGAAGGGAGCGGGTGGGATCGGTCCGGTTCAATCCCCCGATCCGGAAGATGCCGGGATCGCCGAGACTGATCGAGAGGACCGGCCAGCGGAAATCGGCCTCGTCCTTGTCCTGATGCAGGCCCATTCGGGCCTTTTCGCCATAATAATTGATCAGGCAGCAATCGGGCATCCGCTCGGTGGAGACGAGATCGCGCCAGATCGCGAGCACGGGAGCCGGGATCGGCGGCCAGGGCATGCCGTCCGGATGAAGCCTCTCGTAGCGATAACCCTTGCGATCCGTGACCCAGCCATATCGACCGGCGGAGGTCATCCGCACGCTCATCGGCTTGCCCCAGGGAGTCAGGGGCGCGAAAAACGGCGCGGCGGCGGCCACGGCCCGGATCGCCCCGACCAGCGCGTCCTGGGCCGGAGGGTCAAGATAAGATTTATGAATTTCGACTCCATGGAGGGTCAGCATCGTCTGTCAAGGACCCGAAAAAAGACCGTACGGTGGTGGGCGGACTGCTTGCAGGTCAAAAACCCGGAACCTATATACCCAACCGAAAGCCGGTCCGGAAGGTTCGCCGGGCTGGAAGGGATCAGAAGCCGGAGGCCGAAATCGGATCCGGCTGGTTAAATCGCCGCATGAAAGGAATCAATATGGCCAAAGTCATCGGTATCGACCTGGGAACCACCAACTCCTGCGTCGCCATCATGGACGGCAGCGCGACAAAAGTCATCGAGAACTCGGAGGGCGCCCGGACGACTCCTTCGATCGTCGCCTTTACCGATGAGGAACGCCTCGTCGGACAGTCCGCCAAACGGCAGGCGGTCACCAATCCGGAAAACACCCTCTTTGCCATCAAGCGGCTGATCGGCCGCCGCACCGACGACCCGCTGGTCGCCAAGGACAAGGAAATGGTCTCCTACAAGATCATCCCCGGTCCGAACGGCGATGCCTGGGTCGAAGTGAAGGGCGAGAAATATTCGCCGTCGCAGATTTCCGCCTTCATCCTGCAGAAGATGAAGGAAACCGCCGAGAGCTATCTGGGCGAGAAGGTCAGCCAGGCCGTCATCACCGTCCCCGCCTATTTCAACGACGCCCAGCGTCAGGCGACCAAGGACGCGGGCAAGATCGCCGGTCTCGAAGTGCTGCGCATCATCAACGAGCCGACCGCGGCCGCCCTGGCCTATGGGTTGGACAAGGCCGGGACCAAGACCATCGCGGTCTATGACCTTGGCGGTGGGACGTTCGATATCTCGATCCTTGAGATCGACGACGGCCTGTTCGAAGTGAAATCCACCAACGGCGATACGTTCCTTGGTGGTGAGGACTTCGACATGCGGATCGTCGAATATCTCGCCAACGAGTTCAAGAAAGAGAACGGCGTCGACCTGACCAAGGACAAGATGGCGTTGCAGCGGTTGAAGGAAGCCGCCGAGAAGGCCAAGATCGAGCTGTCGAGCGCGAGCCAGACCGAAATCAACCAGCCGTTCATCTCGATGGACCCCAAGACCCATCAGCCGCTGCATCTGGTGCTGAAGCTGACCCGGGCGAAGCTGGAAAGCCTGGTGAGCGACCTGATCGCCCGCTCGATGAAGCCCTGCGCCGCGGCCCTGAAGGACGCCGGTCTGTCCAAGACCGACATCGACGAGGTGGTGCTGGTCGGTGGTATGACCCGCATGCCGAAGGTCATCGAGGAAGTGACCAAGTTCTTTGGCAAGGAACCGCACAAGGGTGTGAACCCGGACGAGGTCGTGGCCATGGGCGCCGCCATTCAGGCGGGTGTGCTCCAGGGTGACGTGAAGGACGTGGTTCTGCTCGACGTGACGCCGCTGTCGCTCGGGATCGAGACGCTGGGTGGTGTGTTCACCCGGTTGATCGACCGCAACACGACGATCCCGACGAAGAAGAGCCAGATCTTCTCGACGGCGGAGGACAACCAGAATGCCGTGACCATCCGGGTCTTCCAGGGTGAGCGCGAGATGGCGGCGGACAACAAGATCCTCGGCCAGTTCAATCTGGAGCAGATCCCGCCGGCCCCCCGCGGTGTTCCGCAGATCGAGGTGACCTTTGATATCGACGCGAACGGCATCGTGTCCGTCAGCGCCAAGGACAAGGGCACCAACAAGGAGCACAAGATCACCATCCAGGCGTCCGGCGGTCTGAGCGACGCTGATATCGAGAAGATGGTGCGCGAAGCCGAGGAGAACGCGGAGGCCGACAAGGAACGGCGCGAGCTGGTCGAGGCCAAGAACCAGGCGGAGAGCCTGATCCATGGCACCGAGAAGTCCGTTGCGGAGCATGGGGACAAGGTGGATCCGACGACGATCGAGGTCATCGAATTGTCGATCAAGACCCTGAAGGAAGCGATGGAAGGCGACAATGCCGAGAAGATCCGCGCCCGCAGTCAGGATCTGACGGAAGCCGCGATGAAGCTCGGCGAGGCGATCTACAAGGCGCAGGCCGAGCAGGCGACCCAGTCCGAGCCCACCGGCGGTGGCGCGTCCGCTCCGGACGATGACATTGTCGATGCCGATTTCGAAGATCTCGGCAACAACAAGAAGTCCTGAACCGGTTGCACTGGCTGGACGGCCTGCCCCCCACGCGGGGCGGGCCTTTCCGTCGTTTAGGGGATATGTTTGCCTATGGCCAAACGCGACTATTACGATCTTCTCGGGATCGCCAAGGGTGCTTCGGAGGCAGAGGTCAAGAAAGCCTATCGCAAGATGGCGATGGAGCATCATCCCGACAGGAATCAGCACGATCCCAAGGCGGAGGCTCATTTCAAGGAAATCAACGAAGCCTATGATATCCTGAAGGATCCGAACAAGCGGGCCGCCTATGACCGCTATGGCCACGCGGCATTTGAAAATGGCGGCGGGGGCGGGGGTTTCCGGCCGGGCGCGGGCGGCAATGCCGATTTCGCCAGCGCGTTTTCGGATGTGTTCGATGATCTCTTCGGCGATTTCATGGGCGGCGCCCAGGGACGGGGCGGCCGCGGCCAGCGGGCGAGCCGCGGGTCGGATCTGCGCTATAATCTCAAGCTGTCGCTGGAGGATGCCTATCACGGCCGGCAGGCCACCATCAGCGTCCCGAGCAGCGTGGCCTGCGATGCCTGTAACGGCACCGGCGCGGAGGGCGGGGCGGAGCCGACGACCTGTCCGACCTGTTCGGGCCAGGGCAAGGTGCGCGCGCAACAGGGTTTCTTTACCGTCGAGCGGACCTGTCCGACCTGTTCGGGCCGCGGCCAGATCATCAAGACCCCCTGCCGGGTCTGTGGTGGCGCGGCGCGGGTCCGGCGGGACCGCTCGCTCAATGTCAACATTCCGGCGGGGGTCGAGACCGGCACGCGCATCCGGCTGGCGGGCGAGGGCGAGGCGGGGCTCAGGGGCGGACCGGCGGGCGATCTCTATATCTTCATCGAGGTCGAGCCTCACCCGATCTTCGAGCGGGACAACCAGAACCTGTTCTGTCGCATTCCGGTGTCGATGACCACGGCGGCGCTCGGCGGCGAGATCGAGGCGCCGACGCTGGATGGCGGCCGGACCCGGGTCAAGGTGCCGGCGGGCGTTCAATCCGGCAAGCAGCTGCGGCTCAAGGCCAAGGGGATGCCGGCGCTGCGGGGCACGGGCGCGGGGGATCTCTATATCGAACTCGCGGTGGAAACCCCGGTCAATCTCAGCAACCGCCAGAAGGACCTCCTGCGCGAGTTCGAGGAAGCCGGGCGTGACAACAATCCCGAGGCGCAGGACTTTTTCTCGAAGGTCAAGGGCTTCTGGGATGGCATGAAGGGCTGACCTTCCGCTCTCGATATGGCAGTGAGACGGCATCCCCGGCGGCGCCGTCGGGGTCCGTGAGGTGAGGAGCCGGGGGCCTTTGTGAACGATCTTGCCAATGCGTCCCCGATGATGGTGCAATATCTGACCATCAAGGCCGACTACCCCGATGCCCTGCTCTTCTACCGGATGGGCGACTTCTACGAACTGTTCTTTCAGGACGCCGAGGTCGCCAGCGCCGCCCTCGACATCGCCCTGACCAAACGGGGCCAGCACGCGGGCGCCGATATCGCCATGTGCGGGGTGCCCGCCCATTCGGCCGAGGGCTATCTGCTCACCCTGATCCGCAAGGGCTTTCGCGTCGCCGTCTGTGAACAGATGGAGGATCCGGCGGCGGCCCGCAAACGCGGATCGAAATCCGTGGTCCATCGCGAGGTCACGCGCCTCGTCACCCCCGGCACCCTGACCGAGGACAGCCTGCTCGAAGCGCGCAGGCATAATTTCCTCGCCGCCTTCGCCGAGATCCGGGGCGAAGGTGCCTTTGCCTGGGTCGATGTCTCCACCGGCGATGTCACCGTCACCCAGTGCCCGCGGGTGCGCCTCGGGCCGCTGCTGGCCCGGCTGGCCCCGCGCGAGGTTCTGGTCGCCGAAACCCAGGAACTCGAATTGCGCGACCTGATCACCGAGGCGGGGGCGGTGGCGACCCCCCTCGCCCGGTCGAGCTTTGATTCCACCGCCGCCGAATCCCGGGTCGCGGCGCTCTATGGCGCCGACGGGCTCGATGGATTTGGCGGTTTTGACCGGGTGGAGGTGGCGGCTCTCGGGGCCATCGTCGATTACCTGCACCTGACCCAGAAGGGCCACCTCCCCCTGCTCCGCCCGCCCATGCGGGAAAGGTCCGGCGGGATGATGCAGATCGACGCGGCAACCCGGCGCAACCTCGAACTGACCCGGGCGCTCTCGGGGGGGCGTGAAGGCTCCCTGCTCGCGGCGATCGACCGGACCGTGACCGGCGGCGGGGCGCGGCTGCTCGAAGTCCGGCTGAACGCGCCCTCGACCGAGCTTCACCGCATTCTCGCCCATCAGGCGATGGTCGCCTGGTTTGTTGAAACACCGGACCGGATGCGCGGGGTGCGCGATCTGTTGCGCCGGGTGCCCGATCTGGAACGCGCCCTGTCGCGGCTCGCCCTCGACCGCGGCGGGCCCCGCGATCTCGGCGCCATCCGGGACGGGCTGCGTCAGGCCGCCCTGATCCGCGACGCCCTCGATGGAGAAGTGCCAGAGGCGCTGGCCGCGGCCCGCGATGCCCTGATCGGCCATGCGGAGCTGGTCGACTTGCTCGACGCCGCCCTGATCGCAGAGCCGCCACTTTTGACCCGCGACGGTGGCTTTGTCGCGGGCGGATATGACGCGGAACTGGACGAAACCCGCAAGCTCCGGGATGACGGGCGCGATGTGGTCGCGGCGCTTCAGGCCGAATATGTCCGGCTCTCGGGCGTCGGGGCGTTGAAAATCCGCCATAACAATGTGCTGGGCTATTTCATCGAGACCCCCTCGACCCATGCCGAGAAGATGCTGGCCCCGCCGCTCAGCGAGACCTTCATCCATCGCCAGACCACGGCGAACGCGGTGCGGTTCACCACCCTGCCCCTGGCGGAAATCGAGACGCGGATCCTCAATGCCGGGGGCCATGCCCTCGATATCGAGCGGCGAATCTTTGGCCGATTGCGCGCCGCGGTGATGGAAGCCGCGGGGCCGGTCGGGGCCGCGGCCCGCGCCCTGGCCGAGATCGATGTCGCGGCGGGTCTCGCCGATCTCGCATTGGGTCAGGACTGGACGCCACCGATGATCGAGACGGGCCGGGCGTTCCGGATCGTCGGGGGGCGGCATCCGGTGGTGGAACAGGCGCTCCGGCGCACGGGCGGCGGCTTTGTCGCCAATGATTGCGACCTCGGGGCGGAGGGGGCGGCGGCGCGGCCGATCTGGTTGATCACCGGGCCGAACATGGCGGGCAAATCGACGTTCCTGCGCCAGAACGCGGTGATTGCCCTGCTCGCACAGATCGGATCCTTCGTGCCCGCCACCGAGGCGCGGATCGGCATCGTCGATCAACTCTTCAGCCGGGTCGGGGCCGCGGACGACCTGGCCCGCGGCCGGTCCACCTTCATGGTCGAGATGGTCGAGACGGCGGCGATCCTCAATCAGGCGGGCGAACGCGCGCTGGTCATCCTTGACGAGATCGGCCGCGGGACGGCGACCTATGACGGTCTGTCGATCGCCTGGGCGGTGTTGGAGCATCTGCACGACCGCAACCGCTGCCGGGGATTGTTTGCCACCCATTACCACGAACTGACCGCGCTCTCGGCGAAATTGCCGGGATTGCGCAATGCCACCGTCGCGGTGCGCGACTGGGAAGGCGACGTCGTGTTCCTGCATGAAGTGCGGGAGGGGGCCGCGGACCGGTCCTATGGGGTGCAGGTTGCGCGACTCGCGGGCCTGCCCGCCGCGGTGGTCAATCGCGCCAAGGTGGTGCTGGAGGCGCTGGAGAAGGGCGAGCGGGACCGGGGCGGCAAGAGCAAGGCTTTGATCGACGACCTGCCATTGTTCAGCGCCGCCGCGCGGCCGGTGGCGGTGGCGCCCTCTTCGGAGGTTGAGGATCGTCTGGCCGCGTTGCAGCCAGACGATCTGAGCCCGCGCGAGGCGCTTGCTCTGATCTATGAGCTGAAGGGGATGCTCAGGCGGGCCTGAGGATCATTTTGGGATCGTGGGGCCGCCGGAGGACACACCGACCTGCGCCGGACGCAACAGCCGGTCGCCGATGGTAAAGCCCACGTTCATCACCTGGATGATGTCGCCCGCCCTTGTGTTGGGGACCGGAGCTTCGAACATCGCCTGATGCAGTTTCGGATCGAATCGCTCGCCCGCCTCCGGTGCGATCTTGTTGATCTTGTGCTTCTCGAAGGCCGAGATCAGATCGCGTTGGGTCAGCTCGATCCCCTCGATCAGGCCGGGAGCCGCCTCGCGCACCGCGTCCGTCACATTTTCCAGGGCCCGGGCAAAATTGTCATGAACCGACAGCAGATCCCGCGCAAGGCGCGTGGCGCCATAGACTTCCGCGTCGCGCCGGTCCCGTTCCGCGCGCTTACGGATATTCTCGGCATCGGCGAGCGAGCGGAGCAGCCGGTCCTTAAGTTCGGCGACCTCGGCCCGCAATGCCGCGTTCTCGTCGGCCTCTATTTCCTCGTCGGTGACCTCGACTTCCTCGTAGGCCTCTTCCGGATCGTCGAGGAAAGCCTCTTCCTGAAGATCGTGCTTGTTCTTGTCTTTCGCCATATCACTTCGTCCTAACCCTGACTTCGGCTGGACACCAGCCGGCCGACCAGTTGCGCGGTATAGTCAACAATGGGAACGATCCGGCCATAGTTGAGCCGGGTCGGTCCAATGACACCCACCGCGCCGATGATCTTGCGGTCCGCATTCATATAGGGAGATACGACCAAAGAGGAACCCGAAAGTGAAAAAAGCTTGTTCTCCGATCCGATGAAAACCCGGACGCCGTCCCCGCCCTCGGTCAGTTCGAGAAGCTGCGCCAGATCCCGTTTGCGTTCCAGATCGTCGAAAAGGCCCCGGATACGGTCGAGTTGCGCGGCATCCCCGGTTCCTCCCAACAGATTGGCGCGGCCCCGGACGATCAGGCGATCGCGCCCGCCATCGCCCTCGTTCGACCAGGCCGCAGTGCCGCCCTCGATCAGGCTTTGCGACAGTTGATCGAGTTCCGCCCGCCGCTTGGCGATTTCCGCCGCCACCACGCCGCGCATTTCCGCGAGGGTGCGCCCCTGGAGAATCGCATTGAGGAAATTCGCCGCCGAACGCATGGCCGAGGGGGTCAGGCCCACCGGCGGCATGAAGACCCGGTTCTCCACCTGGCCATCGGCGGTGACGAGGACGACCAGCGCGCGATCCTGCCCCAGCGAGACGAATTCGATATGTTTGATCGGCGCCTCCGTCTTGGGCGCGAGCACGAGGCTGGCGCCCTGGGTCAGGCCCGAGAGCATGTCCCCCGCCCGGTCGAGGATCGCGGTGATATCCGGTTCATTGCCGCCGAGCGAGCGTTCGATTTCGGCGCGTTCGGTGCTGCCAACGTCGCCGACTTCGAGGATGCCGTCCACGAACAATCGCAGCCCAAGTTGCGTCGGGATGCGACCGGCCGACACATGCGGCGAATCGAGCAGGCCGAGCAGCTCCAGATCCTGCATGACATTGCGAATCGTCGCGGCCGATACGCCTTCGCTGAGGGTGCGCGCCAGCGTCCGCGAGCCGACCGGTTCGCCGGTTTCCAGATATGCCTCGACCAGCAGCCGGAAGACCTCCCGGCTGCGCTCGTTCAACTCGCGAAGGGGAGAAGCGCCCGTCGGTAGAGCCAAGACCTTCCTCGATGTTCAATGCCCGATCAGGGCGCCGATGCCTGTCCCGCCGCGTGATCGCAGGCTGGACGAAGCGGATCATGCAAGATATGAGGCGGCCTTGGCCCATAGACAAGGAGAATGCCATGCGTCCCTCTGGCCGCGCCACCGACGTCCTGCGCTCGATCAGCATCGAGCCCAACGTCTCGCGTCATGCGGAAGGGTCCTGCCTGATCCGGATGGGCGACACGCATGTTCTCTGCACCGCGAGCCTGGAGGAATCGGTGCCGCCGTTCCTGCGCAAGACCGGCCTTGGATGGGTCACGGCGGAATATGGGATGCTGCCCCGCGCCACCACCACCCGCAACCGCCGCGAGGCGACCGCGGGCAAGCAGTCCGGCCGCACCCAGGAAATCCAGCGCCTGATCGGGCGCGCCCTGCGGGCCGGTGTCGATCGGGTGGCCCTGGGCGAACGCCAGATCACCGTCGATTGCGACGTGATTCAGGCCGATGGCGGAACCCGCTGCGCCTCGATCACCGGCGGGTGGGTGGCGCTCCGGCTCGCGGTCAACAAATTGCTCAAGGCGGGCGATATCAAGACCGATCCGCTGACCGCCCATGTCGCCGCCGTCAGCTGCGGGATCTATGGCGGACAGCCGGTGCTCGATCTCGATTATGCCGAGGACAGCGCCGCCGGAACCGATGCGAATTTCGTGATGACCGGGGATCTCGGTCTGATCGAAGTGCAAGGCAGCGCGGAAGGGGCGACCTTCAGCCGGGCGCAACTGAACCAGCTGCTCGATCTCGCGGAAAAAGGCGTGACCGAACTGGTCGCGGCCCAGCGTCAGGCCATCGGATGAGCCGCCGCTTCACCGAGCCGCGCCTGGTCGTCGCCACCCATAACGACGGCAAGCTCGAAGAGATCCGGGCCCTGCTCGCCCCCTTCCCCGTCGAGGTGGTTTCGGCCAAGCAACTGGGCCTCGCCGAGCCCGAGGAAACCGAGACGACCTTCGTCGGCAATGCCCGCCTCAAGGCCATCGCCGCCGCCGAGGCCAGCGGCCTGCCCGCGCTCGCGGATGACAGCGGCATCGAAATCGATGCATTGGACGGCGCGCCCGGCGTCTATACCGCCGATTGGGCGGAAACCCCCAATGGCCGGGACTTCGTGATGGCGATGACCCGCGCCTGGACCGAGCTGGAGAAGGTCGGAGCCCCCGCCCCCCGCACCGCGCGGTTCCTCTGCACCCTGGTCCTGCGCTGGCCGGACGGACACGAGGAAATCGTCCAGGGCAAGATCGAAGGCCAATGCGTCTGGCCGATGCGCGGAAGCCAGGGCCACGGCTATGATCCGATGTTCCAGCCGGACGGATATGACGTGACATTGGGCGAGTTGGATCGCTGGGAAAAGAACCGGATCAGCCACCGCGGCGATGCCTTCCGGAAACTCGTGGCCGCCTGTTTTGCCTGACACCGGAGACTGGCGCGCGGGGGGGTTCGGGATCTATGTCCACTGGCCCTTTTGCGCGGCGAAATGCCCCTATTGCGATTTCAACAGCCATGTCCGGTCCGGCATCGACCAGGACCGCTGGCGCAAGGCCCTCGTCCACGAAGTGCGGACCGCGGCGGCCGATGTCCCCGGGCGCACGGTCACCAGCATCTTTTTCGGCGGCGGCACCCCGAGCCTGATGCCGCCATCAACCGTCGCCGCGGTCATCGACACGATCGCCGACTGCTGGCAGGTTCCCGCGGGCGTGGAAATCACACTGGAGGCCAATCCGACCTCGGTCGAGGCCGGGCGGTTCCGCGGATATCGCACGGCGGGGGTCAACCGGGTCTCGATGGGGATCCAGTCGCTCCGCGAGGACGACCTGCGCGCCCTCGGGCGGATGCATACGGTGGCCGAGGCGCTGCGGGCGTTCGACACCGCCCGCGGGATTTTCGACCGGGTCAGCTTCGATCTGATCTATGCCCGACAGGGCCAGAGCGTTGCCGCCTGGGAAGCCGAATTGCGCGAGGCGCTCGGATTGGCGGTCGACCACCTCTCACTCTATCAATTGACCATCGAAGATGGCACGCGGTTCAGTGATCTCGCCAAACGCGGCAAGCTGCGGGGGCTTCCCGATGGCGACCTCGCCGCCGATCTCTACCTTGCAACACAACAGATCTCCGATGCCGCCGGAATGCCCGCCTATGAAATCTCCAATCACGCGCGACCGGGGTCGGAAGGCCGCCACAATCTGACCTATTGGCGATCGGGTGACTATGTCGGCGTCGGTCCGGGCGCGCATGGCCGATTGACGCTGGCGGAGGAGCGGTGGGAAACCGAGACGTTGCGATTGCCTGAACAATGGCTCGAAGCGGTGGAGACGCGGGGGACCGGGGTGAACCGCCGGGAGCCGATCAGCCAAGAGGACCGGGGAACCGAAATGCTGCTCATGGGGCTGCGGCTGCGCGAGGGCATCGACCGGGATCGCTATCGGTCGGTCTCAGGCGCCGATCTCGATCCGGCCGCAGTCGGGGAGTTGATCGAGCTTGGGCTCCTGGAGATGTCGGGCCGGTTCCTGCGGACGACCGGGGAAGGGCGTCCGCTTCTGAATTCAATCCTGAAAAACCTTATTATTCAATAAGTTATCGTCCCAGAATCTGACAGAGTCCGTCGAGTTCTTCCAGATTGGCATAGCGAATTCGCACTTCGCCTGATTTTTTGCCCGCCTTGTGGTCAATTGTGACCTTCAGTTTCAGATTCGCAGTCAAATCTTCTTCCAGGGCGCGGGTATCCGCGTCCTTGACCGGCCCGCGGGCGGGGGTGGCGGGGGATTCGGCCCGGGCCGCGGCCGCGCGGGCCAGTTGCTCGGTCTGTCGAACCGACAATTCCCGCTCGATCACCTGCCGCGCCAAGGCTTCCGGATTGGTGGCGGTGATCAGGGCACGCGCATGACCCGCGCTCAATTTACCGGATCGGACCAAATCAAGAACAGAATCGGGCAGGGTCAGGAGACGCAACAGATTGGCAATATGGCTGCGGCTTTTGCCAAGCGCCTCGGCCAGGCGTTCCTGTGTGTGGCCGAACCGGTCCATCAATTGCCGATAGCCCGCGGCCTCCTCCGCCGCGTTCAGATCCGCGCGTTGGATGTTTTCGATGATGGCGAGTTCCAGAACCTCGCTGTCGCTCAGTTCACGGATGACGGCTGGCAGTTCATGAAGGGTGGCGATCTGCGCCGCCCGCCAGCGCCGCTCGCCCGCGACAATTTCATAATCGCCGGGATCGTGGGGATGCGGTCGCAGGATCAGGGGTTGGATGACGCCCTTTTCCCGGATCGAGGCTGCGAGATCCTGAAGGTCTTTCTCGGAGAAATCACGGCGGGGCTGATTGGGATTGGGGCGGATCTTTTCGATCGGCACCTGGCGCGCACCCGAGGGCGTCGCGTTCGGGCTTGTGCCCCCCGGAGCCACATCGGCGAGCAGTGCCGACAAACCACGACCAAGACCCTTTTTCTCTACCGCCATTCCCTTTACGCCCCTTCGGCCAGGACCAGATTGGCCCGCATTCGTGCCAGAACTTCCCCGGCCAGTTTCTGATAGGCAATGCTTCCCGAACTGGCGTGATCATAGATCAAGGCCGGGACCGCATGAGAGGGCGCTTCGCTGAGACGGACATTTCGGGGAATAATCGTCTCATAAACCAGCTTGCCCAGGTTCTCCCGGACGTCCGCGGCCACCTGACCCGACAAGTTGTTGCGTTTGTCATACATGGTCAACACAATCCCTTGTATGCGCAAGTTGGGATTCGAGCTGGCGCGCACCGTTTGGACGGTTCGCATCAGCTGCGAGAGCCCTTCCAACGCGAAAAACTCGCATTGCAGCGGTACGAGAACAGAATCAGCGGCGACGAAGGCATTGAGAGTCAGAAGATTCAGCGAAGGCGGGCAATCGATCAGGATATAATCCTGATTTCGGATATGATCCTCGTCGGCGGCCAAGGCATCCTGCATCTTGTGGAGCCGTCGCGGGTCAGAGACCATATCGACATCGGCCGAACTGAGGTCGGCGGTCGCCGGGATCAGACGCAAATCGGGGACGATGGTGGCGGTGGCGCTGAACGGCTCGCCACTCGAAAACAAGAGATCATAGGAGGTATAGCCGCGGGCGGCCACGGGTACTCCCAATCCGGTCGAGGCATTCCCTTGGGGGTCGAGATCGATCAAGAGTACCCGACTTCCCATCGCGGCAAGGGCGGTTCCCAGATTGATGGCGGTGGTCGTCTTTCCAACGCCCCCCTTTTGGTTGGCGATGGCCAGTATATGCGGCTTTGCACCGGATTTACGCACGACCGAACACTCCAATTTCAACAATCGCCGCTCTGGACTCGGTGCGGCTCGGGTGAAGATGGTAGTCAAACTTCCAAAGACGCTGTGCTTCCGCTATCTCTTTATGCACCGTCTCGCCCTTTGGGAACAAGCAAATACCATCAGAACGGACATGTTTTTCGGCATAATCCAACAGTTTTTCGAGCGGCGCGAGCGCGCGCGCCGACAAAATGTCCGCATTGAGAGAGGGCAGGGCCTCGATACGGTCCGACACAAGTCCGAGCGAGAGGCCACATTCCCGCGCAACGGTCTGAAGGAAGGCGGTTTTACGGACATCACTCTCGACGAGCGTGAAGCGCATTGCCGGGGCGTGCTCCGCCGCCAGAACCGCGGCGACAAGACCGGGAAACCCTGCGCCCGATCCGAGGTCAACCCAATGCCCTTCGATTCGGGTATTCAGCATCCAGAGTTGCGCGGAATCCAGAAAATGCCGGTTCCAGGCATCGGACAGGGTCGCCTTGGAGACCAGATTGATCCTGGGATTCCATTTGATCAGCAGAGCTTCATAAAGGCGCAGACGTTCGAGTGTTTCACGTGAAACATCGATTTCGTCCCATAAGCTCTTGATCATGCGGAAGCACGATCCAGACCCGCCCGCCGGATTTGCAGCAGGATCAAGGTCAGAGCGGCGGGGGTCATTCCCTCGATCCGGCTGGCCTGACCGATGGAACGGGGACGAATGCGTCCCAATTTACCCTGAAGCTCGCAAGAGAGTCCTGGAATTTGATCAAACATAAGATTTTCGGGGATAATGCTGGCCTCATCTCGCTTCAATTGTTCGATTTCAGAGGTTTGACGGCGCAAATATGGCTCGTAAATCACGTCATTGCGGACCTGTTCCACGACATCCGGGCTCAAATTGCTGATTTCCGGAAAGCTCTTGTGTACTTCATCCAGGGTCAGATTGGGATAGCCCAAGATGTCCAGCAGGCTCCGCCGAACGCCATCCTGGTTGATATGGATACCGCGAACAGCGGCTTCACTGGAGGAAAACACAACATCGCTAAGTGCTTCGCGGGTTTTGGTGAGTTCGGTCATTTTCGAATCAAAGCTGGCGCGGCGTGCGTCGGTCACGCAGCCCAGAGCGGCCCCCAGCGGCGTCAATCTCTGATCAGCATTGTCCGGCCGCAACTGGAGGCGATATTCCGCTCGCGAGGTAAACATCCGATAGGGTTCGGTGACGCCCAAAGTCACGAGATCATCGATCATTACTCCGATATAGGCATCGGACCGTTGCAGGATGAACGGAGCCCGGGCCGTGGCGAAGAGGGAAGCATTAAGCCCTGCGACCAATCCCTGCCCGCCTGCTTCCTCGTATCCCGTTGTGCCATTGATCTGTCCCGCCAGATAAAGCCCCTGCACCCCCTTGAGGTTCAGGGTTAGATCCAAAGATCTCGGGTCCACATAATCATATTCAATGGCATATCCGGGCCGCAGAACCTCTACCCGCTCTAACCCTGCCATGGTCCGCAGAAACGCAATCTGTACCGACTCCGGCAAGGATGTAGATACACCGTTGGGATAAATCGTCGGATCATCCAACCCCTCAGGCTCCAGAAACACCTGATGCGCCGGTTTTTCGGCAAATCGAACGACTTTATCTTCGATGGAAGGGCAATAGCGCGGCCCCGTCCCTTCAATCCGGCCCCCGTACAGCGCCGAAAGATGCAGGTTCGCCCGGATGATATCGTGCGTTTTTTCCGATGTATGGGTGATCCCACAGTCGATCTGTCGCGCCACCGGACCTTTGGACAGAAACGACAACATCACCGGCGTCTCATCGGCTGGCTGGCTTTCCAACACTGTCCAATCGATCGTTCGCCCATCCAGGCGCGCCGGCGTCCCCGTCTTGAGACGTCCCAAAGGCAACCCCAAATCTTTCAGACGATCGGCCAGAGGAATCGAAGCCTCATCCCCCGCGCGCCCCGCTGGCCAGCTTTTGTCGCCAAGATGAATCAGACCCCTCAGAAACGTCCCCGTCGTCAAAACCACGGCACGGCATCCGATCCGATGCCCGGCCTTGGTTACAACGCCACGAACCGACTCCTGATTCATCACAAGGTCCGTGACCTCATCCTCGATCACCAACAGACCCTGCGCCCGAACCGCCGATTGCACGGCCTGGCGATAGAGCTTCCGGTCCGCCTGTGTTCGGGGCCCTTGCGTCGCCGGACCCTTCTTCCGGTTCAACAGACGAAACTGAATCCCCGCCTGATCGGCCGCCCAGCCCATCAACCCGTCGAGAGCATCGATTTCCCGGACGATATGTCCCTTGCCCAAACCACCGATCGCGGGGTTGCAGGACATCTCTCCCAACCGATCAAACCGATACGTGAGGAGGGCAGTCTTCGCCCCCATCCGAAGCGCCGCCAATGCGGCCTCGGTTCCGGCATGGCCACCGCCCACGACGATGACATCGAAGTCAGAATGTTTCACGTGAAACGTCCTTTATTTGCCGAGGCAGAAGTTGGAGAAGATCGAGTCCAGGATGGCCTCTACATCCACCTTACCGACCAGAAAATCAAGGCACCGTAGGCAGCCCCGAATCTCCGCCGTCACGATTTCGGCCCGCGGCTCCGGCAGGGTCAGTTCTTCCAAAGCCAGAACAATGAACCCGGAGGCCCTCGAAATCGCCTCGGTCTGACGAACATGGGACGCGGCACTCGCTCCCGCGGCTCGTGCACTCAGTTCCTGACTAATTTTATCGAGAAGCAGGCCGACACCTTGTCCCGTCCGTCCCGATACCGCCAAATCCGTCACATCGGGCATCAGGTCGGATTTGCTCCGAACCACCAGATCGCCCGGACGCTTCTCGACCTCGGATTCAAACGCGCCTGTCTCGATCAGGAAGATCCGCAGGTCGGCCGCGGCCGCGCGCTCGATGGTGCGGGCGACACCGATTTTCTCGACCGGATCGACCGTGTCCCGGATCCCGGCGGTGTCCAGAAACGTCACCGGAATTCCATCGAGGTCCATGCGAACTTCAACGACATCCCGCGTGGTCCCGGCCACCTCCGACACGATCGCCGCCGGTCGCCCGGCAATGGCATTCAACAGAGTCGACTTGCCGACATTAGGCTCCCCGACCAGGGCGATCTGAAATCCTTCCCGGACCCGCTCCGAAATCCGGCTGCCCGCGGCCTGCCGATCCATCTCGTCCCGGACCGCTTCCAGCCCCGGCACGACTCGCCGCAACAGATCCGCGGGCAAATCCTCATCCGGAAAATCGATCGAAGCCTCGACAAAGGCGAGTGCCTCGATCAATCGCTCCCGCCAGCCGCAGGCCAGGTCCGACAGAACCCCATCCATCAATCGCAGGGCCAGACGCCGTTGCGCCGCGGTCTCCGCCACGATGAGATCACCGAGCCCCTCGACCTGCGCCAGATCAAGCCGACCGTTCAACAAAGCCCGCTTGGTGAATTCGCCGGGCAGGGCGAGACGAAGGCCCGGAATCTGTCCCAATTGCGCAAGGAGAGCGTCACAGACCGCGAGGCTGCCGTGAACCTGAAATTCGACCGTATCCTCGCCGGTGAAACTGCCCGGTCCGGGCATGGCGATCAACAATCCCTCGTCGATCATTTCTCCATCGGGAGCAGTGAATTTCCGCAGGCTCGCCCAGCGATTCCTGGGCATTGCGCCGGACAGACGTTCGGCCGCGGCGAAGGCCCGCGGCCCGGAGACCCTGACGATCGCAACGCCCCCGCGGCCCTTCGCGGTCGCCAAGGCAAAAATCGTATCCATGGCGACCAGATTTTCCTCGGTACTTACTTAACTGTTCATGGAGTCAAAGAATTCGGAGTTCGATTTCGTCTGTTTCAACTTACCGATCAAGAATTCGATGGCATCCGTGGTGCCCATCGGGTTCAAAATACGCCGCAAAATGAACATTTTTGTCAGATCGTTCTTCTCGACCAGCAGTTCTTCTTTGCGGGTACCCGATTTCAGGATGTCGATAGCCGGGAATACACGTTTGTCGGCGATCTTGCGATCCAGGACGATTTCGGAATTGCCGGTTCCCTTGAATTCTTCGAAGATGACTTCATCCATCCGGCTGCCGGTATCGATCAGGGCGGTGGCGATGATGGTCAGCGACCCGCCTTCCTCGATATTGCGCGCCGCGCCAAAGAACCGCTTCGGCCGCTGAAGCGCGTTCGCATCGACACCACCGGTCAGAACCTTGCCCGAGCTTGGCACCACCGTGTTATAGGCGCGGCCCAGTCGAGTGATCGAATCCAGCAGGATGACAACGTCGCGCTTGTGCTCGACCAGCCGCTTGGCCTTTTCGATGACCATTTCGGCGACGGCGACATGGCGGGTGGCCGGTTCATCGAAAGTCGAGGCGATCACCTCGCCCTTGACCGACCGTTGCATGTCGGTGACTTCCTCGGGCCGTTCATCGACCAACAGAACGATCAGGTAACATTCCGGATGGTTCTTGGCGATCGAGGTGGCGATGTTCTGAAGGATCACCGTCTTGCCGCTCCGCGGCGGGGCGACGATCAAACCGCGCTGGCCCTTGCCGATGGGGGAGACCAGATCGATGATCCGCGCGGTCCGGTCCTTGAGCGTCGGATCCTCGATTTCGAGCGTCAGCCGTTCGTCGGGATAAAGCGGGGTCAGATTGTCGAAATGAACCTTGTGGCGGGCGCGCTCGGGGTCCTCGAAATTGATGCGGCTGACTTTCACCAGGCCGAAATAGCGTTCCCCATCCTTGGGCGCGCGGATCACTCCTTCGACGGTATCGCCGGTGCGCAGGCTGAACTTCCGGATCTGGTTGGGGCTGACATAGATATCGTCGGGACCGGCGAGATAATTGGCTTCCGGTGAGCGAAGAAATCCGAAGCCGTCCTGAAGAACCTCCAGCACCCCATCGCCGGAAATCTCGACGCCTTCCTCGGCCATGTCCTTGAGAATGGCGAACATCATGTCGCCCTTGCGCATGTTCGACGCATTTTCGATCTCAAGTTCCTCGGCGAGGGTCAAAAGATCGGCGGGGCTTTTCGCTTTCAGGTCAGCAAGCGACAACTGCTGGAAATCAGATGATAAATCCATCGGAGTATTCAAACATTCCTCGGGGATTGGGAAAGCAGGGGGGGATAGCCAGCTGCTGAAACGAGCCGCTTTTCATCTCCCTTGTCACAACTTCTTTGCGCTGTCAAATCAGAATTCTGTTCAGAAGGGCCGAACGACGACCAGAGTGACGATGACAATCAATCCAAGCGTCGGAATCTCGTTCATCAGGCGATAGGTCCGGCCCGGGATCCGGTTCTGGTCGCGGTCGAAGTCCTTCACCCGGCCTCCCAACCATTCGTGAAACCAAGAGAGCAGAAGGACCGTCGCCAGCTTGAAATAGATCCAGACTTCGGTGCCCCAATCGATCACGCCGGGCGTGGCCAGGAGCAACAGCCCGAAGATCCAGGTGGATATCATCGCCGGGCGCATGATGAAGCGATGGAGCTTGCGTTCCATGACCTTGAACACCTCGGAGGTGTGGGTTCCGGCCGCGGCCTGTTCGGCGTGATAGACGAATATCCTCGGCAAATAGAACAACCCGGCCATCCAGGCGACCATCGAGACGATATGGAGCATTTTGATCCATGGGTACGCTTCGCTCAGGAAAGCCAGCACGACGAGATCCCCCTTTGATGTCCATTGCTCGTATCAGTCCGGGGAAGGGATGCAAGGAGGCCGGATCCCCTCATTCTCCGGATCTTGAATCTTAAAAAAGGATGAAGGCAGAGGGTGGAAGAAATCTGGGGATTAACGCTTTCAATATTATCTCCACAAAGTTGTCCACAGGCGGGAAAAAATTTCGGCGCTGCCGCGCGGCATTTTTGAGAAAAAGCGTATTCTAATTTATGTAATTAAATCAGAATGATACAGATTGAGCTCACAGGGGTTGGACCCAAGCCATACGCTGATTGGTATGTATCGCGGTATAGTGTCCCCAAGTTATCCCAAAGCCGGGAAAACCCTGTGCACCAGAAAAACTCCTGTGGATGATTGGCTGGGATCGCGGGATGAACCGGTTCTCCCCAAAGCTCACGGAATTTTCCAACGGCTTTTGTCCGAGTTATCCACCGATCTGTCCGGAGGAATCTTCGTCTGCCAGCGCCCGTCGGGGGCTCATGAGGCCTTGCGGCAGGTCCGCGCGCGGTTCAAAACCCCTGCCAGGGGATCAAACGCAAGGGGGTGGAGACTATGAACGCACCAGTGATTCTCGCATCCGGCTCATCGGCCCGGGCCGGGATCCTTCGGCGGGCGGGTGTGGAGATCGAGGTTCATCCCGCGATCGTCGACGAGGCCGCCATCAAACAGGCCCTGCTCGCGGAAAAGGCGACGCCGCGCGACATCGCCGACCAGCTCGCGGAATTCAAGGCGCGCCGCGTCTGCGGCCGCTTTCCGGACCGGCTGGTGCTGGGCGCCGATCAGGTGCTGGTCTGCGAGGGCCGGATGTTCGACAAGCCGGCGGATCTGGACGAGGCACGGCGCCATCTCATGGATCTGCGCGGCAAGACGCATGAGCTCCTGTCGGCGACGGTGTTCTATGAGCGGGGTCTGCCGGTCTGGCGTCACATCGGGCGTGCCCGGCTGACCATGCGCCCATTCAGCGATGCCTTTCTGGACCAATATCTCGAAACCCAAGGCGACGTCCTTCTGACGAGCGTCGGCGCCTATATGATCGAGGATCGCGGCTCACAGCTCTTCTCGCGCATCGAGGGCGATCATTTTACCGTGCTCGGCCTTCCCTTGCTGGAAATCCTGGGCTTTCTGCGAATGAGGGGCATATGTCTGGAATGACTCACGAGCGTCCCCCTCTCGCGGGCGTCATTGGCTGGCCGATCGGCCATTCCCGCTCGCCGCGGCTGCATGGGCATTGGCTCAACCGGCATGGGCTCAAGGGGCACTATATCCCCATCGAACTGACGGCGGAGGATTTTGCCACCGGCCTCGCGGCGCTGCGGCTGGTCGGGTTTCGCGGGGTGAATGTCACCATTCCGCACAAGGAACGCGCCCTGGCCCTCGCCACCGACAAGACCGAGACCGCGTCGCGGATCGGGGCGGCGAATACGCTGACCTTCCTCCCCGATGGTGGCCTTCTGGCGGAAAACACGGATGCCTATGGCTTCATCGCCAATCTGCGACAGGCCGTGCCGGGCTGGCAGGCCGCGGCCGGACCCGCGCTGGTGCTCGGGGCAGGGGGGGCGTCGCGGGCGGTGGTCGCGGCCCTCCTGAGCGAAAATGTCCCCGAGATCAGGATCGCGAACCGCACCCGCGACCGCGCCGACCAGCTCCGCGCGCATTTCGGCGACCGGCTGACGGTGGTCGACTGGGACGAGATCAGCGCCGCCACCGCCGGGGCGATGACGATCGTCAACACCACCTCCCTTGGGATGAGCGCCCAGCCCCGCCTCGACATCAGCCTCAGAGAGGCGCCGCCGGGGGCATTGGTCAATGACCTCGTCTATCAACCGCTGGAAACCCCGCTGCTTCAGGCCGCCCGCGCCAAGGGCCTGATCGCCGTCGACGGCCTCGGCATGTTGCTGCATCAGGCCGCCCCGGGCTTCGAGCGCTGGTTCGGGGTCCGGCCCACCGTCGATGCCGAACTGCGGGCGGCGGTCCTCGGCGCATGACGGGGCGTCCCTATCTCCTGGGCCTCACCGGTTCGATCGGGATGGGAAAATCGACCACCGCGGACCTCTTCCGGGCCGAGGGGGTGCCGGTCTGGGACGCCGACGCGACGGTCCATCGGCTCTATGCCGCGGGCGGCGGCGCGGTCGAGGCGATCGGAACCCTCGCGCCCGCGGCCGTCGTCGATCACGCGGTCGACCGGGATCGCCTGCGCGCGGCGATCACCGCCGACCCCGGCCTGCTCGCCCGGATCGAAACCCTGGTCCATCCTCTCGTCGCCGCCGACCGGGCCGGGTTCACGCGGGACCATGCGGATCATCCGATCCTCGTCTGCGATATCCCGCTGCTCTATGAAACCGGCGCCGAACGGGGGCTCGACGGGGTGCTGGTGGTGACGGCGCCCGCGGATATCCAGCGCGCGCGCGTGCTCGCCCGGCCGGGCATGACCGAGGCCGCGCTCGACCGGATCCTCGCGCGCCAGATGCCGGATACGGAAAAACGACGCCGCGCCGACTTCCTTCTGGAAACGGATCGGGGCATCGAACCGGCGCGGTCCGCGGTCCGGGCCCTGATCGCCAAACTCAAAGGCGCCTCTCATGCGTGAAATCGTGCTCGATACCGAAACCACCGGCTTTGATCCCAACCAGGGCGACCGGATCGTGGAAATCGGCGGGGTCGAGATCATCAACCACATGCCGACGGGTCAGGTGTTCCATGTCTATATCAATCCGGAACGCGACATGCCGGCCGAGGCCTTCGCGGTCCATGGATTGAGCACGGAATTCCTGTCGGACAAACCGGTCTTTGCCCAGATCGTCGACGACTTCCTCGCCTTCGTCGGCGAGGCGCGGCTGGTGATCCACAACGCCAGCTTCGACATGAAATTCCTGAACGCGGAACTGGCCTGGGCCAATCGTCCCATCCTGCCGATGAGCCGGTCGCTCGATACGCTGGAACTGGCGCGCCGGCGGTTTCCGGGGGCGCAGAACACGCTCGATGCCCTGTGCCGCCGCTATGGCGTCGACAATTCCGCGCGCGAAAAACACGGCGCCCTGCTCGATTCCGAATTGCTGGCCGAGGTCTATCTCGAACTGACCGGCGGGCGGCAACCGGACCTGACCCTGTCCCTGGTCGCGTCCGAGGCGCAGGACGCCGCCTGGTCCCCGCCGCGGCGGCCGCGGCCGCTCGCCCCCCGGATCACCGCCGAGGAGCGCGCCGCGCATGAAACATTCATCGCCGAAATGGGTCAGGCCGCGCTCTGGACGCGGCTCTGACGAAAGTCAGGCATCGACGGGCTTGGTCTCGTTCTGCCGGCGGGCGATCTCGGCGCGATAGAGCGAGAGGAAGTCGATCACTTCGAGATTCATCGGCGGGAAGCCCCCGTCGCGGGTCACATCGCTGACCACCCGGCGCATGAACGGAAAGATCAGCCGCGGGCATTCGATCATCAGCAGCGGATGCATCTGCTCGTCCGGGACGTTCTGGATCAGGAACAGACCCGCGTAATCCAGCTCCAGGATGAAGATCGGCGTGGCCGCCATCTGGCTTTCGAGCTTGAGCTTGAGGATAACCTCGTAGCGATCTTCGCCGCGCATCTGGGCGTCGATATTGACCTGGACCGAGACCTCGGGCTTGGCATCGGAATTGATGCCCTTCTGCGCCGCGATGTTCTCGAACGACATGTCGCGGATATACTGGGTCAGGATCTGAAGCCGGGGGGTGGGCGTCGTCGTCGGGGTGCCGTTCGGTTCGTCAGCCATGTCTTCGGTCCTTTGTCACGATCAGCGGCGAAGGGGCCGCGGGGCGAAATCGGGCGCGGTCTATCATGGGCCAACGGCTCTCACAACGGAGCCAAGGCTCAGTCTGGGCGTACCCAGCCCGAATTTCCCGGACGTTTCGGCTTGTCCTCCTCGATCACGTCGAATTCCGCGTCGATCACGTCCGGAGTGGGCCGCATGGTCTCGCGGCGGCCGGGGCGAAAGCTCGTGGCCTTGACGGTCATCCGGGCGGCGCCCCGGCCGATCAGCCAGCTCCGCACCCAGGGGATCAGGAGGGTCAGCCCGAGGATGTCGGTAAAGAACCCCGGCAGGATCAACAGAAAGCCCGCCACCAGGATCATGGCGCCATGGGCGATCGGGCCGGTCGGATCCTGACCCGAGTCCATGCCATTCTGGAGCCGCGCGAGGGCATTGACCCCCTGGACCCGGACGATCGTGAGGCCCGCGACCGCGGCGAGGATGACGAGGAGAAGCGTCGGCCACAGCCCGATCCAGTGGCCGACCTGGATGAACAGGGCGATCTCGATCATCGGCAGCGCGAGAAAAATCAGCAGAAACCACATGGCCTCGGACCCCGTTGCGAATAGGCGCGCCTCATCCAATGGACTTGGCGGCGGACAGTCCTTACATAAGTGCAACTTCCGGTGGGCGCCATCGGTTCAGGCGCGAAAGTGAAAGGTTGGCCGATGGGCTCGCAGATGATTCAGATCATAGTCCTGGCGGGCATCGCTCTGTTCCTGATCCTCCGACTTCGCGGGGTTCTGGGGACGCGGGAGGGCTATGAAAAGCCGACGGAAGTCGCAAATACCGGGTCGCCGCGCCGGGGCGAGCGTCCGTTCGAGGTGATCGACGGCGGCGGGGTCGATCTCGACATCGCCGATTTCGCCGAGCCCGACAGCGAGATCGGCAAGGCGCTGGCCGCGATGAAGCGGGTCGATCGCAACTTCAACGTCACCGAATTCACCCATGGCGCCCGTCAGGCCTATGAAATGATCGTGATGGCCTATGAGACGGGCGATCTCGAAACGCTGCGCCAGTTCCTGTCGACGGACGTCTATGACAGCTTCGCCGCCGTGATCGAGAAACGCACCGAACGCGGCTATGTGGTCGAGGCGACCTTCGCAGGCGTTCGCGAAGTCAAGCTGATCGATGCCCATTTCGATCCGGCCAGCAACGAGGGCGATATCACCATGCGGTTCATGGGAGAGCTGACCTCGGTGGTGCGCGATGGACAAGGCCGGATCGTGGAGGGCGCGCCGAACGACCTCAGGCAGCAGCGGGATGTCTGGACCTTTACCCGGGTGATGACCTCGGACAATCCGAACTGGCTGTTGACGGGGACCGGCGGCTGATCTTCGCGCCCAGCGGAGTCCAGGAGGTGGCACGAAAGGGTCGACGGGAGCTTTCCCCCGAGGAACGCGCGCTCTGGCAACAGATCGCCTCGCGTACCATCCCCTTGCGCGCCGCCGAGGCGGTCGAGCCGCCCCCACCCGTTCCCGCGCCCATCCCGGTCCCGGCGCCTCGCCCCCCGGCGGTCCGCCCGAGCGAGCCGCCCCGGATGGTTTCCGCGCCCGATCCCAAGCTGTACCTGACACGCGCGACCCCGCATATGGACCGCCGCCGGTTCGAGACATTGAAACGCGGCCGGATGGAGCCGGAGGCGCGGATCGATCTGCATGGAATGACGGCGGAGCGTGCGCATTCGACGCTGCACCGGTTCATCCTGTCCTCGCATGCGAACGGCCTGCGGCTGGTGCTGGTGATCACCGGCAAGGGCCGCCCGCCGGACGAGGGCTGGCATCCGGGGCGCAACGGCATCCTGAACCACAGCCTGCCGCATTGGCTGGCGATGCCGCCCCTGGGCTCCAGGGTGCTCCAGGTGGCGAATGCGCACAACAAGCATGGCGGCGGCGGTGCGTTTTATGTCTATCTGCGGCGAAACCGCGCGGACTGATCGCGGGGTCGGGACACGAGGCCAGCCCGCGCTTGACAGGATCCCCGCCAAGGCATGATCTGCGCTTGGGGAAAAGGACTGTCGCATGAGTACACACGACGCGGAAATCGACGCCCGGAACGAGGATATCCTGATCTGGGTCAACGGGTCGCTGGTGCCCAAGGCAGAGGCCAGCGTCTCGGTCTATGACAGCGGCTTCATGCTCGGCGATGGCGTGTGGGAAGGCATCCGGCTCTATGACGGCCGCTGGGCGTTTCTCGACGACCATCTGGACCGGCTGTTCGAGGCGGCCCGCGTGATCGATCTCGATCCCGGGCGCGACCGCGCGGGAATCGTCGCGGCGCTGGAGGAGACGAGGCTGGCGAACGGCATGGTCACCGACGCCCATGCCCGGCTGATGCTGACCCGCGGCCGCAAGGCAAAGCCGTTCCAGCATCCCAAGCTCTCGCGGTTCGGGCCGACCATGGTCATCATCATGGAACATTCGGTTCCGGCCAGGGCTCTGACCCGCGGCGTCAGGCTCGCCACCGTCCCCCAGGTCCGCGGCCTGCCGATGAGCCAGGATCCCAAGCTCAACAGCCATTCCAAGCTCAACTGCGTGCTCGCCTGCATCCAGGCCGAGAAGGCGGGCGCCGAGGAGGCGCTGATGCTCGATCCGCATGGGTTCGTGAACACCACCAACGCCTGCAACTTCTTCATCGTGCGCAGGGGGGAGGTCTGGACCTCCACCGGGGATTACTGCATGGCGGGGATCACCCGGGCCAAGGTGATCGAGCTCTGCCGCGCCAACGACATCCCGATCCATGTCCGCAACTTCAGCTTGGTGGAAACCTATGGCGCCGAGGAGGCCTTCCTCACCGGCACCTTCGGCGGCCAGACGCCGGTCGCCGAACTCGACGGACGCGCCTATGGCGATGGCACCGCCGGGCCGGTCACGCGCCGGATACAGGCGCTCTACAAGGAACTCGTCCATGGCTGAGGCCCCCCGCCGGATCGCCATGTGGTCGGGACCGCGCAACCTCTCGACCGCGATGATGCGCAGCTTCGGCAACCGCGCCGATATCGCCGCCGTCTGGGACGAACCCTTCTACGCCGCCTATCTCGACATGACGGCCAAAAACCATCCGATGCGCGAGGCGATCCTCGCCTCCCAGCCCCGCGACTGGCGAACCGTCGCCCGCGCCTGCGTCGAGGTGCCGGTGCCGGCGGGAACGGTCCTCTATCAGAAACACATGACCCATCACATGCTGCCCGGGATCGACCGCGGCTGGATGGAGCTTGTCACCAATGTCTTCCTGATCCGGGCCCCCGAACGCGTCGTGGCGAGCTATGCTGCGAAACGAGAGGAGGTCGCGCTCGAAGACATCGGCTTCACCCAACAGGCGGAGATGTTCGACCGTCTGGCCGATCATCTCGGAACGGCGCCCGTGGTCGTCGATGCCGAAGCCATCCGCGCCGATCCGGAAGGCCAGATCAAACGCCTCTGCGCCGCCATCGGCCTCGCCTTCGATCCCGGCATGCTGACTTGGGAACCGGGCGCGCGGTCGAGCGATGGCGTCTGGGGGGCGCATTGGTACAATGCCGTCAATGCCTCGACCGGATTTGCCCCGCCCGATCCGCCGCCCTCCGCCCTGACCGGCGAGATGCGCGCACTGGCCGACGCGGCCCGGCCTTTCTACGACCGGCTCGTGCCATATATGTTGTAACGCCCCCCGGGGGCGCTTGAGAAGGACGCATGCCATGCCCGATCCGCGGATCCACGAGCGCTATGCCCTTGCCCGCGACATCGCCGGCCGGGCCGGGGCGCTCGCGCTCGTCTATTGGCAGAGCCGCGAAAACCTTTCGATCGAATCCAAACGCAGCCCGCAGGATATCGTCTCCGAAGCCGACCGCGCCGTCGAACGCCAGATCCGGGCCGAGGTTTCCGCCAATTTCCCCGACGATGGCTTTCTGGGCGAGGAATATGGCCGGACCGAGGGTACCTCCGAATTCACCTGGCTGATCGATCCGATCGATGGCACCTCCTCCTATCTGCACGGACTGCCGAGCTGGTGCGTCGCCATCACCGTCCTGCGCGGCGCGGAGACGGTGATCGGCGTCGTCTCGGTCCCGACCCAGGGCGAGGATTTCTCGGCGATGCTCGGCGATGGCCTTCTGGTCAACAATACCCTGTTCCGCATCCCCGACTCCGTCACGATCCGCAACGCCGTCACCGCCATCGGCTGCAGCCAGCACAGCGATCCCGAAATCAGCGCGCGCATGGTCCGCGATCTTCTCTCGGCGGGGGGCGTGTTCTTCAACAGCGGCTCCGGCGCCCTCATGCTCGCCTCGGTCGCGGCGGGCCGGATCGCGGGCTGTCTGTCGGAATATATGTATGCTTGGGATTGCCTCGGCGGCCTTCTGATGGTGCGCGAGGCGGGCGGCCATGGTCAGGTGTTTCGCGCGGATGGCGATTATTCCCGGCCCGACCGCGTCTTCGCCGCCGCGCCCGGCGCCCGCGATGACCTGGCGCCCTTGATGAAGCTCGACCCCCTTTAGAGCGATTTCCAATCGAATGGACCCATTCGATGACCAGAGGATCGCGTGAATTCAAAAGGATGGAGCGGTGAACGGGGGCCAAGGCCAACGGAAACCGCTCTAAAGAAAACACCAAGAAATTGTTTGCGAACCTTCCGGTTCCGCGGCTTTAATTGGCCACGAAACCAAAGCGTCTGGCCGTGGATTCGAACGACCGGCGACGGCGGATCGGCATAAAGACAATCAGGGCGGAATAATACCGCCAGCCAATGGGAGGTTGAAATGACGTTTCAGACGAAGGCGGGGCTTTGTCTCGCGGCCGGATTGATGGTCGGAACCGCTCTGCCCGCCGCCGCCGAGGGGGAATTGACGCTCTGCTGGGCGGCCTGGGACCCGGCGAATGCCCTGGTGGAACTCAGCAAGGATTTCACCGCCCAGACCGGGATCAAGATGAATTTCGAATTCGTGCCCTGGCCCAATTTCGCCGACCGCATCCTCAATGAACTGAATTCCGGCGGCCATCTCTGCGATCTTCTGATCGGCGACAGCCAGTGGCTCGGGGGCTCGGCCGAGAATGGCTATTACGTCAAGCTGAACGACTTCTTCGACAAGGAAGGCATCAGCATGAACGATTTCGCCCCGGCGACCGTCTATGCCTATTCGACCTGGCCCAAGGGCACGCCGAATTATTGGGCGCTCCCGGCCATGGGCGATGCCAATGGCTGGTTCTATCGCAAGGACTGGTTCGCCAAGCCGGAGCTTCAGGCCGAATTCAAGCAGAAATACGGCTATGATCTGGCGGTGCCGGAAACCTGGGACCAGTTCAAGGATATCGCCGAATTCTTTCAGGGCCGGGAGATCGACGGCCAGAAGGTCTATGGCGCGGCGCTCTTCACCGAACGCGGCTCCGAAGGCATCACCATGGGCGCCACCTCGGTCCTCTATCCGTTCGGCTTCAAATACGAGAACACGCCCGGCAAGTACGACATGGAAGGCGCGGTCAATTCCGAGGATTCGGTCAAGGGGCTGGAGTTCTACAAGGAACTCTACAAATGCTGCACCCCTCCGGGCTATACCAACGCCTATATGGAGGAGGGGCTCGACGCCTTCAAATCCGGTCAGGTCGCGATGATGATGAACTGGTTCGCCTTCATGCCGGGCATGGCCAAGGATGAGAAGGTCGGCGCCGTCACCGGCTATTTCGTCAATCCCCGGGAAAAGGTCGCGGCCTCGACCTTGGGCGGTCAGGGGATCTCGGTCGTCGCCAATACCGACAACATGGACGGGGCGCTCGCCTATATCAAATGGTTCGCCCAGCCGGAGGTTCAGAAGAAATGGTGGTCGCTCGGCGGCTTCTCCGCTTCGAACGCGGTGCTGAACGATCCGTCCTTTCCGTCGAGCCAACCCTTCGCGCCGCAATTCCTCGTCGCCATGGGTCAGGTTCAGGATTTCTGGCAGGAACCCTCCTATGCCCAGCTGCTGCAGGCGATGCAGAAGCGCGTCCATGATTATGTCGTGGCGGATCAGGGCACGGCCAAGGAGGCGCTCGACAAGCTGATCGCCGACTGGACCGAGGTCTTCGAGGACGAAGGCAAGCTGAACTGAGCCATCGCCGTCCCTTCGGGGGCGGCCCGCACCGGGATCCCGCCGTGACCGATTCCCCGCATTCCCTGGCCGCCCGGGTCACGCCACCGGGTTTCGCGCACCGTGTCCGCGGCCTGTCCGACCGCGCCATCGCCTGGATCTTCATCGCCCCGACGATGGTGCTCCTGCTTGCGATCAACATCTTTCCGCTGATCTGGACGGTGCGGCTCTCCTTTACCAACTACCGCGCCAACCGGCCCAATGCCGAGGTGGAATGGGTCGGCCTGCGCAATTACACGCGCCTTCTGACCGACGAGGATGTCTGGATCGCGATGCAGACCACGGCGCATTTCGTGTTCTGGACGATCCTGTTGCAGACCGTGATCGGCTTTGGCCTCGCCTATCTGATCGACCGGAAATTCCGCGGCCATGCCTTCTGGACCACGGTGATCCTGATCCCGATGATGCTCTCGCCCGCCGTGGTGGGGAATCTCTGGCGCTTTCTCTATCAACCGCAGATCGGGCTCTTCAATTACATCGTGGCGTTCTTCACCGGGATGCCGCCTTCCTCGTTCGAGATGCTGGGCTCGGTGACGCTCGCGCCCTGGGCGATCATCATCGTCGATACCTGGATGTGGACGCCTTATGTGATGCTGATCTGCCTCGCCGGTCTGCGCTCGATCCCGGATTATATCTACGAGGCGGCCGAGGTGGACCGGGCCAGCGGCTGGCGTCAATTCTGGTCGATCACGGTGCCGATGGCCTTGCCCTTCATCATGCTGGCGGTGCTCTTCCGCGGCATCGAGAATTTCAAGATGTTCGACATGGTGAACCTCTTGACCGGGGGCGGTCCGGGTTCGGTGACGGAGGTCGCCTCGATCACCCTCAAGCGCGAGGCGTTCGAGGCCTGGCGCACCGGCCCGAGTTCCGCCTTTGCCATCGTGCTCTTCGTCGCGGTCTTTGGTCTCGCCAACATCTATGTCAAGGCGCTCAACCGGGTGAAAAGCCGATGACCCCCCCGCGCAATCCGGTTAACGCAACATTACCACCAATGGGAATATGTTTTAAAATCAAGGGATTGACCCTTTGCGCACGCGTGCGCGCCCAAAGGCGGAGCCGATGAGCGCCGAGGCCTGGTCCGTCGTCACCCCCAGCCGCCGGACCCGGTGGATCGCGGCGATCCTTGTCATCCTCTATGCGGTGATCACGATGATCCCGCTGGCCTGGGTTTTCCTGACCGGGTTCAAGTCCCCGCCGGATTCGATCAGCTATCCGCCCAAGGTCTTCTTTGCGCCGACCTTGGAAGGCTACTGCAACCTCTTCACCTCCCGCAGCCGTCAGACCCCGGAGTATCTCGCGGGCCTGCCCCCGCCCGAGGGCACCTGCGACGAGATCGCCCGCAAGCGTTCGATGGTGATCGTGGGGCCCTCGAAATACTGGCCGCGGTTTCAGAATTCGATCATCATCGCCTTCGGCTCGACCTTTCTCGCGGTAAGCCTGGGGACCTTGGCCGCCTATGGGTTCTCGCGGTTCCGGGTGCCTCTGGCGGATGACCTGCTCTTCTTCATCCTCTCGACCCGGATGATGCCCCCGATCGCGGTCGCGATTCCGATCTATCTGATGTACCGGGAAGTGGGCCTGACCGACACGCGGCTCGGCATGATCCTGCTCTATACGGCGGTGAACGTCAGCCTCGCGGTCTGGCTGCTCAAGGGCTTCATCGACGAGATCCCCCGCGAATACGAGGAGGCCGCGATGATCGACGGCTATTCGAGATTGCAGGCGTTCTGGCGGGTGGTCCTGCCGCAGGCGACGACGGGGATCGCGGCGACGGCGATCTTCTGCATGATCTTTGCCTGGAACGAATATGCCTTCGCGGTGCTTCTGACCTCCGGCACCGCCCAGACCGCGCCGCCGTTCATTCCGACGATCATCGGCGAGGGCGGTCTCGACTGGCCGGCGGTGTCGGCGGGGACGACGATCTTTCTGATCCCGATCCTGGTTTTCACCATCCTTCTGCGCAAGAACCTGCTGCGGGGCATTACCTTCGGGGCGGTGCGGAAATGAGCTGGCCCAGGGTTCTGCGCCGCGGTCCGATGGAGGCCTGCGCCGTCGCGGTGATCGCCTTTGGTTTTCTGATGATGTTTCAGCCCTTCGCTCTGGTCCTCTATACATGGTCGTTCGTGACGATCCTGACGGGGACCGTGATGTTCATGATCGTCTCGAAATTCCCGGAGTAGGCCATGGTGGAAAAACTCAGTCCGATCCTGCCCTCCCGGAATATCGAGGCAACCGAGAGCTTCTGGATCCGGCTGGGCTTCAGGACGATCTTCAAGGACGCCACCTATCTCCTGATGAAGCGTCAGGCGGTGGAGGTTCATTTCTGGCTGAACCCTGGCCTCGACCCCGCGACCAATTCCGCCGGGGCCTATCTGCGCCCGACCGACATCGACGCGCTCGACGCGGAATGGCGCGCCTTGGGCCTGCCCGAGAACGGCATTCCGCGCTTCATGGGAGCGGAGGACAAGCCCTGGGGGATGTGCGAACTGGTTGTGATCGACCCCGATGGCAATCTGATCCGCGCTGGACAAGAGCTTCCCCTTGGCTGAAATCCGTGTCGAACATCTGAGGAAATCCTTCGGCGCCTTCGTCGCCGTTCAGGATTCAAGCTTCACCGTCGCCGATGGGGAATTCCTCGTCATGCTGGGGCCCTCCGGCTGCGGCAAGACCACCACCTTGCGGATGATCGCGGGGCTGGAACTGCCGACCTCGGGGCGTATCCTGCTCGGGGGCGAGGATGTCACCATGAGAAGGGCCAGCGCCCGCGACATCGCCTTCGTGTTTCAACTCTTCGCGCTCTATCCCCATATGAATGTGCGGCGAAACATTGCCTTTCCCCTCGTTTCGCAGGGCGAGTCGCGGGCGGACATCAAGGCGCGGGTTCAGGAGACGGCGCGGCTGCTCCGGCTGGAGCATCTGCTCGATCGCCCGGTCTCCGGTCTCGCCGGGGGAGATCGTCAGAGGGTCGCCTTGGGACGGGCCATCGTGCGGCGGCCGAAATGTTTCCTGATGGACGAACCGCTCGGCACCCTCGATGCCGAACTGCGCGAGGTGATGGTCCGGGAACTCCGGGAGCTACATAACCGGATCCATGCGACCACGGTTTATGTGACGCATGACCAGATGGAAGCCATGGCCATGGCCGACAAGATCGCCGTGACGAACCATGGCGTGATCGAACAATTCGCCACGCCCCAGGAGATTTATGCGAGGCCCGCCAGCATGTATGTCGCCGATTTCATCGGAGCCCCGCCGATGAACTTCCTGCGTTTCGAAGGCAGGGCCGCGGTCGGGGACGAAAGTCTCGTGGTGAATGGCCAGCCAATTCGGGTTCCCCGGCTCCTTGAGGATTGCGCTGCCCCGGCGCTGGCGCTCGGTATCCGGCCCGAGCATATCCGTCTGGGCGACCGGGGCGAACTCAGGGGCGAGGTTCGGGCGGTGGAATATCTCGGGACGACCCAGATCGTGACTGTGATCCTGCCCCAAGGTCCAATCAAGGCACGCATCGGATCAGAAATCCATGTCTCGCCCGGCGAGGTGGTTTCCTTGAAGCTCGACAGCCCGCGCCTGTCGGTCTTCGACGCGCAATCCGGTCGCGCGCTGCGGGTGGCCCATGGCTGAGGTGGTTCTGGAGGGCCTGTGCAAGCGGTTCGGGCGGACGGAGGCGGTCCGCGATCTGTCGCTGCGCATCGCGGATGGAGAGTTCCTGGTTCTGCTCGGTCCCACCGGCGCCGGCAAGACCACCACCCTGCGCCTGATCGCCGGGATCGAACAGGCCGACGCCGGTACCATCGAGATCGGCGGCGCGCGTGTGGATCGTCTCGCTCCGGCGGAACGGGATGTGTCCTTTGTCTTCCAGCAATATTCGCTCTATCCGCACCTGAGCGTGCGCGACAATCTGGCTTTTCCCCTGAGGGCACCGGGCCGCGGCCTTTCCTCCGCCGAGATCGCCGCGCGGGTGGCCGAGGTGGCGCGTCTGGTGCGCATCGACCACAAGCTCGACAATCGCGCCACCCGGCTCTCGGGCGGCGAGATGCAAAGGGTGGCGATCGGCCGGGCGCTGGCGCGGCGTCCCAACATCTATCTGATGGACGAACCGCTTAGTTCGCTCGACGCGAAACTGCGCGGCGAACTGCGGATCGAATTGAAACATATCCAGGCCGATCTGGGCGCGACCATGCTCTATGTCACCCATGACCAGATCGAGGCGATGACGATGGCCGACCGGATCGGTATTCTGGAAGCCGGACGTCTGGTTCAGGTCGGTACCCCGCGCGAGGTCTACGAGAACCCCGCCAATCTGCATGTGGCGGCGCGGCTGGGGACGCCGGGGATCAATCTGCTGCCCGCCGGGCTTTTTGGCCCGGCCCCGGCCTCGGCGCAAACCATCGGGGCCCGGACCGAGCATCTTCGGATTGCAAAGGCCGAGGATGGCAATGGCCGCGTCGACTGGGTCGAGCATCTGGGCGATCAGAACCACCTGCATCTCCTGGTCGGAGAGGTGAGGATCGTGGCCCTCGCCGATCCCTATGCGAACATGCGGCCTGGGGATCGGGTCCGCGTCGAGGTCGAACGCCCGTTGTATTTTGACGAACGCGGGGAACGCGTCATGTAAAGGGGGGCCGCCATGGCCAAGCATTTCTTCAACCGAAGCGAAACCATCGTCACCGAGGCGCTGGACGGCCTGATCGCCTGTTCCGGGGGCCGCCTGGCGCGGCTCGACGGGTATCCGGAAATCAAGGTTGTGATCCGGGCCGACTGGCACCGCCAGCAGGTGGCCATCGTTTCGGGCGGCGGCGCGGGTCACGAACCGAGCCACGCCGGGTTCGTCGGCAGCGGCATGCTGACCGCGGCGGTCTCGGGCGAGATCTTCGCCTCCCCCTCGGTCGAGGCGGTCCTGGCCGCGATCCGCGCCGTCACCGGCCCGGCGGGCTGCCTCCTGATCGTCAAGAACTACACCGGGGACCGGCTGAACTTCGGGCTGGCCGCCGAGCGGGCGCGCACCGAAGGCTTTCGCGTCGAAATGGTCATCGTCGGCGACGATATCGCCCTGCCGGATCTGGTTCAGCCGCGCGGGGTGGCGGGCACACTCTTCATTCACAAGATCGCGGGCTATCTCGCCGAACTGGGGGCGGATCTGGCGGAAGTCGCCGCCACGGCGCGGAGCGCGGCGGCGGAGATCCGGTCGCTGGGCGTGGCCTTGTCCTCCTGCGCCATTCCGGGGCGCGCCTTCGAAACGCGGATGGGCGAGGACGAGGCGGAGCTCGGGCTCGGCATCCACGGCGAACCGGGGGTCGAACGCATGGCCCTGAGCGAAATTTCCCGGATCATTGCCATGATGGGCGAGCGGCTGACCCGGGGCATGGGGCCGGGCGCGCGGGATCATGCGCTTATCCTCAACAATCTCGGCGCGGTACCGCCCCTGGAAATGGGCGTGATCGCCAACGAGGTGACGCGGTCCGCCCTGGGTGCCCGGGTCGGGCTGATCCTGGGGCCGGGGTCCTATATGACCGCGCTCAACATGAATGGTTTCTCGCTCTCCCTGCTTCCCCTGTCGATCGAGAGGGAGCAGGCCTTGACCGCGCTGGTCGCACCGATCGCCTGGACGGGTGTCATGGCCCCCGGCCCCGTGGCCCGGATCGCGCTGGAGCGTCCCTCCACCCAGAAAACCCACAGTCCGAGCGACAATCCGCGTCTGGCGGCGGCGATCACGGCGATCTGCCAACGGCTGGTCGAGATGGAGGCGGACCTCGATCGCCTCGACAGCAAGGCGGGTGATGGCGATACCGGATCGACCCTCGCCGCCGGTGCCAGAAGTATCCTCGCCGCGCTGCCGAGCCTGCCCCTGGCCGATCCGACCGCCACCTGCGAGAGGGTAGGGGCCTTGCTCGCTTCCAGCATGGGGGGATCGAGCGGTGTGCTCCTCTCCATTTTCTTCACCGCCGCCGGGCAGAGCCTCTTTCTCGGCGCCGATCTGCCAGAGGCGTTGAGCGAAGGTCTGGTGCGGATTCGTTATTACGGGGGCGCCGAGCCGGGGGACCGCACGATGATCGATGCGATCGATCCGGCGCTGCGGGCGCTGGAAGCGGACGGCTGGGCGGCGGCAGCCCGCGCGGCCCGGGCGGGCGCGGAGGCGACGGCCGGAATGCGCCGGGCGCGGGCGGGCCGCGCGGCCTATCTCGAAGGGTCGGATCTCAGCGGCGTTCCCGATCCCGGAGCGGTCGCCGCCGCGGCGGTATTTGAAATACTGGAGCAAACGATCTGACCGCGTCGGATCGAAAACCGCTCTGGACATCGAATGAGTTCATTCGACTGGAAATCGCGCCAATCGGCGGTTCGGTCCCCTTGACCGGAAATTCCCCTGCCGCGCCGATCAGACCGTAACCCGCTCCTCCGCCGCCTGAAACCGATCGCGGAGGATGGCATAGTCCCCGGCCTCGAGGGGCACGAATCCCCGCGGCAGGGCGGGACCCGGCGCAAGCCGCGGTATCGCCTCCGCCAATACCCGGTGGTGGCGCTCCGGATCGGTTCCGGCGGCGGCGACGAAGGGCAGGCCGGGGGTGGGATCGGTCAGGAACAGCACCCGCAGCCCGGAGGCGGGTCGAAACGCCTGAAACAGCCGCCAGGAGATGAAATCGAGCGCGGCGATATCCGCCTCGCCCGCCGCCACCATCAGGGCGGAAAGTTCGTGCGATCCGGTCACGATGCCCTGTCCGAAGAAGCGCCCCCCTTCGGCCAGGGGCGCGACATGATGCAGGATCGCGGCATATCCCGATTGCGAGTCCCGGCCATTGAGCGCCAGCCGCGCCCGCCGGAACGCGGCCAGATCCCGCCGGGGATCATCGGCGCGCACCACGACGGCGCTGCGGTAATAACCGGGGGCACAGCCGGGAACGCCGTAATCCCCGCTGCCGAGCAGCGTCACCGCGAGCCCTTGCACGAACGGCAGGCCGCAGGTTTGACCCAGCAGCAACGACGGATCGCTCCAGGCCGACCGGAGGTCCCGATCCCGGGTCAGATGCTCCGGCGCCGACAGGCCCTCGCGGCGGAACCCCTCCCGCAGCCTGGCCCAGAAAAGATCGGTCTCGGCCCGGACCTCCGGCCAGTCGTACATCGGCAGGACGGCGATCATCGCGGCTCCGTCGGGGTCCAGATCGGATGGGCGACCGGATCCTTGCGGCGCAGGAGATATTCGGAAAACACCTGGGCATAGGAACGATAGACATACCCATGATTTCGGCGAAGGAATTCGTCCCGCCGCCGGGCATAGACCGCCGGCAGCCGATACCAGGGCAGGTTGGGATGCGCGTGATGCACGGCATGGAAATTGTTGTTGAGAAAGAGCAGCGCGAGCGGGCCGCGATCCTCGATGATCACGCTGCGCGCCCCGTGTTTTTCATGCGCGCGATGTTCGAGAAACGTCCGGATCCGCAGGACGGACAGAGCCAGCCAGCAGGACAGGACATAGGCCCAGACGGGCAGGGTGCCGATCCACAGGAGCCAGACGAGGACGGGCGCCACCCCGAGCAGATGCAGCAGATAGGCCCTCGCCACACGGCGATCGCCCTGGCGGATCGCGACGACATCATCGTGCCAGAGCCAGATCGTGCCGAGCAGGGGCCCGATCACCATCCGCCCGAGCAAGGTATTGTTCGCCGCCAGAACCGCGCGGGCGGGACGGGAGAGCCGCTTCCAGACCGCTGGATCGAGATAGTTCGATTCCGGATCGTCATAGGGATCGGTCAGCAACGGATCATGGTGGTGCGCCAGATGCAGGGTGCGGAATTGCTCGTAAGGCACCAGCAGGCCCAGGGCCGGAAACACTAGCGCGTCGTTCCAGATCTGGTTCGGGAACGGATGACCATGGATGATTTCATGTTGAAGCGATGAATGCTGGGCAAGAACAACCGAGAGTAGAAAAACGGTTGGCCAAGGACCGAGAGTGCTGGCATAGAGCGTCAGGACAACCCATGCACTATAGGTCAGAAAGAGGAGGGCAATAGTAGGATATTCGATGCGTGCCAACAGGCCCGCGGAGGACAGGTTACTCGACCGCATTTCAGGATGTTCCAGAGAGATATTCTCCAAACCTAGTCTTCGTCTCCAAATCTTGCAATCGCGTGAATCAGTTGCGATTTAGGAGAAATTTCCATAAAAACTTATCAGACATGTATATTCGCACTTTTGTTGTGAATTCACACTGGAATCGATATGGACAAGCGTGCGCTGGCATCGAGTTTCCGCGAACGGTTGCGGACCTTGCTCGGCGAGGAAAAAGGGGGCCTCGGCGCGTTCCTGCGGGATACGAGGATCGACCGCTCGGCTTTGAGTCAATTCCTCGATCCAGAGATCGACCGGCTGCCGCGGGCCGAGACCCTGCGCCGGATCGCGGTGGCGCGCGGTGTCACGGTGGACTGGCTGTTGAACCTGTCGAATGCGCCCGAGGGTCTGCAGGATGTCGCCCCCTCGGTTCAGATCGAATCCGCCGAGGACGCGGCGGGAGGTTCGCCGCTCGAACGCTGGCGCCGCGAGGCGGCGGGGATGAAGCTGCGCTATGTGCCCTCGGGACTGCCCGACATGCTGGGCCTCGCCCCGGAGCAGCTCTCCGCCCCGGGCCAGATGTCGGGTTCGGCCGAGGCGGTTCTGGACGGGGCGCGGCTCGAAGAGATGGATATCGAAATCGCGATGCCGATTCAGACCCTGGAGGATCTCTGTGAAGGGACCCGGCTCTGGCGCGGCACCGACCCCCTGTTGCGTCGGCGTCAATTGCACCATATGGCCGAGACCTGCGCCGAGACCTATCCCACCTTGCGTCTCCATCTCTTTGACGGGCGCGAGGTGTTTTCCGCGCCCTTCACCGTGTTCGGGCGCATTCGCGCGGCGATCTATCTGGGCGACGCCTATCTGGTGGTGAGCGCGGCCGAGCAGGTCGCGGCCCTGACCCGGCTCTTTGACAAGCTGGTGCGCCGGGCGGTCATCGGACCGGACCGGGTCCACGAAACCTTGTCGCAACTCGCCGACGCGGTGGATTTGCACCGGCCGTGAAATGCGTCAAGATGGCCCTCCAACCTTGCCGAGAGTGCCATGACCGCTTCCAACGATCCCCTGCTGCAACCGTTCCAGATCAAGCATCTGACACTCCGCAACCGGCTGATGTCGACCTCGCACGAGCCCGCCTATTCCGAGGACGGAATGCCGAAGGACCGCTACCGGCTCTATCACCTGGAGAAGGCGAAGGGCGGCATCGCCCTGACCATGACGGCGGGATCGGCGATCATCGCGGAGGACAGCCCGGCCTCGTTCGGCAATCTGCATGCCTACAAGGACGAGATCGTGCCCTGGCTCCGCCGCCTCGCCGATGATTGCCACGAAGCCGGCACCGCCGTGATGATCCAGATCACCCATCTCGGACGCCGGACCTCCTGGTCCACCGGCGACTGGCTCCCCGTCCTTGCTCCCTCGCCGATCCGCGAACCCGCGCACCGGGCCTTTCCCAAGGAGGCCGAGGACTGGGATCTGGCGCGCATCGTCGGGCAATATGCCGACACCGCCGAACGGATGCGGGCCGCGGGCCTCGACGGGATCGAGATCGAAGCCTATGGCCATTTCCTGGACGGCTTCTGGTCCCCCGCCACCAACAGGCGCACCGACGACTACGGCGGATCGCTCGATAACCGGCTGCGCTTCACCTGGGACGTTCTGAACGCGGTTCGTGAGCGGGTCGGGTCCGATTTCCTCGTCGGCCTGCGCATGGTGGCGGACGAGGCCTGGGACCGCGGCCTGTCCCGGACCGAGGGCGTCGAAATCGCCCGCCGCCTCGCCGCCTCCGGCCAGGTCGATTTCCTCAACATCATCCGCGGCCATATCGACAGCGACGAGGCGCTCAGCCATGTTATCCCCGGCATGGGCGCGCGCTCGGCCCCGCATCTCGACTTCGCGGGCGAGGTCAGGACGGAAACCCGCATCCCGGTTTTCCACGCCGCCCGGATCCAGGACGTGGCCACCGCCCGTCACGCCGTCGCCACCGGCAAGCTCGACATGGTGGGCATGACCCGCGCCCATATCGCCGACCCGCATATCGGCCAGAAGATCGCCCAAGGCCGCGAGGACGAGATCCGGCCCTGCGTCGGCATGGGCTATTGCATCGACCGGATCTATTTCGGTGGCGAGGCGCTCTGCATCCACAATGCCGCCACCGGCCGCGAGGCATCCTTGCCGCATGTCGTATCCCGCGGGGCCGGGGGCCAGCGGGCGGTGGTCGTCGGCGCCGGTCCCGCCGGGCTGGAGGCGGCGCGGGTTCTCGCGGCCCGCGGCCACACGGTCACCGTCTTTGAGGCCGCGGACGGCCCCGGCGGCCAGATCCGCGTGACCGCTGGATCAAAGCGTCGCCGCGAGGTCATGGGCATCGTCGACTGGCGCATGGCGGAATGCGCGCGGGACGGGGTGGAGTTTCGGTTCAACACCTATGCCGAGGCCGAGGACGTGCTCGCGCTCTCCCCCGATCTGGTCATCGTCGCGACGGGGGGCCTGCCGAACACGGATTTCCTCGACGAAGGCGGCGATCTCGCCACCACCAGCTGGGATATCCTGACCGGGGCCGCCCAGATCGCCGACAGTGTCATCCTCTATGACGACAATGGCGCCCATGCCGGCATGACCGCGGCCGAGATGATCGCCGGAACCGACGCGGCGTTGGAAATCGTCACTCCGGAACGGACTCTCGCGCCGGACGTGGGCGGCACCAATTATCCAGCCTATTTCCGGAGCTTCTCAAAGGCGCGGATCACCATCAACCTGCGCCTCGAAAGCCTCTCGCGCGATGGCAACCAGTTGCTGGCCCGCTTTCGCGACGAGTACGGCGGCGCAACGGTCGAACGGCGCGCGGCGCAGGTCGTCGTCGAACATGGCACCCTGCCCCTCGATGACCTCTATTTCGCCCTCAAGCCGCTGTCGCGCAATCTGGGGGCGGTCGACTATCCGGCCCTGATCGCAAACAAGCCCCAGACGCTCGCACCCAACCCCGAGGGGCGGTTCCAGCTCTTTCGCATCGGCGACGCCATCGCCTCGCGCAATATCCACGCGGCGATCTATGACGCGCTCCGGCTCACCCATGTCATGTGACCGTTCCGGCAGCCTGTCCCGGACATGACAGCGGCTTTCGGTTCCCTCGCCATGACCGGTTTCGCACGCCGCCTCGTCAAGCTCGCCCTGATCGCGGCGCTCGTTCTAAGCCCGGTCGCGGCCGGGCTGATGGCGGTCGAAACCGCACCCAGCGTTCCCCGGGCGGCCCCCCCCGACGCCGCGGCCGCCGCCCAGGCGCGCGATCTCGCGACCGCCCTGCGCGCCGTGATCGAAAGCGGCGCGGCGCGCGGTGAATTCAGCCTCGACCTCTCCCAGCTCAACGCCGTGCTCCGGTCCACGCGCCGCTTTCAACCCGGCCTCAACGCCGCGGCCCAGATCGATGGGGCAACCCTACTGCTCGATCTCTCGGCGGGGGCGCCGCTGGTGCCGGAGGGCTTCTGGCTCAATCCGCGGCTCGGGTTCGCCTTGACCGACAATGGCCCGCGGGTGGTCCTGGCGCGTCTCGGCCGTTTGCCGCTGCCCGCCTTCCTCGTCGATCCCGCGCTGCGATTTGCCCTCGACGCCACTCTCGGCGATGGGCTCGGGGCGATGCTGATCAACGGGATCGACCGGCTGGACATCGACGGGGATCGGATCACCATCGGCTTCGACTTTCCGGAAACCGAGCGCGCCCTGCTCTATGCCGAACTCAAGACTCAGGTCCGCGCCTTCGCCGGGGGCACCGACTCCCAGAGGATCGCGCATTTCCTGACCCTGATCGACCGCGCGGGCGACAGGCGGGCGCTTCCCCGATCCGGGTCGGTCCTTCCGTACCTGAAATTCATCCTCGACACGGTCCGTGAGTCCGCGACCGGGCGCGAGGATCTCAAGGCCGCTCTCCTGGCCCTGACGCTCTATTGCGGCGAGGATGCCTTTGGTCCGGCGGTCGGCGCCAATCTCGGTCCCGGAATGGTCGGCAAGCGCAACAATTGCGACGGAACCACCCTGGGTGGGCGCGACGATCTCAAACGCCATTTCATCGTTTCCGCCGGGATCTATGCCGCGCGCACCGGCAATACCGCCTTTGGCATGGGCGAATTCAAGGAACTGCTCGACAGCAATCTCGGCGGCTCCGGATTCTCCTTCGACGATATGGCCGCCGATCTCGCCGGCGGCCGGTTCGCGCAACTGTTCCTCACGCTCCCGGCGGCGGACTGGCCCGCCCGCCTCGCGATGATGCAGACCGAGGCCGACATCCTGCCCCGCTTCGACGACCTGCCCAGCCGGATGCCGGATGCCGAATTCCGGCGGCGCTTCGGCGATGTCGACAGCGCCGCCTATGCCGCGCAGATCGCCGAGATCAACCGCCGGATCGATGCCCTGCCCTTCTATCGGGGCACGACCGCGCCCTGATCACTTGCCGCGCTTGGCCAGCCATTCCTTATAGAAGGCATTCTCGGCTTCCTGCGTCTTGATGACGTTCTCGGCCATCTTGCGCATTTCGGGATCCTTTCCGAACTGCAATTCCACCTTGGCCATGGCGATGGCGCCGTCGTGATGCGGGATCATCTGCTGGGCGAAATCGACATCGGCGTCGCCGGTCAATTCGCCGCCCATGTTCATCATCATCTCCTCGTTGGCCAGCATATAGGCCTGTGACGAGGGCATCACCTCGCCCTCGGCCATCTGCGACATGTCATGGTCCTCCATGTTCATGTCATGGGTCTCCTGCGCCGCGGCCGCGCCGCCGAGCAGGGCCAGCGCGCATAGGCCTGCGATGATGGTCCTGGTGGTCATGCCTGATCTCCCCCTGTGATGCTGGCCTTGTAGCCTTCCGCCTCGATCGCCGAAATCACCTCCGACGCCGGGGCCTGTCCGTCGACCCGCGCCGTGCCCGCGGCCAGGTCGACCTCGACCGTTGCGCCGGGGTCCAGTTTCAGCACGGCCTTCTTGACCGCGGACACGCAGTGCCCACAGGTCATGCCGTCGATCCTTACATCCATCATGTCCGATGCCTCCTCACGGATGATATCTCCGCACCCCTCCTGCGCCTTGCCCCCATGGGAAGGTCAAGCGGAATTTTCGGGACGAGACCAGAGCGCAATCCGACCGGAGTGAAACGAGGATCGGAAAATTGCGCGTTCATCAAAGGGAGCGCAATCCGACCGGAGTGAAACGAGGATCGGAAAATTGCGCGTCCATCAAAGGGAGCGCAATCCGACCGGAGTGAAACGAGGATCAAACAGATTGCGTATCAGATCCCAGAGCCGGATCCGACGAGCTGACTGCGCCGGATCGTCCGCTCCATGGCTTTGTTTTGCCGTGATTTCCTGGTCGACAGGTTTCACCTGCCCGGAAATCGCCCTGGCTCCGGGGGACGTTATTTTCGGATGGCCCTTGACCTTCCCATGAGGGTAAGCCTCATATGGGGGAGGAAGCCGTTCAACGGAGTCCGCCATGGCACAGACCGCGCAAACCATCGATCTCGACATCAAGGGCATGACCTGCGCCTCCTGCGTCGGCCGCGTCGAGCGTGCCTTGAAGGCCGTGCCCGGGGTCGAAGCGGCCACCGTCAATCTGGCGACCGGCCGGGCCCGCGTCGCCGTGGCCTCCGGGGGCGAGGCGGTCTTGCGCGCCGCCGTCGAGGAGGCGGGCTATGAGGCGAGCCCGGTCGCCGACACAACCCGGACGGCGGAGCCGGAGGAGAAGGGCAATCCCGCCCTGATCGCGGCCCTTCTGACCCTGCCGCTGGTGGTGATGGAGATGGGCGGGCATGTGTTTCCGGCCTTTCACCATTGGCAGAGCATGACCCTGGGCGATGACTGGCCCGGCTATATCCAGTTCGCCCTCGCCAGCGCCGTCCTGTTCGGGCCCGGCCGCGGGTTCTTCCGGCACGGCTGGCCCGCGCTCCGGCGTCTGGCGCCCGACATGAATTCGCTGGTGATGCTCGGGGCGGGCGCGGCCTGGGCCTATTCCACCGCGATCGTCTTCTGGCCCGGCGCCCTGCCCGAGGCGGCCCGGTTCGTCTATTTCGAGGCGGCGGCGGTCATCGTCACCCTGATCCTGATCGGCCGGCGGCTGGAGGCCCGCGCCCGCGGCCGGGCCAGCCTCGCCATCACCCGCCTGATCGGCCTGCAAGCCCGCGCCGCGCATGTCCTTCGCGGCGACGCGGAGGTCGAGGTGGATGTCGCCGATCTGGTCGCCGGGGATCTGATCCGGGTTCGTCCCGGCGAGCGTGTTCCGGTGGACGGATCGATCGTCGAAGGCGGCTCCTGGATCGACGAATCGATGATCACCGGCGAGCCGGTTCCGGTCGAAAAGGGCATCGGCGCCGAGGTCGTCGGCGGCACCGTCAACCGGAACGGAAGCTTCACCTTCCGGGCGACGCGGGTCGGGTCCGAAACGCTGCTCGCCCAGATCCTGCGCATGGTCGAGGAGGCCCAGGCCGACAAGCTCCCCATTCAGGCGCTGGTCGACCGGGTGACGCTCTGGTTCGTCCCGGCGGTGATGGCGGCGGCGGCGGTGACCTTCGGGATCTGGCTGGCGTTCGGTCCCTCGCTGGGCATTGCAATCGTGAACGCGGTGGCGGTGCTGATCGTCGCCTGTCCCTGTGCGATGGGCCTTGCGACGCCGACCTCGATCCTCGTCGGCTCGGGCCGCGCCGCCGAGATGGGGGTCCTGTTCCGCCGAGGCGCGGCCCTTCAGGAACTGAGCACCGTCCGGACCATCGCCTTCGACAAGACCGGCACCCTGACCGAGGGACGCCCGACCCTCACCGATTTCGAAACCGCGCCGGGTTTTGACCGCGACGACCTGCTCTCCCGCGTCGCCGCGGTGGAATCCCGCTCCGAACATCCGCTGGCCTCGGCGATCACCGGGGCCGCCCGCGGCCTGCCCCCGCGCGAGGTCACCGGCTTCGAGGCGGTTCCCGGCATGGGCGTCACCGGCACCGTCGAGGGGCACACCGTCGCGGTGGGCGCGGATCGCTACCTGCGGACCCTCGGCGCCGACCCTTCGATCTTCACCGACCGCGCGCATCGATTGGCGGCCCTTGGGCGCACGCCGCTCTTTGCGGCGGTCGATGGCAAGGCGGCGGCGATCATCGCCGTCTCCGATCCCGTCAAACCCTCGGCGCTGGCGGCGATCACCGGCCTGCGCGACCTCGGCCTCGGGGTCGCGATGATCACCGGCGACAATACCCGCGCCGCGCGGGCCATCGCGGGAGAACTGGGGATCGGCTCGGTCATCGCCGAGATCCTGCCCGCGGACAAGGCCGCCGCCCTCCGCCAACTCCAGAGCGGCGGGCGCAAGGTCGCCTTCGTCGGCGACGGGATCAACGACGCCCCGGCGCTCGCGCAGGCCGATGTCGGGATCGCCGTCGGAACCGGCACCGATATCGCCATCGAAGCCGCGGATGTCGTCCTGATCTCCGGTGACCTCGGCCATGTCGAGGCGGCGCTGGGGCTCAGCCGGGCCACCATGGCGAACATCCGCCAGAACCTGTTCTGGGCCTTCGCCTACAACATCGCCCTCATCCCGGTCGCGGCGGGGGTGCTCTATCCGCTCTGGGGGATCCTGATGTCCCCGATCCTCTCCGCCGCCGCCATGGCGCTCTCCAGCGTCTGCGTGCTCGGCAATGCCCTGCGGCTGCGCCTCTATCACCGGGGACCGCTCCCGGAAACCTCGCCGCGGGAGGTCCTCGCATGAACATCGGCGAAGCCGCCGCCGCCTCGGGCGTCTCGGCCAAGATGATCCGCTATTACGAAAACATCGGCCTGCTCCCCTCGGTGGGACGCAGCGACAACGGCTACCGGGTCTATGCCCCCCGCGACGTCCATATGCTCGGCTTCATCCGGCGCGCCCGCAAGCTCGGCTTCTCCATGGCCCAGATCGCCCGCCTCGTCGCCCTCTGGCAGGACAAGGGCCGCGCCAGCGCCGAGGTCAAATCCATCGCCGAGAGCCATATCGCCGAACTCCGCGATCGGATCGCGGAGCTCCAGTCCATGGTCTCGGTCCTCGATGATCTCGCAAGCTCCTGCCACGGCAATCACCGGCCCGATTGCCCGATCCTCGACGACCTCGCCCGCGGCGGCCGAATACCATTGCCAAATCCTGAAATCGAACGACATATCCAGAAAAAAGCCTCTGGAGGATCGCCCCCGTGACCGACACACCCGCCCGCGCGCTTCGTTCCCGCGCCTGGTTCGACAATCCCGCCAATCCGGACATGACGGCGATCTATCTCGAACGCTATCTCAACTTCGGCCTCAGCCGCGAGGAACTCCAGTCCGGCAAGCCGATCATCGGCATCGCCCAGACCGGCTCGGATATCTCGCCCTGCAACCGCCACCATCTCGAACTGGCCAAACGGGTGCGCGACGGGATCCGGGACGCGGGCGGCATCCCGCTCGAATTCCCGGTGCATCCGATCCAGGAAACCGGCAAACGCCCCACGGCGGGACTGGACCGCAACCTGACCTATCTCGGCCTCGTCGAAGTCCTCTACGGCTATCCGATCGATGGCGTCGTCCTGACCATCGGCTGTGACAAGACCACGCCCGCGCTGCTGATGGCCGCCGCCACCGTCAATATCCCCGCCATCGCGCTCAGCGTCGGCCCGATGCTCAACGGCTGGTTCCGCGGACAACGCACCGGGTCGGGCACCATCCTGTGGACCGCGCGCGAAATGATGGCGCGCGGCGAAATCGACTATGCCGGGATGCTCGACCTCGTGGCCTCCTCCGCCCCCTCGACCGGCTATTGCAACACGATGGGCACGGCGACCACCATGAACTCGCTGGCCGAGGCGCTGGGGATGCAACTCCCCGGCGGCGCCGCGATCCCCGCGCCCTATCGCGACCGCGGCGAAATGGCCTGGCGCACCGGGCGGCGGATCGTCGACATGGTCCATGAAGACCTCAAACCCTCCGACATCATGACGCGCGAGGCCTTCATCAACGCGATCCGGGTCAATTCCGCGATCGGCGGCTCCTCGAACGCGCCGATCCATCTCAATGCCATCGCCCGCCATCTCGGCGTCGATCTCGCCATCGAGGACTGGCAGATCTTCGGCGAGGATATCCCGCTCCTCGTCAATCTTCAGCCCGCGGGCGAATATCTGGGCGAGGATTATTATCACGCGGGCGGGGTTCCGGCGGTCTTCGGCCAACTCATCGCCCAGAACCTGATCCACGAACAGGTCATGACCGTCAGCGGCAAGACCGTGGGTGAATCCTACCGCGGCGCGGTGATCCTCGATGAAAACGTGATCCGCCCGTTTGACCGGCCGCTGCGGGAAAAGGCGGGCTTCCGGGTCCTGTCGGGGAATATCTTCAATTCCGCCGTGATGAAGATGAGCGTGATCTCTCCGGAATTCCGCGACCGCTATCTCACCCATCCCGACCATCCGGGCCGGTTCGAGGGCACCGCCGTGGTCTTCGACGGGCCGGAGGATTATCATCACCGCATCGACGATCCGTCTCTGGCGATCGACGAGAACAGCATGCTCTTCATGCGCGGCGCGGGCCCCCGCGGCTATCCGGGCGCGGCCGAGGTGGTGAACATGCGCGCGCCTGACTATCTCCTGAAAAAGGGCATCGCCTCGCTGGTCTGTATCGGCGACGGGCGGCAATCGGGCACTTCGGGCTCGCCCTCGATCCTGAACGCGAGCCCGGAGGCGGCCTCGGGCGGGGCGCTTGCCCTGATCCACGCCGGCGACCGGGTGGTGCTCGACCTGAACGAGGGCACCCTGAACGTCCAGATCGACGATACCGAACTCAGCCAGCGCCGCGCCGCGCTGGAAGCCGCGGGCGGCTACAAATTCCCGGCGCACCAGACCCCGTGGCAGGAGATCCAGCGCAGCCTCGTCGGAGAGCTGGAAACCGGCGCCGTCCTGGAACCGGCGGTGAAATATCAGCGCATCGCCCAGACGATGGGGATCCCGCGCGACAATCATTAGAGCGTGATGAGGAAAAGGGGACTCCGGTTTTCCTCGTCAATCACGCGACCAACCAGAAACGAGATCAGGACGATGTTTCCCTCGAACATCATCCTGATCCAAAGCCGTGTCGAGGGCTCTCAGTCCGCGCAAGGCGTCCCGGACCTGATCCGGAACCTCCAGCTCACCACCGGCGCAAGGTACCCCGGGTCAAGCCCGGAGCGCGTCGCTTTGGAATTGCACCGCGGGCCCGCGGCGGGAGTCTGCGTCACCGCGTGAGGCAAACCGCCCCCAGCACGACGACGAGGCAGGCGATCAGGCGCCGCGCCGTCAATCGCTCGCCCAGGAACAACCGTCCGATCAGAACGGCGAAGATCACGCTGGTCTCGCGCAGGGCGGTGATCGGTCCCGCCGGTCCATATTGATAAGCGGTGACGATCAGCCCATAGGCGAGCAAGGCAAACACGCCCCCGAGCAGCGCCTTGCGGGTCTCGGGCGCGCGCAGCGGCAGGGTCAATCGTCCGCGCAGGGCCACGAAGGTCAGGGTCAGGGCGATCCCGAAGAGCACCAGCACCCAGGCGGCATAGGCGCCGCCATGGCCCGCCCGCCGGACCCCGATGGCATCGACCGAGGAATAGGTGGCGATGATCAGGCTGGTCGCCAGCGCATAGAGGAGCGACGGGGTGGAGGCGCGCCCCCGGCCCAGTGCGAGACTCATGATCCCTGTCGCGACCAGAATGACGCCGAGGAGCTGGGTTCCGGCGATCGCCTCTCCGGTCAGGACCAGCCCGCCGAGGGTGACGAGCAGGGGGACGGTTCCGCGCACCACGGGATAGACCTGTCCCAATTCCCCCTGTCTGTAGGCTGCGACGAGAAACAGCGAATAGAAGACCTGAAGGCCCGAGGAGAGTCCGATCCAGACCCAGGCCTCCGGCGCGGGCAGGGGGAACAGGAGGACAAGGGGCAGGCCGACGGCGATCCCGGACAGGCTCATCACCGTCACGCTCCAGAGCCGGTCGGCGCCGCTGCGCAGGAAGGCATTCCAGGTCGCATGCAGGAGCGCCGCCGTCAGGGCGAGGGCGATCACCCCCGGCGTCATAGGCCCGCGTCCTTCAGGAGCCTATCCAGCGAGGCCCGCGCCGCCGCCATCGCGGCCTCGCCCTGACCTATTTCCGCGAGCAGGGTGGCACCTTCGATCAGAAGCAGCAAGGCGGTCGCCAGGGTCGCCGCCTGATCCGGGGGCAAGGGGTTGAGCATGGATTGAAACCTCTGTTCCAGCGCCGATTTCTGGTGTCGGGCGGCGATATGGACGGGATGTCCGGTCTCGCCGAATTCCCCGAGCGCATGTTGAAACAGGCATCCGCGAAAGTCCGGCTGCTGGAACCAGCGTTCATACCAGCCAAAGACCGCCTCGATCCTCTGCCGGGGGCTGGCCATCGGCGCGAGCAGCCGTTCGAGTTTGTGCTCGAAGACCTCTTCCCGCCAGCCGAGGATTTCGACGATCAGATCGTCCTTGCCGGGAAAGTGGCGATAGAGCGTCATCTTGGCGATCCCCGCCTCCGCGATGATCCGGTCGATTCCGGTGGCATGAAATCCCTCGGCCCTGAACAACCGATAGGCGGTTTCGACGATATGCCCGCGTTTGCCGGGAGGAGCCATGGCGTCCTATATACAGACCTGTCTCTCTAATATCTGGCCTGTCCCGGTTGGTCAACTCGATCCCGTGACGATCACGCAAGAGAGAGACCGTTTGGTCCAAATGTATTATTATAATGAATTCATATACTTATGGTCTGTCCGGGTGCGGACACTCCCCGTTCCCAATCCGCATTCGCTTGCACGGGGGGCTTTCCTGTCCGACAAAAGATCAACAATAATCCAAGGGAGGACCACCATGCAGACGATCAAGGGCCCCGCCCTGTTTCTGGCCCAGTTCGCGGGGGACGCGGCCCCGTTCAATTCCTGGACCGGCATTACGAAATGGGCCGCCGACTGTGGCTATGCCGGGGTCCAGATCCCGAGCTGGGACGCCCGCCTCTTCGACCTCGACAAGGCCGCCGATTCCAAGACCTATTGCGACGAGATCAAGGGTCAGGCCAAGGCGAACGGCATCGAGGTGACCGAGCTTTCGACCCATCTTCAAGGGCAACTGGTCGCGGTTCATCCGGCCTATGACGCGGGTTTCGACGGTTTCGCCGACCCGTCGGTGCGCGGAAATCCCAAGGCCCGGCAGGACTGGGCGGTGGAGCAGGTCAAGAAGGCCATCTCCGCTTCCCGCAATCTCGGTCTCGATGCGATGGCCACCTTCTCCGGAGCGCTGGCTTGGCCCTATCTCTATCCTTGGCCGCAGCGACCGGCGGGGTTGATCGAAACCGCCTTCGACGAGCTGGCCAAACGCTGGTCGCCGATCCTCGATCACGCGGAAGCAAACGGGGTCGATGTCTGCTATGAAATCCATCCGGGAGAGGATCTCTTCGACGGCACCACCTTCGAGATGTTCCTGGAGCGCGTCGGCGACCATCCCCGGGCGAACATGCTCTACGATCCGTCCCACTATGTCCTGCAATGCCTCGATTACCTCGACAACCTCGACATCTATCACGATCGTATCAAAATGTTTCACGTGAAGGATGCCGAGTTCAATCCGACGGGCCGGCAGGGGGTCTATTCCGGCTATGCGCCCTGGGTGAACCGGGCCGGGCGGTTCCGGAGTCTCGGCGACGGACAGGTCGATTTCGGCGCGGTCTTCTCGAAACTGACGGCTTATGATTTCCAGGGGTGGGCGGTCGTGGAATGGGAATGCGCGCTGAAACATCCCGAGGATGGGGCGCGGGAAGGAGCGGAGTTCGTAAAGCGGCATATCATCCGGGTCACGGAGCGCGCCTTCGACGATTTTGCCGATGGCGGGACCGACGAGGCGGCGAACCGGCGCATGCTCGGGCTGGCCTGAGCGAAACAAGGGGGAGGACGATCATGACAGAAGACAGGCCGGCGCGCATTCGGCTCGGGATGGTCGGCGGAGGCAAGGACGCCTTCATCGGAGCGGTCCACCGCATCGCCGCGCGCATCGACGATCAGTTCGACCTGGTGGCGGGGGCGCTTTCCTCGACACCGGAGCGGGCCCGGGAGTCGGGTCGACTGCTGGGACTGGCCGCCGATCGCAGCTATGACGATTTTGCCAGTATGGCGGAGTGCGAGGCGGCGCGCGCGGATGGCATCGAGGCCGTCGCCATCGTGACCCCGAACCATATGCACGCCCCCGCGGCGAAGCTTTTTCTCGAAAGCGGGATCCATGTGATCTGCGACAAACCTCTGACCGCCACGCTGGAGGAGGCGCGGGCGCTCGCCGAGGTGGCCCGCCGGTCGGAGGCCCTGTTCATCCTGACCCACAATTACACGGGCTATCCGATGGTGCGTCAGGCACGCGCCATGGTCCGGGACGGGGACCTGGGGGACATCCGTCTGGTTCAGGTCGAATATGCTCAGGACTGGCTGACGGAACCGCTTGAGGCGAGCGGCAACAAGCAAGCGGAATGGCGCGTGGACCCTTCGAAATCCGGGGCTGGGGGATCGACCGGGGATATCGGAACCCATGCCTTCAATCTGGCAAGCTTCGTTTCCGGTTTGACCCTGGACGAATTGTCCGCTGATCTTCAGCGATTTGTTCCGGGACGGCGGCTGGATGACAATGCCCATGTCCTGCTGCGGTTTCAGGGGGGCGCCCGGGGAATGCTCTGGGCCAGTCAGGTGGCGCCGGGAAACCAGAATACCCTGCGGTTGCGGGTCTATGGATCGAAGGGCGGTCTGGAATGGGCGCAGGAAGATCCGAATTACCTGTGGTTCACGCCGCTCGGAGAGTCCAAACGCTTGATCAGTCGCGGCGCCGCCGGGGCCGGTCCGGACGCGGCGCGGGTCAGCAGGACGCCCGGCGGACATCCGGAAGGCTATCTCGAAGGTTTTGCAACGATCTATGCCGAGGCCGCCCGTGCGATACTGGCCCGCCGCGACGGCAAGCCTGTCCCACCCGATGTGGTTTTTCCCACCATCGAGGATGGCGTCGCAGGGGTGGCCTTCGTCGAAGCCTGTGTTCGGTCCTCCGACCGGAATTCCGCCTGGGTCAAGCCCTGAGGGCCCATCACGCGGATCAGGGCAGGGGCCGCGGCTCCCGCCCGATCAAATCCTGACTGTCCTCTTTCGGTCATCGAAGCCGAAGCTTTAGGGGGGAGGCGATCCTCCTGAACTCTCCCCAGACGGGCGATCGGGTCATTCGTTAAGATCCGGTGAAATTTTGTTCCTCATTAAAACATTGATTTTATTTGATAAATCTTGCCCCAATCTGTCTCTTGCATTGAAATCGGACTCCCTTCCGCCGGTTTGGAAATACCGGGGCAATCGATAATCCCGCTGACCTGATTCGCGCCTTTTCAAAATCGGTTGTGGAAAACGCGGAATTTTGGTCGGTTTACACCTGTGAAATGTCGTCTTTAGACTTACAGGGCCTTTCTGACCCTCTGTCACGCTCGTGTAACGGTAGTTTTGATTTGGTTAACGTCACCGGAGAGACAGGGAGAAAGTCCATGAATCAGAAGACTGCGTTGATCGCGAGCGGCGGGGTGTTCGAGGCCAGCACGCCATCGGAGCGCTTCGCTGCGATTCAGGAGTCCGAAAGTGCCGAGGGCCAGAAGATACTAGCCCAGATCGCTCAAAAGATCGCTGAAACCCGTCGACCCGGTGCTCTGTCCGATATTCCAGCCGGTGTAACCTATCTTACCCAGTTTGTTGTTCACGACCTCGATTTCCTCACTCGCGAGGGCACCGCCGAGGCAAGTCTTCTCGACCTGGCCATCCTCTATGGCGATGGACCAAAGCATGATGCCTTCTGCTATCAGATCCCGACGGAGCCAGGCCGCCCGCGCTTCCTGCTCCGTCTGGGACGGACCCGTCCCACGAGCAAATCGCCGGCCTGGGGCGCGCGGCGGGATCTCCCGCGCGAATCCTGCCCCCATCTCGATGCCAAGGGCGTCGAGACAAAGACCGAAGTCATGGTTCCGAATGCCTTTTCCGACAACAATGTCTTGTTCGGGCAAATGCAGACTCTTTGGGCCCTGACGCATAATGCAATTGCCACGGTGCTTGTCGAAACGCTCCACCCGCGCGAGGCCTTCGACCAGGCCCGCGAGATCAACCGGGGCATCTACCGCGATGTCATTCTCAATGACATTCTCGGCCATTGGCTGATCGAACGCCTGCGGCCCCGCTACCAGCGGATCCCCTCTCGCGACACGAACCGGCGGCCAGGCCGTGCCCCGCGGGAGTTCATGGCGGGTGTGGGACGGCTGGGCCATGGCCTCGTCCGGGAGATTTATACCCTCAACCTGCAACGTCCGCTGGTCGGGCTTCGCGATGCCATAAAGCATACCAGCACGAGCCGACCCGATCAGATGCCTCTTACCGAGGATTGGCTGCTCGATTTCTCCAATTTCTTCGCGATCAACTCGTCGCCCCAGAAGGCGCGGGCGATCGGACCCCATGTCGCGCGTCCCATTGCCCATGGCGCCGGCCTGGCGGCGGGCGATCCCGCGACCGATACGATCGTCCTGCGCGACCTGATGGCCTGTACGCGGGGCGATCTCTGCTCCGTGCAAACCCTGATCAAACGGGCGCGGGACACGGATCCGTGCGTCTTTGACGGCTCTTTCGCTCAGGATGAAGGGCTCTGGGTCGGCAAGCTGCGTGCATGGCTCCTGGAGGCGGGAATCGAGGAGGGCATGGCCGACCGTCTCGCGGCGGATCCCCCGCTGACGCTGTTCCTGATGCTCGAAGCGGAGCATGACACGGACGGCAAGTCGCTCGGCGTTCTCGGCTCGATCCTGATGGGCGAGACGCTGACGGACGCACTGCCCGACGTGGTCGCGGACCCCGCGCTCGATGCGTCCCGCTCCCTGGTGTTCAAAGGTCCGGCCCCGACGAACATGGCCGATCTGATCCGCTTCCTGCAACGGCACTATCAATTCGCGGAAGGCGCACGGCTGCATCCCGCCGAAACCAAAGTCAAAGCCGCAACCGGCGAAACGTCAAAACCTAAATCCGGAGACACGATGATGCTCGACAGCAGTTCCTCTACCAAACAGCCGATTTCCCGCATCGAGGTGACTGACTACATTGAAATGGGCCGTCTTGTCGCGCGCTGGAGCACGGAGCCAAAATCGCAGCCGAAAGACATCGAGGAGTTGAAGCAGCAGTTCGATGGCATTGCCACGGTGCCGGACCGGATCAAGCACATCCACATCGTTCAGGGCACCCTGGACACCTTGATCCTGCGCCTTCCGGTCAAGGAAATGATCGAGGAAAGCCTGGAGCGGATGTCCGATCCGATGGCGAACGGCGATTATCCCCTGCCGCAGTTCTATCATGATTATTACAATCCCGGATTTGGTCCGGTGATGTCGTCGCTCGATACCCTGCTTGCCCGGGTTGGCGACTATACGATTGCTCAATGCAAATAGGCATTGGGCTCCGAGGCAGGTCGTTGCGTCCGGCTTGCATTTTTCTGGCCAACTGGGCGGCTGGTTCAACCAGCCGCCGTCTTTGCCTCGAGTCTCGCCTCGGTCAAACGTCGTCGCAGTTCGGCCCGGACCTCATCCTTCCGGATCGGAAAACATCCCAGCAGCCATTCGATGATATCGTCATCGGCCGGGTCCGGATCTCCGACCCAATCGAGGCGGGCGAGTTCGAAGAATATGCTGATTGACCGCGCGGCCGCCTTTCGGTCGCCAAGCGCGATCTGGCTCGCCGCCGCCCAGGCCGGCAGATTGATGATGGCATCCCCGGCCACTTCGGATGCCTCGATCGCGGCTTCGAATTCGCCGCAGAGATACAGCGTAACGGCGATATACCCCTGCGCCGCCCGGGAATACCGCATCCCAAAGGCCCGCGCCTGCGTGACCAGCCGCCGCGCCTGATCGATTTCACCCGCGTAGGCAAACCCGAGCGCCGCCGAAATGATGGTCCAGGGATCGTTCTCATTGAGATCGAGCGCCAGGTCGAGATGGCTGAGCGCCGCCGAATGCGAACCGGCGATGGCATGGGACCAGGATCGGGACAGATGCGCCCGGCTGTCCAGCGGATCGAGATTGACCGCCCGGGCGGTCAGGCGGAGCGACTCGTCCAGTTGCTCGGGCTTTCGCTTGCGCCCGGGATAAACGATCGGCGCCGCGTTCAGGATCTGCGCCAGAGCGATCATCGCCGGTGCAAAGTTCGGGGTGCTGACAATCAGCTCCCGCAGGATCCGCTCGGCCTTTGCCTCCGACTCCGCGCGCCACTCCGCTCCCAACGATTGCGCCTGCATCCAGAGTTCGTACTTCCGGCCCATCGGCGTATTCAACTCCCGGGCGTTCCTTTGCCGCGGAACCGACAGATGCACATTCAAGGCGACCGCGAGATGCCGGATCGCCGTCTGATGCAAGGTCGCCATGCCTTCGAGCGTCGCCGTGGTGCGCTCGGCCCACACACACCGGTTGTCACCCTGATCGACCAGCATCATGGCCACCACGATGTCATCCTCGCGCGAATGCAGGGTGATCCGCATGAAATAGGCGCGATAGGTCGGCGGAGCCGGGCCGCCGAGTTCCCCGTCGATGACCAGCCAATCCCGGAACCGCGACAGCGCCGCCATCAGCTCCTCGCGAAAGATCGCCGCGAAATAGGTGACTTCGGAGCGCAATTGCTCGCGCCCCTGCGTCGCCTCCACGACGATGGCAATCGGCGCCATCAGATCCTCAAGCGGGATCGCCGGGGCCGCGGGGGCGGGTTGCGGTTGCCCCTGCTTGATCGCGACATAGAGCGACTGCGTCTGTTCCGAGGGTTCGACGTCGAGCTCCTCGTCCAGGACCTGCCACAACCGCTCATAGGTTCGCATCGCCTGGGCGGTGTCTCCGCGCGCCACATGCGCCTGCATCGCCGCCCGACAGGCCGCCTCATGCGTCGGATCGGTGCGCAACAGGGCCTCGGCCACCGCCAGACGCTGGTGATCGTCCGCGCTGGCCAGCAGCGCCCCCTCCAGCCGGGACAGAAGCAGCCCGCTCAGCCTCTCCCGCTGGACAGTGATCCAGACATTGAAATCCGGATCGAGATCGTCGAGGTCCGAGAACAGACGCCCCAGATCCGCCTCCTCGCCCTTTCGGAAATCGGGCGGCGTTCCATTTTCCGCGGCATCGATCGCATCGATGATATCGACGCTGACCGGCAGGGTCAGGCGCAACGTGTTCCGATCCGCCTCGATCAAATCCCCGGCCGCCCCCAGATCCGCCTTGAGCCGTCGCAGGGTCTGACGCAACGCGGCCCGGCCCTGCTCGCCGCCCGAGTCGCTCCACAACAAGGCCGCGATCCGTTCCCGGCTCTCGGACCTGCTGGATTGCAAGGCGAGATAGGTCAGGATCGCAAGCGCCTTGCGGCTGGACAGAACGACCTCCGCCCCCCCGATCAGAAGATGCATCGTGCCAACGGTAACAAGAGCGACCCGGGGTTCTGTCACATCAACTCCGCCAGTGTTCCGGGTGTGTCGGGGAGCGGCCCTGGCGCGCCGCCGGGCATCGGTCTCAGGCTGGGCACAAAAACCTTGGCAACTTTCAGACCTCCCGACAGGCCGTCCAAATCGGTGACGATCACCTCATGACCGAGCGTTGCCAGATGAGCGATCAGATCGTCGAGCCCGGTCCGCGCCTGTCGAAAACCCAAGGGCGGCCTGGCGGCGAAGGCCGGAAAGGTGTCCGGATCGAGACTGGCCCGCGAAAGGGGACCGATGTCACCGGCGGCGAGCTGTCCGCGGGTCTGGCGATGGCGGGCGATGTCCAGAGCGATCTCCATCTGGAGCAACTCCATCAGCGCGCCCTGAACGGCCCGGTGGACCGAGAGGCTGGCCTTGAAACCGAGGCAGAGCCCCGTGCCGTCCGGATCCCGCGAACAGGCACAGATCACCGGAATGCCCGTTTCGGAGTTCAGATCGAGAAAGGTCGTCGGGCGTCCCGGCTTTGCCGACCCTGCCCGCATCCGGGCCAGATCCTGGCCCGTCTCGGCCAGGATCGAAACATCGAGGGCTCGGGGGATCACCCCCTCCAGCCACCAGCGGGCGGCCGCGTCCCGCTCGATGAGCTCCAGAAGACCGGAGAGACGCGCCGCCGCGCTGTCCCGGCCCGCTCCGAGACCGAGGCTGCGGGGGGGCGCAGTCGGGCACCGCTCTCCTTCGAACTCCGGATCGACGAAGATCGCGGAAGTCGGCACGCCGACGGACAGGCCCGTGACGAGGTTCATTCCGCCGACCCGCGAGATCCGGGGCGCGCCCGTGGCCCAGATTTTGTCTATCCGGGGGTCTCCGGAAGTGGTGTCCGCGCTCGGACGAGCAGATTGCGCAATGATTTCAGAAGCTTCCCCGCAGAGCCGTCCGGCTGCGGAGAGCAGGTCGCCCCCGCCGCCGCCGACCGCGCTGCCCTGAAAGGCGCCTGCGAGATAGACAAATCCCGGAGCGGCGGCGTTCGGCAGAGGCATGACCCAATCGAGCGCCTCCAGCGCCGGCAACAGACAGGCCGCCTCGGGTATTTCCGACAGGGCCGCGCGGAGTCTGGCGGGACTGTCGGGAATGGCTATGGGAGGCGGCGCGTCGAGCGTCATGACTGTCGGAGCTTTACCAGGATTTACTTGCCTCTTAACGCGGATTTGATGTCAGGCACAGCGATTTTCATACAACCCAGAGTTACAGGCCGAAGCAGAGGTATTTCATTTCCAGATAATCCTCGATCCCGTGCCGAGAGCCTTCCCGGCCAAGTCCTGACTGTTTTACTCCGCCAAAGGGGGCAACTTCCGTGGAAATCAGACCGGTATTGATCCCGACCATTCCATATTCCAATGCCTCGGCCACTCGCCATACGCGAGAAAGGTCCCTGGCATAGAAATAGGAGGCAAGCCCGAAGATCGTATCATTGGCCTGTTCGATCACATCCTCCTCGGTCGAGAACCGGAACAGCGGCGCCACCGGGCCAAAGGTCTCGTCATTCGCAACCATCATGTCGCGTGTCACGCCGGTCAGGATCGTCGGTTCAAAGAAGGTCCCGCCCAGGGCGTGACGCCGGCCCCCCGCGGCGATCCGCGCGCCCTTGCCCACGGCGTCGGCGATATGTTCCTCGACCTTCTCCACCGCCTTGGGGGTGATCAGCGGTCCCGCCGTGACCCCGGCCTCGAAACCGTCGCCGACCTTCATCGCCTCGACCTTCGCCGCGAGCTTTTCGGCAAAGGCGTCATAGACACCATCCTGCACATAGATGCGGTTCGCACAGACGCAGGTCTGGCCGTTGTTGCGATATTTCGAGATCATCGCCCCCTCGACCGCCGCATCGAGATCGGCATCGTCAAAAACGATGAAGGGTGCATTGCCGCCCAGTTCCATCGACATCTTCAGGACCTGTTGCGCGCCCTGCGCCAACAGGATGCGGCCGATCCCGGTCGAGCCGGTAAAGGTCAGCTTGCGGACCTTGGGGTTGGAACAGAAAATCTTGCCGATCGTCGCACTGGCGCTGGAGGTGACGACATTGAAGAGCCCCCCCGGCACCCCGGCCCGTTCGGCCAGAACCGCCATGGCCAGCGCGCTGAGCGGGGTCTCGGCCGCCGGTTTTGCGACAAATCCGCAGCCCGCGGCCAGCGCCGGGGCGACCTTGCGCGCGATCATCGCATTGGGAAAGTTCCAGGGCGTGATGGATGCCGCGACCCCGATCGGCTGCTTGATCACCATCAGGCGTTTGTCGCGCTGATGTCCCGGGATGGTCTCGCCATAGACCCGCTTGGCCTCTTCGCCGAACCATTCCACGAAGCTCGCGCCATAGGTGATTTCGCCCTTGGCCTCGGCGAGCGGCTTGCCCATCTCGGCGGTCAGGATCGCCCCCAGATCGTCGGCATTGGCGATCATCAGATCGGCCCATGCGCGCAGGACGGCGGCGCGTTCCTTGCCGGTGCGCGCGGCCCACTCCTTCTGGGCGGAATAGGCGGCGTCGATGGCGCGGTTGGTCTCGGCCTCCCCCAGATCGGCGATCTCGCAGATCACGTCGCCGCGGGCCGGATTGGTGACGGCAAAGGTCGCGCCATTATCGGCCGCGATCCATTCGCCCCCGACATAGGCCCGGTCCCGTAACAGATCCGGATCCTTGAGCAGTGATTTGAGATCTGTGTGGTCGAGCATTTTGCGACTCCGGGAGGGTTGGCGTCGGTTAACGGACCACAAACTCAATCGAGCCGCAAGACGGGCCGATGCCCGGGCCCGCCCGTCCGGCGCGGGGGGGGTGGCAGCGATGGTTGATACTTGGTTAATAAAAATACTGCATTGATATCAGTATCTTGGCGGGTGCGCACGCGTGCGCGGGGGGATCGCGGAACCGCGACCCCCCTTTGGGATCAGATCAGCTTGCCCATTGCGACGGCGGTATCGGCCATGCGGTTGGAGAAGCCCCATTCATTGTAGTACCAGCTGAGGATGCGGCAGAAGGTTCCGTCGAGCACCTTGGTCTGGTCCATGTGGAAGACCGAGGAGTGGCTGTCGTGATTGAAGTCGGACGAGACCAGGGGTTCCTCGGTATAGCCGAGGATGCCTTCGAGGGCGCCATCGGCCTCGGCCTTGATCGCCGCGTTGATCTCGGCGACCGTGGTGGGGCGGCTGGAGATGAAGGTGAGGTCGACGACCGAGACGTTCGGGGTCGGGACGCGGATCGCCACGCCATCGAGCTTGCCGTTGAGTTCGGGCAGGACCAGACCGACGGCCTTGGCGGCGCCGGTGGAGGTCGGGATCATGCTGAGGGCCGCGGCGCGGGCGCGGTAGAGATCCTTGTGCATCGTGTCGAGCGTCGGCTGATCGCCGGTATAGCTGTGGATCGTTGTCATGAAGCCCTTCTCGATGCCGACCGCCTTGTTGAGGACAAAGGCGACGGGGGAAAGGCAGTTGGTGGTGCAGGAGGCGTTGGAGACGACGAGGTCATCCTTGGTCAGCGTGCCGTCATTCACGCCGAAGACGATCGTCTTGTCGGCGCCGCTGGAGGGCGCGGAAACCAGCACCCGCTTGGAGCCATTTTCCAGATGCAGGGCGGCCTTTGCCTTGTCCGTGAAAATACCTGTGCATTCCAGCGCGATATCGACGTCCGACCAGGGCAGCGCCTTGGGGTCACGCTCGGCGGTCACCCGGATCGGGCCGCGGCCGACGTCGATCGTGTTGCCACTGACCGTCACCTTGCCCGGGAAGCGACCGTGCACCGAGTCATAGCGCATCAGATGGGCGTTGGTCTCGACCGGGCCCAGGTCGTTGATGGCGATGACTTCGATATCATCGCGGCCGGATTCCACGATCGCGCGGAGCACATTGCGTCCGATCCGTCCGAAGCCGTTGATTGCAACTTTGACCGTCATTTCTGAATTCCCCTTGCCTCAGGACGTCGTGACCAATGTCCGGCGGATGGCGTCGCGCCAGCCGGCATATCTAACTTCTCGCCGTTCCACCGGCATTCCCGGCTCGAACCGTCGGTCCAAGGCCCAGGAGCGTGCGAACTCGGCGGGATCGGGATACAGCCCCGCGCGCATTCCTGCAAGCCATGCGGCTCCCAGTGCCGTGGTTTCGCGCACCCGCGGCCGATCGACGGGCGCGCCGAGGATGTCGGCGAGGAATTGCATCGTCCAGTCCGAGGCGCTCATGCCCCCGTCGACGCGCAGAATGGGGCCGGTCTTGGCAGCGTTCCAGTCGGCCTGCATGGCTTCCAGCAGGTCGCGGGTCTGGAAAGCGACGCTCTCGAGCGCGGCGCGGGCGAATTCCGCCGGGCCCGAGTTCCGGGTGAGGCCGAAGATCGCGCCCCGGCAGTCCGCGTCCCAATAGGGCGCCCCGAGGCCGGTAAAGGCGGGAACGAGATAGAGGCTCTGGGTTTCGTCCGCCTGCTCTGCCAACCCTTGGGTTTCGGACGCCTCCCGGATGAGCTTCAGACCGTCGCGCAGCCATTGAACGACCGCTCCGGCGATGAAGATCGAGCCCTCAAGGGCATAGGTGGGCTTGCCGTCCAGCTGATAGGCGATCGTCCCGAGCAGGCGGTTCCGGCTCTTGACCAGCGTATCGCCGGTGTTGAGCAGGGCAAAGCAGCCGGTCCCGTAGGTGGCCTTGAGCATCCCTGGCTGAAAACAGGCCTGACCGAGGCAGGCGGCCTGCTGGTCGCCCGCGACGCCGAGGATCGGGATTTCCCGGCCGAAGAGATCGGCCCGGGTGGTGCCGAAATCGGCGGCGCAGTCGCGGACCTCCGGAAGCAGCGCCCGGGGGATGTCGAGCAGACCGCAGATCTCGGGGTCCCAGCCGCCGTCGCGAATATTGTAGAGCAGGGTCCGGGCGGCATTGGTGGCGTCGGTGGCATGGACCTTCCCACCCGTCAGTTTCCAGATCAGATAGCTGTCCACGGTCCCGAACATCAGCTCTCCGGCCTCGGCGCGGGCCCGGCTGCCGGGGATCGTGTCGAGCAGCCATTTGAGCTTGGTTCCGGAGAAATAGGGGTCGAGCAACAGGCCGGTCCGGTGGGAAATCATCGGCTCCAGCCCGGCGGCGCGCAGGTCGGCGCAGATCGGAGCGCTCCGGCGGTCCTGCCAGACGATGGCATTGTGGATCGGCTCTCCGGTCCGGCGATCCCAGACGAGGGTGGTCTCGCGCTGGTTGGTGATCCCGATGGCGGCGATATCGGCGGGGCGCAGGCCCGCGCGCTCGATCGCGGACCGGCAGGTCCCGGCGGTGGAGGACCAGATATCGGCGGGATCATGCTCGACCCAGCCGGATTGCGGAAAATGCTGTGGGAATTCTTCCTGCGCGGTGGCGAGCACCGTCATGGACCGATCAAAGATGATGGCCCGGCTGGAGGTCGTGCCCTGGTCAATGGCAAGAATATGGCTCATGCGGTCCCTCTCCCGTCGAGGCATCCCACACTTCCCGGTGGGTTCGGTCTGGGTGGCGCGAGGGATCCGCGAAGTCAAGCGGGCTTGCACCGGGACCTCGGCGCCGTCCGAGCGTGGCAACGGATCAATCAATTGAAATTGTTGAGTAAATCAAAAAAGCCTGTTCCCGGACAGGACAGTCTTCTGATCAAACGGACCGGCCTTTGGCCGGACGCCTGTTCCCCCACGCCGCGGGGGCGTGGGTCCCGACGGCGCGGATCCCCGGGGGGCAGGCGCGGGGCGTGGCCGAAGGGGGAGGGTCATTCTGTTCCGGCCTGCTTGCACAGGTCGAATTCCGGGCTTAAGACAAAAGGATACCTTTTCGTGAGACCCAATGGCCCAGAACTTCCGGCATTCCGAAATCCTGACAATCGCCCGGGACGCCGGCAAAGTCACAGTGGAAGGACTCGCGGCTCATTTCAACGTGACAGCCCAGACCATTCGACGCGATCTCGCCGAACTCTGCGATGTCGGACAGCTGACGCGGGTCCATGGCGGGGCGATGATCCCCTCGGGCGTGATCGCGCTCGGCTATGAGGACCGGCGCAGCCTTGCCACCGTCGAAAAGGACGCCATCGCCCGCATGGTCGCGGAACAGATCCCCGACGGGGTCTCGATCTTCATGAACATCGGCACCACCACCGAGGCGGTGGCGCGGGCCTTGCTCAAACACCGCAACCTGATGGTCATCACCAACAACCTCAATGTCGCCAATATCCTGGCGACGAGCCCCAATTCGGAAGTGATCGTCGCGGGCGGCATCCTGCGGCGCGCCGACGGGGCGCTGGTCGGGGATGTGACGGCGGAATTCATCGGCCAGTTCAAGGTGGATTATGCCATCATCGGCTCGGCGGCGGTCGATCCGGACGGCTCGCTGCTCGACTATGATTTCCGCGAGGTGCGGGTGGCGCAGGCGCTGATCAAGAATGCGCGCAAATCCTATCTCGTCGCCGACCATACCAAGTTCAAGATGGCGGCGCCGGTCCGGATCGCCTCTCTGGCCGATCTCAACGGCTTCTTTACCGATATCGCGCCGCCGAAAACCGTGGCGCAGCTCTGTGCCGACAATGACGTCTTTATCCGGACGGTGGAGAATTCCAACCGCCAGAGATAAGCCAAGGGCTGGCATTGTGAGCGGAACTGTGGTGCTCTGCCCGTCATGGAGCATGAGATCACCTTGAGAACGGGCGCGGAGGTTCTGGTGGACTGCCTGCTGGCGCAGGGTGTTTCCACCATCTTCGGCGTGCCCGGCGAGAGCTATCTGGCGGTGCTCGATGCCCTCTATGATGTGTCGGATCGCATCCGGATGATTCCGAACCGGCACGAGGGGGGCGCCGCCTTCATGGCCGAGGCCTGGGGCAAGCTGACCCGGACGCCGGGGATCTGTTTCGTGACCCGCGGGCCCGGAGCCACCAACGCGGCCATCGGCGTGCACACCGCCATGCAGAACTCCACGCCTATGATCCTCTTCATCGGACAGGTGGAGACCGGGATGCGCGGACGGGAAGCCTTTCAGGAGGTGGATTACCGCGCCTTCTTCGGACCCCTGGCGAAATGGGCGGTCGAGATCGAACAGGCCGACCGGGTGCCCGAGATCATCGCCCGCGCCTTCGCCGTGGCGCAGTCGGGGCGGCCGGGTCCGGTGGTCGTGGCCTTGCCCGAGGATGTGCTGAGCGCCGCGACCGACGCGGTCGCGGGACCGAAGGTCCGCATCCCCCGGCCCGCGCCGCCGCCCGAGGCCATCGAGGAGGTCGAGCGCCTGCTCTCGGAGGCAAAGGCGCCCCTGATCCTGGCGGCTGGGAACTGGTCGGCGGCGGGACGCGCGGATCTGCGGCGGTTCGCCGAGGCCAATGCCCTGCCGGTGCTGGTGGGCTGGCGGTTCAACGACCTGATGGACAATCAGAGCCCGAGCTTTGTCGGAATGGCGGGGATCGGCAAGCCCGGCTATATGAAGGATCTGATCCGGGAGGCGGATCTCCTCCTCGCGCTCGGTCCGCGGTTTGGCGAGATCACGACGGACGGCTATGAACTGCTCGATGTGCCGCGCCCCCGGGCCAGGCTGGTGCATGTCCATGCCAGCGATGGCGAGTTGAACAAGATCCATACCGCGACCCTGCCGATTCATGCCGATCCGGAGGCCGTGCTCCGGGTTCTGGCGGAGACCAGACTTGCGTCGCCGGACTGGGTGCCCCGGACCGAGAAGGCGCGGGCGGCCTATGTCGCGGAACTCTCGACGCCCCGGCAACCGGGCGATCTCGATATGGGCGCGGTGACGCGGCATCTGGCGAAGGTTCTGCCGGAGGATGCGATCCTGACCCATGGCGCGGGCAATTTCGCGATCTGGATCAACAAGCATTTCGCCTTTTCCGGCGGCCAGAGGTTGCTGGCGCCGCAGTCGGGGGCGATGGGCTATGGTTTGCCGGCGGCGATCGCGGCCAAGGTCGCCCTGCCCGAGGCTCTGGTGGTCTGTCTCGCCGGGGATGGCGATTTCCAGATGACCTGCGCGGAACTCGGCACCGCGATGCAGGCAAAGGCGCGGCCGATCGTCCTGATCGTGAACAACGGCACCTATGGCACGATCCGGATGCATCAGGAGCGGATCTTTCCGGGGCGGGTCAGTTTCACCGATATCGAGAATCCGGATTTTGTCGGACTGGCGCGGGCCTATGGGTTTCATGCGGAGCGGGTGAGCGAGACCGATGCCTTTCCGGCGGCGTTTGCCCGGGCGCGGGAGTCGGCGACGGGGGCGGTGCTGGAGTTGATGGTGTCGCCGGAGTCCCTGACCCCGCGGCAGAGCCTGACGGCGATCCGGGACGCCGCGTTGCGAGGATAGCAGATGGCGGAGGTTGAACGCATCCTGAACGGTTTGACCATAATGTCGGGGTCGTCTCGCATCCCCGGATCGGCCATTTTCAGGGTGCGCAGGGGTTTCGGGGGTCTGGAGCGCGGCGGTTTCCCGTCTTTTGGAAACGGATCAGCGCCGCGTGGATGCGCCGGTCCTGTCCGGAGCGGTTGGTGATCTGATGGATGTGTTCGCGGTGATCGATGCCTGTTGGCCAGCGGCGGAGCGGTGGCGGGCCGGATCCTGGACGCTGCGGCGGGGTTTGGGCGGGGGCGGACGGGCGTCCGCCGCGACGCTGGACGGTCCGATGGAGCCGCCGGACCGCGCCGAGGCCGAGATGCGCGCAATGGGGCAGCGCTGTCTGTTCATGATCCGGCCGGGGCAGGAGGCTCTGGACGCCGCGCTGGCGGAGCGGGGCTATCTGGTGACCGACCGTGTGGCGCTGCTGGCGGCACCGGTGGGGGAGCTCGCGGGGGTGGAGACGGATTGGGCGATGGTCCGCTGCGATGCGCCGCTGGCGCGTATGGTCGAACTCTGGGACGAGGGTGGCATCGGGGCGGCGCGCCGGGCGGTGATGGAGCGGGTCACGGGGCCGAGGATATACCTGCTGGCGCGGGACGGCGACCGGCCGGCGGGCTGCGCCTTTGTGGCGGCGCGGGAGAAGGGGGCGATGCTGAGCGCGCTTCATGTCCGCGAGACCGCGCGGCGCAAGGGGCTGGGGGGGCGCCTGACCCGCGCGGCGGCGCGCTGGGCACAGGCAGAGGGCGCGGACACGCTGTTGCTTGCCGTCTCCCGCGCCAACGAGGCGGCCCTCGCGGTTTATGGTGGTCTCGGTCTCACCGAGGTCTCGGGATATCACTATCGCGGCGCGCCGTTGGACCCGAGCGATTTCCAATCGAACGGACCCGTTCGATGACCGAGGAGTCGCGGGCAGTCGAGCGGTGAACGTAAGCCAGTGCGAATGGACACCGCTCCAGGGTCAGCGGGGCCAGATTTCCGGGCCGACGGCCTTGAAGTGATCCGCGAGGAAGTCGATGAAGGCGCGCAGCTTGGGTTGTGTGAACCGGCCCTCCGGATAGAGCGCATAGATGCCGAGCGTGGCCTGGGGCAAATCCGGCAGCACCTCGACCAATCGTCCGGAAGACAGCGCGCAGCTCAGGAAAAACGACGGCAACATCGCGATCCCCAATCCCGCCTCGGCGGCCTTCATCAGGGACTCGCCGTTGTTGGCCGTCAGGCGACCGCCGACCCGGACCTGACGCTCGTCCCCGGACAGGCCCTGGATGCGCCAGAAGTTCCCCGAGGCAAGGTGGGAATAATGCAGGAGCTGATGCCGGCTCAGATCCTCGATCGATCGCGGCCGGCCCATCCGTTCCAGATAGTCGGGCGAGGCGACCAGCAACCGTCCGGCCTCGGCGAGCTTGCGCGCCTTGAGGGAACTGTCCTGCAACACACCCACCCGGATCGCCAGATCGTACCCTTCGGCGACCAGCTCGACGAACCGGTCGTCCAGAACCATCTGGATATCGACCTCCGGATAGGCATGCAGGAACTTCGCCACCGCGCCGGAGACATGGCTGATGCCGAAGCTGACCGGGACCGAGATGCGCAACGTCCCCTTGGGCGTGGCCTGCATCGCGGTCACCATCTCGTCCGCCTCGGATGCGTCGCTCAGGACACGGCGGGCGCGGTCGTAATAGGCGAGGCCGACCTCGGTCGGGCTGACCCTGCGTGTTGTCCGGTTCAACAACCTGACGGCCAGTCGTGCCTCAAGGGCCGAGACATGCTTCGAAACCGCTGACTTCGAGAGATCCATTTTACGCGCGGCCTCGGTAAAACCGCCATGATCCACAACCTGAACAAAAGCCTCCATCTCCGTCAGTCGGTCCATTGCTCCCCCTTGATTTCAATGGGAGAACGATAAAGTTCGACATCCGGTCGAGTCAATCTTCAGCGGGGAATCGGACAGGTCCGCAATTGCTGGTCATAGACCACCGCCCAGGCCTGAACATCGCGGGCCACGCCGGGAAGCCAGGCCTTGCCGCGGTAGCTGCCCTTGGCATAGCCGGTCCGGCCTTCATGATAGGCGAGATATTGGTTATAAGCGTCGTTCAACGGAATCCCGTTCACGCGGCTGGTCATATTCATGTACCAGCCGATGAAATCGGCCGAATCCGCGAAATCATCGCGATCGGCGCCATGTCGTCCGGTTTCGCGAATGTACCAGTCCCAGGTGCCGTCAATGGCCTGGCTGAAACCATAGGCGCTGGAACGGGGCACTTCCCGGGCAAAGATCCAGCTTCCCACCGTCTTGGTCGGGCGTGCATCGGCCTGGAAACTCGACTCGCGTGAAATTGTCGCAAGCTGGATGGCGACGGGAACACCCCATCGCTCCTCGCTCTTGCTCATCGCCTGGAACCAGTGCGGACGCTCGGCCTGCATTCGACAGGCATCCACAACCGTGCTCGGGGGCTTGTCGGAGCCCGCGCATGACGTAAGTATGGTGAAAACCGCAAGGAGGGCGCTGCGCCGCATGCGTGTCGTACCTGCCAGATTGAAAACTGCCCGCGTGTCTTGATGCACGTCCAGGCAGGATTATGTCGCCATCCGGCGAATTTGCAAGCAAAAGCTCAGAACACCGCGCGTCAGAGGAAAAAAGCCAATGTCGCCGGAATCGACAGGACGGAAAGCAGCGTCGAGACTACGACGAGACCCGCGACCTCTTCGGAATCGGCATTGTATTTTGTCGCCAGCATATAGGCGGTGACCGGGATCGGCGTGGAGATTTGCAGGATCAGCACGCCCAGGGCCAGCCGGTCCAGTCCGAAAGCCAGCCCGATTCCGAGCGGAACCGCGACGCAGATCGCAAGCTTGAGCAGCGAGAGCCAGACCGCCCGGCCAAGCGTGCGGGGCCGCAGCCGCGAGATCGCGACGCCGAGGGTCAGGAGCATGAGAGGGATCGCCATCTGGCCGATCAGGTCGAGCGCGGTGGACATGGTTTTGGGCAGGTGCCAGCCCATCGCAAGGAAGATCGACCCCAGGATCGTGCCCCAGACCAAGGGCTCCCGGAAGGCGCGGCTGACCGATCCGCCCCCGGCGACGACCCAGACGCCGAAGGTGAAATTGAGGATGGCCATGACCGCGAAGATCACGACTGCGAGATCGAATCCGGCCTGGCCGAAAGCGAACAGCGCCACCGGCAGGCCAAGATTTCCGGTATTGCCGAAGGTCAACGGACCCCAGTAGGTGCGCAGGCCAAGACCGAGCGCGCGGCACAGGCCCCAGACCAGCGCGCCGAGGGCGACATAGGCGGCCAGTGCGGCGAGTACAGAATTTCTTAATGTTTCCGGGTCCACATGGGACCGCATCAAGGCCATGAAGATCAGGCACGGGATCGAAAGCGTCATCGCGAGTCGGGTGACGAACTCGGTATCGTAGTTCCAGCCGGCCCGGACCCAGGCGAAACCGATCGCGGCGAGCAGGAAAACCGGGGCAACGATCTGGATGACCTGCGCGATGATTAACATTTGTGCAATTCACTATGTAAGTTTGCCGGTACCCTTCGGGCTCTCACCCGATGTGGACAAAAAGTCAACTGAACTATATGATGCAATGCGATGAGGGTTTCACAGGTTTGCGGATATGCTAACCGCTTCGGCAAAATTCACAGTTGGGCAGGTCGTCCGGCACCGCGTTCACCCGTTCCGGGGCGTCATCTTCGACGTCGATCCGACATTCAGCAATACCGAGGAATGGTGGGAATCCATTCCCGAGGAAAACCGGCCAAGCAAGGATCAGCCATTCTATCATTTACTGGCGGAGAACGAGACGTCCTATTACGTCGCCTATGTCTCCGAGCAGAATCTGGTGGGCGACGATTCCGGCGAGCCGGTTGACCATCCCGAAGTTGCCGAGATGTTCGGGCCGCTGCTGGAAAGCGGGCGATATGACATGGACGGACATCTGCACTAGAGCGATTTCCAGGCAGGTGGAAGCACCTGCCGATTAAGAAATCGCGAAAAAACAAAGTCATAGAGCGGACGATCCGATGCAATCAGATCGGAAAACGCTCCAAAGCGCAATCCGACCGGAATGAAACGAGGATCGGATGAATTGCGCGTCACATCCTGTGGTTAGAGCGTGCGACCTGATCCCGTCAGGTCGGAAAGCGTTCTAATATCCGATCGCGCAGCCATCCTTGCGGGGATCGCTGGCGCCGATCAACACACCATTGGTTTCATCCAAGGTGATGGATTGCGCCCCCCCGATCGGTCGGTCGCGCCACTCGATTCTATGGCCGCGGGCGGAGAGGACTTCGGCGGTTTTCGCGGAATAGCCGGTTTCGAGTTGCAGCACTCCCTGGTCGGGGAAGGACCGGGGGGTGTCGATCGCTTGTTGCGGATTCATTCCAAAATCGAGATGGTTGCTGATGAGTCGCGCATGACCCGCCGCCTGATAGGCGCCGCCCATCACCCCAAAGGGCATCACCAACCGATCGTTCCGCCGCAGCATGGCGGGGATGATCGTATGCATCGGCCGTTTGCCGGGACCAGCCTCGTTGGGATGACCGGGGGTCAAGGTAAAACCCGCGCCCCGATTCTGAAAATTGATGCCGAATTTGGCGGAGGCAAGGCCCGAGCCGAAGGAATGATAGATCGAATAGATCAGCGAGACCGCCATCCGGTTGGAATCCACGACCGTGAGATAGATCGTCTCCCGATGCACCGGCTCGGATGCCTGGCGGGGATCGGGCAGCGCCCGGTGTGGGTCGATCAGCGCGGCGAGCCGTTCCGCCGTCGAGTCGGCGAGAAAATGATCGAGGCGGGTCATCGAGGTGGGGTCGGCGATGAAACGGTCGCGGGCATCATAGGCGAGCTTGGTCGCCTCGGCCTCCAGATGCGCGCGGTCGGGCCCGAGGGGATCGAGAGCGGCGAGGTCGAAATGGCCGAGGATTTTTGCGAGCAGGATGGCGGTCGCGCCTTGGCCATTGGGCGGCAGCTCGACAAGCTCGTGGCCGCGATAGAGGCCGGACACAGGGGTGATATAGTCGCAGGCGGTGGCGGCGAAATCCTCGATCGTGTGGCGCCCGCCGAGGGCGCGCAGCGAGGAGACCATATCCTCTGCGACTTCGCCCTCATAAAAGCCCGCGCGTCCCTCGCGGACAATGCGGCGGAGCACGTCCGCCTGGCGCGGGGCGCGGAAGATCTGGCCGGGAGTCGGTGCCTTGCCGTCGATGAGATAGAAGGCGCGGGCATCGCCCTGGAGCAGGTCGGCGGCGTCGTTCCAGTCGAGCGCGGTGCGTGGGGCAACCGGAACGCCCTCCTCCGCGTAGCGGATCGCGGGTGCGAGGATCTGGTCCAGTCCCATCGTGCCCCAATCCGCTGAGAGCCGCAGGAAGGCATCGACCGCGCCCGGTACGGTGACCGCATGGGCGGACAGCGGGGGGATGAGACCGTGGCCCGCGTCGCGAAGGGGGCCGGCGTCAAAGCCGGCGGGGGCACGGCCGGAGCCGTTCAGGCCGAGGATCCGTTCCTCGCCCGCCGGCTTGAGCAACACGAAGCAGTCGCCACCAAGTCCGGTCATCTGGGGTTCGCAGAGACCGAGAAGGACCGCCGCCGCGATGGCCGCGTCGACCGCGTTGCCGCCCTCCTGGAGGATGCGGATCGCGGTCTGGGCGGCGAGGGGGTGCGAGGTCGCGCACAGTCCGTTGGTTGCGAAGACGAGCGAACGTCCGGGGGATTGAAAGTCGCGCATGTCGCCTCCGCCTGTCCTTGGGAGGTGCATTGAAGCGATACTGGCGCGGAACTGCAATGACCTGTCTTCGGAACTTGCAAATCCATTGCTCCGTTGTCATCATCCGGAGATGGTAGAAAACGCCGAGATCACGGTCTTTCCGCAGCCTCCCGACCGCGTCAGTTTTCATCGCGTCGAATTGTCCGCAATTCTGGGGCTCTATGGGCGCATGGTGGCGGCGGGTCTGTGGCGCGACTATGGGATTTCGATGCTGCGGGAGGTCGCGGTGTTTTCCGTCTTTCGCCATACGGCGGAGCATCCCCTGTATCGGATCGAGAAACGTCCGCGGAATATTGCGCGACAGGGGCAGTATTCGGTGATCGGCATGGATGGGCGGATTCTCAAGCGGGGGAATGATCTCGCCTCGGTCTTGCGGGTGCTGGAGAAGAAGCTGATCCGATCGATCTGAACGGCGGGCTATCCGAAAGGATGGCATTGCGTTCTTTCAGAGCGGTTCCGAGAACTGGATCATCCTTGAACATCTGGACCGGACCCCGATGGTGCCCGAGCATCCAAGGGAGCGCCTGACGGTGTGGCCTTGGAACCGGACGTTGCGCGGGATTGGAAAATTGCCTCAGGCCCCGGAGAGAGGCGTGATTTCGCCATTGTCGCGAGGCAGACCTTGGGAGCTTTGGCGGCATATCGCGGGGCGTGGAGAGGATCGTTCCGCGGGCGTCGGCTGGGCCCATCCCTTGTGTGGTTCGCCAAGGGACACTGATTGCCTCTTTTGGGCTGGAGTAGGCTTCGTTCGCAGGGGCTTGTGAGGAGGCCAGACCCGTGCTCTCAACTCTTCCCGTTCAGAGAGCAAAGATCGAGCGGTTCCTCGCGACAGGTCCCCTGATTTCCAAAAATCCTTTCAGCGATTTCCAGGGGACATGCCAGGTTCGGACAAGAAAAAAGCCCCGCTTTCGACGGGGCTTTTTTTGTCTCATTCAAGTCAGGATCATTCGGCGGTCAGTAGCGGCGGCTTCTTGGTTGCGAGCCGTGGGGCGGCGGCGGGTTCGATCCGCAGATCGAGCTTGCCGTCCCGAACGACCACCTCGACCACGCCACCCTTGGCCAGCTTGCCGAAGAGCAGTTCCTCCGCCAGCGGCTTCTTGATGTGCTCCTGGATCACACGACCCAAAGGCCGCGCCCCCATCTTGCTGTCATAACCCTTGTCGGCCAACCATTCCGCCGCCTCGGGCGTCAATTCGATGGTGACATTGCGGTCCATCAACTGCGCTTCGAGCTGGAGCACGAACTTCTCGACGACTTGGAGAATGATCTCCTTGGGCAGGGCGCCGAAGCTGATCACCGCGTCGAGACGGTTGCGGAATTCCGGGCTGAACATCTTCTCGACAGCGACCGTATCCTCGCCCTCGCGCCGTTCGCGGCCGAAACCGAGCGCATTCCGCGCCTGTTCCTGCGCACCCGCGTTGGAGGTCATGATCAGGACCACATTGCGGAAGTCCACCGTCCGGCCGTTGTGGTCGGTCAGCTTGCCGTTGTCCATCACCTGCAACAGGATGTTGTAGACGTCCGGATGCGCTTTCTCCATCTCGTCGAGGAGCAGCACACAATGCGGATGCTGATCCACGCCGTCGGTCAGAAGACCGCCCTGATCAAAGCCGACATAGCCGGGAGGGGCACCGATCAGGCGGCTGACCGTGTGCTTTTCCATATATTCCGACATGTCGAAGCGGAGCAGCTCCACCCCCAGCATCTGCGCCAGCCGCTTGGCAACCTCGGTCTTGCCGACGCCGGTCGGGCCGGTGAAGAGATAGTTGCCGATCGGCTTTTCCGGTTCGCGCAGACCCGCGCGGCTCAGCTTGATCGCGGAAGCAAGGGCCTCGATCGCCTTGTCCTGACCGAACACCACCCGTTTCAGCGAAACATCGAGATCCTTCAGAACCTCCGCGTCGTCCTTGGACACGTTCTTGGGCGGGATGCGGGCGATCTTGGCAACGACTGCTTCGATTTCCTTCGAGGTGATCGTCTTGCGACGGCGCCCTTCGGGCAGAAGATGCTGCGCGGCTCCGGCCTCGTCGATGACATCGATCGCCTTGTCCGGCAGCTTGCGGTCATGGATATACCGGGCCGACAGGTCCACCGCCGACCGGATCGCATCCAGCGTATAGCGGATGTCGTGGTGATCTTCGAAATAGGGTTTCAATCCCTTGAGAATCTTGAACGCATCCTCGACGCTCGGCTCGTTCACGTCGATCTTCTGGAAGCGCCGCGCAAGGGCCCGGTCCTTCTCGAAATGCTGGCGATATTCCTTGTAGGTGGTCGAGCCCATGCAGCGCAGCGAGCCCGATTGCAGCGCCGGCTTCAAGAGGTTCGAAGCATCCATCGCCCCGCCCGAGGTCGCGCCCGCGCCGATCACCGTATGGATCTCGTCGATGAACAGGATCGCGTTCGGATGCGCCTCAAGCTCCTTCATCACCGCCTTCAGCCGCTCTTCGAAATCGCCGCGATAGCGCGTTCCGGCCAGCAGGGCCCCCATGTCGAGCGAGAAGATCGTCGTGTCGGCGAGAATGCCGGGGGTTTCCCCGTCGATGATCTTGCGTGCCAGACCTTCCGCGATCGCGGTCTTGCCCACGCCCGGGTCGCCTACCAGCAGCGGGTTGTTCTTGCGGCGGCGGCAAAGCACCTGAATGCAGCGCTCGACCTCCAGGTCACGACCGATCAGCGGATCGACATCTCCCTTGCGGGCCTTCTCGTTCAGATCGACACAATACTTCTGCAACGCGGTCTCCTCGGCCTCCTTACCACTCGGGGTCTGTGCCTTGGGCTCGGGAGCTGCTTCCGCGCCCTTCACCGGCCGCGCCTCGCCATAGGACGGATCCTTGGCAACGCCGTGGCTGATGTAATTGACCGCGTCGTAACGCGTCATGTCCTGTTCCTGGAGGAAGTAAGCGGCGTGGCTTTCCCGCTCGGCAAAGATCGCGACCAGAACGTTCGCGCCCGTCACTTCCGAGCGGCCCGAACTCTGGACATGGATCGCCGCGCGCTGGATCACACGCTGGAACCCGGTGGTCGGCGCCGCCTCGGACCCTTCGATGTCGGAGATCAGCGCATCCAGTTCCTCGTCCAGGAAGGCGAGAATGGATTTCCGCAGCTTTTCGAGATCGACGCCGCACGCCTTCATCACGCGCGCCGCGTCTGGCTCGTCCAGCAAGGCAAGAAGCAGGTGCTCCAACGTTGCCAGTTCGTGCTTCCGCTGATTGGCGTGCCCGAGGGCGTTGTGGATTGCGGCTTCAAGAGTACTCGAAAAAGAGGGCATAGTCCGCGTCCTTCCGTCTGAACCCGTCGGCGGGTGGGCCGACGCGGGCAAGGGACTTCATCGTTACCCGGCACTTGTTAAACTTCGGTTTTATTCCCCTTGCTTCAAGGGTGAATATGCTCCGATGCCGGATTTTGTGCAAAAAAATTACAAGGGCTGCTTACAGGTTTCATAGCCTTCCCGGCCCGTTGCTCAGAATGAATCCTTGCGACGGCGGATCTCGGCGAAAACTTGTGCATCGGGCAAATTGGACATCCCGAGCCGTGCTTTCAAGTCCGGCGCCCCGGCGCGCAGAAACGGATTGGTCACGGCTTCGAGATCGAGCCGCGCCGGAACGGTCGGCGTCCCGTTTTGTTGCAGCGCAGCAATGGCTTGCGCCCGCTCGGCCAGCGCCGGATTTTCGCCCTCGATGGACAGGGCGAATCGCACATTGCCCGCGGCATATTCGTGACCGGAATAAACCAGCGTTTCGCCCGGAAGCGCGGCCATCCGCGACAAACTGGCCCACATCTGGTCGGGAGTGCCTTCAAACAAGCGACCGCAGCCCATGACCATCAAACTGTCCGCCGAAAAAAGCGCCTTCGCGCCTGCGAAATGATAAGCGACATGTCCGACGGTGTGCCCCGGTACATCGAGCACTTCGCCCATGCTGGCCCCGATCGCGATCGTGTCGCCGTCGTCGACTTCCATATCGAGGGTCGGCAGCCTGTGCCGGTCCGCCGCGGCTCCGACGACCGTCGCACCAAAGGTTTCGCGCAACTCCTCCACGCCCGCGATATGATCGTCGTGATGGTGCGTGATCAGGATCATGTCGAGTGTCCAGCCGCGGTCCGCCAGGGCGGCGATGATGGGATCGGCTTCCGGGGCATCGACGACCGCGACACGCCGCCCGGCGATATCGCGCACCAGATAGGCGTAATTGTCCCTCAGACACGGCACGGTGATGATTTCCAGTCCCATTGACGCCTCCCGCGCGTTTGCATTGGCCGCAGTCTGTCGGATCGGATAGGGTCGCGCAATGCATCTGGATGTACTCGATCTGCGCGCCTTCTATTACCGGACCAAACTGGGCCGCTCGGCGCAGCGCAGCCTTCAGGAGGCCCTGCTCCGGCTCTGGCCGGAAACCCGCGACCTCACGGTGGTGGGCTTCGGTTTCGCGGCACCCGTCCTGCGGCCCTTTCTGAGGGATGCGCGCCGTGTGATCGCCCTGATGCCGGCGCAGCAGGGCGTGATGCATTGGCCGGCGAAGGGACCCAACGTCGGCGCGCTGGTCGAGGAAACCCACTGGCCGATCCCCGCCGGCACCGTGGACCGGCTGGTGGTGGCGCATGGGCTGGAGACCTGCGAGCGACCGCTGGCCCTGCTGGGGGAGATCTGGCGGGTTCTGGCGCCGGGGGGGCAGGTGGTCTTCATCGTCCCCAACCGCTCCGGCCTCTGGGCGCGACGTGATGCCACGCCTTTCGGCTATGGACGGCCCTACAGCTTCGGCCAGCTGGAGTCGCTTCTGATCGAGAGTCGCTTCACGCCGGAGCGGCATTCCGCCGCGCTTTATGCCCCGCCCTCGCACCGGCGGTTCTGGCTTCAGACCGCGCAGTTCTGGGAGCGAATCGGTCGGAGATTGAACCCGCAATTCATGGCCGGGGCCTTGCTGGTCGAGGCCAAGAAACAGGTGTATGCGCGGCCTCCCTCCGATGGGGTGAGGGTGGTTGTTCCCGGTCCTTTCGAAGTTCTCGGCGGGCTCGGAAGACCCGCTCCGGAGCCCGCGGCCAGCCATGGCAGAGCTGCGCGAAACAGGTGATTCGAACCCCGAAAACCATGCCAATCCAGCGTTTCGGAGGGGTGTAAACGGGCATCAACGTATTGCAACGCAGTTAACCCTCTGCTATCACCGCGCCGATTTCGCTGCGGCGCAGGGCTGGTAAACGTAAAGATTGCGTGAGGATCAGTCGCGGGGGAGGCGAGTTGCCAAAAACGGAAGGGTGTACGTGTCCAGTTCAGCATCACTGACTTCGGGCGTAGCTGGTCGCTACGCAACAGCGCTCTTTGAGATTTCCAAAGAGTCCAATACTTTAGACCAAGTTGAAGCTGATCTTCTCGCGTTCCAGGGCGCACTTGACGAAAGTCCCGACTTGCGCGGGGTGATCTCTTCTCCGGTTTTCAGCCGGGAAGATCAGGGCAATGCCATCGAGGCAATCGCCGCGCGCATGGGTCTCGGTGCAACGGTCGCCAATACGCTCCGCCTGATGGCACAGAACCGGCGTCTTTTCGTGGTTCCGGGCATGATCACCCAGGTGATGGCATTGATCGCCGCGGACCGCGGGGAAGTGACCGCCGAGGTGACCGCCGCCAAGCCGCTGACCGATGAGCAGATCGCTTCTCTTAAGGATGCACTGCAAAAAAGCGTTGGCAAGGACGTGAAGCTCGACGTAACAGTCGACGCGGGTCTGATTGGCGGCCTGGTGGTCAAGATCGGTTCCCGCATGATCGACAGTTCGATCCGCTCCAAACTCGCAAGTCTCCAGAATGTCATGAAAGAGGTCGGATAATGTCGATCCAAGCCGCTGAAATTTCTGCGATCCTCAAGGAGCAGATCAAGAATTTCGGTCAGGAAGCCGAAGTCGCCGAAGTCGGCCGGGTGTTGTCAGTAGGGGACGGTATCGCGCGCGTTCACGGTCTGGACAATGTTCAGGCCGGCGAGATGGTGGAATTTCCAGGTGGCATCCGCGGGATGACGCTGAACCTCGAAGTCGACAATGTCGGTGTGGTGATCTTCGGGTCCGACCGTGACATCGGCGAAGGCGACATCGTCAAGCGCACCAAGTCGATCGTGGACGTGCCGGTGGGCAAGGGTCTGCTCGGCCGTGTCGTGGACGCGCTCGGCAATCCGATCGACGGCAAGGGCCCGGTCGAGACGACGCTGCGCAGCGTCGCCGACGTCAAGGCGCCGGGCATCATCCCCCGCCAGTCGGTGCATGAGCCGATGGCGACCGGCCTCAAGGCCATCGACAGCCTTATTCCGATCGGCCGCGGCCAGCGCGAGCTGATCATCGGCGACCGCCAGACCGGCAAGACCGCCGTGGCGCTCGACGCGGTCCTCAACCAGAAGTTCTACAACGACGCCGCTGGCGATGACGAGAGCAAGAAGCTCTATTGCGTCTATGTCGCGGTCGGCCAGAAGCGTTCGACCGTAGCGCAGCTGGTGAAGAAGCTCGAAGAAACCGGCGCCATCGATTACACGATCGTCGTGGCCGCGACCGCTTCCGAGCCGGCGCCGATGCAGTATCTCGCCCCCTATGCCGCGACCGCGATGGCGGAATATTTCCGTGACAACGGGATGCATGCCCTCATCATCTTCGATGACCTGTCCAAGCAGGCCGTGGCCTATCGCCAGATGTCGCTGCTGCTGCGCCGTCCGCCGGGGCGTGAAGCCTATCCGGGCGACGTGTTCTATCTCCACTCGCGTCTGCTGGAGCGCGCGGCGAAGCTGAACAAGGACCATGGCTCGGGTTCGCTGACCGCTCTGCCGGTGATCGAAACCCAGGCGGGCGATGTTTCGGCGTATATTCCGACCAACGTGATCTCGATCACCGACGGCCAGATCTTCCTTGAGTCCGAGCTGTTTTACCAGGGCATCCGTCCGGCGGTGAACGTCGGCCTTTCGGTCAGCCGCGTGGGCTCCTCGGCACAGACCAAGGCGATGAAGTCGGTCGCCGGTTCGATCAAGCTGGAACTCGCGCAGTACCGCGAAATGGCGGCCTTCGCGCAGTTCGGCTCGGACCTCGACGCATCGACCCAGCGTCTGCTGAACCGCGGCTCGCGCCTGACCGAACTGCTGAAGCAGGCCCAGTACTCCCCGCTGACCAACGCCGAACAGGTCATCCTGATCTATGCCGGCACCAACGGCTATCTCGACAAGCTGGCGGTGCGGGAGGTCGGTTCCTATGAGAGGGCCCTTCTGGCCCATCTGCGGAACAACAATGCCGCGCTGCTCGATGAAATCCGCGACAAGGATCAGAAGATCGCGGGCGATATCGAGAAGAAGATCCGCTCGGTGCTCGACGGCTTCGCCGCGACCTTCTCCTGATCCGCGTCGCATAGGGAGCAGGGCCAATGCCGAGCTTGAAGGACCTGAAGATCAGGATCGCGAGCGTGAAATCCACGCGCAAGATCACCAAGGCCATGCAGATGGTCGCCGCCGCGAAACTGCGTCGCGCGCAGGAGGCCGCCGAAGCCGCGCGCCCCTATGCGAGCCGCATGGAAGCGGTGCTCTCCAACCTCGCGGCCGGAGTGGCGAACAGCCCCTCCGCGCCGCGGTTGCTGGCGGGCACGGGCAAGTCGGACGTGCATCTCCTGGTTGTCGCGACGTCGGAGCGCGGGTTGTGCGGTGGGTTCAACTCATCCATCGTCCGGCTGGCGCGCGCCCGCGCCACCCGCCTTCTGGCGGAAGGCAAGACCGTCAAGATCCTGACGGTCGGCAAGAAGGGTCGCGAACAGCTGCGCCGTGATCTCGGTGCCTACATGATTGGCCATGTCGACCTGTCGGCGGTCAAGAAGCTCGGTTATGTCGATGCCTCCCGGATCACGCAGGATATCATGCGGCGATTCGAGGCGGGCGAATTCGACGTCTGCTCGCTGTTCTTCAACCGTTTCGTTTCGGTGATCAGCCAGGTTCCGACCGAACGGCAGCTGATCCCGGCGGTATTCGAAGCACGCGACACCACGGGCGCCGAATATGAATACGAGCCGAGCGAGGAAGCCATTCTCGCGGACCTGTTGCCGCGCGGAGTTGCGACCCTTGTCTTCACGGCGCTGCTCGAAAACGGCGCGTCGGAACAGGGGGCGCGCATGTCCGCCATGGACAATGCCACCCGCAACGCCGGTGAGATGATCAACAAGCTGACGATCCAGTACAACCGCTCGCGTCAGCAGGCGATTACCAGCGAGTTGATCGAGATTATTTCGGGCGCGGAAGCGCTCTAGGAGGAGATAGCGGCATGGACGCAGTAGCTGTAGGAAAGATCACACAGGTTATCGGTGCCGTCGTCGACGTGCAGTTCGAGGCACATCTGCCCGAAATTCTGAACGCGCTTGAGACCGACAACAACGGATCGCGACTCGTTCTCGAAGTCGCACAGCACCTGGGGGAATCGACGGTCCGGACCATCGCGATGGATTCCACCGAAGGCCTGGTGCGCGGGGAAAAGGTGACCGATACCGGCAAGCCGATCCAGGTTCCGGTGGGGGACGGCACTCTGGGCCGTATCCTGAATGTCGTCGGGGATCCGGTCGATGAAAAGGGCCCGGTCCAGGCGACCGAATATCGCGCCATCCACCGCCCGGCGCCCGATTTCGCCGACCAGTCGACGGAATCGCAGATCCTGCTCACCGGGATCAAGGTCATCGATCTGCTCGCCCCCTATGCCAAGGGCGGCAAGATCGGCCTGTTCGGCGGCGCCGGCGTGGGCAAGACGGTTCTCATTCAGGAACTGATCAACAACATCGCCAAGGTGCACTCGGGCTATTCCGTGTTCGCGGGCGTGGGCGAGCGGACCCGTGAAGGGAACGACCTTTATCACGAATTCATCGAATCGGGCGTCATCAACGCCGAGGACCTCTCCAAGTCCAAGGTGGCCCTCGTATACGGTCAGATGAACGAACCGCCGGGGGCCCGTGCCCGCGTCGCTCTCTCGGGCCTGACCCTCGCCGAGCAGTTCCGCGACCAGTCCGGAACCGACGTGCTGTTCTTCGTGGACAACATCTTCCGCTTCACCCAGGCGGGTTCGGAAGTGTCGGCGCTTCTGGGCCGTATCCCCTCCGCGGTGGGCTATCAGCCGACGCTCGCGACCGACATGGGCGCGCTGCAGGAGCGGATCACCTCGACCCGCAACGGTTCTATCACGTCCGTGCAGGCGATCTATGTGCCCGCCGACGACCTGACCGACCCGGCGCCGGCGACCTCCTTCGCCCACCTCGACGCGACCACGACCCTGTCGCGCGCGATCTCGGAACTCGGGATCTATCCGGCGGTGGACCCGCTCGACTCGACCTCGCGTCTGCTCGACCCGATGGTGATCGGCGAGGAGCACTACAACACCGCCCGCGCCGTGCAGGGCATCCTTCAGCGTTACAAGTCGCTTCAGGACATTATCGCCATCCTCGGGATGGACGAACTGTCGGAAGAGGACAAGCTGACGGTGGCCCGCGCCCGCAAGATCCAGCGCTTCCTGTCGCAGCCCTTCGACGTGGCGCAGGTCTTCACCGGTTCGCCGGGGGTCCAGGTTCCGCTCGACGTCACCATCGACAGCTTCAAGCGCGTCGTCGCCGGTGAATTCGACCATCTTCCGGAGGCGGCCTTCTATATGGTGGGCGGCATCGACGAAGTGATCAAGAAGGCCGAGCGCATGGCGGCGGCCGCCGCTTAAGGAGCCGAGCATGGCCGACACGTTCCAGTTCGATCTCGTCAGCCCCGAGCGCAAGCTCGCGGAGCTGACGGTGACCTCGGTGCAGATTCCGGGCATGGATGGTGACTTTACCGCCATGCCCAATCATGCGCCTTTTCTGACCACGCTGCGGCCGGGCGTTGTTCGCGTGGTGTCCGGCTCCACGACCACCGAATATGTCGTGACTGGCGGTTTCGCCGAGATCTCGCCGACCTCGGCGACGATCCTCGCCGAACAGGCGGTTCCGCGGGGCGAAGTGCAGGGCGCGATGCTCTCGGATCTGCTGGCCGAGGCGCAAAAGGCCGCGGGCGAAGCCTCCGAGGAAAACAAGACCGCCACCGCCCAGCGGGTGCGTGACGTGACCAGCCTGAAATCGGTTCTTGGTCTGTGAAATCCGACGGGGTATCCGCCCGAGGGTACCCTTTTTTCGTTATGTCTTTGCGGGTGGGTGAAGAGCGCCTATATCTGAGAAAAACCTGATCGGGCTTTGCCCGGACAAGTGGAGGTTCGCAGATATGCCGGCACCGATTGCACTCTCTCCCATCGCCTGGATGGCAGTCCGATACGGCGCGCTGGCGGCGGTTGCGCTTGTCGCGGCTCGGAACCGCGCCTCCGCTCCCAAGGATCCGACTCACGAAACCATCCTTGATGAAATTCCCGAAGGGGTGAGGGCAACGCCGCATCGCGCCGAGGCCGAGAGCGCCTTGCACACCAACGGGCGCGTGCGCCGTGTATTCCGCTTGCGGCGGGACGGCCCCGGATTCGAAGTCGAAGCGGCGGGATTGGCCCGTGTGCGCTTCCGCAGGGTGGACTGACAATGCTGACGCTCTATTCCTCGCCGACCTCGCCCTTTGTGCGCAAGGTTCTGGTGCTTCTCCATGAATCCGGCCTCTACGATCAGGTGAGGATGGTGCCCGCCGGCGGCACCCCCGTTGATCCCGGCTCGATGCCGATGGCGCAGAATCCCTTGGGAAAGATCCCCACTCTGGAACGGTCGGATGGGCCGGCCCTTTATGACAGCCGGGTGATCTGCCGCTATCTTTCCGATCTCGCGGGTGGCGCCTTTTACCCCGCGGCTCCGCGGCTTTGGGAAACGCTGACCCTGGAGGCCACGGCCGACGGCATTTGCGACGCGGCCATCCTGATGATCTACGAGAGCCGGGTGCGTCCGGAAGATTTGCGCTATCCCGATTGGGTCGAGGGGCAATGGTCCAAAGTCGCCCGCGGTCTCGATGCGATCGAGGGGCGCTGGATGTCGCATCTCGCGGGACCGCTCGATTGCGGCCAGATCGCGGTTGCCTGTGCCCTCGGCTATCTCGATCTGCGGTTTGATGCGCGGAACTGGCGGGCGGGCCGTCCGGCTTTGGCACAGTGGTATGGTTCCTTCGCGGAACGCCCCTCCATGGTGGCCACCCTCCCGGCCTGAGCACCGGTCATCCTCGGGGCGGGGCCGGAGATTTCGCGGACCCTGCCATCTCTCCTCGGACGGTTTGTGCCTTGCGCCCGAGGGCGAGGGAAAAAAGACGGCCAGTCCCGGTGAGGGAACTGGCCGCAAGTCTGGGGAGGAAACTCGGGGTTCAGGCGGCGGCGCGAACGCCCAGCACCGATGCCACGGTCTCGCCCATGGCAGAGGGGTTCGGTGCCACGGTGATCCCGGCCGCGCTCAGGATTTCGACCTTCTCCTGCGCCGACTCGCCAAAGGCCGAGATGATCGCCCCGGCATGGCCCATCTTGCGGCCCTTGGGCGCGGACAGACCGGCGATATAGGCGACGATCGGTTTTTTCATGTGCTTCTGCGCCCAGGCGGCGGCTTCGGCTTCCTGAGGGCCGCCGATTTCACCGATCATCATGACGGCGTCGGTCTCCGGATCCTGTTCGAAGAGTTCGAGGATGTCCTTGAAGGACGAGCCGTTGATCGGATCGCCGCCAATCCCGACCGAAGTCGAAACCCCGATGCCGAGCGCGGCCATCTGCGACGCGGCCTCATAGCCGAGGGTCCCGGAGCGGCCGACAATCCCGACCCGTCCCTGGCGATAGATCGCCGGGGGCATGATCCCCATGAACCCCTTGCCGGGGCTGATGACCCCCGCGCAATTCGGCCCGATCAGGCGCATCTTGCGTTCCGCCGGATAGCGGCGGAGGAAGCGCTTGACCCGCATCATGTCCTGCGACGGGATTCCGTCCGTGACGCAAACGGCGGTCTTTATCCCCGCGTCCGCCGCTTCCATCATCGCATCGGCCGCGAAGGGAGGTGGCACGAAGAGAATGCTCGCCTCCGCCCCGGTGGCCTCGACGGCCTGGCGAACCGTGTCGAACAGCGGCCGGTCCAGCATCCTCTCGCCGCCCCGGCCCGGCGTCACGCCGCCCACCACATTCGTGCCATAACGGATCATGTCGGCGGCATGGAACTGGCCGATGCGGCCGGACATGCCCTGAACGATGACGGGGGTCTTTTCGGTAATCAGAATTGCCATGTGATGATCCTCAGGCTGCTTTGTAGGGCAGGGCGGCGACGGCCTTGGCCGCCGCGTCGGCGAGATTGTCGGCGGTCATGATCGGCAGACCGGAGGATTGAATGATCCGATTGCCCTCCTCGACATTGGTCCCGGCCAACCGCACCACCACCGGCAGCTTTACATCCACCTCGCGGAAGGCCTTCACCACGCCCTCGGCCACCCAGTCACAGCGATTGATCCCGGCGAAGATATTCACCAGCATCACCTGCACGTTCTTGTCCCCGAGCACGGTGCGAAACGCCCGAACCACCCGCTCCGGCGAGGCACCGCCGCCGATATCGAGGAAATTCGCCGGTTCGCCGCCCGCGAGATGGATCATGTCCATCGTCGCCATCGCGAGGCCCGCGCCGTTGATCATGCAACCGATATTGCCGTCCAATCCGACATAGGACAGGCCATGATCCCCGGCCGCGCTCTCCCGCGCTTCTTCCTGGCTCCGGTCCCGGAGCGCCAGAACGTCGGGCCGACGGAACAAGGCATTGGTGTCGAACGACATCTTGGCATCCAGCGCCACCAGATCGCCCGTCCCGGTCACGACCAGCGGATTGATCTCGACCATTGTCGCATCGAGATCGCGATAGGCCCGGTAGCAGGCCCGCAGAACGCCCGCCATCTTGCCCACCTGCGCCGCGTTCAAATCCAGCGCAAAGGCCAGTTCCCGCGACTGGTATTCCGCCAGCCCCACCGCCGGATCGATGCTCATCCGCACCAGCGATTCGGGGTCGGTCTCGGCCAGCTCCTCGATCTCCATGCCCCCATGCCCGGAGGCCACGATCATGATACGCTCGGATTTGCGGTCGAGCACGAAGCCGAGATAGAGCTCCCGCTTGATATCCGACGCTTCCTCGACCCAGAGCCGGTACACCGGCTTGCCCGCCTCGCCTGTCTGCTTGGTGACCAGATTGCGCCCGAACAGGGTCGCGGCATAGTCCCGGACCTCTTCCGGCGAGCGGACGAATTTCACGCCGCCGGCCTGGCCGCGGCCACCGGAATGGATCTGCGCCTTGACCACCCAGGCGTCTCCGCCGATCTCGCGGGCGCGGAACTCGGCCTGCTCGGGGCTGTAGGCGAGACCGCCGCGCGGCACCGGCACACCGAATTTTGCCAGAATTTCCTTGGCTTGGTACTCGTGGATATCCATGCGAACCTCCCTTGTCTTCTTGTTGTTCGGCTTATTCGGCGGCCAGCGCCGTGGGACGAACAGCCTTCTGCTCGCGATACCAGCTCTGCGCGGCGGCCACGCCCGACCCGAGTTCGATCCGTGCCCCCGCATCGACCAGCGCCATCTCGGCGGCCGAAATCGCGGCGAGACACATGACCTCGTTCAAATCCCCCAGATGGCCGATGCGAAAGACCTTGCCGGCCAGCGGCCCGAGGCCGGTCCCGAGCGAGGTGTTGTAATTGAAATAGGCTCCCCGGATCACATCGCGCGCATCGATATGGGGGGGCACGCGGATCGCGGATACCGTATCGGACTGAAGCTTCGGATGCTCGGCGACCAGTTCATAGTCCCAAGCGCGCACCGCGCGACGCACACCCTCGGCCAGACGATAATGGCGGGCGAACACATTCTCCAACCCTTCGGTGAACAGCCGGTCGAGCGATTTGCGCAGGCCATGGAACAGGGGCGTCGGCGGCGTGTAGGGGAAATAACCGTCGCCGTTGACCGCCAGCATATCCTCGAACCGGAAATAGGCCCGGGGCAGGGTCGCCTTCTTCGAGGCCTGCATCGCCTTGTCGCTGATCGCGAGCACACCGAGACCGGCGGGCAGCATCAGGCCCTTCTGGCTGCCGGTGATCGCCAGATCGACCCGCCATTCATCCATCCGGAAATCGATCGAAGCGATCGAACTCACCCCATCCACGAAGAGCAGCGCCTCGTGATAGACCTCGTCCATCACCGCTCGCACGGCGGCTACGTCGGAGGTCACGCCGGTCGCGGTCTCGTTGTGGGTGACGAAGACCGCCTTGATCTTGCCTTCCGCGTCATTGCCCAGGATGCGGGCGAATTCGGTGACCGGAACCCCGGCGCCCCAGGGCACGTCGACCACTTCGACTTCGAGGCCCAGCCGCTCTGCCATCTCGACCCAGAGCTTCGAGAACTGACCCAGCCGCGACATCAGGACCTTGTCGCCGGGGTTCAGCGTGTTCTGGATCGCCGCTTCCCAGGCGCCGGTGCCCGAGCCGGGAAAGAGCATGACGGTTCCAGTGGCGGTCTTGAATACCCGCCGCAGATCGGAAAACAGCGAGAGGGTCAGATCCCCGAAATCCGGGGCGCGCATGTCCTGTTGCGGGACATTCATGGCCATGCGGACGGCGTCCGGGACATTGGTTGGACCAGGGATCGCGAGAAAATTGATACCGGTTTTCATTTTTGTTCCTCCAAGGACGCATCCCAGTCACGTGGGTTCGAAAATTGCGCTTGGAGGTCTTTTGCGGGTGTTTTCCTGTTCAGGGAAGCAAATCCGGGTCATGTTGTAAATGCGAATGTTTACACATTTGCATAATCGTAATAATGTAAACAACGAATCACAGGGCAATGGGACGTTAGTGCAAAAGACTTTCATAGGACCCCGGCTGCGTCGCCTGCGAACCGACCGCGGGGAAACCCAGGGCCAGATGGCGCGCAACCTCGGGATCAGCCCGGCCTATGTGAACCTTCTGGAAAACAATCAACGAAGCGTTTCGGTCCAGGTGATGTTGCGTCTGTTCGAGGCCTACGGCGTCGATTGGCACGACATTGCCGAGGATGACAGCACGACGATCCTCTCCGATCTGCGGGCCATCGTGCAGGACCCGGTGTTCGAGGGCACCCGGCCGGATCTGGGACAATTGCGCGCGGCGCTGGTCCATTGTCCCAATCTGGCGCAGGCCTTTCTCAAGCTGCATCGGATTTATCAGAGCACGACCGACCAGTTGCTCAGCGTCGGGGCGGGCTTGGGCGAGGAGGGCGGGCAACTGGTGGCCCCTCCGCCCGAGGCGGCGGTGCATAATTTCTTCCGGCGCAACCGCAACCACTTCCGCGAGATCGAGGACGCGGCCCGCGCCTTCTGGGAGGGCACCGTGCTGGAGCCCGACGAGATCTATTCCTATCTGAAATTCCATCTCAAGAAGACCCTGGGGATCTCGGTCCGGGTCGTCGCCGTCGCCGACCTGCCCAACACGCTGCGCAGATATGACGAAAAGGCGGGGGAAATCCTGCTCAGCCAGGCGATGGATCATCCCAACCGGATCTTTCAGCTCGTGCATATGATCGGATTGCTGACCCTCGGCGATCAGCTCGAACATCTGCTCGCACGATCGGAAATCATCGGGGCCCGTGAGCTGGGTCGCTGCAGGGTTGAGTTGGCGAATTACTTCGCAGCCGCGGTATTGATGCCCTATGACGCTTTCCTCGCGGAATGCCGGGAGTCGAAATATGACTTCGACCATCTCGCCACCCATTTCGGCGTCAGCTTCGAACAGGCCTGCCACCGGGCGACCACGCTCAATCGCGAGGGCGCGCAGGGCGTACCGTTCTTCTTTTTGCGAATCGACAAGGCCGGCAATGTCAGCAAGCGCTTCAACGCGACCGACTTCCATCTGGCGGAATTCGGGGGCGCCTGTCCGCGACTCGACATCCATACGGTGTTCCGCACCCCCGGCCGGATCGTCCCGCAGTTTGTTGAAATGCCCGATCAAAGCCAATATTTTACCTTCAGCCGGACCGTGGATCGCCCATCTTTTGAGCGATTCAGCCAGGATAACCGTCTTGCTGTGACGTTGGGCTGTACGATCGAACATGCGCATGAGATCTGTTACGCCGAGGAATTTCACTTAGGTGGTGGGGCGCGAGTGACTCCCATCGGAATCAACTGCAGAGTTTGCCCGCGGCAGAACTGTGATCAACGGGCCTATCAGGCGGCGATTCTCAGTCAGCCGGTCGATGAGATGCGGCGCGGGGCGACCCGATTCGACAGCTAGCATCGGTCCGGAGCCGCTTGGGAGCGGCTTCGAAGGGGGCGCGGGACAATCCTGACCGATTTATTTTTTCACCCGCATAAAATACCGGCAGATTGAGCGAATTTATGGTGCAGCGCACCGATTTTGAGGCCAGTGCGAAAAAGTCCATTGGACAGATGATTATCGGAGTGCGATCCTGAACTTGTCACAGCGGTGACAAACTTTGAGCTTAAAAAGACGATTACCAGAGTGGTGGAGCCGCCGAGGTAGGGAGTATCTTGTGCCAAAGGTCGCCGTAAGTTTTGTGTAGCGAGTGTTGTGTTGTATCTGTGTCTGGTTGTGCCGTTTTCCGGTGAGGCCTTGTAAGGTATAAGTGCGGTCTGGGGACAGGGGGGGCCTTGCTTCAGACCGCAACGACCTCCCAGTCATCCCCATACATATATTCCTCAAGATTGTTTCCGGTTCCAATCCGATCCACGATCAGGAACGGTGCCGCGCGCCCGAGCGGTGTCAGGACTCCGTGCCAGACATTGCGCAGGTAATTCACGCCCTGGCCCGATTCCGTCAAAAACGCACGCGGTTGGCCGGGCGTTCCGTTCTCGTCGGGGGCTACGATCACCAGGAACGGATCCGCGGTCATCGGAACGAAGGCCTGTGACCCCAGCGGATGCCGCTCCACCAGGGTGAAGCGATGGGGCAGCGCATAGGGTCGGCCATATCCTACGCTGATTCCCGCCGCGCCCCCGATGAACTCCATCCGGGCGAGGTCATGGAACCGGTCGCACATCCCGGCATTGATCTGAAAGCTCGGCGCGCCCCGTGCCTCGATCACGTCGCCAAAGGGGGCGAAGGCCGCGGCGGTCAAGGGCTCCGCCCGCAGGGGCCGTGTCATCGCAGCATCCGGGACGGCAGTCGCGGGTGCCGGTTCACATCCTTGTAGAGCAGATACCTGAAACGGCCCGGGCCGCCTGCGTAACAGGCCTGCGGACAGAAGGCGCGCAGCCACATGAAGTCGCCTGCCTCCACCTCGATCCAGTCGCGGTTCAGGCGATAGACGCCCTTGCCCTCCAGCACATAGAGCCCATGCTCCATCACATGCGTTTCCATGAAGGGAATTTCCGCGCCGGGCAGCAGGTTCACGATCGTCACATGCATGTCGAGCCGCATGTCGTCATGGTCAAAGAACCGCGTCGTGGTCCAGCGCCCCATCGTATCGGGCATTGGCCAGTTCTTGATGTTCTTCTCGTTGACGACCAGAGGATCGGGCAGGCCCAGCCCCTCCACCGGCTCGTAGCTCTTGCGGATCCACTGGAACCGCGTCGCCTCGGTGCCCTGGTTGAAGGCCGTCCATTCCATCCCCGGCGGCAGGAAGGCAAACCCCCCCGGCTCCAGGACGTGGGTTTCCCCCGCGAAGGTCAGGGTCAGCGCCCCCTCCAGCACAAAGAGCGCCCCCTCCGCGCCGCGATCCAACTCGGGCCGCGCGCTCCCGCCTCCGGGCAGGACTTCCATGATATATTGCGAGAAGGTCTCCGCGAAGCCCGACAAGGGCCGGGCGATGATCCAGGCGCGGGTCTTCTCCCAGAAGGGCAGGGCGCTCGTCACGATATCGGTCATCACCCCGCGCGGGATGAAGGCATAGGATTCGGTGAATACCGCCCGCCCGCTCAGGATTTCGTTCTGTCCGGGCAGCCCGCCATGCGGTGCATAATAGGTCCGGCCTTCGCTCATGGCAGCATCTCCTTCAACCGCAGGAGCGCGATCCGCTCCACCTGCGCACAGGCGGTCGCGAATTCCGTCTCCCGATCCTTCTCGATCCGGGCCTCGAACGCCGTCAGGATATCCGCCTTGGTCAATCCCCGCACCGCGATGATGAACGGAAACCCGAACTTCGCCACATAGCCCTCGTTCAACGCGGTAAACCGGGCCCGCTCCGCGTCGGTCAGGGCATCGAGCCCCGCCCCCGCCTGTTCCGCCGTCGACTCCGCCGTCAACCGCTTCGCCGCCGCCAGCTTGCCCGCGAGATCGGGATGCGCGGTCAGGACCCCCAGACGCTCCGCCTCGCTCGCCGACCGGAACATCCGCGCCAGCGCGTTATGCAGACCGATCGCGCTGTCATGCGCCGGTCCCAGCTCCAGCCCCCAGGCCCGTTCCGCGATCCAGGGCGAATGCTCGAACACCCCGCCGAACCGTGCCACGAATTCATCCCGCGACAGGGTCGTGGGCCGTTCCACCGACACCGGCGGATGGACCTTCGCCCAATGTTCCGCGATCTCGATCCGCCGCGGGGTCCAGACCTTTTCATGCCCCAATACATGATCGATGAACCGCGCCAGACCCGCGATCCGACCCGGCCGACCGACCAGACGGCAATGCAGCCCGACCGAAAACATCTTCGGCGACCCGGCCACGCCCTCGGCATACAGCACGTCGAACGTATCCTTCAGATATTCGAAATAGTCCGTCGAGGTCGTCAATGTCCCCGCCGAGAACCGCATGTCGTTGGACTCGAGCGAATAGGGAATGATCAACTGCTCCCGCCCCTCGTGCGCGCGCCAATAGGGCAGGTCGTCGTCATAGGTGTCCGACACATAGTCGAAAATCCCCGCCTCGCTCGCCAGATCCACCGTATGGACCGAGGTCCGCCCGGTATACCAGCCCCGCGGCGGCTCGCCCACCACCTCGGTATGCAGACGGATTGCCTCGGCCATGTCGGCGGCCTCGGCCTCGCGCGCATGATCGCGGTAATCGATCCATTTCAGGCCGTGGCTGGCGATCTCCCACCCGGCCTCCTTCATCGCCGCCACCTGTTCGGGCGACCGCGCCAGCGCCGAGGCTACGCCATAGATCGTCAGCGGCACCCCCCGCGACACGAACAGATCGCGCAGCCGCCAGAATCCGGCCCGCGCGCCATATTCATAGACCGACTCCATGTTCCAATGCCGCTTGCCGGGCCAAGGAACGGCGCCGGGGATTTCCGACAGGAACGCCTCCGATGCGGCATCGCCATGCAACAGGCAGTTCTCGCCGCCTTCCTCATAGTTCAACACGAACTGCACTGCGATCCGCGCATCCCCCGGCCAGTCCGCCCGGGGCGGCCGACCGGCATAACCTCGCATGTTCCTCGGATAGCGCGTCACCGGTAGTCTCCCGTCCTGAATCGTCGGACTGACCTTAGGCGAGATGATTGCGCTTGCCTTTCAAAATCTTCCTGAAAGACTTGGGGACAGGACAGGGATGGCGGTCGGCCCGCGGATTTGCCAATGAAATGAACAAGGGGGACCAGATGAGCACAGGCTATCTCACGACACATGTGCTGGACGCCGCCCGCGGCTGTCCGGCGGCGGGACTGCGGATCGACCTCGTCCGGATCGAGGGCGAAACGCGGATCCCCTTGGGCAGTTTCACCACCAATTCCGATGGCCGGACCGACGGGCCCGTGCTCCCCAAGGGAGAGATGGCGCCGGGCGTCTACGAGCTTGTCTTCCATGCCGGCGACTATCTCGACGCCGCCGGCATTCCGGGAGAGAGCCCCCGGTTCCTCGACCGGATCCCGATCCGCTTCGGCATCGCCGACCCGGAGGCGCATTACCACGTCCCGCTCCTGCTCTCGCCCTTCAGCTTCTCGACCTATCGGGGGAGTTGAACGCCAGGGCCGCGCCGCGGCAAGACGAAGTCATGGAGCGGACGATCCGCCGCGGTCAGATCGCAAACCGCTCTATCCCTCCGACACCACCTTATCGATCATCGACCGCTTGGCCGCCGCCGTCTCGGTGCCCGCCGCGACCGACTGGATCCGGAGCATCTGCTTGGGCGTCAGCTTGTCGAGCGCGACATGGGTGTCGAGCCCCTTGAGGCAGCTTTCGGTATCCGCGGTCAGATAACTGCCCGAAACCGCCGGGGTGATGGCCTTCACGATCCGCTCGACCTGGGCCTGCTTGGCCGCGCTGGTTTCATCGCCCATCAGAACGGCGCGCAGGACCGCCAGTTCCGATCCGCTCATGTCATCGAAATTCTTGATCTCGATCTTGTGTTTGCCGAGGTCATATTTGACATCCGTCCGCAGGGTCTCGCCGCCGAGGCAGGAACTGTCATAGGAGATCAGCTTGTTCACCATCTCCGCCGGATTGGTCTTCGGCGCCGTGGTGTCGAGGATCAACTTGATCTGTGACAGCTGGGTATCGGTCAGGCTGTCATAATGGGCGAGCGTGATGCCATGCTGTGACAACTCCTGCTTGACCGTGGTCCGCGTCTGGTCACTGGCCAGAGCGGGAACAGTTGCGAGAAAGAAAGCGCACAGCATGGTAGTGCTTGTCGTTGTCCAGTACCGGTTTTTCATGAATAAATCCTCCAGACTCGATCCCGAATAAAGTCGAGATACCGATTTCTGTTTCCCTATTCCGCGCAGGTACCCGGCGGTGTCCACGGTTTGACTGTAGCGAAAGCCGGAGCGGACGGAACTCAATTTCCGTCGATCCGCCGTGATCACTTTCGTGATCGCGAGCGGGGATGGGCACGCCCCGACCGGGGAGGAGGCGCTATTTCGCCGAAGTCTGGGATTTGGATTCCGTGCTGAGCAACAGGTTCGGCACCAGGGTCTGGGAATAGCCCGCGAGAAAGCTCCAGACCACGAGCAAGGCGAAATCCCGGTTCGGCACCATATAATCACCGCGCTGGATATCGATCGAACCATCCGCCGCCGCCACCGGCTTGACCGCGGTAAAGGCAAGTTGGCTCAGGTTTGGCCACAGCGACCCGGCCAGCAACCCGCTCTTGAAGAAGAAATAGAGGATCAACGCGGCTCCGACTCCCACCGTGCAGCGCAGCATCAGGAGCGGCCAAGTCCACATGTCGCGCGCATCCGCGAGCCCGCCATCGGTCAGCCGCTGCTGAAGCTGGATCAACATGAAGAAACTCGAACCCAGCAGGCCTGAAACCGCCGCCACGACAATGCCATAGGGAAGCGTTCCCATCCTCATCGACCCTCCTGCGCGACCTGTTTCGTCGGGGGAGGCCCATCGACGCCGAAGGTCAGGGACATGACCGCTCCGAACAGAATGAGCGACACCAGAAACAGCCAGGACACCCGTTTCTGGGCGCGATGGGCATAGCGGCGCTTGAGATCGAGCTGGTTGTAATACCATTGCAGATCAAGCGTCAGCCGCGCCAGCAGGGATCGGGCGAGCTTGATCCGGTCCTGATCCACCATGTCCTTCATATCCGCCGCGGTCTTCAACCGGCCCCGATAGAATTCCGCCGCCGGAAGGCCGAGCGCCTGGGCATCGAGAATCCGCCGCTCCAGCTCCACTTCGAGCCGGGGTTCCTCCATCATTTCCACCAGCAGGCGCTCGCAGAGATAGGCATCGTCCCAGGCCCGGGGATCGGTCCAGTCGATGGTCTCGCCATTATAGCGGGTCATCACCGCCTCGAATTCCGACCGGATGCTCTCGGGAATTTCCTTTCCGCCCGCGGCGATCGCCGCGTATTGCGAATTGAGCGACAGGATCATCTGGCGCACGGATCGCCCGTCGAGATCCGGCCGCGCGGGAAACAGCCGGGCCACCCAGCCGTTTCCGGCCCTGGGTGTGGATCGAGGGGGTGTCGGATTTGTACCCAAGCCAAGTTCACCAAAGGATTCCGCCGTCGCCATTGGGTCCATCCCTGCAAAATACTGATAAAATTATTTCCATTTTATCCTTTATTCTCTGATTCGCATAGAAATCCCTCGCAGGGGGATGCGTATTGACCTTGAAACGAGTGGAGGCGAGGATCGGATCGTTTTCGATCCGGTTGCTCGTTGCTTCGGCGCAAGGCGACGACCAGAGCCTTTTCAGCAAAAGTATATCCGGTTTTGCCACTCGAAAATATGCAATATCAAAGGACTAGAGGGATTTTCATGAATCGGAGGTCATAGAAATCCCTCTGGTGGCGCATGAAGCGCCACCATTGCGCCCGCGACTATGAGCAGATCCTCCGCGCCGCCGTTACCCTCATCCAGAGAGGGTCCTTCTCAGACACGCTCTCAGATAAGAATGAAGTCTTCGACTGTGTAATCAGTCGCCCTGATCTCGCCATCGTCGATCACGATTTTGTATTCTGGCGTGACGTCACCACTTGTATTGCCCAAGACCACCGTTTGGTCGCCATTTTCGGCCAGCCATACATGCCCCACGCCCTTTCCACCGAAGATGGCAGTGTCCCAACCTGAATTCCCTCGGATCGCGTCGACCAAGCGAAGGTCTATCACATCGCCCCCAGTCTCGCCTGCCCCCTCAAACGCCGTCTCTTTTGGTGCGCCAGCTTCCGCCTGTATGACGGTCACAACGGTTGGTATTTCTTTGGGTGGCCTGAGATAAAACTGGAACGTGTCGTTGCCTTCGCCTCCTATCAGCTTGTTTCGACCATAATAAACCATGAAATGGTCGTCACCCGTACCACCATTCAGTGTGGATGCACCGGATTCAGTGGTTATATCATCATCGCCAGCTCCGGCGAAGACGGTGTGTCTGCCCTTGTATGCAATGATCGTATCAATACCGTCATTTCCATATACAACATCATTGTCGAATTCCGCGTATATATGGTCATTTCCGGAGCCGCCATAAATCAAGTCGTCCCCGAAACCTCCACGCAAGTTATCGTTGCCCGTACCACCCAGGATCGTGTCATCACCATCCTTCGTTTCGACCGAATCATCTCCCGCGCCAACTGAAATATAGTCATTAAAGATCTCATCGATAAAGACATAGGATTTAAGAATATGATCCGAACCATTCCCGCCGTAAATCGTATCGGCTCCTTCACCAGGAGTTATAGTATCGTCCCCGTCGCCTGCGAATATAAGATCCCCGTCATTGGTCAGGCTTTTCAATCCGGCGGGATCGCTTGTAACGCCTGAGGACAGCCTGTTCGGATCAAGGCGGTCGGACGCCATTGTTCCCCAGAAAGTTGCCATTGCATTCCCTCCAATTTTTTCTTCAACATGACTTCTTAAGTTTGAATTACATTTACACCATTTTGAAAGATCAGTCTATAAATGGCTCACAGGGAGAGCGTTGGCCGTAAATCGTTGCCCTCACCGGCTTTCGCCCCAGGATAGAGCAGCCGACGAAGAGAGCGGTTGCCCGCCTTCGAGATCCCGCCGAGCCGCTCCTTGCCTCCCGGGGAATGCGCCTTGGGCGTGAAACCCCGCCACGCGGCATAGTCCCGCCCGGTTCGGAACACCCCGCCCTCGGGCGTCGTGGCCGCGAACCGCCACGATCCGATCGTGCGTGTCGCGCAACGGGTCGGCCAGCATCGCGGCCTGGCTTCGCAGGCGGTCATCGATAGGAGCCGAGGAAGGTCACGGTAGAGCATTTTCAGCGAAAGTGTATTCGGTTTCGCTGAAAATACTTTATCTGTGCGGGTTCCTCGGTCCAGAAGGCCGGGGCTTTGCACTCCGGGGGGCCTCACATGAAACGATTTCTTCTGTCCATGCCGCTTCTGGCGCTGCCTTCCCTTGCCGCGGCGGAACTGGCGCTCTCTCCCGGCATCGGCTCGGATCCGATGACCTGCGCGCAATATGGACAGCTTGATCTCGGGGGGCAGGTCGAGGCTCTTTCGGCCCTGCCAACCGCCGGGGACGATCTCGAATCCGGCGATCAGAGTGGCGCGGAGCAATGGGCGGAGACGATCCTGGCCGCCTGCGCCGGTCATCCCGACAAGCTCCTGGCCGATGTCGCCAGCGCCGAGCTGGAAGGCAATTGATCCGGACAAACATCGTTTTCTGAAATACCACATTAAATCAATGTGTTATGCATCGTCCGGGCGCGGACACGCCTCAGGCCGACTGGTTTGCCTCCAGCTTGCCGAGGATTTCGGCCAGGGATTTCCGGCAGGCGGTGACCATGAAGTCGATGAAGAGACGGCTCTTGGGGTCCTGGAGGTGTTTGTGGGGAAAGAGGCTCGCCAGCTGGACATCCAGCGGCGGGTTCGCCGTCGCGACCGGAACCAGCGCCCCGGAGGCCAGCGCATCGGCGATTTCAAAGACCGGTTTGAGGATGATCCCCCGCCCCGCCAGCGCCCAGCCCGTCAGCACGTCCCCGTCATCGGATTCATAAGAGCCCGAGACCTCGAACCGTCGCGGCCCATCCGGGGTTTCCAATGTCCAGATGAACTCCCTCTGTCCCGGAAACCGCAGGAGCAGGCAATTGTGCTTGCCTTCGATCAGATCGCGGCCTGTGCGGGGCATCCCATGCTGGCTGACATAGGAGGGCGAGGCACAGAGGATTCTCTGGCAATCGGCGATCGTCCGGACCCTGAGATTTGAATCTTCGAGCATCCCGAGGACAAACACCACATCCAGCCCCTCCGCCGTGACATCGAGCCTGCGATCCGAGAGGCGGAGCCGGACATCCACCTCCGGATAGAGGTCCTTGAACAGCGGAATGAGCGGCGCGATCAGCCGTTTCCCGATCCCGAGCGGTGCTGCGACATGGATCGATCCGCGCGGGGCGAGGGATATCTCGGCCACCGCCGCCTCGGCCTCGTCGATGGTTTCGAGAATTCGGAGGGCGCCCTTGTAGAAGACATTGCCTTGTTCGGTTGGCTGGAGGCTCCGGGTGGTGCGGTTGAAGAGGCGTACCCCGAGATGTTTCTCGAGTTCCCCGATCCGGGCGCTGGCCACGGCGGCCGACACGCGCTGGTCCCGGCCAGCGGCTGACATGCTGCCAAGCTCATAGACCCGGACAAAGGTCCGCAGATTGCTCACGTAGGACATGGCGGACGCATAGCATTTTCAGGCAATTTCCGAAAGTCCCGACGCTTTCGCCGCACTTGCGAGAAAATCCAATTCTGTCACTCTGGTTTTGGACAGCGGGAGAGCAAGTATGTATGATTTCGCCATATTCTGGGATTGGATGGCTTTCGCGGCGCGGTGGCTCCATGTGATCACGGCGATCGCCTGGATTGGGTCATCCTTCTATTTCGTGGCACTCGACCTCGGATTGCGCAAGGTTCCGCACCTCCCCCCCGGCGCCTATGGCGAGGAATGGCAGGTCCACGGCGGCGGCTTCTACCATATCCAGAAATACCTCGTCGCGCCCGAGATGATGCCCGAGCATCTGACCTGGTTCAAATGGGAGAGCTATGCGACCTGGCTCAGCGGTTTCGCCATGCTTTGTATCGTCTATTACGCCGGGGCGGATCTCTTTCTCATCGACCGCTCTGTCCTCGATATTTCGGCTCCGGTCGCAATCCTCATTTCGCTCGCCTCTATCGGCGTGGGCTGGGTGATTTATGATTTCCTCTGCAAATCCCCGGTGGGGAAGAACACGACTGGCTTGATGATCCTGCTGTTTTTTGTGCTGGTCTTCATGGCCTGGGGGTACACCCATCTCTTCACGGGCAGGGCCGCGCTTCTTCATCTCGGCGCCTTCACCGCGACGATCATGACGGCCAACGTCTTCTTCATCATCATGCCGAACCAGCGGATCGTGGTCGCGGACCTGAAAGCCGGACGTACGCCTGACCCGAAATACGGGGTGATCGCAAAACAGCGCTCCACCCACAACAATTACCTTACCTTGCCAGTCTTGTTCCTGATGCTGTCAAACCATTATCCGCTTGCTTTCGGGACAGAATACAACTGGATCATCGCCAGCCTGGTCTTTCTCATGGGCGTAACGATCCGGCATTATTTCAATACGTTGCATGCGCGGAAGGGCAATCCGACCTGGCTCTGGCTCGTCACCGCCATCCTCTTCATCCTCATCATGTGGCTGTCGACCGCCCCGGGAAGCCAACGCGAGGAACTGGCGGGCCTGTCTCCATCCGCCCAGCGGTTTGCCTCGGCGGAGGGCTTTTCCCAAGTCTCTGATACTGTCATGGGGCGGTGCGCGATGTGTCACGCCGAGGAGGCTTTCTGGCCAGGCATTACGCGGGCCCCCAAGGGAGTCATGCTCGATACGCCCGACCGGATCGCCCAACATGCCCGGGAGATCTATCTTCAGGCCGGTAGGTCCCATGCCATGCCCCCGGGAAATGTCACTGGAATCGAGCCCGCGGAGCGCCGCCTGATCGTTCAGTGGTATCAGGCAGCCACGGCCGGATAGGCGCACGAAAGTCCTGCGTTTTAACGATCTGCTAATAATTTGCTTCGGTCATACCGGAGCTTGCCCTATTATGCTTTGATGAATGGCGAATGCCGCGCGATTTGCCGAGCGGCCGATGGGGTAGCGAAATCTATGAGCGGAACAGTGATTGGGCCATCGCTCGGAAGCGGTGGCCGCCGGACTGGCATTCGCGCGGGCGCGGTCTCCGGGCCTTGGCGTGGCGCAGCGAAGTCCCTTCCTGAACGTGCCGATCATTCGAAACTGGAGCCCGTGGAAGAGTTGATCCCAAGCAGTGGCGATCTTCCTGCGCCAATTCTGCGCCTCGTCCCCGCCGAAGGCGTTCCAGACCCGGCGCCGCAGTCAGAAGTGCTTGAAATACAGGAAATTTTTGAACCAGACCGGGGGGTTGGCCCCGCGGCTCAGGCTTATTTCCCTCGTCAGTCGCCTGTGCTGGGCGCCGTTCTTCTTGGCAGCGCCATTGCCATTGCCATCGTGATTTTGGCGTTTGTCTTTCGCCCTTGAGCCCATGGGTCAGGTCAGTTCAGCAATCAGCCGGTTTTCTTCTCTGCCGATGATCCGTGCTGCCACGATCTGACCCGGTGTCCCGGGTGTGGTGATCCGCGTCAAGGCAAAACCCTCGGTGCGGCCAAGGTCTGGGCGCTCCATTAAAATCTCAACCGAATGACCCTGCATCAGGGAGAGATGCTCGGAAACCTTGATCTCCGCCAAGGCGCGAAGCCGCGCTGCCCTGTTTTTGATCTCAGCCCCATCGACTTGCGGCATGCGGGCCGCCGGAGTTCCGGCGCGTCCGCTGTAGGGAAAGACATGCAGCCAAGTCAGTCCGCACTCCTCCACAAGACGCATCGAATTCTCAAACATTGCTTCGGTCTCGGTCGGAAAGCCTGCGATGATGTCCGCTCCAAAAACCACGTCCGGACGCAGCCGTCGAACGGTCTCGCAAAATGCAATCGCATCCTCACGCGAATGGCGCCGCTTCATCCGCTTGAGTATCATGTTGTCACCGGCCTGAAGGGACAGATGCAAATGCGGCATCAGACGGGGCTCGGTTGCGATTGCCTCCATCAGGCGCGGATCCGCCTCAACCTGATCAATTGAACTGATCCGAAGGCGTGACAGGTCTGGAACTCCCCGCAGGACCATATCGACCAGATCCCCCAATCGTGGTGCACCGTCCAGGTCGGCGCCCCAGCTGGTGAGATCGACGCCGGTCAGCACGACCTCGTTAAATCCATTGCCAACCAGCCGGGCGATCTGATCGACCACCGTTTTGGCGGGGACACTCCGGGAATTGCCGCGGCCATAGGGGATCACACAGAAAGTACAGCGATGGTCGCAACCGTTCTGAACCTGAACATAGGCACGGGCACGCGTCCCCAGCCCATCAATGCGCGGGCTCAGCGTCAGGCGCTCGGTCAGGATATCCCCGACCTGCATCCTCGGTGCGTCCGGCTTGGAAAGCCTGGTCCAGGTCTCGGGCCGCAGTTTTTCGGCATTGCCGACCACCGCGTCCACCTCGGGCATGGCGGCGAAGCTCAGGGGCTCCGTTTGCGCGGCACAGCCCGTAACGATCACGCGGGCCTCCGGATTGTCGCGGCGCAGCTTGCGAATTTGCTGGCGGCTCTGACGAACCGCCTCCGCCGTGACGGCGCAGGTATTGACCACCACCAGATCCGGCCCCAGCGCGGCATCCTTCGCCAGATTACGCATCGCCTCGGATTCGTAGGCATTCAGTCTGCAACCGAACGTCGTGAAAACCGGCGCGTTCATGCGTCCGACCCGAGTTGAGCCAAAAACGAAGCCGAGAAATGGCCATCAAAGACCAGAGCAGTCGGGCCAGTCATCCAGACCCCCTTTTCTTGCCATTCGATTCCGAGATCGCCGCCATCCAGCTTCACGGTGAGACTTCGATCCGTCAGGTTGCGACGTATCGTCACAACCGCGGCCGCGCAGGCTCCGGAGCCACAGGCTTGCGTGATCATCCCACCCCGCTCCCAGACACGCATCCGGAGGGTCTGGCGGTCGATTACCGTCACGAACTCCACATTGGTTCGCTGTGGAAACAATGGGTCATGTTCAACTTCGGGGCCGATCCTTGCAAGATCAATCGATTCGGCGTCCTCGACGACAAACACACAGTGCGGATTGCCCATGCTCACGGCGCCGGGATTACCAGCCAGTGGCAGGTGATCGAGATCGTATGGAGCGGACAGAGGCACCTTATCCCAGGTCTGCCAAGGCTGACCCATGTTCACCCGGATCAAGCCGTTGCCCGCATCCTCAGCCTGCAAAATGCCTCGTCCCGTGCGCAATTCGAGGGCGGAAGCGCCCGATTCCTCCATCAACAAGCGGGCGACGCAGCGGGTCGCGTTCCCGCAGGCATCGGCTCTGGTCCCATCCGCGTTCCAGAAATCGATTTCAGCGGCGACATCCTCGCCCTTTCGAATCACAGCGAGTTGGTCGAAGCCAACCCCCCGATGACGGTCGCCAACTGCCCGCGCGAGTCGAGGCGTGACCGGATTATCATGGGCGCGTGCGTCGATGACCACGAAGTCGTTGCCGAGACCGTGCATCTTGAGAAATCGGATCGGGCGAGGCCCGGCGGAGGGATGAGAATCGTTGAACATGGGGATTATATAGGCGATGGAAGTCTTGTCGGCCACACAGACCGTGTTGCTGGCAAATGTTGCTTGACCGCGGAGCGAGGGACACATAAACGAGCCTCAGCCTTGGGGCCCGTAGCTCAGTCGGTAGAGCAACTGACTTTTAATCAGTGGGTCGTGGGTTCGAATCCCGCCGGGCTCACCAGGCTGGATGTTGTTGGGGCTCGTAGCTCAGCGGTAGAGCAGTTGACTCTTAATCAATTGGCCGAGAGTTCGAATCTCTCCGAGCCCACCAACAACACCAAAGCCTCGGTCGGACTACCAGCGAAGCGCGGAGCGCCTGGAAGTACCATCGAGCTTCCCTGACACCGCCAAAGCCCGACACATTGCGAAAGCCGCATAGACTCAGCTTCCTGTCCCCGGCGACAGCCGTGATCCTGAACCCTGCGTCACAGCGCCCGTCCGAACCCCCTTCCTGTCAGATGGGTCGGGACCCTTCACGCCCTTGAGGCTCTCGGCCCAGAGCTAGCGCAGGTTCGCTGTGGCGAGTTCGATGTTGAACAGGGTGCGGCTCAGGGAAATGCCGGCATCGAGCTGGGTCAGGGTGACATCCGTTCGCTGCCCGGTCTTGGTCGTGATGCTCCACTGCCTCAGGACGATCGGGTTTTCGCCGAAGGTCATGACCATGCGCCCCTCATTCGGAGCGCGGGGGTCGACCACGGTGATGTCCACGCCTTGCGCGCTCCGGGTGGCACCCAGGACCATGCCGGGCTCCGCGAGGCTCAGATTGTCCCTCAGAAGGATCGAGAGCGGGGTGCGGCTCAGAGGATAGCGCGTCGGATTCCGGTTCGACTTGGGATCGAAGACCCCGACAGTCGTGCCGTCGGCAATGACCATCGCCCCCTTGGGCTGGTCATATTCGAACCGAATCCGGCCCGGCTTGGCCAGATAAAAGGTGCCGTCCTGAGTCGATCCGTTCGGATTGGTCTGGCGGAACCGACCCTGCGCGCTGGTCAGGCCAAGGAGATAACGGTTGATCGCCGATACATCCACCGGGGCCGCCTTCGCGGAAGGGGCGAGGGAAAGGGCCGCGAGCGCGAGGAGCAGGGTGCGTCTGTTCATGGGCCCTTGATAGCGGCTCTCAATCCGGAGCGCAGCACCCTTTCTGTTCACTCTTCTGCCATCGGCGAGGGGCGACAGAGGACGCCCCTCTCTCTGTCCGCGCTTGGCAGTCGTATATCTCATTGAAAAGACACGGAAATCGAAAAACGACCTTCGTGTCCAGACAGGTTCAAAGTCTCACCGTCCCAGGCGGACGGCTCTGGCCTTCGCCGCTCAGGCCCGGGCCTGCGCGCCCTCGATCACGACATCCTCGGCTTCGGGCACGGGGGCCGCGCCGACGGTCGGATCGACGCCACCGATGATCAGCGGAAGCATCGAGGATTGCGCCAGCGCGGCGTTTTCGGCGTGCGAGGCGGACTTCCAGTCGAGCGTGTCAAAGGCACCGCAGTTCTCGCAGACCGGAACCCAGGCCGCGTGAACGTGATTGCACTTGCCGCACACCCACTGCGGCCCGCGGGAGGCATTCAGGGCCTTGGCCAGCCAGCCGCGCACGACGGCCTCCGGCGCGCCCTGACCCTTCTCCATCGCCGCCATGAGGGCGAGGCTGCGGGTCGTCGGATGCGTCTCGGCGAGGCTCCCCAGCGCCTTGCGCGCGGCGGGGAAATCCTCGTCGGCAAGGGCAAGCTCAGTCTGGAGCAGATGGCTCTCGGGATCGCCGGGATTGGCCGCGATCAGGGCGTCGAACCGCTTGCGGCGGGCGCTGGGCGATTCGCTCGGTTCGATCGCGGCGAAGGCGGCGGCGAGTTCCGGATGCGGATTGGCCGCCCAGGCGGTCGTCAGGATTTTCACCGCCTTGCGCTTGGAGCCCTTCTCGACCTGGATGCTCGCGGCCAGCGCGGCGGCGGGCACCAGCGTCGGCGCCAGCCGGTTGGCCTGAAGCGCGGCCTCCTGACCCCGGGAGACATCACCCCGCGCGATCGAGGCGCGGGCATCCGCGAGCGACAGCACGGCGTCGCGCCGAGTGCCGATATCGCGGGGCAGCAGGCGCGCCTGGGTCGAGGCATTCAGAGTTCCGCGGGCACCCGCCCAATCCTCGCGCTGAGTCTGAAGATCGAAGAGCGTGCGCAGGATCTGCGGATTGGCCGGTTTCAGGGCAAAGGCCTTCTTGGCCAGTTCGAGCGCGGTATAAGTGTCGCCCTCCTCCAGTTGCTGCTTCATCAGCCCCTGAACGGCGACGAAGCGCGTCTTGTCGTCGGCCAGCATCTCCTTGTACTGCTCGGTCGCCTTGGCGCGGTCGCCGCTCAGTTCCGCCGCCTGCGCGGTCAGGAGGCGCGTTACATCCGGCCGGGCCAGCAGCCGCTCGGCCCGCGCGGTCTTTTTCATCGCGGTCTTCGGATCACCGGCGGCGAGGGCGACCATGCCGTCGGTCAGCGCGTCATAGCCCTTGCGCTCGCGATTGCGGGTGAAGAACCGGCTGATCGCGGTTTCATCCCCCATCAGGAAATGACCCAGGGCGATGATGAAGCCGACCAGTTTCAGGATGAGGATCGAGATCCCGAGCAGCACGAGGAAGGCGATCACGAACCCGAGCGGCGAGAGATAGAATTCGCGGGCGCCGAAGGCGATGCGCACCTCGCCGGGCGTTTCGAGCAGATAGCTCGCACCGAAAGCCAGAGCCGTTGCGATGCCAAGAAAGATGAAGATCTTGATCAGGGACCAGAGCATGAATGCCTCGCTTTCAGTTCGTTGCCGAAAGTTCGGCGGTCAGCGTCGCGAGCCCGGCCTCGGCATTGGCGCGCAGGCGCGCCGCGTCGAGCCAGCCACTCATGGCCGCGGCGGCTTCGGTGGGGAGCTTGTCGGCCTCGGCCAGCGCGCCGGCCAGATCATCCTGGCTCAGGAGATTTTCCATGCGCGACAGGACGGCGTCCGGACCCGAACCCTCCTGGGGCGTCAGCGACCGGGTCGCGACCTGGGCCCGCAGGAAGGCCTCGGCGCGGGCGACAACGCCCTGGCCCTCGGCCTCGGCGGTGATGCTGGCCCGGATCGCCTGATGGGCGGAATCGCCAAAGCTGTCGCGCAGCTGCGCCATCGAGCTGATGCCGGTGGGCGCCGCGGCCCTGAGGCCCTCGGGGATCTGGAGCGCGGGGTCGGCGGCGAGCTGGTCGAGCGGTTCGGCGAAGGGTTGGCCCGCTTCGAGCGCGGCCTCGACCTTGGCCAGTTCGGCGGCCAGCGTCGCGCCGCTGACGGCGGTGCTGGCCTCGGTCTGGACCTGATTGACGGTTTCCTGTGCGGTTTCGACCTGGCGTTTCGCCTCGGCGGAGACTTCGTCGATCCGGGCGGCGAGCGCGCCCACCTTGTCGGAGAGGGCACCCATTTCGGCGCGCAACCCGTCGACCTCGGCCTTGTAGACATCGACCCCGGCCGAGCTGCCGGCCACGCCGCTGCTCTCGATCTGGGATTTGAGCGTATCGAGCTGGGCGACCTGTCCTTCGACGGCGGCCTCGACCCGGGCCAGCCGCTGGCGCGTATCGGCGCCGTCGATCTGACCCATCTGGTCGCGCAGGGTGGCGATTTCGCCATCGATCTTGGCTTCGGATTCGGTCACGGCCGCGCTGATTCTCGAACCAAGCTCGGGACCGGAGGTCAGATCCGAAACCTGGGACTTCACCGCGCCGAGATCGGCGTCGAGACGGGATTCCAGCGCGGCGATCCGGTTTTCGGCCGCCGTTCCGACCGGGGTCAGCCAGGTCGCGACCGGCTCCATTCCCGCCGGCAGCATCGGCGCCACCTTGGGCGCCGCCCATATCCCGAGCGCGCCACCGGCCAGCAGCAGGATGAGCGCGGTCAGGGCACGCCCGGCAAAGCTTGGACCGGACTCCTCCACATGCGGGTCCTGATGGACGGGGGCCGGCGCGGGGGAGGTCAGGATCGGCTCCTCGGGACGATCCGGCTCCTCGGAGCGGTAGGTTTCCTCGAAGCGGTCCGGCTCCTCGATCCTCCCGGGGCCGCTGGTCCGGATGGACTCGTCGACCGCGTTGAGCAGGGCGACATCCTCGGGTTCGTCCACCTCCCTGGGCGGGAAGGGAGGCGCATCGGGATCGGGACGGATTTCCGGCCCGGCCGTCGGGAGTGGGTCGTCGATCGGGACCGGGATCTCGTTCGGCGGGGTGTCGTCCGCGGGTATCGCCGATTCATGCTTTGGCAAATCCCCGGTGGAAATATCGATCTCGGACTTCGCGGCCTCGTCGTCCGGCGAATCAGTTCGTTTTGTTGGCATCAGTTCATGTCCCCAATCGCGCGGCCGCCGCGCGCCCGTACCGTTTGCCGGCCCATCGCGGCGGATACTAGGCGAAGGAATTTCGCGGAACAAGTCAAAGCCCTGCTCCTTGCGCCTGTCCCAACCCGGCCAGCGCCTGAATGATCCCGTCCCGGGTCGGGTGGCGGGCAACGATTCGGCGCAACGGCTCCGGCGCATCGAGGCCGGCGTCGGCGGCGGCGCTGAGGGCGACGCTTGTCAGGGATCGCGGCGGCGGGTCCGCCTCGCGCAATTGCGCGGCCAGCAGGGCGGCGGAGCGGGGGGAGAACAGGGCGACCACCTGGATATCCCCGGCGCGCAGGAGATCCCGGGCCTCGGGGCTCAGGGGGCAGGGGCGTTGGTCATAGAGTTCCGCGGCGCGCGCGGGGATTCCGGCGGCCCTCAGCCGGCCGATCAGGTCGCCGGCCGCGTGGCTGCCCCGGACATGGATGAAATCCCCCTTGCCCGGCTGATGTCGCGCGATGGCGAGGCAGGCGAGCGCCGCGACATCGCCATCGGCGGATTGCGCGGCGAAGCCCCGGCGGCGCGCCGCCTCCGCCGTCATCGCGCCCACGCAGAGCGCGGGCAGGCGGCGGTCGTCCGTCCGGTCGGCATATTGCTCGACGCCGTTCGCGGAGGTGAAGAGCAGCCCCTGCGCCCCCTCCGTATCGAGCGGGCCGGTCGTGGGTTCGACCGTGAGGACGGGGGCCACGACGATCCGGAACCGGCCGGGGGCTTCGGTTTCGAGGGCATCGGCAAAGGCCAGCGACTGGTCCCGGGGCCGCGTCAGCAGCAGAGTCAATTGTTCACGCATGCGGTTATTCCCAAGGCGGCGGCGTTGCGTGGGCCGGTCGCGGATGCTACGTCGCGGCCTTGCCCGGTTCAATCGGGTCAAAGGTTCCGGAGCGGATTCTTGACAGAGGCGCGGATCATCCTCGGCTTGGAAAGCAGTTGCGATGACACCGCGGCGGCGGTGATTCGCGCGGTGCCCGGCCGCGCGGTTGGGGAAATCCTGGTGTCCAAGGTTGCGGGCCAGGATGCGCTGCATGCCGAATTCGGCGGCGTGGTTCCGGAAATCGCCGCCCGCGCCCATGCCGAGCGGCTGGATCTGGTGACCGAGGCGGCCTTGCGCCGGGCGGGGATAGGGCTCGACGCGGTCGAGGCGGTGGCGGTGACGGCGGGCCCGGGTCTGATCGGCGGTGTGCTGTCGGGGGTGATGTTCGCCAAGGGGCTGGCGGTGGCGCGGGGCCTGCCGCTCTATGGCGTCAATCATCTGGCGGGGCATGCCTTGACGCCGCGGCTGGTGGCGGAGATCGCGTTCCCCTATCTGATGCTGCTGGTCTCAGGGGGGCATTGCCAGTTCCTGGTGGTCGAGGGGCCCGAGGATTTCACCCGGCTGGGCGGAACCATCGACGATGCGCCGGGCGAGGCATTCGACAAGATCGCAAAGCTTCTGGGGCTCGGCCAACCCGGCGGGCCCCTGGTCGAGCGAGAGGCGGCGGCGGGGGATCCCTCCCGGTTCGAATTGCCCCGGCCCTTGCTGGACCGGCCCGGCTGCGACCTGTCGTTCTCGGGGCTCAAGACCGCGGTCCGGCGCCAGGGCGAGCGTCTGGTCTCGGCGAAGGGTGGGATGACCCGGGCGGATCGCGCCGATCTGTGCGCAAGCTTCCAGGCGGCCGTCGCGGAGACGCTGGCGGAAAAGACCCGGCGGGCCTGCGCCGAGGTTCGGGCGCGATATGGGGCGGGGGTTCTCGCCGTCGCCGGGGGGGTCGCGGCCAATATGGCAATCCGGACGGCGCTGCGGGCGGTGGCGGAGGCGGAGGGGTTCGAATGGTTCGCACCGCCCCTCGCGCTCTGCACCGACAATGGCGCGATGATTGCCTGGGCGGCGGCGGAACGGATGGCCCTGCGCGGACCGGACGACCTGTCGCTCTCGGCGCGGCCGCGGTGGCCGCTCGATGGTTCCGCCGCCCCGATGCTCGGGTCCGGCCGCAAGGGAGCAAAGGCGTGACGCGGATCGCGGTCGTCGGGGCGGGCGCCTTTGGCACCGCCCTCGCCGTGGTCTTCGCCTCCGAAGGCCGCCCCGTGACGCTCTGGGGGCGCGACCCGGCCCGGATGCGCGAACTGGCGATGCACCGGGAGAACCGGTTCCGGCTGCCGGATGTCGCGCTGCCCCCCAGCCTCGACTGCGCGTCCGATCTCCGGGAGGTCGCTGAGGCATCCATCCTGCTCCTGAGCCTGCCCGCGCAATCGACCGGCGCCTTTTTGCGCGCCCATGCCCCGGATTTGCCGCCGGTGCCCATCGTGCTCTGCGCCAAGGGGATCGAAGCCGGCGGGCTCCGGCTCCAGAGCGAGATCCTGGCCGAGGCTCTGCCCGACGCGCGGGTGGCGGTCCTGACCGGTCCCGGCTTTGCCACGGAAATCGGGCGCGGCCTGCCCACCGCTCTGACCCTCGCCGCCGGGGAGAATGCGCTCGGCGCGGGCCTGCTGCGGCAATTGGCGACGCCTCGGCTGCGGCTCTATCTCTCCGATGACATGCTCGGCGCGCAGCTCGGCGGTGCCATGAAGAATGTCATCGCCATTGCCTGCGGGCTGGTCGAGGGCAGCGGCCTCGGACAATCCGCGCGGGCCGCGCTCATGACCCGCGGCTTTGCCGAAATGACCCGGCTGGCGGTCGCAATGGGGGCCAGGGCGGAAACACTCTCCGGCCTGTCGGGGTTGGGGGATCTGTCCCTGACCTGCAACTCGCCCCAGTCGCGGAATTTCGCCCTCGGCGTGGCCCTGGGCTCCGGCGAAGAACCCGCGGGCGTCACGGTCGAAGGCGCCGCGACCGCGCGCGCCGCCTGTCAGCTCGGGGCGCGCCACCTTGTCGAACTTCCCATTGCGACCGCGGTGGCCAATGTGCTCGATGCAAGCTGGACAATGGCGCAGGCGATCGAGGCGCTGTTGTCGCGACCGCTCAAGGAGGAATGAATGCTGTTTGCCGTGATCTGTGATGACAAGCCGGGGGCTCTGGAAATCCGCAAGGCCAATCGCGCCGCCCATCTCGACTATATCAAACAGACCGGCGTCGTGACGCAGGCCGGGCCGTTCCTGGACGCCGAGGGAGCGATGTGTGGCTCCCTTCTCATTCTCGATGTGTCCGATATCGAGGCCGCGCGGGCCTGGGCGGCGGCGGACCCTTATGCGCTCGCCGGTCTCTTCGCCCAGGTTTCTGTCCGGGCCTGGAACCGGGTGATCGGTTGATGGCCTATTGGCTCTTCAAATCCGAAGCAGAAACCTGGAGCTGGGATCAGCAGGTGGCCAAGGGCGATGCTGGTCAGGAATGGGACGGCGTGCGCAATTACCAGGCGCGCAACAACATGAAGGCCATGAAGGTCGGTGATCTCGGCTTTTTCTATCATTCGCAGTCGGAGCGGGCGATCGTCGGCGTCGTCGAAGTGATCGCACCCGCGCATCCCGATTCCAGCACCGACGATCCCAGATGGGAATGCGTCGACCTGCGCGCGGTCGCGCCGTTTCCGCGCGCGGTCACGCTCGACGATTGCAAGGCCGAGCCGCGGTTGAAAGACATGGTCCTTGTCAACAATTCGCGCCTCTCGGTCCAACCCGTCACCGCCGAGGAATGGGCCGTCGTGTGTGAAATAGGAGGATATTCGAAATAAGGAATAAAATGGCATAGAAATTTAGATGTCTTGAAGCGGTTTTCTTAGAGTTATGTTCGGAGATTAACCGTTCGAGAGTATCAAATCCCCTTCCGTCGCGCTATTGGGATCTTGCGCGCCGGGAGGTTAACTTGCGGATCCTGATTGTTGAAGATAATCCAATCAACTTGGCCATTCTGACAGGGATCGTTTCAAAGATCCCTGACTGCGTCGTCGAGAGCCATACCGATCCGATGGTCGCTCTGCGCTGCTGCTGGAGCGGGGCGTTCGACCTCGTTCTGGTGGATTACATCATGCCCCGGATTGATGGACTGACGTTCATCCGCGAATTGAGGCGGGATCCGATGTCGATCCATATCCCGATCATCATGATCACCGGCGCGGGTGATCGCGCCCTGAAGATCGAGGCAATCGAACATGGGGCGACCGACTTTCTGAACAAACCCGTGGATCCACAGGAATTGAAGGTGCGTGTGACGAACCTGCTCGCCCTGCGGCGGGCGCAGGTCGAATTGTCCGATCGTGCAAAAACCCTGGTGGCGGAGGTGGCGCGGGCGACGCACCGCATCCTGGAGCGCGAGGAGGAGGTGATCTGGCGGTTGGCCCGGGCAATCGAATTCGTCGACGAGGGCACCCGGTTTCATATTTCCCGCGTCGCCGAGATTTCCCAGATCATCGCCATGGAGATGGGGCTGGAACTCGACCAGTGCCGCACGATCTATCTCGCCGCGCCCCTGCATGATGTCGGCAAGATCGCGGTGCCGGATTCGATCCGCAACAAGCCCGGCAAATTGACCGAGCCCGAAATGGCGACGATGCGCACGCATGTGACGGTCGGTGCCGAAATCCTGTCCGACGGCAGCAGCGAGCTTGTGCGCGTGGCCGAACGGATCGCCCTATCCCATCACGAGCGGTGGGACGGGACCGGCTATCCGTTTGGTCTGGCCGGAAAGGCCATCCCGCTGGAGGGGCGGGTCGTCGCGGTCGCCGATGTCTTTGACGCGCTTTGTACCGAACGGTCCTACAAGAAGGCCTGGAACCTGGAAGCCGCGCGCGCCGAAATCCTGGCCCAGAACGGGCGCCATTTCGATCCGGATTGCGTCGCGGCCTTCGAGCGAGGCTGGCCGCAAATAGCCACGCTGATGTGTCGCTATGCGAGTTCCATTAGCGCGGCCTAAACGACCGTTCGCGTAGGATTCCAGAGAAGTAAGTTTCGAAGGAAGGGATGAAATGCGAATTGCTTTGGCGCTGCTCGCGTTCGCGGCGGCTCTTGCCACCTTCTGCGCGCAGGCCGGAACCTTGCCCACGCCCACCGGTCAGGTCATTCTCACGGTGCGGGGCGACATCGCCAATACCAACGCGGGTGACGCGGCCGAGTTCGATCTGAAGATGCTGGACGATCTTACCAATCGGACCACCGTCACGCGCACGCCTTGGTACGACGGGGCGCAGAGTTTTTCCGGGCCTTTCGTTTCGGCCCTGATGCGGGCGGTGGGCACGCACGCGACCACCATGAGGCTTCATGCCGTGAACGACTATACCGCCGATGTTCCGGTCCAGGATGCGATGCGGTATCCCGTCATCCTGGCGACCCGCATCAATGGCATGCCGATGTCCGTCCGGGAGAAGGGGCCGACGTTCCTCATCTATCCCTTCGACGAGGCGCCGGACCTCTATAACGAGGTCTATTTCGGTCGCTCGGTCTGGCAGGTCGAAGCCGTTGAATTCTTCTGATGCCGGGCGCGGCGTCTGGTCGGGGCCTGCGGGGCCGGACTCTCATTTTGATCATCACGTTGACCATCGTCAGCGTAATCACCTTCGTTGCGATCTCCGCGATGCTCATTCGCCTGCAAATCAGCGAGGCGCGCACAGCGGATCAGGTCCGCGAAAACGCGGTCTGGGCCGCGTACCAGGCTGACCGGGAGGCCGGCCATCTGGTCGAGGTCATCATGCGAGCCGAACTCAACCCCAGTGCGCAGGCTTATGACGAGGTCATGCGTCGATTTGATGTTCTCTACAGCCGGGCGGATGTCATCGGAGAGGCCGAATTTTCGTTCGATGTCGTCAAGGGCGCGGTTCTGGGCGACGCGTCGAACGCGGTTCGGTCCGCGATCAAGGACCTTACTCCCATCTTCGACCATCTCGCAGCCCATCCCGACCTGCGTGGCGCTGCGATGCCGGTTCTTCTTGAGCGTACCCAGGTCATTCGCGGATTGACGGAGTCGTTTGTCCAGAAGGCCAATGCCGCGAACAACAGCTTTCGCGTCGAGGAGCGGAGCTTTGTGCGCGGAACCTATGCGACGCTCGCGGTCAGTGTGCTGATGCTGACCTTCGCATTGCTCGCCGTTGTTGGCCTCCTGATTGCACAGATCGTTCATATCTCGCGAACGGGCCGCCAGCTCGAAGTGCTGAGCGAACGAAACGCGAAAGCAGCGGAGGCGGCGGAGGCGGGGACGCGTGCGAAATCAGCCTTTCTGGCGTCGATGAGCCATGAAATCCGAACCCCCCTGAACGGGATCATCGGAATGGCCGAAATCCTGGCCGAGACGCCGCTGTCGGAGACTCAAAGGCAACAGCTCGGGGTGATCTGGCAATCCGGTGAATTGCTGCTGGATGTCATCAATGACGTTCTGGATTTCTCCAAGGTTGAGTCGGGCAAGATCGATATCTGTGAGGCGGAATTCAACCTGCGGGAATTGCTCGACACGGTGGAAGCCGTGATGTCGCCCCGTGCCGTGGCAAAGGGACTCCGGCTGAGCATAGAGGCGCCGGCCATCGCGATCACGGCCGACCCCGCGCGACTTCGTCAAATCCTGGTGAACCTGGTCGGCAATGCCATCAAATTCACAGAGCAGGGATCCATTACCGTGACGGCGCGGCTGGAGGGAGACGCGAATCTCGCGGTCAAGGTCTCCGACACCGGAATCGGTATCCTGGAGGGTCTTCAATCGAAACTGTTCAAGGAGTTCAGCCAGCTGGACAATTCCAACACCCGCAGGTTTGGTGGAACCGGCCTGGGTCTCGTCATCTGCAAACGGCTGATCGAGGCGATGGGTGGCACGATTGGCGCGGACAGTCGCCCAGGGGAGGGAAGCCAGTTCTGGTTTCTGTTGCCGGTAAAGAATGTCAAGTCGGCCATTGAACCCGCTCCGATCGTCGAGACCCCTTCGATATTCCAGGGATCGATCCTTGTCGCAGAGGATAACCCGATCAATCAGCAGGTGGTCTCTCGTTTGCTGGAGAGGATGGGTTTGTCCGTTCAATGTGTGGCAAACGGCGCGGAGGCTCTGGAAAGCGTGTCGAACCACGATTTCGACTTGATCCTGATGGACATGCAGATGCCGGTCCTCGACGGTCTGGCAACCACTCGAACGCTTCGGGAGCGCGGAAAGGGCATTCCGATTGTCGGACTGACCGCCAATGCATTCGTTTCAGACCGCGATGCCTGTTTCAGCGCGGGAATGAACGGGTTTTTGTCCAAACCCGTGACCAAGTCGAAACTGGCCGCCGCCCTCGCGCCATGGCTCAAGGCAAGGAGCTTTTCCAGCGAGACGGAACAATCGAGCCGGTCCCGGATGTGCGAGCCCGATACTCACGGAATCGATGAGGACTATCGCACGGCTCTGATTGCCGAATTGGGGGACGAGGTCGTCGAGAGGCTGGTTGGCGAACTCCTGACCGACGGCCTCGCTCAGCTGCGAGCGGCTCGCCGGGCCTTTCTGGAGAGTCAGGACGAGACTTGCATGCGGTGCCTGCATTCCCTCAAGGGAGCGGTGCAATCCTTGGGATTCGCAGCGATCGGCGCAACGATTGAGGCGGGTCGCGATGTCAGGCTGCTGGATGCCGCCTGGTTCGACCGTCTGGAAACGATGATCCGTGCCGTGCGAAAGGAAGAATAACGAAAGCGGCCTTTCACGAGGAGGGGGCCCAGAGGGAAGACACACCCCTCCAGATCGGCCCGATGATCCAGTTGGTGATCGGGATCAATGCCAAGCCGACCGCCAGACCGATCAGTCCCGCGACCACCGCCCCGGCAAACCAGCCGACAAATCCGGGAAAGACCGGGGATAGGCCACTCGCCCACACGGACGCATCGTGCATCAGATGGGCCGGTCCTGCGACGCCGAAGCTTTCGAGTCCATGCGAAACGATACCGCCCCCGACCCAGATCATCGCCGCCGTGCCAACCGTCGCAAGAAGACTGAGAAATCCGGGCATGCCCTTGACCAATCCGCGCCCGATCCGCCGACCCACCCCGGCCAAGGTGGACTGGGACGGATTGTTGGCCAAGGCCAGTCCAACGTCGTCGGCCTTCACGATGATCGCGACCGCCCCGTAGACCAGCGCGGTAATGCCGATCCCGACCAATGCGAGCGCGATGGCATTGATCCAGACGCTACCCTCCGGAATGGCGGCCAGGGCAATGGCCATGATCTCGGCGGACAGAATGAAATCGGTCCGGATGGCGCTGGAAACCTTCTGGTCCTCCAGAGCCTGGGCGCTGGTTGCCTGCTCGGGCGCGTCGGAGGCGGCATGCTCCGGTGCGTGGTGAAAGAATACCTCATACACCTTTTCGGCGCCCTCGAAGCACAGATAGGCGCCGCCCAGCATCAGGAGCGGCGTGATTGCCCAATCGGCGAAATAGGAGAGCAGCAGTGCCACGGGGAGAAGAATGATCAGCTTGTTGCGCAAGGAGCCCCGGGCGATCTTGGCAATGATCGGTAACTCACGCTGGGCCGAGAAACCCACCATATATCGCGGCGTGACCGCTGTGTCGTCGATGACCACTCCGGCGGATTTGGCACCGGCCTTTGCCGCGTGACCGACGACATCGTCGATCGAAGCCGCCGCCACCTTGGCAAGGCCAGCGATATCGTCCAGCAAGGCCATCAATCCAACACTCATACGGGGGTTCCATTCCATCATCGGGTTGTCCGCGGGGCCGCGGGGGTGATGTGACAGGATATAGGGCGAAATGAAATCGGGAGAATTCTTCCTGCGAAGAACTCTCCCGACTCATGACGCGCAGGACTGGACCCCCATCCGGAGATTTCAGGCGAACAAGACAGGGGAATTCAACAAGACCCCACACCCGCTGGACCCCGCAACCTGACTAAATTTCCTGAAACCCCACAAACCTGCGCGCGGTCTGAGTAATAAAACCCAGACGCAACCTCGATAAGAATGTTGGGGATCGATGGTATTTTTGGGCTTTTCTGCCACGGCCATCGTTGGATCACTATGGATGAACCAGCAGAAAAGTCAATATCTCAGTGATTAGACTTTTATTCCAATGCATCGGTCTGGAGCCATTGGACGGCTCCAGACCTGGATACGGAAATCAGTAACGATAGTGCTCGGGCTTGAACGGCCCTTCGGTTGAAACGCCGATATAAGCGGCCTGTTCGTTCGACAGTTCCGTCAGACGAACGCCGATCCGCTCCAGATGAAGCCGTGCCACTTTCTCGTCGAGATGTTTCGGCAGGACATAGACCCGGTTCTCGTACTGGTCACCCTTGGTCCAGAGCTCGATCTGGGCCAGCACCTGATTGGTGAAGGAAGCGCTCATGACAAAGGAGGGATGCCCCGTTGCGTTCCCCAGATTCAACAGACGGCCCTGGCTCAGCAGGATCATCCGGCGGCCATCAGGATAGGTCACCATGTCGACCTGATCCTTGATGTTCGTCCATTTGAAGTTGCGCAGGGCCGCGACCTGGATTTCATTGTCGAAATGGCCGATGTTGCCGACGATGGCCATGTCCTTCATCTCGCGCATATGCTCGAGCCGGATCACGTCCTTGTTGCCGGTCGCCGTCACGAAGATATCCGCCTTGGACACGACATCCTCGAGCCGCACGACCTCGAACCCGTCCATGGCCGCCTGGAGCGCGCAGATCGGATCGACCTCGGTGACCGCCACCCGCGCCCCCGCTCCGCGCAGGCTGGCGGCGGAACCCTTGCCCACGTCGCCATAGCCGAGAACGACGGCGACCTTGCCCGCCATCATCGTGTCGGTGGCGCGGCGGATGCCGTCCACCAGGGATTCCTTGCAGCCGTACTTGTTGTCGAACTTCGACTTGGTCACGCTGTCATTGACGTTGATCGCCGGGAAGGGCAGCAGGCCCTTTTCCATCAGCTGATAGAGGCGATGCACGCCGGTCGTCGTCTCCTCCGAGACACCGCGAATGGCCGCGCGCTGCTTTGCGAACCAGCCGGGGTTCGCCGCCATCCGCTTCCGGATCTGGGCGAAGAAATAGATCTCCTCCTCGGACTGCGGATCGTCCAGCAAACCGGTCTCGCCCGCCTCGACGCGCGCGCCGGTCAGGATATACATCGTCGCATCCCCGCCGTCGTCGAGGATCATGTTGGCACCTTCGGGGAAATCGAAGATGCGGTCGGTGTAGGTCCAGTATTCCTCCAGCGTCTCGCCCTTGATCGCAAAGACCGGAATGCCGCGCGCCGCGATCGCCGCCGCCGCGTGGTCCTGCGTCGAATAGATGTTGCACGAGGCCCAGCGGATGTCCGCGCCCAGCTCCGCCAGCGTCTCGATCAGGACCGCCGTCTGGATCGTCATGTGCAGCGATCCCGCGATCCGGGCGCCCTTCAACGGCTTGTCCGTGCCGAACTCGGCGCGCAGGGCCATCAGCCCCGGCATTTCCGTCTCGGCGATATCGAGCTCCTTGCGGCCGAACTCGGCGAGTGCAATGTCCTTGACGATATAGTCCTTGTCGAGGGCCGTGGTGGCATCGTTCATATGAAAACTCCGGAACCGAGTGAGAGAAAACTTGATGCCGGCATCTACCAGTCCTGACACCCGGCGACAACCGGCGATGGAAAGCCCAAGGATCATGGGAAAGGAACCAACGTGATCTCCCTCGAAAGCGACCGCCCGGCCGCGTCCGACACGGCGGTGGTCTTTGCCTGTGACGAGGCCTATGCCCGCTATGCCCTCTTCGCGGCGGCCCGGATCGACGCGGTTTCCCCCGCGCGGGACTTCGACATCTGCCTCTGCTCGATGGAACCGATCCAGCCGGTGGCCAGCCTCGCCGCCCTGGGCATCCGGCACTGCCGGGTCGACACGGGCGGGGTGTTCGGGGCGATGAACCTCGATGCGCGCCGGACCGAGGCCTCCTACCTCCGCCTCGCGCTGCCCGCCGCCTTCGCGGGCCAGTACCGCCGGCTGCTCTATCTCGACGCCGATGTCTTCCCGCAGGGGGGGGACTTCTCGCGGCTCCTGCGCCTCGCCTGTCCGACGGCGGTGGCGGCGGTCCGGGACAACAGCCAGTGGCGCACGCCGGGGCGCCGGCCGGACTCCTTCAAACGCCTCGGGCTCGCCCCCGCGCCCTATTTCAACAGCGGGGTGCTCCTGATCGATGTGGAACGCTTCAACGCGGACCGGGTGCTGGACCGCTGCCTCGCCTTCGCGGGGGAACATCCGCCGGAACGGATCGGGCTGGACCAGGACCTGCTCAACGCGGTGCTCCACGGGGACTGGTCGGAGCTGGGTCCGGTCTGGAACTGGCAATACACCTGGGCCTCGCGCCTGACCGAGGCGATGGTGGGGGCCAATATCCTGCATTTCATCGGGCCCCGGAAACCCTGGAAACATGACGGGGGGGAGCTGCCTTTGAAATTCCGGCGGGCCTATCGGGACTTCTTCGCGGTTCATTTCCCCGACGCGCCGATCGGGCCGGACGGGACGCGGCCGCAGAGGAACCGGGTCTTTCAGGTCAAGATGCTGGCCAAGCATCTGGTGGCGGTGGGCAAGATGGGCCGGTATCTCGACCGGTTCGAGGATGATTTCACGGTCGCGCACGCGTGCGCACCCGATTAAACAATTGATATCGATAAACATTCCATTTCTGGTAACGAACGCTTAAGCGGTGGAGGAAGGGGTGCGGGATGGCTCGGGCATGGCAGCGGATGTTGTCGGGGCGCAGGTTGGATCTGCTCGATCCCTCGCCCTTCGATATCGAGATCGAGGATATCGCACATGGTCTGGCCTTCGTCGCCCGCTGGAACGGTCAGACGCGGGGGGATTACGCCTATTCGGTGGCGGAACATTCGCTGCTGGTCGAGGAGATCTATGCGCGGCTCGATCCGGAGGCGGAGCCGCGCTGGCGTCTGGCGGCACTGCTGCATGACGCGCCGGAATATGTGATCGGGGACATGATCTCGCCGGTGAAGGCGGCGGTGGGCCCGGCCTATGCGACGCTGGACGCGCGGCTGGCGGCGGCGGTGCATCTGCGCTTCGGCCTCCCGGCGGTGCTGCCCCGGGCGGTGAAGGCCCGGATCAAGCGCGCCGACAAGATCTCCGCCTGGCTCGAAGCCGTCCGTCTGGCCGGCTTCTCGGTCACGGAGGCCAACCGCTTCTTCGGGGCGCCGAAGCTTGAAGGGGTGGGGGCTTTCGAGTTGGTGTTGCGGTCGCCAGCCGAGGTGAAGGCCGCGTTTCTGGAAAAACATAAATATTTGCTACAGAGGTGTTGATTTCGGTAAAGGACGCACAATAACCTTATGATTATCGTAAAACTGAGGCTAAACTGAGGTTGTCTTCCTGCGTCAAAACACGTTATTTTCTTCAAAATATTTATCAAAAGGATGGTAAGCTGTGAGATTAGATCAAAAAGAGTGTCCAGTTTGTGGAGGCAAAATTGCTCATAGTATTGATAGAGACTATGGGGATAAGAAGCTGATCGATTGTATGCGCTGCGGTTTTTACGAGATTTCTAAGACTGCCCTCACAATGCTTGGACGGCGTTTGGAGGAGGATAAACTGGCAGGGGCGCGATTAAGTCATTCTATCCGTTTGGCAACATCCAGAGATAATCCTCTTCTTGTTGTCAGCACAAATTTAGAAGAGTTTATTAAAATACCTCTGCCCGGAATTGAAGAACAAACGTCTTCTCTTTTAAAAATGATCGCGTCGCGACTTGGAGATGATCAGCTTGGGTTTATAAATTTAGATGTTGAAAATGTTGCCTCGATTATTGGTGCGGTAGATGGAAAAAGTGTGGCTCGGCTTGTCGCGCTAACTGTTCAGGAGGGACTGCTTGAGCGGGACGGTCAAGATTTAATTGGGTTGACAACCAGAGGTTGGCAGAAATTAAAAAATACAGTTGAAAAGCATATATCTGTGCCTAATATAAATATTAAAGAAGAAAAAACTGATTTTGAAACCGCACACTGTAACAAATGTGGTCCAAATAGGAATGCTTATAAGCGAGCAATTTATAAAAAAAGCGGTACAGATGATGATGGATCGAGTTTTTCAGATACCTATATTATATTAGAGTGTTGTGGGTGTGGTGAAGTATGCGTCCAGCATTTAAAATGGTTTTCCGAGTGGGATAATATCGACCAAGATCCATTGACAGGACAGCCGCGATATAATCCGGGTATCGAAGTTTCGTATTGGCCTGCCCCATTGAGAAGAGAAGAGCCGAAATGGGTGCCGAGTATTAAAGACGAGAACCTACGACAGGTGATTGGGGAAGTCTATAAAGCTTTAAATTCTGGGTTGGTGGTTTTAGCCGCCATTGGTTGCCGTACACTCTTAGATCGAGCAATGTATTTGAATATTGGTGACTTGAACACTTTTGCAAAAAAACTTGACAAAATGGTAGAAAATGGCCATATAGGAATTAATGAAAGGTCTATATTAGAGGCAATCACTGACGCTGGAAGTGCGGCGGCGCATCGCGGTTTTGCTCCATCGGCAGAAAATCTTGAAACGATTGTCACTACGATTGAAATTTTACTTCATCGTGAATTCATTCTTAAAAAAGCGGCTGATCAAGTTCGCGCAGAAACGCCACCTAGGAAAAATATAAGCCCACCTAAATAGTATGATGGCTAGGCATAGGGTTCCAAGAATCCCGCTGCACCAAATCCGCTTGACGACTCCGGGGTGCTACCCCACCTAGGAGCGCAACAGATAGATGTCCGCGTTGAACGGTCCGGACCCCGAGGAGACTGGCGATTATGGAATTGAAGATCGCGCCGAATGCCAATGCGAGCCTCGTTGTCGAAGGCTCCGAAGCCACCTTCATGGAAGATGTCATGGATGCCTCCGCCGAGGTGCCCGTCATCGCTTATTTCACCGCCGCCTGGTGTGGACCCTGCAAGACCCTCGGACCCGCGCTGGAGAAGGCCGTCATCGAGGCCAAGGGGAAGGTCAGGCTCGTCCGGCTCGATGTCGACAAGAACCAGCGGCTCGCCCAGCAGATGCGCGTGCAGTCGATCCCCTCCGTCTTTGCCTTCGTGGGTGGTCAGCCGGTCGATGGATTCATGGGCGCGCAGTCCGGCTCGCAGATCAAGGCCTTCATCGACCGCGTGATTGCCATGGGCGGACCCGACGCAGGCCTGGAAGAAGCGCTGGCGATGGCCGAGGAGATGCTGGAGCAAGGCGCGGTGGCGGACGCGGCCCAGACGTTTTCGGCGATCCTGGCCGAGGATGAGGGGAACCTTGCCGCGATTTCGGGATTGTCGCGGTCGCATCTGGCGGTCGGCGATCTGGAGAAGGCGCGCGGCGTGCTGGAGATGGCGCCCAAGGGCAAGGAGAACGATCCCCTGATCGCGGCGGCGCGGGCGCAGATCGATCTGGCCGAGGCGAGCGCGGACGCGGGCGAGGTCGGGGAATTGACCGCCGCCGTCGAGCGTGATCCGGGGGATCATCAGGCGCGGTTCGATCTGGCGATGGCGCTGGTGGCGGAGAACCGGGTGCCCGAGGCGATCGATGTTCTGTTGGAGTTGTTCCGGCGGGACCGGGAGTGGAACGAGGGCGCGGCCAAGGCGCAGTTGTTCAAGCTGTTCGATTCGCTGGGGCCGAAGCATGAGGCGGTCTTGAAGGGGCGGCGGCGGTTGTCGTCGATGATTTTCGCCTGAGGCGTGATGGGCAAGAAATACAGCCTCGCCGATCTGCCGGAGGAGATTCCGGTGTTCCCCCTGCCGGGGGCGTTGTTGTTGCCGCGGTCCCGGTTGCCGTTGAACATTTTCGAGCCGCGGTATCTGGCGATGCTCGACGATACGATGAAGACGACGCATCGGTTGATCGGGATGATCCAGCCGGTGGTGATGCCGGAGGGCAAGTCGATCGGTCGGTTGCATCATATCGGCTGCGCGGGCCGGTTGACGGCGTTGCAGGAGACCGAGGACGGGCGGTATCTGATCACGTTGAGCGGTGTCAGCCGGTTCCGGATGGGCGAGGCGCGGGAGGGGTTCACGCCCTATCCGCGGGCCCGTATCGACTGGACGAGTTTCGAGCGGGATCTGGGGCGGGCGGAGGTGGACGAGGGGTTCAACCGGCCGGCGTTCCTGAAGCTGTTGGCGCGGTTCTTTGACACGGCGCAGTTGAGTTCGGATTGGGACAGTCTGAAGGAAGCGGATGAGGAGTTGTTGATCAATTCCCTGTCGATCCTGTGTCCGTTCGATCCGGAGGAGAAGCAGGCTCTGTTGGAGGCGCCGACGCTGACGAACCGGCGGGAGACGTTGGTGACCTTGATGGAGTTCGCGTTGCGCGGTGGTGGCGACGAGGGGGCGATGCAGTGAGCGACGAGGCGGTGGTGGATCGGCGGTTGCTGGAGTTTCTGGTCTGTCCGGTGACGCGGGGTCCGCTGGTTTATGATGCCGAGCGGCGGGAGCTGATTTCCAGGGGGGCGCATCTGGCGTTCCCGATCCACAACGGGATTCCGGTGATGCTGGTGGACGAGGCGCGCAAGCTCGAGGATTAGAGCGGCGTCCGTTTTGGCATAGGCCCTCGGTTCACTCCTTGCTCCCTTTGCGCGATCCCCGGGTCATCGAATGTGCGCATTCGATGGAACTCGTTTCAGGGCGCAATCCGACTGGAGTGAAACGAGGGCCGGACAGAGTGCGCGTAAATCCAGAAGGATAGAGTGGTGGGCATGAGCCGGCGCGAACGGGCACCGCTTTAGAGCGCGGCGGCGAGGGCTTCGATCAGGCGGTCGGTGTCTTCGTCGTCGTTGTAGAGGTGCGGGGTGATCCGCAGGGATTGGCCGCGCAGGCTGACATGGACCTGGGCGGCGGCGAGGCGTTCGGGCAGGCCGGGCGGGACCGCGCCCGGGAAGCCGAGGCCGAGGTAATGTCCCGCGCGGCGGTGGGACGGTGCCGTGAGGCCGAGGGCGGCGGCCCGGGTCGCGATCGCGTCGGTTCGGGCGGCGAGGGTGTTTTGGATCGCCGCCGTGCCCCAGGCGAGCAATTGTTCGAGGCTGGCGCAGGTGGCGGGCAGGAGGGCGAAGTTCGCCGCCTGGCCCATGTCGAAGCGGCGGCCTCCGGGTTCAGTGCGGTCGGTGTAATCGATGAGCCGGGTGAAATCGTCGGAGCCGGCGCGGGCGAGCCAGGTTTCCTCCAGCGGCTGGCCGTCGCGATGCCAGGGCGCGACATGGAGAAAACCCATGGAATAGGGGCCGAGCAGCCATTTGTAGGTGGCGGCGACGAGGAAATCCGGGCGGACCCGTGCGAGGTCGAGGGGGAGGGCCCCGGCGGATTGGGTCAGGTCGAGGACCAGGGCGCCCCCGACCCCGCGGACGGCTTCGCCCAGTGCCACGAGATCGATCAGGGCGCCGTCGGTCCAGCGGCAGTGGGCGCAGGCGACGAGGGCCGTTCGCTCGTCGATGGCGCGCAGCAGGGCGGCGGAGAGGTCGCCCTCGGCGGCGACGGTCACCAATTCGGCGCCGGTGTCCCGGGCGCGTCGGCGCCAGATATGGACGTTGGAGGGGAATTGATCCTCGGGGATCAGGATGCGCTGACCGGGGCGCAGGGGAATGTTCAGGGCGGCGGTGGCGAGGCCATAGCTGGCGGAGGGGATCAGCGACACGCCCTCCGCGTCGCAGCCCATCAGCTCGGCGAAGAGGGCGCGGGCGCGGTTCGGGCCTTCGATGAAATCGGCGGGGCGGATGTCCCAGGGGTGGGCCTTGCGGGCCAGCGCCGCCTGACCGGCCGCGATCGAGGCGCGCGGCATCGGCGACATGTAGGCGCAATTGAGATAGGCCACCTCGCGCGGCAGATCGAAAAGCGCGCGTTGCGGCGGGATCGGGGCTTGGGTCAATTCTGGGCCGGCGGTTGGGGCGCGGGATCCTCGGGCGGGATGCGGCTCGGGGGTTTCCCGGCGGTGGCGGCGGGCGGCGCCGGGCGGGCGTTGCTCGGCAGGCCGGTCAGGAAGGTCAGGATCGATTTGGCGCTCGCGCTGTTCCAGTCGGCGCCACCGAGCAGGCGGGCGATCTCGTCGCCCTCGCGGTTGAGGATCACCGTCACCGGCAGGCCGGGCACATCCATGTCCCGGGCAAGCTCGCTCATCGGATCGAGCAGGATCGGCAGATGGGCGATGCCGGTCTCGCGGTTGAAGTCCTTGATCGCCTCGATGTCGTTGCGGCCGGTGGCGATCGAGATGACCTCGAAATTCGCGCCGCCCATCTCGCGCTGCAAGGCGTCGAGCGAGGGGTTTTCCTCGCGGCAGGGCGCGCACCAGGTCGCCCAGAAGTTGACCAGACGCACCTTGCCATCGGTCTCGGAAAAGGTGTGCGGCGCCCCGTCGGCATCGGTGAAGGACAGATGCGAGGCCCGGATCGGTTTGGGATGCACCACCAGTTTGCGCAAGGCATCCTGGCGCAGCATGTCGACCTCGCCCCGTTGCGCGGCATTCAGCACCTGCGCCGCGGCGGGGTTTGCGCCGAGGCAGAGCCCGGCGTATAGCAGGGCCGCGATCACCGCGGACAGGCGCGGGGGTGCGGGAAACCTTGGGACGGCGGGCGCGGATATGGACAAGAAGACCTCGAACGCAATGTGGGGCGGGCGCTTTCAAGCCGGGCCGGACGCGATCATGGAAGCGATCAATGCCTCGATCGGCTTCGACAAACGTCTGGCGACCCAGGATATCGAGGCGAGCCGCGCCCATGCCGCGATGCTGGGCGACATGGGTATCCTGAGCAATAGCGACGTGGAAGTGATCCGGGAAGGTCTCCTCACGGTTTTGTCAGAAATAGAGGCGGGGGGATTTGAGTTTTCCACCGCGCTCGAGGATATCCATATGAATGTGGAATCCCGGCTCAGGGCCCTGATCGGGGAACCGGCGGGGCGGCTCCATACCGCGCGGTCGCGCAACGATCAGGTGGCCACCGATTTCCGGCTCTGGGTGCGCGAGCAGACCGACGCGGTGGGCGTGGCGATCGAAGGCTTGATGCGCGCGCTCCTGACCCAGGCCGAGGCGGGGGCGGATCTGGTGATGCCGGGCTTTACCCATCTCCAGGTGGCGCAGCCGGTGACCTGGGGCCATCACATGCTCGCCTATGTCGAGATGCTGGACCGCGATCGCGGGCGGTTCCGCGACGCGCGGGCCCGGATGAACGAATGCCCGCTCGGGGCGGCGGCGCTGGCCGGGACGTCGTTTCCGATCGACCGGCACCGGACCGCGACGGCGCTGGGCTTTGCCCGGCCGATGGCCAATTCGCTCGACGCGGTCAGCGACCGGGATTTCGCGCTGGAATTCCTGTCGGCGGCCTCGATCGCGGCCACCCATCTCAGCCGGTTCGCGGAGGAACTGGTGATCTGGTCCTCGGCGCAGTTCCGGTTCGTGACGCTCTCGGACCGGTTCTCGACCGGATCGAGCATCATGCCGCAGAAGAAGAACCCCGACGCGGCGGAATTGATCCGGGCCAAGGTCGGGCGGATCAACGGTTCGCTGGTGGCGTTGCTGACCATCATGAAGGGCCTGCCGCTCGCCTATTCCAAGGATATGCAGGAGGACAAGGAGCAGGTCTTCGACGCGGCCGACAGCCTGATGCTCGCCTTGGCGGCGATGACGGGCATGGTCGGGGACATGGTGCCGAACGCGGCCCGCCTGCGCGAGGCGGCGGGGTCGGGATTTTCGACGGCGACCGATCTGGCGGACTGGCTGGTGCGCACGCTGAACCTTCCGTTCCGCGAGGCGCATCATGTGACCGGCGCGCTGGTGCGGGTGGCGGAGGACCGGGGGGTCGATCTGCCCGATCTGACCTTGGGCGAGATGCGGGCGGTCCACGCGGGGATCACGGAGGCGGTGTTCGAGGTGCTGGGCGTCGATAATTCGGTGGCGAGCCGGGTCAGCTATGGCGGCACCGCCCCGGCGCAGGTCCGCGCGCAGATCCGGCGCTGGCGCGAGGCGTTGGAGTGAGGTGGCTCCTGCTGGCGCTCGCGCTCGCGGCCTGCGGGATCAAGGGAGCGCCCGAGGGCCCGGAAATCCCGGCGCGGACGATCCTGATGGAGTGAGGCCGGGATCGAGCGGAGGCTGACGGAGGGGGCTTCGACGCCGGTTTCCTTGAAACAGGGGTCTATCCGGCGCGAGGCTTGCGTCCTCTCCGGCGCCCGGATAGTCAGCCTCGATCCCGGGAGGTATGCATGGATCATTTTCTCTATCGCGATGGATTGCTCCATGCGGAAGACGTGCCGGTCACCGAAATCGTCGAGGCGGTGGGCACGCCGGTCTATATCTATTCGGCCGCGACCCTGACCCGGCATTACCGGGTGTTTCAGGAGGCGCTCGCGGGGATGGATCATCTGATCTGTTATGCGATGAAGGCCAATTCCAATCTGGCGGTCCTGCGCTTGATGGCGGCCCTGGGCGCCGGGATGGATGTGGTGTCGGGGGGCGAATACCGGCGGGCCAGGGCGGCCGGGGTGCCCGGTGCGCGGATCGTGTTTTCGGGCGTGGGCAAGACGCGCGAGGAGATGCGGCTCGCGCTCGGGGGGGGTATCCGGCAGTTCAATGTCGAGAGCGAGCCGGAGCTGCGCGCGCTGAGCGCGGTGGCCCATGAGATGGGCCTGAGGGCGCCGATTGCGATCCGGGTCAATCCGGACGTGGATGCGATGACCCATGCCAAGATCGCCACCGGCAAGGCCGAGAACAAGTTCGGCATCCCCCTGAGCCGGGCGCGGGCGGTCTATGCCGAGGCGGCGCGATTGCCCGGGCTCGAGGTGGTCGGGATCGAGGTGCATATCGGCAGCCAGTTGACCGATCTTGCGCCCTATGAGGCGGCGTTCGGCAAGGTGGCGGAGCTGACCCTGGCGTTGCGGGCGGATGGGCATGATATCCGGCGGCTCGATCTGGGCGGTGGATTGGGCATTCCCTATCGGCGGGCGAACGAGGCGCCGCCGCTGCCGTTCGATTATGGCGAGGTGGTGCGCCGGACGGTCGGGCATCTGGGTTGCGAGATCGAGATCGAGCCGGGGCGGTTGATCGCGGGCAATGCGGGGATCCTGGTGTCCACGGTGATCTGGCGCAAGGAAGGCGAGGATCGGGATTTCCTGATCCTCGACGCGGCGATGAACGATCTGATCCGGCCGGCGATGTATGACGCCTGGCATGACATCGTGCCGGTGATCGAAGCGGCGCCGGGGGCGGAGCTGGCGCCGGTCGATGTGGTGGGGCCGGTCTGTGAGTCGGGGGACACCTTTGCGCGGGGGCGCGCGCTGCCCTGGCTGGGCGAGGGCGATCTGGTGGCCTTCCGCTCGGCGGGTGCTTACGGGGCGGTCATGTCTTCGGAATATAATTCGCGGCCCCTGATCCCGGAGGTAATGGTGTCGGGGGATCAATTCGCGGTCATCCGGGCACGTCCAACGTTTGACGAAATGCTCGGGAGGGATACACTCCCAGACTGGATGGCATAGGATGACGGGACCGGGGTCTGCTGCCCGGCGGTGAAAGCGGGGCGGATGACGCGAGAGACCCAGCCGGAACGTGAGATTGATCCGCTGAGGCCGGTCCTGCGCCGGACGCGGATCGGCATGATGGTCGAGACGGTCCTGCGGTCGTTCTGGCCGCTCGGCTCGCTTCTGGCGGTGATCTGGTCGGCGATCGCCTTCGGTCTGGCCGAGGTTTTGTCCCGGATGCAATTGCTCTGTCTTCTGGCGGTGGCCGGGGGGGCGGTGCTGTGGCTGCTGATCCGGGGGATTCGCGCGCTGCGCTGGCCCAGCGTCGAGGATGCGCGGGACCGGGTCGATGCGACCCTGCCCGGGCGACCCTTGGAGGCGATGCGCGATTCGCCGGCGATGGGGCGTGAGGATCCGGGCACGCTCGCGGTCTGGGCGCTGCATATCCAGCGGATGCGCGCGCTGGCGGCGGGGGCGCGGCCGGTGCGCCCGGACCTGCGGCTGGCCCGGCGCGATCCCTGGGGGCTCAGGCTCGGGGCGCTGGTGATGCTGATCGCGGCGGTGATCTTTGCCCGGGGCGACGGGGTGCGCGGCGTTTCGGCGGCGCTGGCGCCCGGCGGCGCGGCGGCGGTGGCGACGGGCCCGAGTTTCGAAGGCTGGGCGGCGCCGCCGAGCTATACCGGGCATCCGACCCTCTATCTGCCCGAGATCGCCGAGGGGCAGTCGATCGATGTGCCGGCGGGGACGACGATCACGATCCGGGCCTATGGCGAAGCCGGGCGATTCGAATTGGCCGAGGATGTCGGGGGCACCACGTCCGCCCCCCTGACCGAGGCCGCGCCCGGGATCGCCTCGGCGGAATTTACCGTGACCCGGGATGGAACGGTGTCCCTGACGCAAGGCGGACGGGCTCTGGGCAAGTGGGCCTTTCATGCGATCCCGGATCTGGCGCCGACGATCGCCGTCGATGGCGCGATCGGCCGGGCGCCCACCGGGGAAACGCGGCTCGGCTATGTCGCCCGGGATGATTACGGGATCAAGGCGGCGCGCGCCGAGATCAAGCTCGATCCTGGCAAGGTCGACCGCCGTTATGGGCTGGCGGTGGATCCGTCGCCGAGGCCGCCGCTGACGGTCGATCTGCCGCTGCCGATGGTCGGCGCGGGCGAGGAGGTCCGGGAAACCCTGGTGGAGGATCTGTCAAAGGATCCGCTGGCGGGATTGCCGGTGACCGTGACCTTGATGGCCGAGGATGGTCTCGGCCAGACGGGCACGGCCCCGCCGGTCGAAACGATCCTGCCCGGACGGCCCTTCTATGATCCTCTGGCGGCGGCGCTGGTGGAGCAGCGGCGCGATCTGCTCTGGTCTCCGGCGAATGTCGGGCGGGTGGTCCAGGTGCTGCGCGCGGTGACCTACCGGCCGGAGACCGTTTTCAAGAACATGCGCGCCTATCTGATCACCCGCGTGGCGATCCGGCAACTGGCGTCCATTCAGGATCCCGCCACCTCGGGCCCGACGATCGATCAGGCGGCGGAGGCCCTCTGGCAGGCGGCGGTCCTGATCGAGGATGGGGATCTCGGGGATGCCAAGGCCCGGCTGGAGCGGGCCAAGGAGCGGCTGTCGGAAGCCTTGAAGAACGATGCCTCGGATGAGGAAATCGCCCGGCTGATGGACGAGTTGCGGCAGGCGACCCAGGATTACATGCGGCAGATGGCACAGGAGGCCATCGAGCGCGGTGACCAACAGCAGGCCGAGAATTCCCCCGACGCGCAGGAGATGACCCAGGACCAGATCCAGGAGTTGATGAACCGCATCCAGGAATTGTCCGAACAGGGCCGCAAGGCCGAGGCGGAGCAATTGCTGGGCATGCTCCAGCAGATGCTGGAGAACATGCAGATGCGCATGGGTCAGGGCGGGGAGGGCCAGGGCAGCGAGGGCCAGCGCGCGATGCAGGGCCTCGCCGACACCCTGCGCCAGCAACAGGGCCTCGCGGACGAGTCCTTCGACCAGCTTCAGCGGGAGTTCCGTCAGGGCGGCGATCAGCCGGGCCAGGGTTCGGAGCCGGGAGAGACGCCCAATTCCGGGGATCTGGCCAAGCGGCAGGACGCCTTGCGCGATCTGATGAAGGACATGCAACGCAAGTTGCCCGGCCAGACCGGCGAGGGAACCCGACAGGCGCTGCGCGATGCCGAGCGCAACATGGGAGAGGCGGGCCGGAAGCTGAGCGAAGGCGATACCTCCGGCGCTCTGGATCAACAGGCGGAGGCGATCGACCGGCTGCGCGAGGGGCTGCGCGGGATGGGCGACGATCTGCGCAAGGCCGAGGGCACGGGCGAGGGTGAGCAAGGCCAGGGCGAAGGACAGGCCGAGAACGACAGCGGCGGCAATGATCCCCTGGGCCGGCCGCTGGGGTCACGCGGCGGGGTGGGCGGCAACGAATCGGTCCTTCCGGACGGCGACGCGGCGGCGCGGGCGCGGCAATTGCTGGACGAGATCCGCCGCCGGTCCAGCGATCAGGGCCGACCGACGATGGAGCTGGATTATCTGAGGCGGCTGCTCGATCAGTTCTGAGCGGGCTCGCGGAGGCCGACGAGTCTGTCGTCCAGCCATTCCCGCCCGGCATCGACCTTGTCGGCATAGGTCGAGAGGATCGGGGCGGCGGCGGGAATCTGTTCCGCGATCGGATCCCGCAGGGCATAGACCCCGATGGCGAGGGCGGCGGGGACCAGGGCGACGAGCAGGCCCCGGCCAAACCCGCGCCGGACCGCCGGGGGAGCGGGTGGTGGCGGTGGCGGAGCAGTATCCGGATTGAGTTCCAGTCGCGGCCGGGCCTTTGGCGTCGAGCGGTCTGCGACGAGCGGCGCGGGTTTGGCCGGGGTTTCCCAGACGAATTCCTGTGGCGCGGATTTCGCGGGTTTCACCGGGGCCACCGGCATCTGGACCACCACCGCGGGGGTGTCCGGGGCGGTGCGCGGTTTGGGAGACCAGGTTTCCAGCCGCTGGATCACCTGATCCTCGGACAGGAGCGGACGGGCGGTGCCGCGCATGAACCAGCGGGTGTGGCAGTTCGTGCATTGCACATGCTTGCCCCCCGGCGGAATCATGCCCTCCGGAACCTCGTACTCCGCGCCGCAATTCGGACAGGTCAGGCGCATTCCACCCCTCGAGGCAAGGCCGCGCGGCGCGACCGAATCAGTTCATCTCTTCTAGCGGCCGGTCCGCGGCATTCCAAGCGTGCCGCGCTCATGCGGGCCGTTGCATCCGGTGGACACCGCTCTATAACACGCCTCAAGTCGCGGAGGTGAAGTCCGGTGATCGAATTCGAAGATGCCGGGTTCAGCTATGGGGCCACGGCCGTATTGCAGGATCTGACCCTGCGGCTGGCGCCGGGCAGCTTTCAGTTCCTTGTGGGGCCGTCGGGTGTGGGCAAATCCACCCTGCTGCGGCTGTGCTATCTGGATCTGGTGCCGACCACGGGAACCGCGCGGTTCTTTGGCAAGGAGATCGCGCCGGGCGACCGGGACGCCATCGCCGATCTGCGCCGCTCGGTCGGGGTGGTGCATCAGGATTGCCAGTTTCTCGATCATCTGCCGTTGATGGACAATATCGCCGTGCCGCTCCTGGTGAACGGGATCGATCCGGCGGAGCGGATGGGCGATCTGGAGGCCCTGCTCGACTGGGTCGATCTCAAGAACCGGGTCCGGGCGTTTCCACCGGAATTGTCGGGCGGGGAGCGACAGCGGGCGGCGCTGGCCCGGGCGGTGATCCTCAGCCCGGAGGTGATTCTCGCCGACGAGCCCACCGGCAACGTGGATTGGGACATGGCGGTGCGGGTGCTGGCGCTCCTGATCGAATTGAACCGGATGGGCAAGACCGTCCTGATCGCGACCCACGACCTGAACCTGATCCGGGCGGCGAAGGCGAAGGTTCCGGCCCGGGTGCTGCGGCTGGCGCAGGGCCGGTTGCAGGCGGGGGCGGATCTGTGATGTGGCGCGCGCTGCGGGGAGGGCCCGCCGACCGGGTGGTGCCCCGTGGCCGGCACGCGGCGGTGGCGGTCGGTTTTCTCGCGGCGGTGATGGCGTTCTTCGCGGTGATGGCGCTGGCTCTGGCGCTGGCGGCGGGACGGCTGGCGGATTCCTGGGAGGGGGAGCTGGCCCGCGACGCCACGCTCCAGATCTTCGCGCCGCAGGACAAGGTCGAGGAGCAGGCGCGGGCGGCCCTGAACGTGCTCAAGACCACGCCGGGGATTCTCTCGGTGCGGGTGGTGACACTGGAGGAGCAGAAGGCGCTCCTGGAACCCTGGCTCGGACCGGATTTCGCCATCGAGAGCCTGCCCCTGCCCCTGATGATCGAGGTCACGACCGATCAGGACCGGTTGAACCGCGAGAGCCTGAGCCTGCGGCTGTCGGCCGAGGCGCCGGGGGCGATTTTCGACGATCACGCGGCCTGGCGGGCGCCCTTGGTGGCGACGGCGGCGCGGTTGCGGCTGTTCGCGCTAGCCTGTCTCGGGCTCACGGCCTTGGCGCTGGCGTCGGTGCAGGGGTTGGCGGCCCATGCGGCGGTCGTGGCCAATGGACAGGTGATCCAGATGCTGCGGCTGATCGGGGCGCGGGACGGGTTCATCGCCGGGGCCTTCACGCGGCGCTTTACCTCGCGCGCGGTGGCCGGGGCGGCGCTGGGAACCGGGGTGGGCATGGCGCTGCTGGCGCTGCTCCCGAGCGCGAGCGAGCAGGGGTTCTTCCTCGTCGGGATCGGGCCGCGGGGCTGGCACTGGCTGTTGCCGCCGCTGGTGCCGCTGGTGGCCGGACTGGTGGCCTATGTGGTGACGCGGCGCACGACCCTGCGCAGCCTGCGTCGGTGGAGCTGAGATGGTGCTGATCCGGTCGCTGGTCTTCGATGTCCTGATGTATGCCCTGATGCTGGTGATGGGGATCCTCTGCGCGCCGATGGCGATCTGGTCGGTCGAGGGCGCCTATCGCGCGATCAAGGCCTATTGCGCGGTGGTCTTCTGGCTGCTGCGGGTGATCTGCGGGATGCGGATCGAGGTGCGGGGGACGGCGCCGGTCGGGGATGTGATCGTCGCCTCCAAACACCAGTCCTTCCTCGATATCATGATCCTCGCCCACACCCTGCCGCGCGCCCGGTTCATCATGAAGAAGCAACTGCGCTGGGCGCCGATCCTCGGGCTCTATGCGCTGCGGATCGGGTCGACGCCGGTGGACCGGGGCAAGCGGTCCAAGGCGATGAAGGAGATGGTGGAACGGGTCGGCGCCGCCACCGACCCCCATCAGCTGGTGATCTATCCGCAGGGCACCCGGGTCCTGCCGGGGGCGGTGCTGCCCTACAAGGTGGGGGCGGGGGTGCTCTACGAGCGGCTGGGCAAGGTCTGCGTGCCGGCGGCGACCAATGTGGGGGTCTTCTGGGCGCGGCGGAGCAGGCTGCGGCGGCCGGGGCTGGCGGTGCTGGAATTCCTCGATCCGATCGAGCCGGGGCTGCCGATCGGGGTCTTCATGGAGCGGATGAAAGGGGTCGTCGAGGAAAACTCCGACCGCCTGATGCGCGAGGCAGGCTTCGATCCCGGTTTGAGCACGCGTGCGCAGTCAGTCAAGTGATTGATATAGCAATATTTTCTCTAATCCGGTAATCAAGTCTTTACTTTTGGGGGGCGTGCTCGGCCCGTTGCCCGAACGGGGGAAGGCGTCACCCGGATCCCCCTGAAACCGGAGAGCCGCCGGGGATCGGCCAGGACGAAGGGGCGCTGATCGACCCTCTCGGGACCGTGCCGCGTCCGGCGTTCCTCGGGATCTGGAAAGCGCGGCGGAACATAAAGGCGCGCGGCCGGACAGGCCCCGGGATGCGAACAGAGGGGCGGATCGGGCCGATATCAGAGGGCCGGGGGGATGTCGGTCCGCGAAAAGTCGTCGCCGACATAAAGGAGGGGCAACCGTGCCGCGTGGCGACCTCGTAAGCGAAGCAGTCGCCGAAGTTCAGGGCGGCCGCGTGACCGCCCTTTCCCCAACGGTCGTAGGCCGCGGCGACGCGTTGCGCCGATGCCCCCGTCAGGGCCACGATTTCGAAGTCCATCCCGGTCATCAGTTCGACCATCTTCGCCGACAGATTGCGTCGCCCCGCGACGAGAGAGCGGTGCCCGTTCGCATCGGCCCCCGTTCACCGCTCTATCGATTCTGATGGACGCGCAATCTGTCCGATCCTCGTTCCACTCCGGTCGGATTGCGCTTGAAGCGCCTCGGCGACAGTGCCAGCCGATATCAGCAGTCGGTCCGCCGCCTCCATCGCAGCCCATGCAAGCCTCAGCCTCGGGCTCGTCATGCAGGATCGCCATCAGGGCGGAGGGATCGACAGCGATCATATCGGCAGGCCGTCGTCCCCATAAAGAAAGTCCTGGCTCCGCGCCGCGTCCGCGCCGGGTCGGGATTTGCCGGACGCGGAGCGCCTGACCCTTTCCATAAGGGCGCGGCGGCTCGCGGCGGTCTGAGGGAGAATGATCGGAACCAGACGGGCGACCTCTTGACCACGACGCGTCAGGATAACTTCGTCTCCCTCTTCCGCGCGCTTCACGAGTTCGGTGAGTTGGGCTTTGGCCGCGCTGACAGAAATTTTCATCGCTTTCCCCCATGGAGGGGACTTTTATGGACTATTGCAATGGTCCAGGTCAAACGGGCGTGCCGCGGAGTGAATGTCCGGCCCACCCCTCGGAAGAGGCCGACCCCGAACGGGGGCCGCGGTCTCCACCCCCTCTGGACAGCGAGGCCCCGGCCAACTCGAACAGGGGGGATTGAAGGGGGACCGATGTGAACGGATATCGCCCTCGCCGCCGGTGGCAGGGACGCTGTATTTCCTGGAGCGATTTCCAATCGAATGGACTCATTCGATGACTCGGAAATCGCGTAAATTGAACCTGAGCGATTTCCAATCGAATGGACTCATTCGATGGCTCGGAAATCGCGTAAATTGAACCTGAGCGATTTCCAATCGAATGGACTCATTCGATGGTTCGGAAATCGCGTAAATTCAAATGGAGTGAGCGGTGAGAGTGGGCCAATGCGAACGGGAACCGCTCCGAAGCCGCCCGAATATCGCGGCGGGCGTGATCTATTCCGGCTTGGCGGTCTGATTCTCGGCTTTGTAGACGCGGTGGAGCCTTTCCTCCGGTTTCACGATGCTCCACCCCAGATCCTCGTAAAACCGCAAGAGATAGCCGTCGGGGTCGGCCACGACGAACTGACGCTGACCGCGCCGCTCCAGGGGGCTCTGCTGATACCAGCGCTCTTCCAGGGGGACGACCAAGGGTATCCCGTGCCGCTCCAGCGAGTCCAGCAGGGGTGCCACCGTCTTTACCCTGATCTGGACATTGAGGCCCCGGCCCAAGGGGGGCTCCAGCGGCGCGGTGGGGACGTCGCGCCCGAGGCCGATCTGGTCGATCATCAATTCCGCCTCGCCCAGCGCCAGATAAGCGAAACCTTCGCTGTCGCGCGTATAGAGAACCCTGAAGCCGAGGAGGTCGCGGTAAAAGGCAAGGCTGGCCCGCCAGTCGCGCACCGCGAATTCCGGGACCAGAGCGCACGACCCCGTCACGTCGCGCGCTCTGATATGACGCGCAATCGCTCCGATCCTCGTTCCCCTCCGGTCGGATTGCGCTTTGGCGCCGCGGTCATCAGGCCACCAGCGATTTCGATCCCATGTCGAGATATTTCCGGCGGCGGGATTTGCGCAATTCGCCCGGCTTCTTGCCGTCGAGCTGGCCCAGCAGGTCGGCGAGGGCCGCGCCGACGCGGGTGATCGTCTCGGCCCGGTTGCGCTGCGCGCCGCCCAGAGGCTCGGGCACCACCAGATCGGCGACGCCCAGCGTCAACAGATCCTGCGCGGTCAGGCGCAGGGCCTCGGCCGCCTCCTTCATCTTGTCGGCATCCTTCCACAGGATCGAGGCACAGCCCTCCGGCGAGATCACCGAATAGACCGAATGCTCCAGCATCGCGAGCCGGTCGGCGGTGGCAAAGGCGACCGCGCCGCCCGATCCGCCCTCGCCGATGATCACCGAGACCAGCGGCACCCCGAGTTGAAGGCATTTTTCGGTCGACCGGGCGATGGCCTCGGCCTGACCGCGTTCCTCCGCCCCCTTGCCCGGATAGGCGCCGGGGGTGTCGACCAGGGTTATGACCGGCAATCCGAACCGGTCGGCGAGATCCATCAGGCGGATCGCCTTGCGATAGCCCTCCGGTCGGGCCATGCCGAAATTGCGTTCGATGCGGGTCTTGGTGTCCTGACCCTTTTCGAGGCCGATCACCACCACCGGCCGGTCGTTGAACCGGGCGAGCCCGCCCATCACCGCCAGATCGTCGCCGAAATTGCGGTCCCCCGCCAGAGGCGTCCAGTCGGTGAACAGGGCTTCGATATAATCCTTGCAATGCGGCCGGTCGGGGTGGCGCGCGACCTGACATTTGCGCCAGGGGTCGAGGTTGCGATAGAGATCGTCGAGCAGCGCCGCGGCTTTCTTGTCGAGCCCGGCGGCTTCGTCCTCGACATTCATTTCGGTGTTCTTGCGTGCGAGCGCCCGCAATTCCTCGGCCTTGCCTTCGATCTCAGACAGGCCCTTCTCGAAATCGAGATAGTTCTGCATACACGCACCCCCGGATTTCGCGCTATATTGTGCAGCGCGAGGGGTAATGCAACAGGCGAGACGGGGGGAACCGCCGGTGGCCCGGACGGTTCCCCCCCGAGGGATCAGGCGCCGATCATGTCGGCCATCTTGACGATGACCTCGGCCTGGCGGATCGAGGCGAGGTCGATCAGGCGGCCCTTGTAGGTGGTGGCACCCTGGCCGGTGCGCGCGGCTTCCTCCATCGCGGCGAGGATCTCGCGCGCCTCGCCGACCTGTTTGGCCGACGGGGTGAAGACGGAATTGGCCAGTTCCACCTGACGCGGATGGATCGCCCATTTGCCGACGCATCCCAGGGTGGCGACCCGGCGGGCCTGCGCGGTAAAGCCTTCGTCGTCGCTGAAATCCCCGAATGGTCCTTCGACCGGCAAGAGGCCGTTGACCCGGCAGGCGGCGACGATCTGCGAGACGACGCCGTGCCAGGGATCGCCCCAGGCCGGTGTGCGCGGGCCTTCGGCGTCCTTGGGGGGCAGGATGTAATAGCCGTCCTGGGTGCCGCCGATGCCGGTGGTCTGCATCCCCATCGAGGCCGCGAAATCGGCGGCCCCGAGATGCAGCGACTGGAGGCGTTTGCTGGCGGCGGCGATCTGGTGGACATGGGCATAGCCCATGGCGGTTTCGATGATCGCTTCGAAGCCGAGGCGTTTGGTGCGTTTTTGCGCCAGTTCGATCGAGGAGACCAGCGCATCGACCGCGTAGATGTCCGAGGCATTGCCCGCCTTGGGGATCATGATCAGGTCGAGGCGTTCCCCGCCCTGTTCCAGCAGGTCCACCACGTCGCGGTACCAGAATTCGGTGTCGAGGCCGTTGATGCGGACCGAGAGGGTCTTGGTGCCCCAGTCGACTTCGTTGATGGCCTTGATGGCATTGGCGCGGGCGACCGATTTGTCGGCGGGCGAGACGCTGTCCTCAAGGTCGATGTTGATGACGTCGGCGGCCGAGGCGGCGAGCTTTTCGAAGAGCTCCGGGCGGGAGCCGGGGCCGAAAAGCTGGCACCGGTTGGGACGGGCGGGTGGGCTGGGGGGGATCGTGAAGCTCATGCGGCGCGTCCTTTGACAATTCATTTCCCTTCGGTTGATAGGCCGGGGTTTGCGAATCTGTCAAACGGAAGCGCCCCCGCGGGGGCCTGTCAATTCGTCTCGGTCACTGGAGATCGGCGAAGGCCGCGCCGAGCCGTTCCACCGCCTCGGCAATCCGCGCCCGCGGGGTGGCGATATTGAAGCGCATGAAGCCCTCGCCCCCGGTTCCGAACGAGGGGCCGTGGTTGGCGGCGATGCGGGCCTCGGATTGCACGCGGCGGATGATTTCCTCCTGGTCCATGCCGAGCCCGCGGAAATCGACCCAGGCGAGGTAGGTGGCCTGGAGCTTCATCGAGGCGAGGCCGGGGATCGCGGCGATGCCTTCGTCGAACAGCCGGGCGTTGCCGTCGAGATAGAGCCGCAGCGCATCGAGCCAGGCGTCGCCGCCGTCATAGGCGGCGGTGGCCATGATCATGCCGAAGCGGTTCGGCGAGGATCCGGCCGCGCCCACCGCCGCGTAAAAGCGGGCATGGAGATCCGGGTCGGAGATGATGGCATTGCCGTTCATGCCGCCCGCGATGTTGAAGGTCTTGCTGGTGGCGGTCAGCATCACCAGCCGGTCGGCGATGTCGGGCGCGGCCAGGGCCATCGGCGTATGATGGTGGCCGGGCAGGATCAGGTCGTGATGGACCTCGTCCGAGATCAGCAGCAGGTCATGCGCGCGGCAGAAATCGGCGAGCTGGCGCAGCTCGGCGGCTTCCCAGACCCGGCCGCCGGGATTGTGCGGCGAGCAGAGGATCAGGATGCGTTCCCGCCCGGTGAGGTTTGCGGCCAGGGCATCGAGGTCCATTTCGTAACGGCCGTCCCGTTCGACCAGCGGGCTCTCAAGGATCGCGCGGTTGTTGGCGCGGATGACCCGGGCGAAGGCGTGATAGACCGGGGTGAAGAGGATCACCCCGTCGCCCGGTTCGCTGAAGGCCTGGAGGCAGAGGGCGACGGCGGCGACGAGGCCATGGGTGGTGAAGATCGAGGAGGGCTCGACCGTCCAGCCATGCCGGCGTTTCATCCAGGAGACGATCGAGGATTTATAGGCGTGATCGTCGCCGAAATAGCCATAAACGCCATGGGCGACGGCGGCGGAGAGAGCCTCGGTCACGGACGGAGGGGGGCGGAAATCCATGTCGGCGACCCACATGGCGATGCCATCCTCCGATGAAACGCCATAGCCGCGCTCCATTCCGTCCCATTTGGCGCAATGGGTGCCGCGGCGGTCGATCAGCTCATCGAAGTCGAACATGGCAATCCTCGTGCCTCCAATAGTCCCAAGTCGGGGTGCAAGGCGGCGGGCGTCTTGTCAAGTCGCCTGGCATCGCCTATTTCGCCGAAATGGCACTCCGAAACATCCTGATCCATCCTGAACCGCGCCTGCGCAAGCTGGCGGCTCCCGTGCAATCCATCGACGCCGGCATCCGCGCGCTGGCCGAGGATATGCTGCTCACCATGTATGACGCGCCGGGCATCGGGCTCGCCGCGACCCAGATCGGGGTGATGAAGCAGGTCTTTGTCATGGACTGTTCCGTCAAGGAGCAGGAGCCCGATCCGATGGTCTTCATCAATCCCGAGATCACCTGGGCGTCGGAGGAGACGGCGCTGAGCGAGGAGGGATGCCTCTCGATCCCGGAGGTCTATGAGGATGTCACCCGGCCCGCGCGGGTCCGGCTGCGCTGGATGGATCTCGACGGGCATGTGCGGGAAGAGGAATTCAAGGACCGGCCGGCGGTCTGTGTCCAGCACGAGCTGGATCATCTGCGCGGCAAGCTCTTCATCGATTACCTCAGCCCGATCAAGCGCACGATGATCACCGCGCGGATGAAGAAGCTCAAGCGGGAGCGGGCGCGGGTCTGAGGCCAGTTCTCACGCTGTTAACCGCGGACCGGTTCGGTCGGGTGGATGCTCAGGCTCAAGGACGGCCCGGATTGTCGGAGCAGACAATGACCGACGACACTGGTGGAACCCTTTTTCCATGTCCCTGCTGCGCCTCCGATGTTCTGGGCGAAGTCGGGGTATATGAGATATGTGATGTCTGTGGCTGGGAAGACGATCCTGCGCAGCGGGATGATCCTGATTGTTCAGGAGGAGCAAATCAGATCAGCCTCAATCGATATATTGAAAAATTCAAAAAAACAGGTCGTTGCCGCGGATAGTCCCGGCTTGGGGTGATATCGATCTCTTGGGAGGGGCCATGCGCCTGATCTATATGGGGACGCCGGATTTCGCCGTTCCGGCCCTGCGCGCGCTCGCGCAGGCGCATGAGGTGATGTGCGTCTATTCCCAGCCGCCCCGTCCCGCCGGGCGCGGGCAGAAGGCGCGGAAATCGCCGGTCCAACTGGTGGCGGAGGAGTTGGGTCTCCCGGTGCGCACGCCCCTGAACTTTCGCGACAGCGCGGAGCGGGAGGGGTTCGCGGCGCTCGGGGCGGATATCGCGGTGGTGGCAGCCTATGGGTTGATCCTGCCGGTCGCGGTGCTCGATTCGCCGCGGTTCGGATGCCTCAATATCCATGCCTCGCTGCTGCCGCGCTGGCGGGGGGCGGCGCCGATCCATCGGGCGATCCTGTCAGGGGATGCCGAGACCGGGATTTCGATCATGGGCATGGAGGCGGGGCTCGATACCGGGCCGGTCTGGCTGTCCGAGGCGGTGCCGATCGGGGCGTCCGACACGACCGGCGCATTGCATGACCGGCTGGCGACAATGGGCGCGGGCCTGATCCTCAGGGCGCTGGAGCGGCGGGAGGAATTGACCCCGGTGCCACAGCCGGAGGCGGGCGTGACCTATGCCGCCAAGATCGACAAGGCCGAGGCGCGGGTGGACTGGACCCGGAGCGCCGTCGAAGTGGATCGCCGGATCCGCGGCCTCTCGCCCTTTCCCGGCGCCTGGTGCGAGATCGCGGGCGAGCGGGTCAAGCTGTTGCTGAGCGAATCTGTCCCCGGTTCGGGGCGGCCGGGCGAAGTGCTCGACGAGGCCCTGACGATTGCCTGCGGCACCGGGGCGGTGCGTCTCTCTCGCCTGCAACGGGCGGGCAAGGGGGCGATGGAGGCGGAGCGGTTCACCCTCGGCTTCGCGGTGCCGAAGGGGACGATTCTCGGCTGAAACGGTTGACCCTGCGCGCGGGCGGGTTAGAACAGAGACACGAACAGGGGCGTCCATGCGGGTTGCATGGGCTGAGATGCACCCTTGGAACCTGAACCAGATCATGCTGGCGGAGGGAGTTCGGTTTGCCGCGGGATTCGTGCCGCTTTGGCATTCCCCCTCCCTCTCGCCGGAACCGGGGGAACGATGGACCACACAGGCCAATATCTCGCGCGGATGCGCGACACCGCGCCGCTCGTGCAGAATATCACCAATTACGTGGCGATGAATGTCATGGCCAATGTGCTGCTGGCCGTGGGCGCCTCGCCCGCGATGGTGCATGCGCGGGTCGAGGTGGCGGAATTCGCGGAACTGGCGCAGGCCCTGACCGTCAATATCGGAACCGCCGATCCCGAATGGGGGGCGGCGATGGAGGAGGCGGCGGCGGTGATGAACCGGCTGGGCCGGCCTTGGGTGCTCGATCCGGTGGGGGTGGCGGCGACCCGGTTCCGCCGGGATTTGTGCGAACGGCTGCTGGCGGCGCGGCCGACGGTGATCCGGGGCAATGCGTCGGAAGTGCTCGCGCTCGCCGGGCTCGGGGGGGCGGCGCGCGGGGTGGACGCGGGCGACAGTGTCGAGGCGGCACGCGAGGCCGCGCGGATGCTGGCGCGGCGGACGGGGGGCGTGGTCGCGGTGTCGGGGCCGGTCGATCATGTCACCGATGGGGCGCGGGAGTATTCGGTGGCCAATGGGGTGGCGTTGATGACGCGGGTCACGGCGCTGGGCTGTTCGCTCAATGGGGTGATCGCGGCGTTCTGTGTGGGCGCGCCGGTGATGGAGGCGACGGCTTCGGCGCTCGCCTGTTACGGGCTGGCGGGGGAGCAGGCCGCGCGGGCGGCGGCGGGGCCGGGGAGTTTCGAGCCCGCGTTCCTCGATGCGCTGGCGGCGATGACGCCGGAGGCGCTGGCCGCGGGCGCGCGGATCACCGGCGCATGATCGGGCCGGTTTATGTGATCACCGATCCGGACGCGCCCCTGTCGGTGCTGGATCAAGCCCGCGCGGCGGCGCGTGGCGGGGCCTGGGCGGTGCAGTTGCGCGACAAAACGGCGACGGACGCGGAGATGGTAGAGCTGGCGCGGGCATTGGGGACGGAGTTGCGGCCGCTCGGGGTTCGGGTGATCGTCAACGACCGGCTGGAGGTGGCGCTGGCCGCCGGGGCCGACGGGTTGCATATCGGACAGAGCGACGGCGATCCGGCCAAGGCGCGGGCGCGGCTGGGGGCGGGGCTGCTTGGTCTGTCCATAGAGACGGTGGCGCAGTGCGGCGCGATCCCGCCGGGGGTGGATTATATCGGGGCGGGACCGATCCGGGCGACGGCGAGCAAGGCCGATCACGCGGAGCCGGTCGGGTTCAACGGGTTGGCCGAGATCGTGGCGCGGTGCCGGGTGCCGGTGGTGGCGATCGGCGGTATCGGTCCGGGGGATGCCGCGGCGGTCCGGCGGGCAGGCGCGGTCGGGATGGCGGTGGTGTCGGCGGTGGTGCGCGCGCCCGATCCGGAGGCGGCGACACGGGATTTGATCGCGGAATGGGGGCGCGCATGATTGCCAATATCCTGAGCATCGCGGGGTCCGATCCGTCCGGCGGGGCGGGCATTCAGGCGGATATCAAGGCGATTTCGGCGCGGGGCGGTTATGCGATGGCCGCGATCACCGGAGTGACGGCGCAGAATACGCGTGGCGTTCAGGCGGTGGAGCTGGTCTCGCCGGCGATGGTGGCGGCGCAGATCACATCGATCCGCGCCGATATCCGCGTCGATGCCGTCAAGATCGGGATGCTGGGCGATGCCGGGATCGTCGAGGCGGTGGCGGAGGCGTTGAGGGATCTGGCGGTGCCGATCGTGCTCGATCCGGTGATGGTGGCCAAGGGCGGGGACCGGTTGCTCGCCCCCCGCGCGGTCGAGGCCTTGCGGGCGCGGATGCTGCCGCTGGCGACGGTGATCACGCCGAACCTGCCGGAGGCGGCGGATCTGCTGGGGGGAACGGAGGCGCGGGATCTGGTGGAGATGGTGGCGCAGGGGCGGGCCCTGTGCGCGCTGGGGCCGGGGGCGGTGTTGATGAAGGGCGGGCATCTGGGCGGAGCGGACAGTCCCGATCTGTTGATCCAGGCGAGCGGAGTGGCGCGGTTCGACGGGCCCCGGCATGTGACCCGCAACACCCATGGCACGGGCTGTTCGCTGTCGGCGGCGCTGGCCTGCGAGCTGGGGCAGGGGCGTGGGGTGCCGGAGGCGGTGGCGCGGGTCAAGGCCTGGCTCTCGGGCGCTATCGCCGCCGCGGATCTGTTGTCCGTGGGGGGCGGTCACGGGCCGGTGCATCATTTCCACGTGGGTTGGACCGGGTCAGAGCGCGATCCGGAGTGAAACGGGGAATGGCCGGAGTACGCGTCGGAACAGGGTTGGGGGCGCGATCCGAACCCGTCAGGTCGCGCCGTCTAGCGTCTGCTTGAAGAAGGCGAAGGTGCGCGACCAGGCGAGGTCGGCCGCCGCCTTGTCATAGCGCGCCGCCGAGGTGTCGTTGTTGAAGGCGTGATTCACCCCGTCATAGGTGAAGATTTCATAAGGGACTCCGGCTTCGTCCAGCGCCTTTTGAAAGGCGGGAATCCCGGCGTTGATCCGGTCGTCGAGGCCCGCGTAATGCAGGAGGAGATGCGCCTTGATCGCGGGCACGTCGGCGGCGGCGGGCTGGCCGCCGTAATAGGAGACGGCGGCGCGCAGGTCAGGATCGGCGATGGCAAGGCGCAGGACCATGCCGCCGCCCCAGCAAAAGCCCATCGCCCCGACCGCCCCCGTCGAGTCGGGCCGGTCACGCAGGAAGGTCGCGGCGGCGCGCAGGTTGGCGATGGTGACCGCGGGCTCCAGCGCGCCGATCAGTTCGCGCGCGACATCCTCGTCCGCCGGTGTGCCCCCGGAGGGCGAGAGCAGGTCGGGGGCGAGCGCCACATAGCCTTCGAGCGCGGCGCGGCGGGTCACGTCGCGGATATGGTCGTTGAGCCCGCGGTTTTCATGGATGACGATGAGGGCGGGGAATCTCTCTCCCGGTTGCGAGGGGCGGGCGAGATAGCCCCGGACATCGCCGCCCTCGCCCGGCCAGGAGACTTCGGCGACGGCGAGGCGCGGGTCGTCGGCGGCGACGAGGGCCGCCTGGGCGGCGTTGGCCTGGATCAGCGGCAGGATCGCGGCGGCGGCGGCGCTGCCCCCGGCGAGCTGGCTGAGGGTGGACATGAAGCCCCGGCGGTCGAGGCTGAGATGGGTGTAGTCATCATAGGCCTTGATCATCTCCTGGGTGATGATCGGGCGTTCCTGGTCGTCGGTCATGGCTGTGCTCCCTCGGAAGGGAGGATAGGGCGGGCGGGGCCGCTGTCGCCCTACGGTTTCGTGATCGGCGGATCCTCGGACGCGGGGCGGCGATAGATCGGCAGGCGCCAGCCGAACCGCAGGCTGCCCGCGCGCAAGGCGAAGGTCACGAGCGCGCAGGCGAGCGCGGCCGCGACGGGGGAGGCGAAGGCGGCGAGGGTGAGGGTGCTGGCCACCGCGCCGAGCAGGGCGGCGGTGATGTAGAGTTCCCCCTCGCGCAGCACCAGGGGCACGCGGTTGCAGACGACATCGCGCATCAGCCCGCCGAAGCAGCCGGTCGAGACGCCCATCATCAGCACGACGGGCCAGGAGGCGCCCTCGCCCCGCGCGGCGGCGAGACCGCCCGGAACCGCGACCGCCAGCGCCAGCGCATCGAGCCAGAGCAGGGCATCGCGGCGGGATTCCAGCAGATGCGCGAAAAGGAAGGTCAGGAGCGCCGCGACGCAGGCCACGGCGATATAGGTGGGATTGGCGATCCAGAAGACCGGGTCGCGGTGCAAAAGCAGATCCCGAAGCGTGCCGCCGCCGACCGCCGTGAGGCAGGCGAGAAAGAGAAAGCCCGCGATGTCGAGGCCCGCGCGGCTGGCGGCGAGCCCGCCGGTGAGGGCGAAGACAAAGACCGAGGCGAGATCCAGCCCCTCGACCAGGGTCATGCGCGGGCCGCCCTCGCCGGTTTGAACGGCGCCATTCCGGCGCGGGCCAACTCGTCGGCCCGTTCGTTCTCGGGATGGCCGGCATGGCCCTTGACCCAGTCCCAGCGGATGGTGTGGCGCTGGGCGGCGGCGTCGAGGCGGCGCCAGAGATCCTCGTTCTTGACCGGCTTGCGGTCGGCGGTCTTCCAGCCGTTCTTCTTCCAGCCGTGGATCCATTTGGTGATCCCGTCCCGCATGTAATTGCTGTCGGTGACGAGGGTCACGGTGACAGGACGCTCCAGCGCCTCCAGGGCCGCGATGGCGCCCATCAGCTCCATCCGGTTGTTGGTGGTCAGGGCTTCCCCGCCGCTGAGTTCGCGGGATTTGAGGGTCTTGTCCCCCTCGCGCGCGGTCAGGATCGCGGCCCAGCCACCCGGACCGGGATTTCCCGAACAGGCGCCGTCGGTATAGACAATGAATTCAGGCATGGGCTTTCCGTATCAGAGCGATTTCCAGTCGAATGAACCCGTTCGATTGGAAATCCCGTAAATTCAGACAGAGTGAGCGGGGGCCGATGCGAATGCGAACCACCCCGGAGGGATTTCCGCGCATTTTCGCGTCGCGAAATACGGCCTCGCCGAGGATGCGCTAGGCGACTTTTTCCCGCAGCACGCGCGGAACCTTGAATTCGACATCCTCGCGGGCGGTTTCCACCAGATGCTCGGTCACGGCATAGCGCGCCTTGAAGGCGTCGATCACCTCGTCGACCAGGATCTGCGGGGCGGAGGCGCCGGCGGTGATCCCGACCGAGCGGATGCCGTCGAGCGCGCGCCAGTCGATGTCGGTCGCGCGCTGGACCAGTTGCGCATAGGCGCAGCCGGCGCGGCGGCCGACCTCGACCAGACGCTGCGAGTTGGAGGAATTCGGTGCCCCGATCACCAGAAGCGCGTCGATCGCGGGGGCCATCGCCTTCACCGCTTCCTGCCGGTTGGTGGTGGCATAGCAGATATCCTCCTTGCGCGGGCCCTGGATCGAGGGGAAACGCGCGCGCAGAGCGGCGACGATCTCGGCGGTGTCATCGACCGAGAGCGTGGTCTGGGTGATGAAGGCGAGCCGGTCGGGATCCTCGGGCGCGAGGTCCGCCACGTCGGCGACGGTCTCGACCAGGACGACCGCGCCCTCCGGCAGTTGGCCCATGGTGCCGATCACCTCCGGATGGCCGCGATGGCCGATCATCACCATGCGCAGGCCGTTCTCGTGATGGCGCTCGGCCTCGATATGGACCTTGGAGACCAGGGGACAGGTGGCATCGACATAGAGCATGTGCCGGGCCTCGGCCTCGGCGGGCCCGGATTTCGGCACGCCATGCGCGGAAAACACCACGGGGCGGTCGGGCGGACAGTCGGAGAGTTCCTCGACAAAGACCGCGCCCTGGGCGCGGAGCGCATCGACGACGAATTTGTTGTGCACGATCTCGTGGCGCACATAGACCGGGGCTCCCCATTTCACGAGCGCCATTTCGACGATCTTGATCGCGCGATCGACACCGGCGCAAAAGCCGCGCGGGGCGGCGAGATAGAGGTCGAGAGGATCGGGCATGGCGTCTCGTGGGTCCTGTGGGTCTCGGGCGCAGTATACCCCCGGCGGCGGCCGATGACAGCGGCAAAGCGCATCCTGCCTTGTGCATCGCACCCGCTCTCCTAGATGTTCCCGGGATCACCCGCCGGAAGGAGTGCCGAATGCCTGTCTTGAATATCGTCATCACCAGTACCAGGCCGGGCCGCGTCGGCCCCGCCGTCGCGCATTGGTTCCATGATCTGGCCGCGGAGCGGGGGCCGTTCGAGGCGCGGCTGGTCGATCTCGCGGAATTCAATCTGCCGGTTTATGACGAGCCGCGGCATCCGAGGGCGCGGCAATATGAGCATGAGCATACCCGGGCCTGGAGCGAGAGCGTGGCCTCGGCGGACGCGTTCGTGTTTGTGATGCCGGAGTACAACGGCTTTCCGCCGCCGTCGCTGATCAATGCGCTGGATTTTGTCCTGAGCGAATGGGCCTACAAGCCGGCGAGCTTTGTGAGCTATGGCGGGGTGTCGGGCGGCGCGCGGGCGGTTCAGGCGGTGCGCGGGATGCTGAGCCTGTTGAAGATGATGGCGCTGCCGGAGACGGTTTCGGCGCCGATGGTGTTCAACCAGATCAAGGAGGGGGTCTTTGCGCCGACCGAGCCGCAGGTTCATGGCGCCGAGGCCATGCTGGCGGAACTGGCGCGCTGGTCGGAAGCGCTCCGGTCGTTGCGATAGGGGAGGTCGGGCCCCGTAAGGCCCGAACCTCAGTCTTCGTCGTCCAGCTGTGCCACCTGTGGCGCGGCTTCGCCGCGGGGAGGACGGCCGATCACTTCGCGCAATTCGTCAAGTTCGATGAAATTGTCGCATTGACGGCGCAGGTCGTCGGCGATCATCGGCGGGGAGGACCGGATTGTGGATACTACCGAGACGCGAACGCCCTGGCGCTGAAGAGATTCCACAAGCGGCCGAAAATCGCCGTCGCCCGAGAAAAGCACGATGTGATCGACATGCGGGGCCATCTCCATGGCGTCGACGGCGAGGTCGATATCCATGTTGCCCTTGACCTTGCGCCGACCCATCGAGTCGGTGAACTCCTTCGCCGGCTTGGTGACCATGGCGAAGCCATTATAGTTGAGCCAGTCCACCAACGGCCGGATCGGAGAATATTCCTCGTTCTCCAGCAGGGCCGTGTAGTAGAATGCGCGCAGGAGCTTGCCACGACGCATGAATTCTGTTCTCAAGAGTTTGTAGTCTATGTCGAATCCAAGTGCCCGGGCCGCTGCGTACAGATTTGCACCGTCAATAAACAGTGCCAGCCGCTCGTCACGATAGAACATGCCCGATTGCCTCCTTGTTGAGTCAGGCTTAGAAAATTGGGATCAGGAACGAACGTTCCGTTGATCCATGGAAGGTTATATTCCCCAGATGCGTTCTGTTAAAGTCGAATCGGAGTGGGTGGGTTCCCGATACACGCAGATGGTTTACATAATCGCCATGGGCGCAAACCTGTCGTCGCGCGCCGGGGGCCCTCTTGAAACGTTACAGGCGGCGGTCGCGGCGCTTGAGGCGCGGGGTGTGACGATCGCGGCGCGGGGCCGCTGGTACCGTTCCGCCGCCTGGCCGCCGGGCTCGGGTCCCGATTTCATCAACAGCGCGGCGACCATCGTCAGCCCGCTCCGGCCGGACCAGTTGCTCGCGGTGTTGCACCAGGTCGAGCATGATCTGGGGCGGAGCCGGGACCGGCGGTGGGAGCCGCGTGTCTGCGACCTCGATCTGGTGGCCTGCGAGGGTCTGGTGCTGCCGAGTGCGCCGGTGGTGGCGCAGTGGATGCAGTTGCCCCCCGAGGAGCAGCGGCTGGTGACGCCGCTCGAATTGATCCTGCCGCATCCGAGGCTGCATCAGCGGGCCTTCGTGCTGGCGCCGCTGCTCGATATCATGCCCGACTGGGTGCATCCGGTGTTGGGCATGTCCGCGCGCGAGATGTACGCGGCCCTGCCCGACGATGTGCGCGGCGAGGTGGTCCCCCTCTGAGCCAACGGAGTTTGGCCCATGCGGGGGGAGGGGGCGGAAAATCGCTGTAGCCAGGGGGCCGCGCTTGCGGCAGGATGGCGGCCATTGTGAGCAGGCGCGGCCGGGCGGAGGATCCCGCGCGTGGAGGGATTGCCTTTTTCCACAGGGCGCGCTATGAGCTTTCTTTTCCGAACGTGTGGAAAGAGGGAGGTCCGGGATGGCCCGTGTAACCGTTGAAGACTGTGTGGACAAGGTGCCGAACCGGTTCGAACTGGTGATGCTCGCCGCGCACAGGGCGCGGTCGCTCGCCTCCGGTGTGCCCCTGACCGTCGATCGGGACAATGACAAGAACCCGGTCGTCGCCCTGCGCGAAATCGCCGAGGAAACGATGACCGCGGACCAGCTGCGCGATTCCGCGATCGAGAGCTTCCAGCGCCAGATCGAGGTCGACGAGCCCGAGGAAGATGTCATGACCCTCCTGGTCGGCAACGATGCGCCGATGGAGGACGACATGTCCGAGGAGCGTCTCTTGCGCGCGCTGATGGAAGCCCAGGGCGAAAACTGAAAAGCCAATTGACTCCGATGATGGATCTGACCACGGCCAAGCCGGGGCCCGATGGGATCATTCCCGCGGCCAGCCTGATCGACATGGTTCGTGGCTATAATCCGAATTCGGATTCGGGCTTGATCGCGGCCGCCTATGAGTTCGGCCACAAGATGCACGAGGGGCAGTTCCGCACCAGCGGGGAGCCCTATTTCAGCCATCCGGTCGCGGTGGCCATGCTCCTGGGCGAGCAGCGGCTGGATGATGCGACGATCGTCACGGCGCTTCTGCATGACGTGATCGAGGACACCGGCAGCACCTATGCCGAGATCGCGCGGCTGTTCGGCGACGAGGTGGCGCAACTGGTCGATGGCGTGACCAAGCTGACCAATCTCGAACTCGGGTCGGTCGAGAACGCGCAGGCCGAGAATTTCCGCAAGCTCCTGATGGCGATGTCCAAGGATCTGCGGGTTCTTCTGGTCAAGCTTGCCGACCGGCTCCACAACATGCGCACCATCCGTTCGCTCCGCCCCGAGAAGCAGGCCCGCAAGGCGCGCGAGACGATGGACATCTTCGCCCCGCTCGCCGGGCGGATGGGAATGCAGTGGATGCGCGACGAACTCGAGGACATCGGGTTCCGCATCCTGAACCCCGAGGCGCGCAAGTCGATCATCCGCCGCTTCGTCACCCTGCGCAACGAGAGCGGCGATGTCATCCCCAAGATCACCGAGGATATCCGCCAGGCCCTGACTCAGGCCGGGGTTCAGGCCGTGGTGTTCGGTCGGGAAAAGAAGCCCTATTCGATCTGGCGCAAGATGGAGGAGAAGAAGGAAGGCTTCAGCCGCCTCTCCGACATCTATGGTTTCCGGATCATCACCAGTTCGGTTCAGGATTGCTACACCGCGCTCGGCGCCGTGCATCGGCGGTGGGCGGCGGTGCCGGGCCGGTTTAAGGATTACATCAGCCAGCCGAAATCGAACGGATACCGCTCGATCCACACCACCGTCTCGGGCCGTGACGGCAAGCAGGTCGAGGTCCAGATCCGCACCTCGGAAATGCACGCGGTGGCCGAGACCGGCGTCGCCGCGCATTGGTCCTACAAGAACGGCGAGCGGTTCCAGAATCCCTTCGCGGTGGATCCCTTCACCTGGCTGCACTCCCTGACCGAGCGTCTGGACGGGGCCGAGGATTCGAACGATTTCCTCGAACATGTGAAGCTGGAGATGTTCCAGGATCAGGTGTTCTGCTTCACCCCCAAGGGCGAGGTGGTCAAGCTGCCGCGCGGGGCGACGCCGATCGATTTCGCCTATGCGATCCACACAAGGATCGGGGATTCCTGTGTCGGCGCCAAGGTGGACGGGCGGCGGGTGCCGCTCTGGACCAAATTGCGCAATGGGCAGTCGGTGACGATAATCCGCGCCGAGGGACAGCGGCCGCAACCCTCGTGGGAGGATATGGTGGTCACCGGCCGGGCCAAGGCCGCGATCCGGCGGTCCCTGCGCGGCGAGCAGCGGGCGACGCAGGTGCGGCTCGGGCGCGAGATCGCGCGGGTCTCGCTGGAGCGGGTGGGCAAGCGGGCGACGGACAAGGCGCTGGAAACCGCCGCCCGGCGGCTGGGGCTGGAGGAAGGCGACGACGTTCTGGCCCGGCTCGGCGCGGCGGAGATGACGGGCAAGGAATTGCTGGCGACGCTCTATCCCGAGCTTTTGCGCGATGCCGGCCTGCCAAAGGCGCAGGACAGTGCGATGCCGGTGGTGATCGGGCTCGGCTCGGGGCAGGAGGCGCGGCCCGCGCCCTGTTGCAACCCGATCCCAGGCGAGCGCATCGTGGGCATCGCGGTGCGGGGCAAGGGCGTGGTGATCCATGCCATCGATTGTGCGACGCTGGTGGCGTTCGAGGACATGCCGGATCGCTGGATCGATCTGCGCTGGGCCGACGGGCGGGGCCACGCGGATCATCTGGTGCGCATCGAGGTCGCGATGGCCAACGACGCCGGCGTGCTCGGGCGGATTTGCACATTGATCGGCGAGCATCGCGCAAACATCACAAACATCGTGTTTACTGACCGGAAACCCGATTTCTATCGGATACTGATTGATGCGGAGGTGAGGGATATGGAACACCTCACCCATATCCTGACGGCGATCGACGCCGATTCGGACGTAGCGCAGGTCAGGCGATATCGCGCGGCCACGGCGGCGGGAGAATCCTGACAGGCGCCTGAATCGGCGGAGGGGGTCGAACGGCCATCCGAGGGGGCGACGAGGCAAGCCAGGCATATGGTCTTCAAACGACGCGACAAGCCGCCTTTCCTGACCAGGATGCGCGAGGTGTTTTATCCGCGTCGCGGCTGGCGGCGGGGGATCGAATATCTCGGGCACCGGGTCAAGCGCCTGCCCGATACGCCCCATCGCATCGCCCTCGGCTTTGCCATGGGGACCTTCGTGTCCTTCACGCCCCTGTTCGGTCTGCATGTCGTGCTGGGGGCGGGTCTGGCCTGGCTGTTCCGGGCCAATATCGTCGCGAGCCTGATCGGAACCCTGGTCGGCAATCCTCTGACGACGCCCTTCATCGCGGCTCTGTCGCTGGCGCTCGGGCGGCGCATCCTCGGGCATGGGGTGACGGGGCGGGATTTCGGACGCATCGCCGAGGCGTTCAGCCAGGCGGCGGTCGGGATCTGGGAGACGCTGCTGAGCCTGTTCGGCATCGGCACCAGCCAGTGGAGCAAGCTCCATCTCTTCTTCTATGACATGGTCTGGCCCTATTTCGTCGGCGGGCTGCTGCCGGGGATCCTCGCCTCGATCCTCGGCTATTATCTTGTCCGTCCGATTGTCGCGGCCTATCAGGAGCGACGGCGGACCAAGATGCTGGCGCGGGCCAAGGAACGGCTGGAGCGTCAGAAGGTCGACGCGGCCTCGCTGAACATCGGCGGATACCGGCCGGACGCCAAGGGAGGCGAAGCATGAGACGGCTGCGGCTGGGTGTGAATATCGATCATGTGGCGACGGTGCGCAATGCCCGGGGCGGTCCGACGCCCGATCCGTTGCGCGCGGCGCTGCTGGCGCAGGCGGCGGGGGCGGATGGCATCACCGCGCATCTGCGCGAGGACCGGCGTCATATCACCGACGCCGATATCGAGGCCCTGATGACGGGGATCGGGATTCCGCTCAATCTGGAGATGGCGGCGACGCCGGAGATGCAGGCGATCGCCCTGCGGCACCGGCCGCACGCGGTCTGTATCGTGCCGGAAAAGCGCGAGGAGCGCACGACCGAGGGCGGGCTGGAGGTGGCGCGCGAGGAAAACCATCTGGCCCATTTCATCGCTCCCCTGCGGGAAGCCGGATGCCGGGTGTCGATCTTCATCGCCGCCGACCGGCGGCAGATCGAGGCGGCGCACCGGATCGGCGCCCCGGTGATCGAGCTGCACACCGGGGCCTATTGCGATCATTGGATCGCGGGGGATATCGCGGCCCGGGACGCGGAGCTGGCCCGGCTCAGGGACATGGCGACATTTGCGACCTCGCTCGGGCTGGAGGTTCACGCCGGGCATGGCCTGACGTTCGAGAGCGTCGGGCCGGTGGCGGCGATCCCGGAGCTGGTGGAATTGAACATCGGGCATTTCCTGGTGGGCGAGGCGATTTTTGTCGGTCTGGAAGCCTCCATTCACCGGATGCGCGCGGAAATGGACGCGGCCCGGGCGTGAGTTTCGAGATAGCGCCGGTTCGGTCGGAGGAGGATATCGCGGCGGCGCGGGACTTGTTTCGCGCCTATGCGGCGACCCTGCCGTTCGATCTGGGCTATCAGGATTTCGATGACGAGTTGGCGGACCTGCCCGGCAAATATGCGCCCCCCGAGGGGGAATTGTTTCTGGCGCGGCTCGGGCAGAAGGCGGTCGGGTGTGGGGGATTACGGCCGTTCGACGGGGCGAGCGAGATCAAGCGGCTCTATGTCGCGCCGGAGGGGCGGGGACGGGGCATCGGGCGCGCCCTGCTCGGGGCGATCCTCGCCGCGGCGGACCGGATCGGCCCGGGCGAGGTTCTGCTCGACACGCTCCCCCATATGACCGAGGCGTTGCGGCTCTATCGCTCGGCGGGGTTCGTCGAGATCGCGCCATATTACGAGACCCCGATCGCGGGCACGGTGTTTCTGGCACGGCGGCGGGGCGGATGATCATCGGGATCGGGTCGGATCTGGCGAATATCGAGCGGATCGGTCGGACGATTGATCGATTCGGCGCGCGGTTTCTCGACCGGGTCTATACCGATATCGAACAGGCGACCGCCGAGCGGCGGGCCAACCGGGTCGAGACCTATGCCAAGCGCTGGGCGGCCAAGGAGGCCTGTTCCAAGGCGCTCGGGACCGGCCTCAGGATGGGGATCGCCTGGAAGGACATGGGGGTGGTCAATCTGCGGACCGGTCAGCCGACGCTGGTTCTGACCGGATGGGCGCGGGCCCGGATGGAGGCGCTGATGCCCGAGGGGCATCGCCCGGTGCTGCATCTGACCCTGACCGACGATCACCCCTGGGCGCAGGCGTTCGTGGTGCTGGAAGCCTTGCCGGAAGCGTGAGCGGGCCGCGGCTTGACAGCCTCCGGCGGAGGGGCGACAAGGCGAACGGTCGCGGAGGGGTGCAAACGCCCCTTTTCCGCGTGTGGGAATGGGATGGGCGGAATGGCGACCACGGAAGCGAAGAAAAAGGGCGGTGTCCTGGAGCTGGTCAAGACGATCGTCTATGCCCTGCTGCTCGCCGGATTGATCCGGACCCTGTTTTTCCAGCCGTTCTGGATCCCGTCGGGCTCGATGAAGCCGACGCTGCTGATCGGGGATTTCCTGTTTGTCAACAAGATGGCCTATGGTTATTCGCGGTATTCCTGTCCTTTCTCGCTCTGTCCGATCGAGGGGCGCATCCTGGCCCGAATGCCCCAGCGCGGTGATGTGGTGGTGTTCAAGCATCCCACCAATGGCACGGATTATATCAAGCGCCTGATCGGTCTGCCCGGCGATACGGTTCAGGTCGTGGACGGCCAGGTGCTTCTCAATGGCCAGAAGCTGCCCCAGACGCCGGACGGCACCTTCCACGAGGCCTATCTGCCACAGGGGCCGATGGGCAACATGCCGCGGTGCGCGAATGGCACACCCGAGAGCGGTGGCGATTGCACGGCGGAGCAGTTCACCGAGACGCTGCCCGACGGCAAGAAACACGCGGTCCTGAATATCGATGACGGTTATCAGGACCATACGCCGGTCTTTACCGTGCCCGAGGGTGAGTTCTTCTTCATGGGGGACAACCGGGACAATTCGATGGACAGCCGGTTCCCGCGGTCGGCGGGCGGCGTCGGGTTCGTGCCGTTCGCCAATCTGGTGGGACGCGCGGATCGGGTGATCTTCTCCTCGGGCGGGTCGTCCATGCTGGCCTTCTGGACCTGGCGGCCCGACCGGTTTTTCCTGAGGATCGAGTGAAGCTCAGCCAGACGATGGCCCAGGCCGCCGAGCGGCTCGGGCACAGGTTCGAGACGCCGGATCTGCTGGTCGAGGCGCTGACCCACCCTTCGATGATGGGCGGGATCAACAATCAGCGGCTGGAGTTTCTCGGGGACCGGGTGCTGGGGCTGGTGATCGCCGAGGCGTTGCTGGCGCAGGATACCGCCGCCGACGAGGGGCAACTGGCGCCGCGCCTGAATAGCCTGGTGCGCAAGGAAACCTGTGCCGAGGTGGCAATGTCGCTCGATCTCGGCGCGGCCTTGCGGATGGGTCGCTCCGAAATGATGTCGGGGGGGCGGCGCAAGATGGCGCTGCTCGGGGATGCGATGGAAGCGGTGATCGCCGCGGTCTATCTCGATGGCGGGTTCGACGCCGCGCGGAAGCTGATCCTGCGGCATTGGGGCAACCGGATCGGGGCCGCGCGGGCCTCGGCGCAGGATGCCAAGACCGCGCTTCAGGAATGGGCGCAAGGCAGGGGGCAACGGCCTCCGACCTATGCCGACCTGGGGCGGGAGGGACCGGACCACGCGCCCGAATTTTCCGTGGTGGTTCGACTGGAGGATGGCCAGGAGGCCGAGGGCCGCGCTTCCTCGAAACGCGCGGCGCAACAACTGGCGGCCGAGGCGCTGCTGGCACGTCTGGGGGGCGCATGAACGAGACACCGACCCGTTGCGGGATCATCGCCCTGATCGGCGAGCCGAATGCCGGGAAATCGACGCTTCTGAACCGGATGGTGGGGGCGAAGGTGTCCATCGTCACGCACAAGGTCCAGACGACCCGGGCCCGCATCCGGGGGATCGCGCTCGAAGGCGCCGCGCAACTGGTGTTCATCGACACGCCGGGCCTGTTCCGGCCGCGGCGGCGGCTCGACCGGGCGATGGTCAAGGCGGCCTGGGGCGGGGCGGCGGATGCCGATGTCGTGGTTCTGTTGATCGAGGCGCATCGGGGCATGACCGAGGGCGTGAGGGCGATCCTCCAGTCGCTGTCGGATCAGGTGGGGCCACGTACGAAGGTGGCGCTCGCCATCAACAAGATCGACCGGGTGCCGGCGGAAAAGCTGCTGGCCCTGAGCGCCGAGATGAACGCGGCGCGGGATTTCACCGCGACCTTCATGATTTCGGCGGAGCGCGGACATGGGGTGGAGCATCTGCGCCACTGGCTGGCCAGCGAAATGCCGGAGGGGCCCTGGCTCTATCCGGAGGATCAGATCGCCGACCTGCCCTTGCGCCTGATCGCGGCGGAGATGACGCGCGAGAAGCTGACGCTCAGGCTGCATCAGGAACTGCCCTATGAATTGACCGTCGAGACCGAGAAATGGGAGGAGCGCCCCGACGGCTCGGTCAGGATCGACCAGATCATCTATGTCGCCCGGGACGGCCACAAGGGGATCACGCTGGGCCCCAAGGGCGAGACGATCAAGGCGATCGGCCAGCAGGCGCGCGGCGAGATCAAGGCCTTTCTGGGCCGCGAGGTGCATCTGTTCCTGACCGTGAAGGTCCGGCCGAACTGGCTCGACGAGGCGGAGCGGTTCACCGAGATGGGCCTCGATTTCAAGGACGGCAACACCTGAGCCCGCGGCTCGCCACGGATTTCTGGGTCGCGGCCTATCTCGCGCGGCTGCGGCTGGCCGATATTCCGGCCTTTGTCACCGCGAAGGGCGATGCGACGGCGGGGGCGGTGATCGTCAAGGCGAATACGCTCGATGGCCGGGCCAGGGCCTTTACCCGCGCCTGGGACCGGGGCTGGACCGTGTTGGCCGAGGGGGCGGAGGCCGAGGTGGACGCGGCCCTGACGCGTCAGCGCGGATATGATCCCGATCTCTGGGTGATCGAGGTCGAGGACCGGGCGGGGCGTCATCTGCTGGCCGAGGAGGGGTTGGCGGAGTGAGTCCGCCCCTTACCGGCTCGCGGGATTTGCCCGAGCCGAGCTCGGTTCTGCTCGATTATTGCGGGCCGGGGATCTGGATGCGATCTTTGGGAACCTCTCGGGATTGGCCGCGGAGGGGGATCGTCTCTGGACGGCGTCCGATGAGAGCCGGACCATGGAATGCCTGAGCCGGGAGGGCGGAGATATCGCCTGAGCGGGCAGATCGCGCTCGACGATCTGTTCGCGGACCTGCCCGGGGGCGAGCTGGATCTGGAAGGGATCGACCGGATCGACGGTGCTCTCTGGCTTTGTGGCTCGCATTGCCGGGTCAGGTCGCGGTCCCGGGACGGCGCGATCGATCCGAGGCTGGGGGACCGACCGGCGCGGCCGTTTCTGGGCGTGCTGGAGGCGGGACGGGGCGTCTGGCGCTTGCCGCCACTGGCGGGGAAAGCCTGCGCGCGGCCTTGGCCCGGGATGTGTTCCTTCGGGCTTTCCTGTCCTTGCCCGGCAAGGAGAATGGTCTCGATATCGAAGGGATCGCGGTCTTCCACGATCGCCTCTTTCTCGGCCTGCGCGGGTCGGTGATCGACAGCCATGCCTTGGTTCTCGAACTGCCCCTTTCGAAAAAGGGCAAGCCGAAGCTCTCGCGGATGCGGCGGCATTTCCTCGATCTGGGCGGCTTGGGGATTCGCGATCTGGTTCGGGATGGGGACCGCCTCCTCGTGCTGGCCGGTCCGGTGAATGGCACCCGGTCGCCGTTCCAGCTCCATGCCTGGGTTCCGGGCGCCTCCGGAGCACCCTTCTGTCTCGGGCGATGGAAGGAGGAGCAGAGCAAGCCGGAGGGTATCTGTCGTCTGGACCGGGACGGGCGGAGGGGTTTGCTCGCGGTTTATGATTCGGCTCCGGACCGGATCGACGGGTCGCGGTTCCGGGCGGACTGGTTCCCTCTTCCAACCTCGGTGCCCGCCGGGGAGGACCTGCCCTAGAGCGCAATCCGACCGGAGCGGAGCGAGGATCGGGCAGATTGCGTGTCACCTCGATGGAAAGAGCGCGGGAGCTGATTTCATCGGGCCGGAAAGCGCTTTAGTCTCGCCGGATGGAATGGCGTGACGAAGGTATCCTGATCTCGGCGCGGCGGCATGGCGAGACCTCGGCGATCATCGAGGTCTTCACCGGCGGGCATGGCCGGCACGCGGGCGTGGTGCGGGGCGGGGCGGGGCGGCGGATGGCGCCGATCCTGCAACCGGGCGCGGAGTTGAGCGTCGAATGGTCCGCGCGGCTGGAGGATCATATCGGAACCTTCCGGGTCGAGCCGCTCCGGTCGCATACCGCCACCCTGCTGGAGGATCGCGCGGCTCTGGCGGCGCTCGGGGCCCTGACCGCGCTGATCGGAGAGACCCTGCCCGAGCGGGAGCCTCATCCCGCGCTCTTTGCACGCAGCCGCGCCCTGGTGGCAGCCCTCGGGCGCGAGGCGCATTGGCCCGCGCTCTATGCCCGGTGGGAGCTGGACCTGTTGGCAGAGCTTGGCTTCGGGCTCGATCTCAGCCGGTGCGCGGCGACGGGGGGGACGGAGGATCTGATCTATGTCTCGCCCCGCTCCGGGATCGCGGTCAGCCGTCAGGGCGGCGCGCCCTGGGCCGACCGGCTGCTGCCTCTGCCGTCGTTCCTGCGCGACGGGTTTGAGCAGGATGTGCGCCGCGAGGATATCGCGGCGGCCCTGCGGCTGACCGGCTATTTCCTGGAAACGCGGATTGCGCCCAGCCTGCGGCGCGAGACATTGCCCCCGGCGCGCGAGCGGGCGGTCGCGGCCATCCTGCGCGCGCCTCTCTGAGGCATCTCGCCACTTGCCTGTCATCCTTCTGTCGCGATACGACATCGATGCATCGGATCCGGGGAGCGCACGGGAGCACCGGGGCGCATATCCCGGAGGGTTCGGGGGGCACCATGGATTTTCTGACCACGTCGCCGATCTGGATTCCTTTTGTCATCATTGTCATGCTTCCCACCGGGTTGGCCATGGCGGGGCCTTTCCTGACCCGACGCTGCATCGCGCTCGACGAACTGAAGTCCAACAACGAGGTCGCCGGTTTCAAGTTCGCCGTCATTGGCGTGATCTATGGTGTTCTGCTGGCCTTCGCGGTGATCGTGGTCTGGGAGCGCTATACCGACGCCGATGTGCAGGTGGCGCATGAGGCGGGGGCGGCGACGACGATCTATCGGCTCTCGGACGGTCTCGACGAGGCGACCGGCCAGCCCCTGCGTGAGACCCTGACCTTCTATCTGAGGACCGCGATCGAGAGGGATTGGCCCGCGATGGAGAAGGGAGAGGACAATCCCGATACAACGGCGGCGCTGGATGCGCTTTATGCCCGGGTCGTGGAGTTCTCTCCCCGCACGGATCGCGAATCGCAGATCATGTATGAGCTGCTTTATGAGCTGGATCAGTTGACCGAGGCGCGCCGCAATCGACTTGTCAGCGCATCGGGGCATGTGCCGGGCATGCTCTGGGCGGTGCTGCTGGGGGGAGGGTTGCTGACGGTCAGCTACACCCTGTTCTTTGGCAACCGCAACCTTCGCGCTCAATCCATGATGACGGGCATGTTGACCCTGCTGATCACATCGGTGCTGCTTGTGGTGATTGGCATCGATCGGCCATTTGCCGGGATCGTGCGGGTGGAGCCCGAAGCCCTCGTCGCCGTGGCGCGGGACTTCGGACATTGACGCCGGGGCCGCGGGATCAGCTCCGGACGAACCGAAGACTGGTGTTGTCCGGGCCGGTCAGCAGCATCGAATCCGTGAGCATTTCGGCATGGTTCACCTTGCGCATCGCGGCGAAGAACGCGGTTTCCTGATCCAGGTCCGGGCAGGCCATTTTGGTACTGGCCGTGTTGTTGAACGAGATATCGGGCCAGTGGCCGGAGTAGGTCGCCGAGAAGCTGTTGCAGGGCGCCTGGCCGGAGATCGTTCCGTCGCTGTTGAGCGTGGCCGTGGCGCGCGCCGCATAGGGCGCGCCATCGAGTTCCACCAGCTTCCAGGTCGTTCCGGGCAGCAGCCAGTTGCCCTCGGGCACCTGAGGCTCGGGCTCGGTCGTCATCATCGCGCAGGCCGCGAGGGCAAAAGCCAGCGGCGCGGTGGCCAGGAGGCGTCTCAATCGCGGTTCTCCAGCAGGCGGCGCGCGATGACCTGGGCCTGGATTTCGGCCGCGCCCTCGAAGATATTGAGGATCCGGGCATCGCAGAGCACGCGGCTGATCTTGTATTCCAGCGCGAAACCATTGCCGCCGTGGATTTGCAGCGCATTGTCCGAGCAGGACCAGGCGATCCGCGCCCCGAGCAGTTTCGCCATCCCGGCCTCCAGGTCGCAGCGACGGCCTTCGTCCTTTTCGCGGGCGGCGTGATAGGTCAATTGACGGGCGATCATGATTTCCACCGCCATCATGGCGAGCTTGCCATAGACGCGGGGGAAGGCGATCAGCGACTTGCCGAACTGCTTGCGGTCGATCGCATAGCGCATCCCCAGTTCCATCGCGCATTGGGCGACACCGATCGCGCGGGCGGCGGTCTGGATGCGGGCGGATTCGAAGGTCTGCATCAATTGCTTGAAGCCGAGGCCTTCGATCCCGCCGAGCAGATTGGTGGCCTTGACCCGGAAACCGTCAAAGCCGAGCTCATATTCCTTCATCCCGCGATAGCCGAGGACTTCGATCTCGCCCCCCGTCATGCCCTCCGCCGGGAAGGGCGTGTCGTCGGTGCCGCGGGGTTTTTCGGCCAGCAGCATCGAGAGGCCGGAATAATCGGTGGTGGCGGGGTTGGTCCGGACCAGCAGGGTCATCACATCGGCGCGGGCGGCGTGGGTGATCCAGGTCTTGTTGCCGGTGACGACATAATCCTCACCGTCGCGGACCGCGCGGGTGCGCAAGCTGCCGAGATCGGAGCCGGTGTTCGGTTCGGTGAAGACGGCGGTGGGCAGGATTTCGGCGGCGGCGATCTTGGGCAACCAGTAATGCTTCTGCGCCTCGGTGCCGCCGCCGAGGATCAGTTCGGCGGCGATTTCCGACCGGGTGCCAAGCGAGCCCACGCCGATATAGCCGCGGGAGAGTTCTTCCGAGACGACGCACATCGCGGTCTTGGACATACCAAACCCGCCGTATTCCTCCGGGATGGTCAGGCCGAAGACGCCCAACTCGCCCATTTCCGCGATGATCTCCATCGGGATCAATTCGTCCCGAAGATGCCAGTCATGCGCGTTCGGGACCACCCTGTCTTCGGCGAAGCGGCGGAACTGGTCGCGGATCATCTCGTATTCGGCATCGAGGCCGGTGGCGCCGAAGCTGGCGGCGCCGTCCTGTTCGATCATCAGCTCCACGAGCCGGGACCGCGCGGCGTCGGTATTGCCCCGCGCGATCAGTTCGGCGACCGCCGGCAGGTCCAGCGTGGCCAGATCGTCCGGACCAAGGCCGATGTCAGAAACGCGGGCCATTTCACCCTGCGACATCGGAATGCCGCCCCGCAGCTGGCTGAGATATTCGCCATAGCCGATCTGGAGGATCAGGCTCTCCATCTCTCCGAAGGTGCCTTCCCCGGTCAGGCGTTCGGACCAGTGGAGCATCTGGGTCAGGCTCTCGACATAGGTGGCCGTCCAGGACAGGGCATGGGCGGCGAACTGGTCGGCCTCCAGCGCCTTGTTGGAAATCTTGCCGCCCGTGCTGACCCGCTCGCCGAGGCGGGCCCGGGCGAGATCCAGCAACTTGCGCGCGGCGGCCTCGGCCCCGGTGCAATGCGCGATCAGATCTGGCAGGATCGGTGTCACCATAGCTGCGACGCGGGCTGGCTGGTTCATCGAGAGCAATCCTCTGGTTCGGGCAAGGGGCGCCCATTGTGCGGCGCGGAATCACTCCGCGCGATTGCAGCAAACTAGGTTCTCTCATCGTCGGCGTCAATCTCCGCGCAATAATACTACCTTTTGTCAATGTATCGAGAAATTTTCTGTGGGGTGTATTTTGCAAACCCATATCCCCGACCACGGGATCCCTTGCCGAAGGCGGTTTTGCCATACGACCGGAAAAGGGGTTGTGCGATGCGGCGGCGGTGATCCGGGAACAGGGCCGGAGATCATATCGACAGGCAGCGGCGTGCTGGCGAGGCGGAGGTCTGTGTCGGCGGTCTGGGCGAGACCGCGGATCTTTGGGCACCTTGTGCTACTCTTTCCCCATTGAAGTGAGGAATCGGCGCCACCCCTGTTCGTTGAGTCCGATGGCGCCTTGAATTTCATGCCGTGCCTTGATCGCGTCCAAAGACGCGGATCCATTTGAAATTATGAAAGAACAGATCATGAAAGACATGCATGTGAATGTGACCGCCTTGAATTTCCGTTCCCAGCCCGAAGTGAAACCGGAGACCTTTATCGGGACGGTATTCCTTGGCCAGAAACTGATGAATGTGCGGGAAACGAATGTTGCGCAGTGGGTAAGCTGCGAGGCCGAGATCGACGGTGAACGGCGCGGCGGGTTTGTCAACGAGACCTTTCTGCGCAATCCGATGTCCCCGACCCGCGAAGCTTTGGTCGAGAGCGTGTTCACCCAGTGGACCCGTTTTGGTCACGGCACCCGCAAGGAGAATACCCAGCCTTTCGTCGAATTCATGGGCGAGATGTGGCGGGCAATCGGTTAGAACCTCGACGGGACCGATCGGGACGTGCCCTGGTCCGCCGCGGCGATTTCCTTCATGACGCGGCGGGCGGGCGAGGCCTATGCGAACTTCAAGTTCGCGGCGAGCCATTCCAAATATGTCCACCATGCCATCAAGGCCCGGTTCGACAATGACAGGTCGGTGCCGTTCTGGGGCTTTGACCTGCACGAACGGAAACCGCGAATTGGCGACATCATCTGCAAGGACAATCCAATGTTTGCGCCGGTTGTCGATTTCGACGTCGCGCGAACGCGGAATTCGTATCGCAGCCATTGCGATATCATCATGCAGATCGATTCCCCGGGGCAGAGGCTGGTCGCCATTGGTGGCAATGTAAGCCATTCCGTCGGCGCGACGATCTATGATCTCGCACCGGGAGATTTTCTTGCACCGACAAACCATGTCTTTGCCCTGCTCGCCAACATCACCGATGAAGGCTAGGCTGGGCATTGCCGTACTGATCCTGTCCGCCTGCGGTCTCCAGAAGCAGGAGGCCGCGAATCAGCCAACCTCCCCGCGGGAGAGCCGACCGGTCTGTCAGGCGGAGGCTGTTCAGCTCGAACAGCCCCTTTCCCTCAGGGCCGCGCCCGAGGAATCGGCGCGGGTCATCCGGTCGCTTCCCAGGAAGGCCTTTGTTTATCTGTGCGAGGAGCGGGCCGGGCTTGTCGGCGTAATGGTCCCGGAGCCTGGGGAGCCAGTCGATTGTTCGCACCGATCCGATGCGGAAAAATGCGACATAGGATGGGCGGCCGGAAAGCCGCGCATCGAAATCATCGGATAGGAGGGGCCGGCGGTGTCTCTCCGCCGGTCCCCGCGCTGTCACATCGCCGCGGCGAGCACGTCATCTTCCACATGGGCGGCATATTGGCCGAAATTCGCGGCGAACATGGCGACCAGCTTGGCGGCCTGGGCGTCATAATCCTCTGGATTGGACCAGGTGCCGCGCGGATCCAGCAGGGAGGAATCGACGCCGCTGAGCTCGACCGGCACTTCGAAGCCAAAGTTCGGGTCGAGGCGGAAGGTGGCGCCGTTCAGGCTGCCGTTCAGCGCCGCGGTCAGGAGAGTCCGGGTCGCGGAGATCGGCATCCGGCGACCGGTGCCATAGGCGCCGCCGGTCCAGCCGGTGTTCACCAGCCAGCAGGAGGCGCCGACCTCGGCGATCCGGTCGCGCAGGAGCGCGCCGTAAACCTCTGGGCGGCGGGGCATGAAGGGAGCGCCGAAGCAGGTCGAGAAGGTCGGCTGCGGTTCGGTCACGCCCCGTTCGGTCCCGGCCACCTTGGAGGTGAAGCCCGACAGGAAGTGATACATGGCCTGCGCCGGGGTCAACCGCGCGATGGGGGGGAGCACGCCGAAGGCGTCGCAGGTCAGCATGATGATGTTTTTCGGCTGCCCACCGAGCGAGGTCGGGCTGGCATTCGAAATCGCTTCGAGCGGGTAGGCACAGCGGGTGTTGGCGGTCAGGCTGTCGTCGTTGAAGTCGAGAGCTCGGGTCCGGGGATCGTAGACCATGTTCTCGACCACGGTCGCGAATCGCGAGGTCGTGGCATAGATCTCGGGCTCCGCCTCGGCCGAGAGATTGATCGTCTTGGCGTAGCAGCCGCCTTCGAAATTGAAGGTTCCGCGATCCGACCAGCCATGCTCGTCATCGCCGATCAGGATACGGGCCGGATCGGCGGAGAGAGTGGTCTTGCCGGTTCCGGACAGGCCAAAGAACACCGCGACATCGTCCGCGTCGTCCGCCGCGTGATTGGCGGAGCAATGCATCGGCATCACGCCCTTTTCCGGCAGCAGGTAGTTCAGGATGCTGAACACCGACTTCTTGTTCTCGCCGGCATAGGCGGTGCCGCCGATCAGCACGAGGCGCTGTTCGAACGAGATGGCAATGACGGTTTCCGTCCGGCAGCCGTGTTTGGCCGGGTCGGCGCGGAAGCTCGGGCAGTTGAGAATGGTGAATTCCGGCAGGAATCCGGCCAGTTCCTCGGCGGCGGGGCGACGCAGCAGGTGCCGGATGAACAGCCCATGCCAAGCCAGTTCGGTGATCACCCGCACATTGAGACGATAGTCGGGGTCGGCGCCTGCGTAGAGATCCTGTACAAACAGTTCACCGCCCTGAATATGGGCGCGCATGTCGGCCAACAAGACATCGAAATGGGCGGGGTCCATCGGAGCGTTGTTTTCCCACCAGACCGATGATTCGACCGAAGCCTCGCGGACAATGAATTTGTCCTTGGGCGAGCGTCCGGTATGTTTACCTGTGCTGACCAGAAGGGCACCGCCCTGGCCGAGGTCGCCTTCGCCCCGGAGGATTGCCTGCTGGGTGAGTTCGGGTTCGAGCAGGTTGTAATGCACATGAGCGGCGCCCGGGAAGCCCGTCTCGTCGAGTGTCTTGAACGGGCCAGTCTTCGTTCTGGACTGAAACGCCATGGTCATATGTCAAAAATCCCCCACAGGGGGCCGCGTCGCTCCGTGGACGGGCCCGGAAAAACATGTTTCAACGAATGTTGCCTTCGCATGCGCAACAGCATCCGTTTCCACAGGTATAGCATGGTTCGCGAAAGCTTGGCCGGGATTGTGATGGTTAACGTCATATTAGGGTCATGAAAGGCTCTTTGGATTGTTTTTGGATGTTGAAATGCATGTTCGCTTGCTTTCGCTCAAGCAGGAAAGAACATGCTGCGTCGCAGCATGGCTGAGGGTCAACGCATGAGCCCTGTCTCGCGCCCGGTGATTCTCCATGCCTCGGCGGTGGCCGTCTCGGGGCGGGGTCTGTTGATCCTGGGGAAATCGGGAGCGGGAAAGTCCGGCCTCGCGATGCGGCTGATCGGCCTGGGAGCCACCCTGGTGTCGGATGATCGGGTCATCATTACGCGCCGGGGCGAGGCATTGGTGGCCTCGCCGCCGGACACAATCGCGGGATTGATCGAGGCGCGGGATGTCGGTTTGATGCGCGCTCCCTATATTCCGGAAGCCGTCCTGGTGCTATCCGTCGATCTTGATTTCGCACCCGCGGCACGAATGCCACAGCTGCGAATATTCAGCGAATTGGAGGTATCATTGGAATTGATTTTTGGACGGGATGTTCCAAATATTGATCGAGCGTTGATGTTTTTGTTGCAGAACGGGCGTCGTGTTCCGGCGTGAGTTTGGGCCGGGTCGATGTTCAAGAGCAGGCGCAAAGTGACCGAAGTCAATCGCCCGATGCAAGAATGCGACTTGTCGGGGCAGGATATCGTTATAATGACGGGGCCCGCCGGGGCGGGGCGAACGACGGCGATCCGGGCGCTCGAGGATCTCGGATTCGAAGCGATCGACAATCTGCCTCTTTCCTTCATGCCGCGGCTTCTCTCCGGACCCGCGCTGGAGCGCCCCGTGGTGGTCGGAGTGGATCCGCGGAACCGTGAGTTCGGCATCGAGCGGTTGATGAGCACATTGAGCGAGGTGGCGGGGCTGGCCGGGCGGGCGCCGATTCTCGTCTATCTGGACTGCGACGCGGGTACCCTGATCCGGCGCTACAGCGAAACGCGCCGTCGGCACCCGCTCAGCCCGAACGAGACGCCGCAGGTCGGAATCGAGCGGGAGGTGCGGTTGCTCGAACCCCTGCGTCTGGCCGCCGACGTTCTGATCGATACGAGCCCGATGTCGCCACACGAGTTGCGCGCGGAGATGCAGCGGCTCTTTGGCAAGGAAGAAAAACGGGGCGGTCTGGCTGTTTCGCTTCAGTCGTTCTCCTACAAGCGGGGAACGCCCAGAGGAATTGACATGGTGATAGACGTGCGTTTCCTGAGGAATCCTCACTGGGACGAGGGTCTTCGCCCCAAGGACGGACGCGACCCGGATGTGGCCGCGTTCGTGGCCGCGGACGCGGCATATGGTCCATTCTATGACCGGCTGGTGGACCTGCTTCGCTTTCTGTTGCCGGCATACAAGGCAGAGGGAAAGAGCTATTTCGGCCTCGGGCTGGGATGCACGGGGGGCAAGCACCGGTCCGTCGTTCTTGTCGAAGCGTTGGCAAAAACGCTTGCGGACGATGGATGGCAGGTGTCTATTCGGCACAGGGACCTGAAGCCCGCTTCAGAGGGCGCGCTTCCGGGTTTGGGGATGGGTGTAGCGTGATCGGAATTGTTATAGTCGCCCACGGCGGCCTGGCGGGAGAATATCTCGCGGCGATGGAGCATGTAGTGGGAAAACATCCAGGGACAGTCGCGGTTTCCATTGGACCAGACGATGACTGTACCACCAAGCAGGCCGAGATCGCGGCGGCCGCGGCTTCGGTGGACGAGGGGCAGGGGGTAGTGGTCGTGACCGACATGTTCGGCAGCACGCCTTCCAATCTCGCGGTCGGGGCCTGCAAGAATACCGGCAGAGCGGTCCTCTATGGAGCGAATCTGCCGCTGTTGGTGAAACTGGCAAAGGCGCGACGCATGTCATTGAACGATGCCTGTGCCTGCGCGCTGACGGCGGGACGGAAATACATCAATTATGTCGACAGCCGGAATTCCGGTTTCGGTCCGGACAGCTCGCCGTTCCCGATCTGAGCGCGGAAAAAGCCTGGGGGCGGAATGCAATTCACTCTGCTCATAGAGAATGACAAGGGCCTCCACGCCCGCGCTTCGGCGAAATTCGTGGAAACCGTCGAGAGATTCGATGCCCGGGCTCTGGTGTCACGCGATGGCATGGATGTTTCCGGCGACAGCATCATGGGACTGATGATGCTGGCGGCGGCCAAGGGCACCACCATCGACGTCAAGGTGGAGGGCAACGAATCGGAAGAGCTCGCGGCGGCCCTCAAGGATCTTGTGGGCGGCCTCTTTGGCGAAAGCTCCTGATCCGGCGATCGGGGCCCTGGAGCGGTTTCCGTTCGCATTGGCTCACGTCCATCACTCCATCCATTTGAGTTCACGCGCCTCTTTGGTCATCGAATGAAGCCGTTCGATTGAAAATCGCTTTAAAGGACATATGGGTGCGCCGCGGGGCCGTGGTTGTCCCCCGGAGATCGGAGCGATAGATCACGCCCCATGTCCGACAGTGAAAAAGAACCGCGCAAGAGCTATCACCATGGGAACTTGCGCCAAGCGCTCGTCGAGGCGACGCTTTCCCTGGTCGAGGAAAAGGGTCCGCTTGGATTCACGCTCGCCGAGGCGGCGCGCCTCGCCGGGGTCAGCGCCGCCGCTCCCTATCGCCATTTCCGCAACCGGGAGGATCTGATCGCCGAGGTTGCCCGGCAGGGCTTCGTGATCTTTGGCGAGCAACTGGAGCGCGCGTTCAACGAGGGACGACCGTCGCCGCTCTCGGCCTTTGCCGCTGCGGGGCGGGCCTATCTGAATTTTGCGCGGTCCAACCCCGGGCATTATATCGCCATGTTCGAATCCGGGGTGACGATTACCGCCAGCCCCGATCTTTCCCTCGCCGCCGACCGGGCCATGTCGGTTCTGGTGCAGGCGGCCGAGCGGCTCGCGGCGCAGCTTCCGCCCGAGCGGCGTCCACCGGCGACCATGGTAGCGAACCATATCTGGGCGCTCAGCCATGGTGTCGTGGAATTGTTCGCGCGCGGCCGACCGGGCGGCCGCGCGCCTTATTCCGCCGACGAGATGCTGGAATCAGGAACGGCGATCTATCTGCGTGGCCTCGGGCTCATTCCGTTCTGACACGGAACCGGTGCGCCACTTGGGAATATTGCATCCTTCCTCTTGAAGCGCGGACCCTCTTCGCCCAATTATGTGAATGTAAGTAACATTAACATCAAAGCGGAAAGGAGCGCCTGATGCATACCGCCCACGAATGGTCAGAACGACCATGGTCGGAGCCGAGAGGGTCGTGGCCCGGACGTGTGAGGTCCGGACTTGCCCGTGCGCGTGACTGGCTGGACGCCAGAGGGCGCCCCGCCTGGATCGTCGCCATGGTTCTTGGCTTCATCCTGTTCTGGCCCGTCGGCCTTGCCTTCCTCTTTTACATCCTGTGGAGCAAACGCATGAACTGCAATTCCTGGGGCCGCCGCGGCGGTCAATACCGCACTCGCGATTTTGGGCGGACCGGCAACACGGCCTTTGATTCCTATCGCGAGGAAACCCTGAAACGGCTGGAGGAAGAGCGGGCCGCCTTCACCAGCTTCCTCGACCAGCTTCGCGCGGCGAAGGATCAGGCCGAGTTCGATCAGTTCATGGCGAGCCGCGCCAAGGGGACCTCGGTCGCCGAGCCGATGTGAAACTATGATGGCGGCGGGGCCTGAACCCGCCGCCTTTTCGGCGCTTGCCGGTCTATCCCCATGTCATGCGGGTCAGGACATCGTCGCGGTCAATGAACGCATGTTTGAGCGCCGCGCCGACGTGCAGGAGCAGGATCAGCGTCAGGAGAATCGCCGAGGCCTGATGCACCGAGCGGGCGCCATCCTCGATGGCCTGAACCCCCGGCACGAAAGGGTCAGGCATGGCGAACAGGCCGAAGACCATGTTCTGGATCCCGAGCAGATCCTGGGTCGGCGAGGCCGAGGCCATGATCCATCCCGAGATCGGCATCACGAAGATCAGCAGATAGAGCATCCCGTGGGTCGCCTTCGCCGCGACGACCTGCCAGCGCGGCATCGACGCCGGCTCCGCCGGGCTGGTCCGGTCGACCAGGCGCCAGATCACCCGCGCGACCGCCAGGCAAAAGACCACGAAGCCCCAGCTCTTGTGTAACTGGAACAGCGGAAATGCCTTGACCAGATCGGTCTGGAACCAGGTCATGTAGACGCCAAGGCAGAGCAGGAACAAGATCAGCGCGGCCATGCTCCAATGCAGCGATCGGGCGACCCATCCCCATCGCACCGCCGAATTCCAGGCTCGCATGTTATTTCGAAGACATCAGCAGGTGAATTTGCACGGGCAGGACGGCGGCGACATCGGGCAAACCGCCGGTCGACCCGAACTGTGTCCGGTCGATCTCGCCGGTCAGATCAAACCCCGCCTCGAATTTGTCGGGATCCGAGGAGGATGGACCGAACTTGAAGACGGTCGCATTGAAACGGGCGGGCTTGGTGACGCCGCGCATCGTGATCCGGCCCGTCACATCCGCCGTGCTCTTCGAGGTCTGTTTCAGCTTGTCGAGCTGGAAGGTGATTTCAGGATACTGACCGGCACCGAGATAGTCGGCGCTTCGCACCAGATCGTCCACCAGCCCAACGCCGGTGGTCGCATCCGTCGTGGCGACCATGACCTTGGCCTTGGCGGTCTCGACCTTGTTCTGGTCGAACTCCACATCCCCCGACACGGTCGGGAAATTGACCTTGACCGTCGATCCATGCCATCCGACGTCCACCGTCACCGTGGTGGCCGGATCCAGTTTCCATTGCGCGGCCGACGCGGCGCAGGGCAGAAGTGCGAGAGCCAGCGCGATGATCTTGAACATGATCCTCTCCGTCATGATGTCCGCGATCCGACAGCTATAGACCTTGGATCTGATCTCGTACCGCACAGTTTCGTGCAAACCCTCGGATAAATGTGCTTGCCCATGGCCGAACCCTTCAAGAACCTCCTCAACGCGACCCTGGTCGGACAGATGGCCGACCATCTCGCCCGCTCCGCCCCCGATTTTGACCGCGCCGGGTTCGTGTCATTCGTCTGCGCCGAGCTGGACCGGCTGGAGCTGCGGCAGCGGTCCGCGCGGATCACCGAAGCCTTGACGCTGTTCCTGCCGGCCGATTTTCCCGCGGCCGCCGCCATCCTGTGGGCGTCCCTGCACCCCGAGGAACAAAGCGCATTGTCCGAGATGGTGATGGATCAGGCGGGGATCCGGGGTTGGGCGATCATGCCAATGGCCGATTATGTCGCGGCGCGGGGTCTTGGCCACCTCGACCTGGCGCTCGATCTCCTGGGGGAAATGACCAAGCGCCTTACGGCGGAATATGCGATCCGCCCGTTGCTGTTGGCCGAACCGGAGCGGACGCTTGCGCGGATGCGGGACTGGGCGCTCAGTGACAACCCTCACCTGCGCCGCCTCGCGTCGGAAGGGTCGCGGCCCCGCCTGCCTTGGGGGATACGCCTCAGGCCCTTTGTGGAGGAACCAGCGTCGGTCATCGCCTTGCTGGAACTGTTGCGGGATGATCCGTCGGAGTATGTGCGTCGATCTGTGGCGAACAGCCTCAATGACATGGCCAAGGACCATCCGGACCTCATCGCAGAGCTCGCGGCGGACTGGTTGAGGGATGCGACCGACGATCGGCGGCGGCTGGTGTCGCACGCCTGTCGGACGCTGGTGAAGCAGGGTCATGCGGGGACGCTCGCGGCACTCGGGTTCGCAGCGCCCCGGATCCTGCTCCGGCGTATCGCGGTCGTCACGCCGCAAGTGCGGTTCGGTGAGGCGCTGGTCTTCGAGATCGATCTGGAGGCGGAGGGGACAGAGACGCAGCGGCTGGTTCTCGATTACGCAATCCACCACGTGAAGGCGAACGGCAAGACCACGCCAAAGGTCTTCAAGTGGCAGATGCCGACCCTGGCGCCGGGTCAGGCCCTCTCCCTGTGCCGAAAGCATCCGATCCGGCCGATCACCACGCGGACCTATCACGATGGAACCCATGCCGTGGAGGTCTTCGTCAATGGTGTGTCGCTCGGTCAGGCCGGTTTCGAATTGACCGGGACCACTGTTCAGCGGGTCGGGATCGGAACCTCGCCACGATAGTCATAGAAGCCGCGCTTGGTCTTGCGGCCCAGCCAGCCCGCCTCGACATATTTCACCAGCAGCGGACAGGGGCGATATTTGCTGTCGGCCAGTCCGTCATGAAGCACGTTCATGATCGCAAGACAGGTGTCGAGCCCGATGAAGTCGGCGAGCGCGAGCGGTCCCATCGGATGGTTGGCGCCGAGTTTCAAGGAAGTATCGATGCTCTCGACCGAACCGACGCCCTCATAGAGGGTATAGACCGCTTCGTTGATCATCGGCATCAGGATGCGGTTGACGATGAAGGCGGGAAAATCCTCGGAGCTTGAGTAGATCTTGCCCAGGCGATCCACCACGCCGGTCAGCGTATTGTAGGTTGCCTCGTCGGTTGCGATGCCGCGGATCAGTTCGACGAGTTGCATGACCGGAACCGGGTTCATGAAATGCAGGCCCATGAACCGTTCCGGTCGGTCGGTTCCGGAGGCGAGGCGCGTGATCGAAATCGAGGAGGTGTTCGAGGTCAGGATCGTATGCGGCGCCAGATGAGGCTTCAAATCCGCGAAGATCCGATGTTTCAGGGGCTCCTTTTCCGTCGCGGCTTCGATGATCAGGTCCATCGGCCCGAGGCCCGCGATGTCGGGGGACAGGTTGATCCGCGCCATCGCGGCGTCGCGCTCCTCCTGCGTGATCTTTCCGCGGGAGACCTGGCGGTCCATGTTGCCGCCGATGATCCCCGGCGCGGCATTGAGCGCCGAGTCCGAGACATCGTGGAGGAAGACCTCATATCCGGCGAGAGCGCAGACATGAACGATCCCGTTCCCCATCTGTCCGGCGCCAATGATGCCAATACGACTGATTTCCACCCCGACCACTCCTCGTGTGTTGCAGCGCGAAACCTTAAGCAGCGGTCCGTAACGGCGCAATGGGTTTGTCCCGCGGGTTTGCCTGTGGCATCGCCGTGGACAGGGTTAACGCGAATATGCCTAAACTTGACGACAGGGAAAGTCTGGGGGGACATGATGAACGCGATCGTGGGTTTTCTGAACACGGTGTTCTGGGGCTATGTTCTGATTTATGGATTGCTGGCGGTGGGTCTGTATTTCACGATCCGTCTTGGATTTCAGCAGATCGTCCATTTCAGGGAAATGTTTCGGGTCGTCCTGCGGGCGCCTTCGACCGACGCGGGGGGCATATCGCCGTTTCAGGCCCTGTGCACGAGCCTCGCCAGCCGCGTCGGCACCGGCAATATCGCAGGCGTGGCGGTTGCCCTGTCACTGGGTGGGCCTGGCGCGATCTTCTGGATGTGGATGGTAGCGTTGGTGGGCATGGCGACGGCCTACTCCGAATCCACGCTCGCGCAGCTCTACAAGGTCAAGGGCGGGGAGGGCGCCGTCTATCGCGGCGGTCCGGCCTTCTACATTTCCAGGGGACTGGGCCTGCCTTGGCTCGGCTCCGTGTTCTCCGTCTGTCTGATTCTGTCCTTCGGACTGGTCTTCAACGCGGTCCAGGCCAATTCGATCGCAGAGGCCATGGCGGGCGCTTTTGGCCTGCCGCGCCTTGTCACAGGACTTGTGATCGCAGCGATCAGCGCGGCCGTGATTTTTGGAGGCATCCGCAAGATTGCCACCGTGGCCGAATATGTCGTGCCGTTCATGGCGGGCATCTATCTGCTGGTGGCGCTCTATGTGCTCCTGACCAATCTGACTCTCGTTCCCTCCATGCTGGCGCATATCATCGGCAGTGCGTTCGGATTTCAGGAGGCGGCGGGTGGAGTGACCGGCGGGATCGCCGCCGCCATGCTGAATGGCGTGAAGCGTGGCCTCTTTTCGAACGAGGCGGGCATGGGGTCCGCTCCGAACATCGCCGCGGCGGCGACTCCGGTCCCGCATCATCCGTCCAGTCAGGGCTTTGTGCAGTCCTTGGGTGTCTTCATCGACACGATCGTGGTCTGCACCTGTACCGCGCTGATGATCCTCTTGTCGGAAACCTATCTCAACGGCACCAATCTGACTGGAACCCAACTGACCCAGGCCGCGATGGTCCATCATATCGGCGGCGCCGGCGGTTACTTCATCGCGGTCGCGATCTTCTTTTTTGCCTTCACCTCGATCATCGGGAACTATTCCTATTCCGAAATGGCCCTCGCATTTCTGGGTGTGGGGAACGCGGCGGGCCTACTGATCCTGCGGGTCGCGGTTCTGGTGATGGTGGTGTGGGGGTCGCTTCAGGCCGTGGCGACCGTGTTCGATATCGCCGATGCCTCGATGGGATTGATGGCCACGATCAATCTGATTGCCGTCGTCGCCCTCTCGGGGACCGTGGTGAAGCTGACCAAGGACTATTTCGACCAGCGCAGGCAGGGCAAGGAACCCGTTCTCGATATTGCCCAGTTCCCCGAATTGTCCAAAGGCGTCGATCCGACGATCTGGAACCGTCGCTGAGGGCGCAGGGATCCGCCTCTGGCGGGTCCCGGCCCGCCGGGGTCAGACCATCATGTCCTTGGTCGCGGTCAGCCGAATATCCGGATAATCCCGCCCCACCCGGTCGATGTCCCACTGAAGACGGGTCATATAGACCGGATCGCCGTCATGGTCCTCGGCCATGTGGCCCTTGTTGGCCTTCACAAAGGCCTCGATCTTGTCTTTCGGCCCCGAGATCCAGCGGGCGGAGGTGAACTGCGTCGGCTCGAACCGCACCGGCAGCCCGTATTCGATCTCGATCCGGCTCGCCAGCACGTCGAACTGCAGGGGGCCGACCACGCCGACGATCCAGCCGGACCCGAAGCTCGGCTTGAACACCTTCGAGGCGCCTTCCTCGGCGAATTGCATCAGGGCCTTTTCCAGATGCTTCGCCTTCATCGGATCGCCCGCCCGCACCGTCTGGAGCAGCTCCGGGGCAAAGGAGGGGATGCCGGTGAATCGCAGTGCCTCGCCTTCGGTCAGGGCATCGCCGATCCGCAACTGGCCATGGTTGGGGATGCCGATGATATCCCCGGCCCAGGCGTCCTCGGCGAGTTCCCGGTCGGCGGCGAGGAACATCACCGGATTGGCGATCGCCATCGGTTTCGAGGTCCGCACATGGTTCAGCTTCATCCCCCGCTGGAAATGGCCGGAGCAGAGGCGGACGAAGGCGACCCGGTCGCGGTGCTTGGGGTCCATGTTGGCCTGGACCTTGAAGACGAAGCCGGTCACCGCGTCCTCCCATGGGCCGACACCGCGGGATTCCGCCGGGCGGACCTGCGGCGGGGGACCGTAGCGGCCGATGCCGGACATCAGTTCCTGAACCCCGAAGGAATTGATCGCCGATCCGAACCAGATCGGAGAGAGATTGCCGTCCAGCATCGCCTTGTGATCGAAGGCGGGCAGCAGCTCCCGCGCCATCGCCACCTCCTCGCGCAGGGTCGCGAGCAGGTCCGCCGGGATATGATCCTCCATGCGGGGGTCGTCGAGACCCTCCATCCGGATGCTCTCGGCCCGCTTGTTGCGGTCGGCGCGGTCCATCAGCTCCAACCGGTCGCCGATCATGTCATAGCAGCCGAGAAACTCGCGCCCCATCCCGATCGGCCAGGAGGCGGGGCAGACGTCGAGCTGAAGCTCGCGCTGGATCTCGTCGATGATCTCGAACGTGTCGCGGGCCTCGCGGTCCATCTTGTTGCAGAAGGTCACGATCGGAAGGTCGCGCAGCCGACAGACCTCGAAGAGCTTGCGGGTCTGGCTCTCCACCCCCTTGGCCCCGTCGATCACCATGATCGCGGCATCGACGGCGGTCAGGGTGCGATAGGTGTCCTCCGAAAAATCGGAGTGGCCGGGCGTGTCCACCAGATTGAACCACCAGTCCCGGAACGGAAAGGACATGGCCGAGGCGGAGACCGAAATCCCGCGGTCCTGTTCCATCTTCATGAAGTCCGACCGGGTGCGGCGGGCCTCGCCCTTGGCCCGGACCTGACCCGCGAGCTGGATCGCGCCCCCATAGAGCAGGAACTTCTCGGTCAGCGTGGTCTTGCCCGCGTCCGGGTGGCTGATGATGGCAAAGGTCCGGCGCCGGGCGATTTCCGGCGGCAGGGCGGGGAGGTTGGAGCTCTGGTCTGACATGGGGCGCATATAACGGTCGCGGCCGCCGGAGGGAAGAGCATCCCGCGCCCGAAAACCTGTCCGCGTTTGGCGCGGCTGTAAGATTATGATATTATTGAATTAAACGGAACGGCCTGTTTTTATCGCGTGGCCATGGCGGTGGCCGCGAGCATCATCATCCCGGCGGAGAGGCGATTGGCGCGGCGGCGGGCGACGGCGGTCCGGAACAGGCGCCGGGCCTGGCTTGCGATCAGAACCCAGGTCAGGTCGAGGGCGATCAGGACCGCGGCCATCACCAGGGTCAGTTCCGCCCATCCGGCGAAGGTGACCGAGGAAAGATCGAGGATCGACGGAAGCAGGGCGACATAGAACAGCATGATCTCCGGGCTGCCGAGCGCGAGGGTCAGGCCCGCCACGAACATCCGTGTCGGAGAATCGGCGACCGGAAGGGCCGTCTCGGTGACCGGCGCCGACCATGTCTTCCAGGCGAGATAGAACAGATAGCCGATGCCGATCCATTTCAGCAGGGAAAACGCCGTCTGGAAGCTCTGGGCCAGCACCGCGAGACCGAGCACCGCGCAGGCGAGCCAGATCGCCTCGCCGATCCACATCGCCACCAGAAACGGCAGGATCGACCGCGGCCCCCCCGAGACCACGCGCGCCACCAGGGCCGCGACGGCGGGACCCGGCGCGCCGGCCGAGAAAGCCAGCGCCATGCCGAAGAGAAGAAGCGTCTGGGCGTCGTACATGGGGGTGGAATGTTTACTTGACGGCCATCGCCGTGGCCGCGCCCGCCATCAGGCCCGCGGACAGACGGTTGGCCCGCCTGCGCGCCAGCGGAGTGCGCAGGAACGCCCGTGCCTTGTGCGCGGCGAACACCCAGAAGAGATCCATGACGATCAGGGTCGCCACCATGACCAGCGTCAGTTCGAGCCAGCCGCCGAAGCTGACCGCCGACAGGTCGAGGATCGAGGGCAGGAGGGCGAAATAGAAGATCATGATCTTGGGATTGCCCAAGGTGACGGCGAGACCGGCGGCGAAGAGCCGCCAGGGGGACCGGGCGCGGGGCAGATCGTCCTCTTCGCCCACGGGGGCGGTCCACATCTTCCAGGCGAGGAAGGCCAGATAGGCGATGCCCGCCCATTTGAGCAGGGCGAAGGCGGTCTGGAAGCTCTGGGCCAGCACCGCGAGACCGAGCACCGCGCAGGTGAGCCAGATCGCCTCGCCGACCCACATGGCCGCGAGGAAGGGCAGGACCGAGCGGGCGCCGCCGGACAGGACGCGCGCGATCAGGGCCGCGACCGAGGGACCGGGCGTGCCCGCGATCAGGGCAAGGGTTCCGGCGAAGAGAACGAGGGTCTGAAGGTCATACATCGGGGACACCAGGGGCTGGGCGCGCGCCGTCGGAATCGGATCGGCGAAACCGGCATGAATAGTGTTTTGGGAGCAAATCACAAGGATGGAGAGGTTCGATTGCTTAAGATCGACCCTGTCCGCTCCTGATTTTGGCGAAGCCGGAGCCGCGGGGGGATGCGTCAGATCCTCCGCGGGGTGCTCCGGTGCTTGTGCGAGACGATCCAGAGCAGGACGGGCAGAAGCACGATCTGGATCAGGGTCAAGACGAGCAGAAGCCCGAAATTGTTGGCGGCGGTGTCGCCTGCGTAAGCCTGACGGAAGTGGCCGATTGCGACGCCGATATTAAAGAGGGTGATGTAGGACACGACGGCGGATTTGAAGGAGAGGTCTTTCCAGAACGCGGCGATTGCGACGAGACCGATCGCCATATCGGCGACACCCACTTCGAACTGGAACGGGCTGACCTGCCATCCGATCGAGCGGGCCGCGATTTCGGGGAACAGGACGTGAAACACACCGGCCCAGACGCCCTGTGCGCCAACGGCCAGCAGCAGCATCCAGTCCAGAAGCCGAACGGCGAGCGGGCGGCCGTCCCGCCGGAGCGCCGCGATCAGGATCGCGGCGACGAACATGAGGGCGGGGATGTTTGACAGGACCAGCTGGATGAGTTGCGCCATCATGAGTCTCCGGAACGAAGGTGGGATCTGTCGCGCCAGATCGCGGGGGATAGTCGAATAACAGGATTATCCTATTGCGGGAACAGCTCGACATGGGTTTCGGCGGTGCGCCCATAATAGAGGACGCGGCGGCCGAGGAAGGAGACGAGATATCCGGCGCAGCCCCGGGCTTTGACGTTTTCACTGAAGGCGGCATAGGAGTAATCGGCCGGATCGGCCTGCGCCCATTTGACCTGGGCGGCGATGCCCTGGCCGTCGAAATCGGCGGCGACGGCGCCCCGCGAGGCCGGGTTGGGGAGGGTGACACTGTCCCCGTTCGGCAGGAAATAGGTGGAGGTGTCGCGGCGATAATCCACCAGATAGCCCTCGAAACCGGACGCGGTCAGGGTGCCGACGATTTCGGGGAAGGACATGGTCCTGTCATGGGCCGCGGTCAGGCAAGACCGGGCAACGGAAAGGCGATGCGCATCCATGGGGATCTCCCTTGAGCGATGGGGGGTCAGTCGATCGGGGTCGTGGTCAGTTGCCGGGCCTGGACGATCTTGCGCAGGAGCCGGGCCAGTTCCTGCCGTTCGTCCGGGGACAGGGCTTCGAAAAATTCGGCGTCGTTGCGGTCGGCCAGTTCCGCGAGGCGGGGGACCAGCGACCGGCCCGCGTCGGTGAGGGCAAGGGTATGGGCCCGCCGGTCCGCGCTGTTGTCCCGCCGCTCGATCAGGGCCCTGTCGAGCAGCCGGTCGGCGATCTTGGAAATCGCGCCGCGGGTCATCCCCATCCGATCCGCCAGAACCGAGGGGGCCATGCGCTCCCCATCATGGAGATGCCGCAGGAGGACCCATTCCGCGACCGTGACCCCCTCCGCCTCGACCTTGCGGGCAAAACCGCCGGAGACGGCGTTCGAGACCATGCGCAGCCAATAGCCGAGGTGACTGCGCAGACTGGAAACCGGTTGTGCCATTGTCACCCCGCATGGTTTCCAGGGAAACTATATGGGACAAGTTTCCCCGTCAACTATTTTTCCCAGGGATCGGTTCGGAACGGGTTGCGTCTGGCTGGGATGCCCGTAACCTGCGCGACAAAACGGGGGGGTGTCATGAAGACCGTTCTGATCGCAAATCGCAAAGGCGGTTGCGGCAAGACCATGGTGGCGGTGACCCTGGCGGCGGCTCTGGCGCAACGGGGCCTGGCGGTCGGTCTCGCGGATTCGGATCGCCAGAAATCGGCGCTGCGCTGGTTGAAGGCGCGGCCCGAGGCGGCATTGCCGATCCGGGCCCTGGACTGGACCAATCCTTCGGAGGTGGGCGAGGCTCCGAAGAAGCTCGACTGGCTGGTGATCGACGCGCCGGGCGCGCTGGGCGGATCGCGTGCCGAGGCGCTGATCGCCGAGGCGGAGGCGGTGATTTCCCCGGTCCAGCCCTCGTCGTTCGATTCCGACAGCACGCGGCGGTTTCTGAAGGAGATCGAGGAGATCAAGCGGGTGCGCAAGGGGCGGGTCCGTTTGCATCTGGTGGCGAACCGGGTGCGCGCGGCGGGAAAGTCCACCGCGCGGCTTCAGGCGTTTTTCGACGATCTGGGGATGGCGCCGCTCGCCTGGATTTCGGACCGGGCGGCCTATCCGGATCTGGCGGAGCAGGGCCTGTCGGTGTTCGACCGGCCCCAGCGCAGTTTTGTCACGATGCGGGCGCAATGGGAGCCGATTCTCGCGGCGCTGACCAAGGGAGAGACGGATGGATCTGGGAATTAGCGGCAAGCTGGCCATTGTCTGCGCCGGCTCGAAGGGGCTGGGACGCGGCTGCGCCGAGGCATTGGCCGGGGCGGGGGTGGATCTGGTGTTGAATGCCCGGGGCGCGGAGGCGCTGGAGGCGACGGCGCGGGCGATCCGGGAGCGCCATGGCGTCAAGGTGACGGCGGTCGCCGCCGATATCACGACGGCCGAGGGCCGCGCGGCGGTGCTGGCGGCGGGCGAGGGCGCGGATATCCTGGTGAACAACGCGGGCGGGCCGCCGCCGGGGATCTGGTCGGACTGGAGCCGCGAGGATTTCCTCAAGGCGCTGGAGGCCAACATGCTGACGCCGATCGCGATGATGCAGGCGGTCCTGCCGGGGATGATGGCGAAGGGTTGGGGCCGGGTGATCAACATCACCTCGCAGTCGGTGAAATCGCCGATCGGGCAACTGGGCCTGTCCAACAGCGCGCGGGCCGGATTGACCGGATTTGTCGCGGGCACCAGCCGGCAGGTCGCGGAGGCGGGCGTGACCATCAACAATCTGCTGCCCGGCATCCATGCCACCGACCGCGCCGAGTCGCTCGATGCGCCGGTGGCCAAACGGGCCGGCATCAGCATGGAGGAGGCGCGGGCGCAACGCGCGGCGACGATCCCGGCCCGGCGCTATGGCACCCCGGAGGAATTCGGCGCGACCTGCGCATTTCTGTGCTCGGTCCATGCCGGGTTCATCGTGGGACAGAATATCCTGCTCGACGGAGGCGCCTTCAACTCCACGCTGTGAAGCCTTGCCGATCGGCCCCGGGATTGGTAGGGGATTCAATCCTGATGGATTTGATCGGATTTGAGGGCCAGGTCGCGTGAAGGATTTCTCTCTCGAAAGCACGGCGCTTCGGTTGACGCTGGATGCGATCGGTCATTCCTATGGCGGTGTGCCGGTCCTTGAGGATGTGTCGCTCGATCTGATGGCGGGGGATCTGACCTGTCTGCTCGGGCCCTCCGGCTGCGGCAAGTCCACCCTGTTGCGCATCGCGGCGGGCGTGGAGCGTCAGGCGCGGGGGCAGGTCCTGATCGACGGGCGGCCGGTGTCGGGTCCGGGGCTGCATCTGCCCCCCGAGCAACGGTCGATCGGGCTGATCTTTCAGGATTTCGCTTTGTTCCCCCATCTGCGGGTGACCGAGAATGTCGCGTTCGGTCTGAGCGGGACGGCGGCGGCCAAGGCCGAGCGGGTGGGCGTTTTGCTGGAACGGGTCGGGCTCTCGCGGCATGGACGCAAATATCCGCACCAGTTGTCCGGGGGCGAGCAGCAGCGGGTGGCGCTGGCCCGGGCCTTGGCACCGCGTCCGCGAATCCTCTTGATGGACGAGCCGTTTTCCGGCCTCGACAACCGGCTGCGCGACGGGATCCGGGATGCGACGCTGGATATCCTGAAGGAGGAGGGGACCGCCGTCCTGATGGTGACGCACGAGCCGGAGGAGGCGATGCGCATGGCCGATCAGATCGTCCTGATGCGGGGCGGGCGGATCGTCCAGCGGGGCGCGCCCTACAATATCTACAGCAACCCCGCCGACAAGGAAGCGGCGATGTTCTTTTCGGACGTGAACGTGATCCACGGGGTCGTCCGGAACTTCCAGATCGAGACGCCGTTTGGCCGGTTCATGACGCCGGGCCTCGCCGACAATGCCGATGTCGAAGTTGTGATACGGCCCCAGCACCTGAAGATCGACCTCGACCGGGCGGGGCATGGGCCCCTGCCGACCGAGAGCGACGGGGTTCCCGCGCGGGGCAAGGTGGCGCGGGCTCGGTTCATCGGCAACCAGAGTATCGTGGATCTGGTCATGGATCACGATGGATCCGGCCTGAGAGCGACGATTCCGGGGGTTTTTCTGCCCCGGCCTGGAACGCCGCTCTGGCTCTCGCTGCGGCGGGACCGGTGTTTCGTCTTTCCATGCGTTAACCAACGCACCGTTTCAAACCCCTATTTCACCGCTTAGTGCGCGCGGGCCGGTCTTTTGGGGTTTGATGTCCTCCGGCGGAGGCCATATGTGTGGCACTTGTCCGAGGGCGAGCCCCTCGGTCCGAGAGGGAGAGAGAACATGCTGAGCAACATTGGTCCCGGTGGTCTGTTGCTGATCGCCGTGGTCGTCCTGGTGCTTTTTGGCCGCGGCAAGGTCGCCGGCCTGATGGGCGAAGTCGGCAAGGGGATCACCAGCTTCAAGCGCGGGATGCGCGAGGGCGCGGAGGAGTTGGAGAATGCCAACAAGACCGCCGCCGCCGAGGCCGCGCGCGACATTACCCCCGAGAAGGAAAAAGTCTGATCCGTCATGTTTGACATCGGCTGGGGTGAAATGTTCCTGATCGGCGTCGTCGCGCTGATCGTGGTTGGTCCAAAGGATCTGCCGGCCCTGTTCCGGACATTCGGCAATTTCATGGGCAAGGCGCGCGGCATGGCGCGCGAGTTCCAGAGGTCGATGGAGCAGGCGGCGAATGAATCGGGGATGAGCGAGGTGACCAAGAGCCTGCGGTCGATCGACCATACCCTGGAGTCCGCCAGCGGTTCGGCCCGCAAGTTCGCACAGACCATGACCCAGCCCGGGCAGTATCCGCCCGATCCGGGCGCGCCGGTGGTGGACAAGGGGATCACTCCGCCCGAGGGTACCAAGGCGCCCGAGGTGGACAAGACGCCCGGACCGGACGCTCCGGCGCCCAGGGTCGCGGATCGGGATCCGGCGGCATGAGCAAGGGATCCGACAAGGATATCGACGATTCCACCGCGCCGCTGATGGAGCATCTGGCGGAGCTGCGCAGCCGCCTGATCAATTCCCTGATGGCCTTCGTGGTCATGATGCTGGCCACCTATACGGTGGCCGACCGGATCTTCAATTTTCTGGCCAGGCCCGTGTATGGCCTGCTGGTCGAGCATGGGCAGAAGCCGGAGCTGATCTTTACCGGATTGCAGCAGGGTTTCATGACCCAGATCCGGATATCGATCTTCGCCGGGTTCATTCTGGCCTTTCCGATCATTGCCTATCAACTCTGGCGGTTCGTGGCGCCAGGGCTCTATCGCCAGGAGAAGCGGGCGTTCCTCCCCTTCATCATCGCCTCGCCGGTGCTGTTCGTCCTCGGCGGTGTCTTCGCCTTTTATGTGGTGATGCCGCTCGCCTATGACTTCTTCCTCAGCTTCCAGCAGTTCGGCTCGCCGCCGGAGACGGGAGGCGATGCGGTCCAGATTCAGTATCTCGGGACGATCGACGAATATCTGTCGCTGACGATGAAGTTCATCATCGCCTTTGGCATGTGCTTCCAGTTGCCGGTCCTCCTGACCCTTCTGGGGCTCGCGGGTATCGTTTCGGCAAAGGGTCTGGGCGGATTTCGCAAATACGCGGTGGTGCTCGGCCTGATCATCGCGGCCTTCGTCACGCCGGGTCCGGACATGATGTCCCAATTGATCCTGTTCGCCGCGATCTATCCGCTTTACGAGATTTCCATTCTGCTGGTGCGCTACTTCGAACGCAAACGCGAGGCGGAACTGCGCGCGCAAGGTTTGTGGGACGAGGACGAAGAAGCGGATGAATCCTCGGAAAAGGCATAGGGCGGTGACGGACTCCTCTCCCGACCTCGCGCGGATCGCCGCGGCGCTGGAGCGCATGAGCCCGCCGCCGCTGCCCGCGCCGGATCTGTCGGGCGCGGAGGCCTATGTCTGGCAGGTCAATCCCGACCGGCTGGATCCGGTGGCCCGGGTCTCGCGGGTCGAGATCGGATTGCTGGTGGGGGTCGACCGGGCGCGGGATACGCTGCTCGCCAATACGCTGCAGTTTGCCAAGGGATTTCCTGCGAACAACGTGCTGCTCTGGGGCGCGCGTGGCATGGGGAAATCGAGCCTCGTCAAGGCGGCCCACGCGGAGGCCGCGCGTGTGGCGCCGGGGCTGAAGCTGATCGAACTGCATCGCGAGGATTTGCCGAGCATCGGTCGCCTGCTGCACATCCTGCGCGGGTCCGAGTTCCGGTTCCTGTTGTTCTGCGATGATCTCAGCTTCGACAAGGATGACAGCCACTACAAGAGCCTCAAGGCGGTCCTCGACGGTGGGATCGAGGGCCGGCCGGACAATGTCGTGCTCTATGCGACGTCCAATCGCCGTCACCTGATGCCGCGCGACCTGATCGAGAACGAACGCCAGACATCGGTCAATCCGTCCGAGGCGGTCGAGGAAAAGGTCTCGCTGTCGGACCGTTTCGGCCTCTGGCTGGGATTTCATGCCTGTGGTCAGGACGATTTTCTCCGCATGATCCGGGGGTATTGCGACGCCTATGGCCTTGCGATTTCCGATGAGGCGTTGCGCGCCGAGGCGATCGAATGGAGCCAGACGCGCGGCAGCCGGTCGGGTCGGGTGGCCTGGCAATTCGTCACGGATCTGGCCGGGCGACGGGGCGCGCGCCTGGGCTAGGGCGCGCCGGGAATGAGGTCTTCCTTGATTCAATTACTCAACCATCAAGTGAAATTTTTCGCTTTCCAGATGAAAAGTGTCGCTCTGCGACTGGATCTTACGTTGGAAAATTGCAACGTTTAAGGGCGTGCCTTGTTGTCAGAACAGGAATGCCGGGAGTGGTGGAGTATCGATCGTTTCAAGACGGATCAACCAAAGGTTGAGTTTTGTACCTGGCGAGACAAAGATACTTCTCAACACAGAACGCTCCGGAAGCGGTGCAAGAGTGTGGTCGGATGAGCAGCAACGGAAATCGGGTTTGGGCGGAGCCCGCGGGTGGGCTCGGTACCCCGCCGGATGAGCCTGCTCCCATCCTTATCGTGGATGACGACCAACTGGTGCTTGCGACCCTATCCTCCTTGCTGACCCGACAGGGCTACAGGGTGATTGGCGCGGTCTCCGCCTCCGCCGCGATGCAAGCGATCCGGGATGAGCCGGAGATCAGCGTGGTCGTGACCGATATCGACATGCCCGGTCGCGGCGGTCTTGATCTCGCGGATGACCTGCTGGCCAATCGCGACGAAGCGCGGGCTCTGGAGGTCGTGATCGTGACTGGTCATCCCACGACCGAAAACGCCGTGCGCGCCGTCCGGGGCCAGATCTTCGACTTCCTGACCAAGCCGCTGCGGGCCGCGCAGGTGGGCGAGGCGGTGCGCCGGGCGGGGGCCTCGGCTTGGGAGCGGCGGAGCCGGGCGACGCGTCTCGCGGAACTTTCCGAGCGGATGCTCGCCGCCGAGGCGGAGGGCGAACGCCTGCGACGCGCGGACATGGCAGCGCGCAGTCAGCTGGAATTGGCCCTGACAAACTCCGACCGGTTGCGGGCGGAAATCCTTGCCGTGGTGTCGCATGAACTTCGGACGCCGCTGATCCCCATCATCGGGCTCGCGGACATCCTGCTGCGCTCCAGGGAGTTCAAGGTCGAAACGGTCCGCAGCTATGCCGAGACGATTCACAAGTCTGGCCGGACTCTGCTGGGCCTTGTCGACGGCGCCCTTGAATTTCTCGATTCGGATCGCCCGCTCTCGGCCTCGGCAAAGGAGGCTGCGTTGGAACCGATCATCCTGAGCCTTCTGGAGAGTCTCGGGGACAACAGCGGTGTGAGGGTTCAGTTCGAGAGTGTGCCGGATGCGCGGGTCCGGGCAGAGCCTGTTCGTCTGGCCCGTGCCATTGGCGCGATCATCGAAAATGCGATCAAGGCAACTCCGGCCGAAGGGGGCCTCATTTCCGTGCGCATTTCCGCCGTGGAGGCCGGAGTCCTGCGGATCGAAATCACGGATGAGGGGGAGGGCATCTCCGACAAGATTATCGCGGGCCTTGGTACGCCCTTTCTCCAGGACGACATGAGTGCCACCCGGGGCTGGACGGGCGCGGGCATGGGCCTTGCCATCGCCCGGCGGATCATCCACCGCCATGGGGGGGAACTTCTGGTCGGTCGTCGGGACACGGGCACGGGAACCTTGGCCCGCATCCTCCTCCCGCGCGCAAAGGTTGCCCAAAGCTGAGCCCATTGTCGGCGGAATTAATGTTTTGACAAATTTCTTGGTGGCATGATCCCGACGATGCAAAGTGCCGTCAGGGATATCATTGATCGTGAAGTCGAGTGTCGTCGCGCCCCGAAATAAGCGATCCATGCTGTCAAACCCTGGTCTCGAATGATCGAGATCAGGAAAACACCCAGGAACGGGACGCAAGGGGGACGTCCGGTCGATGAGATCGGTCGCCTGGCGGCGCTGCGTCGGTATGAAATCCTCGACACTGAGCCGGAGTCCGACTTCGACGAGATCACCGCGCTGGTGCGGACCATATTCGGAACCTCGATGGCGGCGATATCGCTGATCGACGCGGATCGGCAATGGTTCAAGTCCCGTCTCGGGGCTCTGCCCGGGGGCACCACGCGCGACGCGGCCTTTTGTCATCACACGATCCAGAACGCGGAAGGGCTCGCGGTTCGGGACGCCCAAAATGACCCGCGTTTTGCCTCCAGTCCACTGGTGACGGGCGAGGCCGCGTGCCGCTGCTATCTGGGAATACCCCTGACGACCCCGGATGGCTATAGCGTGGGCGCGCTCTGTGTCCTCGACACCACCCCCCGGGATTTTACCGAGGAAGAGGCGACCCTGCTCCGGCGCTTCGCGCATATCGTCGTCAAGCAGATGGAGCTGCGCCGCATCGCCAGCCGTGACGGATTGACGGGTGTCCTGACCCGCCGCGCCTTCGAGGAGCGGGTCTGGATCGAACTGTCGCGCTACAAGCGGCATGGCGACCGGGCCGTGCTGGCGGTGTTCGATCTCGACCGGTTCAAGGGGATCAACGACACCTACGGTCATCCGGTCGGCGACGCGGTGCTCAAGGCAACCGTCGCGGCCTGCGCCCAGGAATTGCGCGCGATGGATTGCATCGGCCGGCTGGGGGGCGAGGAATTCGGTGTGCTGCTGGCCGGAGTGGGCGCGCCGGAGGCGGCCGAGGCTCTGCGGCGATTGCGGGCCGTGATCGAGGCGGCGGCCATCCCGGACTATCCCGACCTCCACTTCACGGCGAGTTTTGGCGCCGCCCAGTGCGACGCGAGGTTCGAAAGCACCGCGCAATGGTTCGCGGAGGCGGATCGTCGCCTCTATGCCGCGAAACGGGCCGGACGGAACTGCTGCGTGGTTCAAACGGACGCGCCGCCCCTGGTTTGATTCCCCGGAACGGCTTGCCAAGCGCCGATCCGGTGTCGTAGCGCAGGCGCATGGACAAGATCACCGATATGTCGATGCCCCCCGTGCGCGGGGTTCTGACGCCGCGGCGGCCGATGGCGGATTTGACCTGGCTGCGGGTTGGCGGACCGGCGGACTGGCTGTTTCAACCGGCGGACGAGGCGGACCTGTCCGCTTTTCTCGCGGCGCTTGATCCGGCGGTGCCGGTTCTGCCGATGGGCGTGGGTTCCAACCTGATCATACGGGACGGGGGCGTGGACGGCGTGGTGATTCGCCTCGGCCGGGGCTTCAATGCGATCCGGATCGAGGGCGACATCGTGATCGCCGGGGCGGCCGCGCTCGATGCCCATGTCGCCCGCAAGGCGGCGGAGGCGGGAATCGACCTCGCCTTCCTGCGCACCATTCCCGGATCGATCGGCGGGGCGGCGCGGATGAACGCGGGCTGCTATGGCAGTTATACCGCCGATGTGTTTGTCGAGGCCCGGGGCGTGACGCGTCGGGGAGAGGTGGTCACCCTCACGCCCCGGGAGATGCGCTTTGCCTATCGCGCGACGGAGCTTCCCTCCGATCTGGTCCTGACCGAGGTTGCCCTGCGCGGGCCGCGGGCGGAGCCGGCGGCGCTGGAGGCGAAGATGGCCGATCAGATCGCCAGACGGGATGCCAGCCAGCCCACGCGGGAGCGTTCGGCGGGGTCGACGTTCCGCAATCCGGCGGGCTTTTCCTCGACCGGCCGGGCGGATGATGTGCATGATCTCAAGGCCTGGAAACTGATCGAAGACGCCGGGATGAAGGGCGCTTGTCTTGGCAATGCGCGGATGTCCGCCAAGCATGCCAATTTTCTCATCAATAATGGGGGTGCAACGGCCTCCGAACTTGAGAAACTTGGCGAAGAGGTGCGAAAAAGAGTTTTGGATTCATTTGGAATAACGTTAGAGTGGGAAATCATGCGGGTCGGCCGACCATAAGGCTGCTCCGTCGACCCCGAACAAGGCCATGAAGGCCATGGGGCGAGCAAAATGAGGCGCGGGTATGTCGAGCAGGACATCAGCCCGTATCGCAGTGCTAAAGGGCGGCCGGTCGGCTGAGCGAGAGGTTTCGCTTGTGTCGGGTCGCGAGTGCGCGGCTGCGTTGCGGAACGAGGGATTTGACGTCGTCGAAATTGACGTGGGGCCGGACCTGGCACAGGTCCTGGCCGCCGACCGTCCGGATGTGGTGTTCAACGCACTGCATGGACGCTGGGGCGAGGATGGCTGCGTTCAGGGCATCCTCGAATGGCTGGAGATTCCCTATACCCATTCCGGCGTACTGGCCTCGGCCCTTGCGATGGACAAGTCCCGGGCCAAGCTGGTTCTGGCGCAGGCCGGCCTGCCGGTGCCGCGCGGATTGATCGCGGGACGCGACGAGGCGCGGCAAGCCCATCCGATGGCGCCGCCCTATGTCGTGAAGCCGGTGAACGAAGGGTCGAGCGTCGGTGTCTATCTGGTGCAGGCCGGGGCAAATGGCCCGGCCCGGCTCGCCGATACCATGCCCGACACGGTTCTGGTCGAGGAGTTCATCCCGGGCAGGGAGCTGACCACCGCCGTGATGGGGGACGAGCCGCTGGGCGTCACCGACATCATCGCCGAGGGCTGGTATGATTATCACGCCAAATATTCGGTGGGGGGGTCGCGCCACGTCATTCCGGCCAACCTGCCGCCCGAGATCACCGAGGCCTGTCTCAATTATGCCCGGCGCGCGCATCGGGCGCTGGGGTGCAGGGGGGTCAGCCGGACCGACTTCCGCTGGGACGAGAGCCGGGGTCTCGACGGGCTCTATCTGCTGGAAGTGAATACCCAGCCGGGCATGACTCCCACCTCGCTCGCACCGGAGCAGGCGGCCTGGCGCGGCATGTCCTTTGGCGACCTCGTGCGCTGGATGGTGGAGGACGCCTCTTGCTCCCGGTAGTCGTCCCATCGCGCAACAAACTGCCCGCGCGCCGCGATCCGGCTCCGTCGCGCCTGAGGTATCGCTGGAACCGGCTCTGGCTGCGGCCAGGGTTTCGGCGCCTGGTGAATTTCGGCGTGCCCGCGCTCGCCCTCGTGCTCTCGGCCTGGACCGTCTTCGTGCAATACGATGTCGAGGAGCGCGCGGTGCAATGGTTCGCACAATTGCGCGAAGCCATCATCGACCGGCCGCAGTTCACCATCACCCGGATCGATATTCCCGGTGTTTCCGCCGATCTCGCCGAACAGATCCGGGTGGCGGCCTTCGTTCCGCTGCCGGCCAGTTCCCTCCAGGTCGATGTCGGCGCGGTGCGCGCCCGGGTCGAGGCGCTCGCCGCTGTGCAACGGGCCTCCGTTCGGGCCCTGACCAGCGGGGTTCTCGAAATCCGCGCCATCGAGCGTATCCCGGTGGTGGTCTGGCGGACGAAGACCGGGCTCGAACTGCTCGATCAGGGCGGCGTCCGTGTGGCGGAAATCGACAGCCGCCTGCGTCGCACGGATCTGCCCCTGATCGCGGGGTCGGGCGCGGAAAGGAACGTGCCCGAGGCCTTGTCCCTGCTGAGTGACGCTCAGTCGATCCTCGACCGGATTCGCGGTCTCGTCCGGGTGGGGGAACGGCGGTGGGATCTGGTGCTCGACCGGGACCAGGTGATCCGGCTGCCAGAGGTCGATCCGGGCGCCGCCCTGCGTCGGGTCATGGTGCTCCAGTCCAGGAACAAGTTGCTCGATCGGGATCTGCTCGTCGTCGACATGCGCGATCCACAGCGGCCGACCGTGCGGCTGACCGAGTTTGCAAATAGTGAGTTGGCGCGTGTTCGCGCCGCCGTCGCGGGAGAGAAAGCATGAAGCGCGAGCTTTACGAAGCACAAAGAGCGATGCGGGCCCGGCGTGAACTGGCTTTGAAGCGTGGTGTGATCGCCGTGCTGGATATCGGAACCGCCAAGATCGCCTGTCTGGTGCTTCAGTTCGTGCCGGACGACGAGGAGGCGCCCGATACCCGCCCGACTCTGCGGCAAGGCGCGTTCCGGGTGATCGGCGCGGCGAATACCCGCTCCCGCGGGGTCGCGTTCGGTGAAATCGCCTCGATGGAGGAATGCGAGCGGGCGATCCGGACTGCCATCCAGGGCGCGCAGAAAATGGCGAATATGCGCGTCGATCACGTAATCGTGAGTTTCTCTGGCGGGCGTCCGCGGTCTTATGGGTTGACAGGGGAAACAGAGGTTCTGAATGGCGCGGTGGCGGAACGAGATATTGGCCATGTTCTGGCCGCCTGCGAGATCCCCGATTACGGCCATGACCTTGAAGCGATCCATGCGCTGCCGGTGAATTTCTGTCTCGACAGCCGGACCGGACTGACCGATCCGCGCGGGCAGATCGGTCGTACCCTGGCCGTGGACATGCATCTCCTGGCGATCGGGGCGACGCCCTTGCGCAATGTGCTGCTCTGCATCCGGCGCTGCGATCTGGAACTCGCCGGGGTGGTGGTCTCCTCCTATGCCAGCGGCCTTGCCAGCCTGGTGGAGGACGAGCAGGAACTGGGCGCGGCCTGTATCGATATCGGCGCGGGTGCGACGGGGATTTCGATCTTCGTGCGGCGCCAGATGATCTATGCCGACGCGGTGCGGATGGGCGGCGCGCATGTGACCTCGGACATCTGTCAGGGGTTGCAGGTCTCCATGCAGGATGCCGAACGCTTGAAGACCATGCATGGCGGCCTGGTCGCGACCGGGTTGGACGACCGCGACATGATCGAATTGCCATCCATTTTGGGGGACTGGGATCACGACCGCCGCCAGATCAGCCGCTCGGAGCTGATCGGCGTGATGCGGCCGCGGGTCGAGGAGATCCTCGAGGAAGCGCGTGCGCGTCTCGATGCCTCCGGCTTCGAATATCTGCCGAGTCAGCGGATCGTCCTGACCGGCGGAAGCGCGCAGATCCCCGGTCTGGAGATGGTCGCGCAGCGGATTCTCGGTCGCCAGTGCCGGGTGGGCAAGCCGCTCCGGGTTCAGGGGTTGCCCCAGTCGGCGACGGGCACGGCTTTTGCCACGGCGGTCGGCCTCGCGATGCATGTCTCGCATCCACAGGACGAATGCTGGGATTTCGAAATGCCAGCGGATCGGCACGGGTCTCGTCGCGTGAGCAGGGCCTTTCGTTGGTTTAAGGAGAACTGGTAGGTTGTGTTAACGAAAGCAGAATCTCGTTTATCTTGTGTCATTGACCAACATATTGGGGATAAACTTTCGAATCTACGTGACCCTAGCGGTTTAATCCGCTACGATTGCGAATCAAATCTTGAGAATTCCGCGCGGGGGCGCGGTCGCAGCGGTAAACAGGACAGGCGGACACCAACATGGCATTGACTCTCAGTATCCCCGTTACGAACGATCTCAGTCCCCGCATCACCGTGATCGGTGTCGGTGGCGCAGGGGGGAACGCGGTCAACAACATGATCGAGAACATGTTGGAAGGCTGTGAGTTCGTCGTCGCCAATACCGACGCCCAGGCTCTGCAGCAGTCCCGCGCCGGCAACAAACTCCAGCTCGGCGCCCGTGTGACCGAGGGTCTCGGCGCCGGTGCGCGTCCCGAGGTCGGCGCCGCCGCCGAGGAGAGCATCGAGGATATCGTCGAGAAGCTGTCCGGCTGCCATATGTGCTTCATCACCGCCGGCATGGGCGGTGGGACTGGGACCGGCGCCGCGCCGATCATCGCCAAGGCCGCGCGCGAGATGGGTGTCCTGACCGTCGGCGTCGTGACCAAGCCGTTCCAGTTCGAAGGCGCGCGCCGGATGAAGCAGGCCGAAAGCGGTGTCGAAGAGCTTCAGAAGCATGTCGATACGCTGATCATCATTCCGAACCAGAACCTCTTCCGCCTCGCGAACGAAAAAACCACCTTCACCGAGGCTTTCGCCCTGGCCGACGACGTACTCTATCAGGGTGTCAAGGGCGTGACGGACCTGATGGTTCGCCCTGGCATCATCAACCTCGACTTCGCCGACGTGCGCTCCGTGATGAACGAGATGGGCAAGGCGATGATGGGTACCGGCGAGGCAACCGGTGAGGATCGCGCCGTCCAGGCCGCCGAGAAGGCGATCGCCAACCCGCTTCTCGACGAGATCAGCCTGAAGGGGGCAAAGGGCGTCCTGATCAACATCACCGCCGGTCCCGACCTGACCCTGTTCGAACTCGACGAAGCCGCGAACCGCATCCGGTCGGAAGTGGATCCGGAAGCCAACATCATGGTCGGCTCCACGCTCGACCCGGAAATGGCCGGAATGATGCGCGTTTCAGTCGTTGCCACCGGAATCGACGCCGCCGTCCGCGCCGATAACATGCCGCTGCCGCGTCGTACCACCGCCGAGCCCGCCGCCGTCGCCCCCGCGGCGCAGGCTCCCCGCGCGCCAGCCGCCCCCCAGCAGACGGCGGCGCATTTCGCCGACCACCGCCCGATCGAGGAAGAGCGGCAGTCGCTCTTTGCCGAACCCGACGTCGCCCCCGCGCGGGTTCCGCAGCCGGCCCCGGTGAACCGCACAGCGCCCTATGGTCAGCCGAAGATCGACGCGACCGTCGATGGGCAGGGCCGTCGCACCGGCGATCCGTCGCCCGAGGCGCTGCGCCGTCTCCAGGCCGCGGTTCAGAACGTGCCCAAGGCTCCGCCGATGATCCAGACCCAGCAGCCCAGCCACCGCGAGGCCGAGCGTCACAGCCGTCTGACCATCAACAGCCTGATCCACCGCATGACTGGCCAGGTGGGCCGGGAGGAAACCCCGGTCCGGCCCCGTGCCGCGGATCCGGCCCTGTCACCCCGTCCGGTCCAGGCGACCGAGTCGGAGTCCGAGGATACAGATCGCGAACGCGTCGATATTCCCGCCTTCCTTCGGCGGCAGGCCAACTGAAGCGGAGCCTTAGCCTCCCGTTTGCTTCCCTTGTGCCGCGATCAGGGCGCCCCCAGCGGGTGCCTTTTTTCGTGACAGTGGGGCATAAATTTGAATGCCGATGCAGGAAAATCCACGTCTTTTTGCTTGACTTTGTGATGTTGCAATCGGTCACAAAGCTTGATTTGTCCTAAAGGCTTCAAATCCCTACATTCCTCTCAGCAGACGGAAACCGGATCGGGGGATCCCCCGCCCTCCGTCGGGAGAGTGAGGGACATCATGCAGACTACATTCAAACGTGAGATCACGCTTGTCGGTATGGGCCTTCATTCGGGCCGTCCGGCGCGCATGGTTCTCAGGCCGGCGACGAGCGGGGGCATTCGCTTCCGGCGGGTAGACATTCAGGACAGGGACAACCTGATCCCAGCTCGTTACGATTTGGTTAACGACACGACGCTTTGCACGATGTTGACAAACGCGGCGGGCGCTTCGGTTTCGACGGTCGAGCATCTGATGGCGGCGCTGGCGGGGACTGGCGTGTCGCATGCGATCATCGATATCGATGGACCCGAGGTGCCGATCATGGATGGCAGTGCCCAGCGCTTTGTCCAGGCGATCCTGCGCACGGGTCTCTCGGTGCTGCCGGGGGAGGCGCGGGCGATCCGTGTCCTTGAGACCGTTCGGTTCGAGGATCGCGGCGTGATCGCGGAACTGTCGCCGGCTCCGGCCCTGTCCATCGATTTTGTGATCGATTTCGCGGACGAGGCGATCAGCTGCCAGCACAAGGCGCTGTCGATGGTGAACGGCACCTTCGTTCATGAACTGAGCGACTGCCGCACCTTCTGCCGCCGCGCCGATGTCGAGTTCATGCAGTCGCGTGGGCTTGCGCTCGGCGGTTCGCTGGACAACGCGGTGGTGGTAGATGGCGCGCGGGTGCTCAATCCGGGCGGCCTGCGGCGCGCGGACGAATTCGTGCGGCACAAGATGCTGGACGCGCTTGGCGATCTTGCCCTCGCCGGTGCTCCGGTGATCGGCGCCTATCGCGGCGTCAAGGCGGGTCATGGCGCCACGAACAAGCTTTTGCGCCAGCTTTTCGCCACGGAAGGCGCCTGGGAAGAGGTGACGCTCGACGCCGCCGCGGCCCAGTCGCTGCCGGGCGCCGGTGTCGGCTTGGCGGATCTGCGCCGCGCGGGGTGATCCGCGCGCTGCAACCCGGTCGCGGCTGCGCTTTTCGTTTTACCCCCCCGAATAAGCTGTGCTATCTGGTCCAGCCGGCAGGGCGCACGTCAGGCCCGGCCGGGCCGATTTTCTGAGGGTCAGGATGAGAATGGAGCGTTTGGCAGGTCGTGGTCTGACGCTCCTGTGCGTTGTACTGCTCTCCACGCCCATCGTTTCCTGTGACCGATTGGGAAGCGGCAGCCTCCCCTTCATGGGCCAGACCCCTCCCCCCATCGAGACGCGCACGCCGCAGGAAATCTATCTCGATGCCGAGAAACTCCTGTCGGACGGCAATGCCCGCGATGCCGGCAAGATGTTCTCCGAAGTCGAGCGGCTCTATCCCTATTCGGAATGGGCCAAGCGGGCGATGCTGATGTCGGCCTTCGCCTATCACGAGGGCGGGCTCTATGCCGAAAGCCGCAGCGCCGCCGAACGTTATCTCGAATTCTATCCCGCCGATGTCGATGCCCCCTATGCGCAGTTCATCATTGCGCTGAGTTATTATGACCAGATCGTCGATATTGGTCGCGACCAGGAGAATACTTTCCAGGCGCTTCAGGAAATGCGCGATATCATCGAGCGCTATCCCGACAGCCAATATGCCAAATCCGCCCAGATGAAGTTCGAGCTCGCGCTCGACCATCTCGCCGGCAAGGAAATGGAAATCGGGCGCTATTACCTCAATCGCGGTCATTACACGGCGGCGATCAACCGGTTCCGCGTGGTGGTCGAGGAATATCAGACCACAACCCAGACTCCGGAGGCCCTGCATCGTCTGGTGGAGGCCTATCTCTCGCTGGGGCTCGTCAAGGAAGCCCAGACCGCCGCCGCGATCCTCGGGTACAATTTCCGTGGAACCACCTGGTATGCCCAGAGTTATGCCCTGCTGACCGGCCGGGGTCTCGAACCCGCGAATACCGGCGACAGTTGGTTGAACCAGACCTATCGCCAGGTCGTTCTCGGGAAATGGCGCTGATCCGATTCGAAGCCGGGGGACCGGAATGCTGATCTCCCTTTCCATCCGCGACATGGTGTTGATCGCCGAAGCCGAGCTTCGGTTTCAGCCCGGTCTGAATGTGCTGACCGGCGAAACCGGCGCGGGAAAATCCATCCTGCTTGATTCGCTCGGATTCGTTCTGGGCTGGCGGACGCGGGCAGACCTGTTGCGGGCGGGGGCGACCTTGGGCGAGGTCATGGCGGAATTTTCCCTTGGCCTCGATCATCCGGCGCGTGCCCTGTTGGCCGAGGCGGGTCTGCCCGACGAGGGCGACCTGATCCTGCGTCGCACCACGGGGGCGGAGGGGCGCAGGCAGGCCTATGTGAACGACCGCCGCGTGACCGCCGAAACCCTGCGCAATCTCTCCGACACCTTGGTCGAGCTTCATGGCCAGCAGGATGACCGCGGTCTGCTCGACCCGCGCGGACATCGCGCCATGCTCGACGGATTCGCCGAGGCCGCCGCTGTCCTTGGCGAGACTCGCGCCGCCTGGGCGGCCCGATCCAGCGCCGCGCAGGCGCTGGAGGCCGCGCGTGTGGCACTGGAGGAGGCGATGCGCGACGTGGATTACCTGACCCACGCCGTCGCCGAACTCGACAGCCTCGATCCACTGCCCGGAGAGGAACCGGAGCTCGATCTCCGTCGTCGGGATCTCAGGGCCGCCACGCGCATTCGGGAGGATGTGGCCCGCGCCGCGGAGGCCCTGGGTCCGGCGGGGGCGGAGGGGCCACTGGTTCAGGCGCTGCGCTGGCTTGAGACCACCGGGGAGGAGGCGGTCAATCCCGCGCTCGACGCGCTTGGCCGGGTCCTGACCGAGCTGGCGGAGGCGAGCGGCGCCATCTCCAGCCTTCTCGATCAGCTTGACGGCGATCCGAGGGAGCTGGAGGCGGTGGAGGAGCGTCTCTTTGCCATCCGCGCGCTCGCCCGCAAGCATCAGGTCAGCCCGGACGAGCTGCCCGCCCTGGCGGAGTCGCTGCGCAACCGCCTGCGTCTCTTTACCGCCGGGACCGAGCAGATCGGCGCGCTGGAGATGGCGCTCTCGGCCGCCGATACGCGCTATGCCTCCGCCGCGGCGCGTCTGTCGGCGATCCGTGTCGAGGCCGCGGGGCGGCTCGACGCGGCGATGGCGGTGGAGCTGGAGCCGTTGAAGCTCGGCCGCGCGATCTTTCGCACCGAGGTGACGGAAGGTGAGCCCGGTCCCGAGGGCACCGACCGCGTCCGGTTCACCGCCGCGACGAATCCCGGAGCGCCACCCGGTCCGATCGACAAGATCGCCTCGGGCGGCGAGCTCTCGCGGTTCCTTCTGGCCTTGAAGGTCTGTCTCAGCGCGCGCGGACAGGATCTGACGCTGATCTTCGACGAGATCGACCGGGGCGTGGGTGGGGCCACCGCCGATGCTGTGGGGCGCCGGTTGAAGGCCTTGGGCGCGGTCTCGCAGGTTCTGGTCGTTACTCATTCGCCGCAGGTCGCGGCTCGGGGTGGTTTCCATTGGCAGGTCGGCAAGACGGTGAGCGACGGTTCCGCCCGCACCGATGTCCGGGCCCTGAAGCCGGACGAACGGATCGAGGAGATCGCGCGCATGCTGGCGGGGGACGTGATCACGACCGAGGCCCGCGCCGCCGCCCGCGCCTTGCTCGAAGGCTGAGTCCGAGGGGCAAGGCTGATTGATATGGGGATGCCCCTCCGGACTCAGGTCACACGCTGTTTGTTCGGTTGCCGGGTGCTGGAGGCGCATCGGTGTCGGCTGTGGTGGGAGCAAGCGTGAATGACTGGCGCAGCAGTTCTTCCGCCTTGCCGCGAACCTGATCGAGCACGAAGTGAGCCGTTGCCTGTTCTTCCGCGCTGATTCCATCGACAAGGCGTGATGTTGTCGCGGAGACTGCGGATCGCGCCGACGCCAGTTCAGTCGCTCCAGCTCGCGTCAGCGCCGCGTTATCAGCCATCAGGCCGACGGCCCGAAGCTCGCCGAGCAGTTTGTCAACGTCGCTCAGCTCAATCTTGAGAGCGTCGGCGACGGCTGGCTGCCAGTTTTCGCCCGATGCGGCGGCATTGAGAACGACCCAGGACGGATAGGTCTTGATGCGGGTGGTCGACAGGATTTTGGTGAGCAACGCGCGTAAGGCGTTCTCCGTTGGACCGATCACCGTGGGCAAGGGGCGTGCGAGGGGCATCGACTTCTCCTATGATCTTGATGTGTCCAGGATAATATTGGTAATACCAAGATAAGGCAATGTACGATGTCGCAGTCCTTCGCATCCCTTCCGACATGGATTCTGAGTTCCGCGGCTACGCGCGCGCATCAGATCCTGCACAGGCATCTGGTACAAGCCGGGGTCGACGGATACGGATATCGCTGCCTGTCGGTTCTGGCGGACAAGGGGCAATTGAGTCAGGCCGCGCTCGGCAATGCCGCCATGCTTGACCCCGGGGATGTCACCCATACCGTTCGGGCCCTTGAAGGTCATGGGCTGGTGTCACGGACAAAGGATCCCAGTCACGGCCGGAGAGTCTTGGTCTCGTTGACCGCGGCGGGGCACGGCGCGGCCAGTCGGCTTGATCAGGTGATGGCCGGGATTCAGGACGAGATATTCGGGCGCCTGAGCCATGAGGAGCGATCCGACTTGCTGAGGCTCCTCGCACGTGTCGGTGGCTGACATGCATCCGTCCCCACTCTTCCGCTCCACGACAGCCAAATGGCAATTGGCCTGTGGGCACGTCCGCGCTAGGGTGGCCCGAAGTCTTTTGACCAGATTGGAGCCCGACTGTGACAGCCCCCGAATCCGGCGATCCTTCTGACCGCGATGCCCGCCGCCTTTGGCTCGCCATCCTTGTCGTGATTGTCGTCTGGGGTGCCGCGATCGCGATTTTTGGCTATGCCGGGCTCATCATCCCCGCCGTGGGCCTGACCTTTGCGATCTTTGGGGCCCTGGCCGTCATGATGCGGGGTTAAAAAGACAGTCAGCGACGGACCAGATATATCTCCGTCAAAATTGGGAAAAAACGGCGCCCCGCGCCGGACTTTCGTCCAATTGCACCTCGATCAGGATTTGGCGAGGAGGGGCGTGGGGGCTGTAGCATACTGTCGCATCCCACTGGACAATGGACGCGCCGCGAGTCACGTCCCACTCAAGAAGCTCGGAGGACGCCCATGGACTATGAGAGCCTGTTTCGGGAACAGTTGGAGGGGCTGCGGGCCGATGGGAATTATCGGGTGTTCGCGGACCTGGAACGCATCAACGGAGCCTTCCCGCGGGCGCACCGCCATGTCGGCGACACCCG
>JBMDWT010000074.1:0-1578 GCA_048594665.1 Amaricoccus sp. | reverse complement strand
AAGCTTGAAGCCATCCCCGGCTATGATGTGATGCCGAACGAGGCGCTGTTCCGGCGCACGGTCAAGGATGTGGGCTGCGCCATCATCGGCCAGACGGGCGATCTCGCGCCTGCGGACAAGCGGCTTTATGCCATCCGCGACGTGACGGCGACGGTGGATTCCATACCGCTGATCACCGCCTCCATTTTGTCCAAGAAGCTCGCAGCGGGTCTCGAGACGCTGGTGCTTGACGTCAAATTCGGCAGCGGCGCCTTCATGCTGACTGCCGAGGAAGCCGAGCTACTGGCTGCTGCCCTGGTGCAGGTCGCCAATGGTGCGGGCGTAAAAACGTCGGCGTTGATCACCGACATGAACGAGCCTCTCGCGGATGCGGCTGGTAATGCGCTCGAAATCGTCCATTGCCTGGATTTCCTGCAGGGTCGAAAAGGCGGGACGCGCATCGAGACGCTGGTGCTTGCTTTTGCCTCGGAGATGTTGGTGCAGGGCGGTGTGATATCGACGCTGACCGACGCCGAGGCAATGGCGCGCGAGGCGCTCTCTTCCGGTCGCGCCATGGAGTGCTTTGGGCATATGGTCAGCGCACTCGGCGGCCCCACCGACTTCATCGACCGACCTCAACACTATCTGAAAGCCGCACCGCACGTCGTACCTGTTCCGGCCCAGGCGAGTGGATGGCTGGCATCCTGCCAGGCGAGGGATGTGGGCATGGCGGTTGTCGAGCTTGGCGGGGGCCGCCGTCACCCCAGCGACCGGATCGACCACCGGGTCGGCCTGTCGGACATCCTGCCGCTCGGCACGAAGGTAGAGGAAGGCCAGCCGATTGCCATGGTGCATGCGGCGAGCCGTGAAGACGCAGATCGTATAGCCGCATCCGTGCGAAGCTATTACGCAATCTCGGACGCACCGATTGCGTCCGCACCCGTTATCGTCAAGCATCTGGTCTGAGAGGGCGGCATTCATTGCCGCCGCTCAATTGTCGTCTCTTACAGGCCGAGCCCTTCGAACAGCGCGGTGGAAAGATACCGTTCCGCGAAGGACGGAATGATCACCACGATGGTCTTGCCAGCATTCTCCTCCCGCGCGCCGACCTTGATGGCGGCAGCAAGCGCCGCGCCTGAGGAAATGCCGACCGGAACGCCTTCCAACCGTGCCGCCAGGCGTGCGGTCTCGAAAGCATCGTCGTTGCTGACGGTGACGATCTCGTCATAGATCTTGGTATCGAGAATGCTCGGCGCAAAGCCTGCACCGATGCCCTGGATCTTGTGCGGGCCGGGCGTACCGCCGGACAGAACCGGACTGTCTGTGGGCTCGACGGCCACGACCTTGATATCTGGTTTGCGGCCCTTCAGCACCTGGCCGACGCCCGTGATCGTACCGCCCGTGCCGATGGCCGAGATGAACACGTCGACCTCGCCGCCAGCATCGTTCCAGATTTCCTCGGCCGTCGTCTTGCGGTGGATCTCCGGATTGGCCGGGTTCTTGAACTGCTGCGGCATCACGGAGCCGGGAATTTCGTTCAAAAGCTCCTCGGCGCGGGCGACCGCGCCCTTCATGCCCATGGGGCCGGGGGTGAGAACG
>JBMDWT010000073.1:0-32894 GCA_048594665.1 Amaricoccus sp. | reverse complement strand
TTGCCACGCGGAATAAAGCGCGCCTTAACACTTGTCAGCGATGTTCCCCCGAAACCCTCATGCATAAGGACGCAGGCGTGTCTGTCAGCAGTATTTTCGCTCGACGTCCCCGCGGATCCGGCTTGCAGCGACACAAGCTCGGCTCGGCAACATTTGAACAAATCTCCAGTCAGCTGAATACTGTCGGTCTTGAAATCGCTGATATTGACGCCGTGGTTACCGATTGCAAGGACCAATCCCTCGCCTTGGCGGGTGAATTTGTCCAACTGACCGCCACTGCGGAGTCGACTCAGGAAATCAATCAGATGATCCTTGAGACCGTGGCCCAGTCCATGCAAATCGCAGATGCGGCCAATTCTGTTGCGACCGAGGCAGAGGGCTCCTTCAATGCCGCGAACGGCGAGATCCATGATCTGATCCAGATGGTGGCAGAGATCACGGTTCAGATGGAACGTCTTCAGGCCACCCTGTCCAGCGTCCGGTCGATTTCCACTGTAATCTCGGCAATCGCGCAGCGTACCGACGTGCTTGCACTGAATGCGGCAATCGAGGCAGCGCGCGCGGGCGATGCCGGCAAGGGTTTCGCCGTGGTCGCGGGCGAAGTGAAGCGGCTTGCTTCGCAGACCTCATCTGCGACGGACGAAATCAACAGTACCTTGAATGTCGTGAATGGCGAAGCACAGGCATTGATCCAGCTGGGAGCGGACGCTGCCAAACGGATCGCAACCGTCAAGCAGAGCACTGATGTCCTTGGATCGACGGTAAAGAGCCTGTCCGTGAACATGGGCCAAGTGAAAAGTGCAAGTTCACGGATCTCCTCCGGGTCTGGCAAGATTGAGCGAGCCTGCGCCGGGCTCGTCAAGAACGTGCAAGTGATGCAGGACAAAATCTTCAAGAGCGCCGAAACGCTGGGCGGCACAGCGACAAAACTGGTCGGCGTTCTAGGCAATGCTGACAATCTGGTGGGATATTGCGCCTCTACCGGTAACGGGACAAGCGACACCGCCTTGATTGATCTTGCAATCAGAAATGCGGCCGAAATACAAGCCGATTTCACTCGGGAAATCCAGTCAGGCGCCCTGAGTTTCGATGATCTCTTCGACCGAAACTATCAGTTGATCCCCAATTCCGATCCTGAACAGTTCATGACACGAGGTACGGTCGCGATTGAACGGCTTCTTCAGAATCGGCTTGAAGGCCTTGCCGCCGCGGAATCGCGGATCGTGTTCTGCGCCGCCATTGATGTGAACGGTTACATGCCGGCGAACCTTCTGAAGTACTCCAAGCCGCAAGGGCCGGATCCGATCTGGAACAAGGCGAATTGCCGCAATCGCTGGATTTTCAAGGACCGAACCGGTCAGGCCTGTGGCAAGAATACCGAACCTTTCCTGCTCCAAACCTATCGGCGGGACATGGGCGGGGGGCAATTCGTGCTGATGAAGGATGCCTCTTCGCCAATTTTCATTTCCGGACACCATTGGGGCGGGTTCCGTATCGCTTACAGAACCTGACCCGAGGCTTCCTGACAATCAATTCCGGGTACAAGGCGTTCGAGAAGTGGCGCGAGTTCGGAATAGTCCGCCAGCATTGCTTCGGGTTCGAGCCGTTCTACGCCCTGCCCCTCGGGGCCAAAGGTCACCAGCACACAGGGGACCGACGCCGACCGCGCCGCGTTCCGGTCAGTCGCGGTATCCCCCACCAGCACTGCGCACCCGGAATTACCACCGGCACGCGCAATGGTTTCCAGCAGATGTCGAGGATCAGGTTTGCGGACCGTCAGGCTGTCCGCGCCCAGCACGGCGGCGAACCGCCATCGGATTCCAAGACGCTCCAGCAGAAGCTCCGCCAACGCCAACGGCTTGTTTGTGCAGACGGCCAACGCCCAACCGTCCCGCGCCAGGCAATCCAGAGCTGCCTCGACCCCGGGATAGAGCCGCGTATGAACATCGATCCCTGCGCGGTAATGTTCTAGCAGCCGAGGATAGGCCGCCTCGATCATGCTTTCCGGCGCAGCCAGCCGTAACATTGCCCGGCCCCCGGCGAACGCGGTCGCACGATGGGACACGGGATCGAGCGGCATCCCCATCCCGATCTCGGCCAAGGTAACATTCGCTGCTGCGATCAGATCCTCCGCCGTATCCGCCAGAGTCCCGTCCAGATCAAAAACCGCCACCCGCATCGAATCCCTCCACCCACCAAGCGAAAACAACTGAAACAGAAACTGATCGCAACCGACCTTTTCGCAATGGCCATGCACTGTTAGAACCGCTCTGTCATCATCGGAGCATTATTGACCCATGCCCACCGCCGTCATCCTGCTCGCAGCCGGCCAAGGAAGCCGTATGAATTCGGATCTGCCGAAGGTGCTGCATCCCCTGGCGGGCGTCCCGCTGGTCGCCCATGCTCTCGCATCGGCCCATGGCATAGGAGCGGAGCGCATCATTGTCGTGACTGGATCGGGCGCGGAATTGGTCGATCCGGTCCTGCGCGATCTCGATCCCGATATCCGCGTCGTTCATCAGACCGAGCAAAGGGGAACCGGTCACGCGGTTTCGATGGCCCTGCCGGAACTCGCGGATTTTGGGGGGGATGTGCTTGTGCTCTACGGTGACACGCCCTTCGTGCGGCCGGAGACATTGGAGGAGATGCTCCAGAGGAGGCATGAGGGAGCGGCAGTCGTCGTCCTCGGGTTCCATTCAGATGATCCAGGAGCCTATGGCCGTCTGATCGTGGATGAGTTGGGCGCGCTCAAGGCTATTGTTGAGGCGCGCGATGCCACGCCAGAGCAGAGGGCGATCACCTATTGCAATTGCGGCGTGGTCGCAGTGGATGCGGGACTCTTGCCGGAACTGTTGGCTCGGGTTGGAACCGACAATGCAAGCCAGGAAATCTATCTCACTGATATTATGGAAATCGCAAACCGTCGCGGTCTCGGCGCCGTGGCGGTTGCCTGTGAGCAGAGCGAGGCGCTCGGTATCAACTCCCGGATAGACCTCGCCGCCGCGGAGGCCACCTTCCAGGCCCGGGCCCGACTCGCCGCGATGGAAAACGGGGCGACGCTGACCGACCCGACCACTGTCTGGTTTTCGCTTGATACGGCAATCGGGCGCGATGTCCTGATCGGGCCCAATGTGGTTTTCGGTCCCGGCGTGACTGTGGAATCCGGGGCGGAGATCGTGGGTTTCTGCCACTTTGAGGGCTGCCATATTTCACGTGGTGCTCGGGTCGGACCGTTCGCCCGGCTGCGCCCGGGCGCGGAACTGGCGGAGCATGTCCATATCGGTAACTTCGTCGAGATCAAAAATGCAATTGTTGCCGAGGGCGCAAAGATCAACCATCTCTCCTATGTCGGGGATGCCGATGTCGGAGCAGAGACGAATATCGGCGCAGGCACCATTGTCTGCAATTACGATGGTGTCTTCAAACACCGCACCACCATCGGCGCGCGCGCCTTTATCGGCTCGAACACCGCGCTGGTAGCACCGGTGACGATTGGCGACGAGGCACTCATTGCCGCCGGGTCAACCATCACCGAGGATGTGCCCCCTGGCGCCCTCGCGGTCGCACGCGGAGCACAATCGAACCGGCCAGGTCTGGCGGCAAAGCTCATGGCTCGGCTCCGGGCGCGCAAGGCTGAGAGGATTGCCCACTGATGTGTGGCATCGTCGGAATTCTCGGCCGCCACGAGGTCGCCCCGCTGATTCTCGAATCGCTGAAGCGTCTCGAATATCGTGGATACGACAGCGCGGGCATAGCAACGCTTCAAGACGGTCGTCTGGCCAGACGAAGGGCGGTCGGCAAGCTGATCGCGCTTTCCGACCTTTTGGTGCAATCACCGCTGCGAGGACACTCAGGTATCGGCCACACGCGCTGGGCCACACATGGCGCACCCAATGAGCGCAATGCGCATCCGCATCAAGCTGGGTCGGTCGCGGTGGTCCACAACGGGATCATCGAGAATTATCGCGATCTGCGCGCTGAACTCGAAGCCTCAGGCTCGGCCTTTGAAACCGATACCGATACCGAGAGCATCGCGCGCCTGTGCGATCATGAATTGCAGCGCGGCTCGACACCGGTCGAAGCCGCCCGACGTACGCTCGCACGGCTTCGCGGTGCCTTTGCAATCTGTTTTTTGTTTGACAGCGAAGAAGATCTGATGATCGCCGCCCGTCGTGGTTCACCCTTGGCGGTGGGCTATGGCGATGGGGAAATGTATGTCGGCTCGGATGCCTTGGCCTTGGCGCCCCTGACCCATCGTGTCACCTATCTCGAGGAAGGGGATCACGCGATCCTGACCCGAAATTCAGTGAATTTTTATGATGCGTCCGGCACACGGGTGACGCGCGACACCGTCCAGATTCCAGTCGAAAACCTTTACGCGGAAAAAGGCCCTTACAAGCATTTCATGGCCAAGGAGATGCATGACCAGCCGGCGGTCCTGTCCAATACCTTGGCCCGCTATGTCTCCTCTGACATGCGATCCGTGCGCATTCCCTCGCTGGTGGATTTCACGCAATGCGACCGGCTGGTGCTGGTGGCTTGTGGAACCGCGCATTACGCCTGTCATGTCGCAAAATACTGGTTTGAGCGGATTGCGCGGCTGCCCGTAGAAATCGAGGTCGCGTCCGAATTTCGCTATCGGGAACCGCCGCTCGGGCCGAATACCTTCGGGATTTTCGTAAGCCAGTCCGGTGAAACCGCTGATACGCTCGCGGCCCTGCGCTATGTCCGGGCGCAAAAGGGCAAGATTGTCTCGGTTGTCAATGTCGAGACCTCGACCATTGCCCGTGAGAGCGATGTGGCCCTGCCGATCCTCGCTGGTCCGGAGATCGGCGTCGCTTCGACCAAGGCCTTCAGCTGCCAGCTGGCTGTCCTCGCCATTCTGGCACTCGCAGCCGCGCGCCGACGGGGCGTTCTACCCCCCGGTGCGCTGGCAGAGCATGTGGCGGCGCTATGCGCTGTTCCCGGATTGATGGCACTGGCGCTGGCATTGGAACCGAAAGTGGCAGAGATCGCCAAGGACATGTTTCACGCCAGGGACGTGCTGTTCCTGGGCCGTGGAGCCATGTTCCCTCTGGCCCTGGAGGGCGCGCTGAAGCTCAAGGAGATCAGCTATATCCATGCCGAGGGTTATGCGTCCGGAGAGTTGAAACACGGTCCGATCGCCTTGATCGACGAAAATGTGCCGGTGATCGTGCTGGCCCCGAGCGATACCCTGTTCGAGAAGTCCATTTCAAACATGCAGGAAGTGATGGCACGCGGGGGGAAGGTCCTGCTGATCAGCGATTCCTCCGGCTTGAGACACGCGGAAGCGGGGACATGGCGTGCCCTGACCATGCCAAGCGTCGATCCATTCGTCGCACCGATCGTCTACGCGGCCCCTGTCCAGTTGCTTGCCTATCACACAGCCGTGCTGAAGGGGACGGACGTGGATCAACCCCGCAACCTCGCAAAATCCGTCACTGTGGAATGACCGCGGCCATCGATATGCTCAGGGCCGCGGCCGACCCCGTCAAGGCGGCGGAAATGGCAGCCTATCACAAGACGCCGCGGGAATATCTCGGCATCCCCGTGCCGATGATCGAGAGCATCGTAGCGGGTTGGCGCGCGGAGTACGACCTGAGGGCCCGTATCGCCCTCGCGGCCGAATTGTGGGACAGCGACGTGCATGAGGCGCGGATCGCCGCGGCGAAACTGCTGATCCAGGCACGGCTCGGCGGGGGAGATCCGCTGGTCTGGGCCGAATTCCTGCGCTGGGTGCCGACCTTCGACGCCTGGGCCATCGCCGATCACGCCTGCAAGGCGGGCGAGCGCCGCCTCGTCGCCGATCCGTCGCGTCTAGAGCTGGTCGAGGGTTGGACGGGCGCCTCAAATAAATGGGTCAGGCGCGCGGCGCTCGTGGTCACCCTGCCCTGGACCAAACAGAACCATCCCGACGCCGCTGCTCTGGACGCGCGAGAACGGATCCTTGGCTGGGCCAGCGCCATGGTTTCAGACCCGGACTGGTTCATCCAGAAGGCTATCGGCTGGTGGCTGCGATCACTCTCGATCCATGACCCGGAGCGCGTCGCCACATTCCTCGCTGGACCGGGCAGAGCAATGAAGCCATTCGCCCGGCAAGAGGCAAGCAGACGCCTGCCCACGGGTTTGAGCGATTTCCAATCAAATGGACTCATTCGATGACTCGGAAATCGCGTAAATTCAAAAGGATAGAGTGGTAGACGTGAGCCAAGGCGAACGGAAACCGCTCTAGAGGCCGGGCGACAGGGTTTGGGATATTGCAAGCAGGTCTCTCTCGATCGAAAACGCGAGCCTGCTTCTCGTTGAATCCTCCGCTCCCCTATCATCACCACCTGTCCCGATGAGCCTCCAAATCTGAAACTTGAGAAGAACCGCGTCGATGGTCGTCGCCCGCACGCTCACGGCTTTCTCGGCCACATCCAGTTCAAGGAGTTGCAGCCGCTCGATGCAATCCGCGCCCGATTCAGCGCGTTTGAGCGTTCCTTCGAATTCGTTCGCCTTCTCCTCAAGCCGCGTTTCGATCTCACCCAGGCACTCGACAAGTTGCCGCGGATCGTCCGGCAGTGCGTCCGGGCCATCAACCAAGGCGCGCTGCAATCGTGAAACCAGTCTCTTCAAACTCTACCCATCCCGCTGTGTATGATCGAGCTGGAGTAAGCCTTTTGAATTCAGGCACCAATCCCGTAACCGGACTCACATCATCGCGGGAGATATCAGATTTCGGAATGAATCAGACCAAACCCCATTCCGCGCAAGGCGGCCGTGATCCGGTCAAAGACCCCCAGTTTCAGATAAATCCGCCTGAGATGCGCATCTACGGTATGGGTCGAGATTCCCAGAATCGTTGCGATCATGGCATTGGACTTTCCCCGTGCCACCCAGGCAAGCACCTCGGACTCGCGTCGAGACAGGCTTGGTGTTTCTCCCAGCGTCGATTGCAGCAATCCACAATAGCGCAGATGAGACGCCTGACAGGCCCAATTCACGTCCCGCAACGTTTCGGCGTCGAGCCTCTCCACCCCACCGGAAAAGGTCAGAGCAAACATGCCATTTCTCGCATTCGGCCCAAAGACCGGGATGGTGATACCTTTTACGAACCCTGCCCCCCGCAGAGCTGCGAGATACTCTTCTTCGGCGGCGGTAAGTTGCTTCAGATGATCGATATCCTGCCAATGGACCGGCTCGCCGTGCCGCAAGGCATAGGTCGCCACGGGGGTCGTCCCATGGGCACGAGCTGCGAGATAGAAGGCGATCCAGTCCTCTGCGAAGCCACTGTTTTCGATCCGCTGGATTTGCGCATCGGGGGCTCCGATTGGAACAAGATGTTGATAGGCAATTCGTTGAATGCCACGCTCTCGCGAAAAATCGACAAGAATCTGCCAAAGCTTATGGCAGTCCTTACTCGCTTCGATGGCGGTTTCGAATTCGCGCAGATCCATCCCCCAACCCATGCCCGATTCGCGTCGGTCGAAGATACCATCCGACTCCATCAATGTATCAGCCCTGTTGCCGCAGAACCCGGCGTTGGATCTTACCCGTGGGCGTCAACGGCAGGGAATCCACAAAGATCACGTCGCGGGGCGCAACATGCGGAGAAAGGCGTTCGCGCACGCGGGCGATGAGCGCCGCGTCCAGTCCTTCGGGGTTGATCCCGACACGCGGCACGACAAAGGCCTTGACCCTTTCGGTACGTATGCGATCGGGAACCCCCACGACGGCGGCCATGGCAACGGCGGGATGGCCGAGCAGGCATTCCTCGATCTCGCCGGGTCCGATCCGGTATCCCGACGAGGTGATCACATCATCAGCCCGTGCTCGAAAGAACACATAGCCATCCTCATCCATCATTCCCTCGTCACCGGTACGGAGCCAGGGGCCAGAAAAGATTTCCTCGGTTTTGGCTGGATTGTTCCAATACCCCAGGAACATCGTGGGGTCCGGAGAGCGAACTGCGATCTCCCCGATCTCGCCGCGCGGCACTTCCGTTCCTGTTTTCGACAGGATAGCGACGTGGTGACCGGGGATCCGGCGCCCGGCTGATCCCGATCGGACCGGAAACAGAGCAGATGAGTTGCCGATGACCGCGTTGCATTCGGTCTGGCCATAGAATTCATTGACGGTCAGGCCAAAGGCACCTTGCACCCAATCCAGAAGCTCCCCGCCCAGCGACTCCCCCGCCGAAGCCATCGTGCGCAGCCCCGTAAACTGTCCGGCGTCACTTTCCCGAAGCAGTTTCAAAGCGGTGGGCGGGAAGAAGGCGTTTCGCACCTCAAGATTACGCATCAGGCGGAGCGCAGCCTCCGGGTCGAACTTCCCGGCCCGATGCGCCACCACCGGCACGCCATAATAGAGTGATGGCAACAGGACATTGGTCAGGCCGCCCATCCAGGCCCAATCCGCCGGTGTCCAGATACAATCGCCTGGCGCGCCAAGAAAGTCATGAGCCAGGGCGATACAGGGCAAATGCCCGATCAGCACGCGGTGACCATGAAGGGCGCCCTTGGGCTGGCCGGTGGTCCCGGACGTATAGGAGATGAAGGCCGGATCCTCCGGGCCTGTCGCGATGATGTCATGATCGTCCGAAGCCGAGGCAAGCGCCTGCCAGAGATCCAGCGCATTCGTCTCCGTACCATCGATCAGGAAGATATGGAGCAAATCAGCCAAGTCTTCTCGAATGGCATCGACTTTCGGGAAGTTCGCCAGGTCGGTGACCAGAGCACATGCGCCGCTGTCAGCGAGGCGAAATCTGAGGCCATCCTCGCCAAAGAGCGTAAAAAGAGGCACGGCCACTGCCCCCAGCCGGTAAATCGCGAGATGGGTCAAAACGGTTTCCAGGCATTGCGGCAGGAGGACTCCCACCCGGTCACCGCGCCCCACGCCATGCGCCGCCAGCAGATTGGCCAAGCGTCGGGAGGCAAGCGACAGCTGACGATAGGAACAATCGCTCCAGCCGCCATCGGGTTGCGGAATGCGGACCGCCGGCCGGTTCGGTTCCGCCCTTGCCCAGACATCGCAACAGGCTTCGGCAATATTGAAATGGCGCCAATCCGGCCAACGGAAGCCCGCTTCGAGTTCAAGCCAGCTGGACCCAGGGGACACCAGAGGCTGCCCCGGTTCGCGCAAGCCAACGTGAAGTTCAATGCCCGGCAACGCATACCTCGATTCGAAAACCCCGGCGGGCTTGCGAAATATCCAAGCCCTTTGGGTGCCCAGGCGAAGCTTATTCGCAACCGCGATAGATTACACCTCCAAATGGCATCGGGACATGTCCAATTCTCTGGAGAACCGCGAGGGGGCAATCCGCCAATTATCTTGCTCACATCCCGGAGGGAGCGTAAACAAACTGGACGGAAGCCGGACCGTGTCTGGTCCGCAATGGAAAGTACGTTACGTTATGGATAGTTATGAAATCGGGGACCTGGTGGTCCTGACGGCTGGTTCGATGCGCATGGCGGTCGAGGGTGTGGAGGGCGAGCAGGTCGCCTGTGTCTGGTGCCATGAAGGCAGGATCGGGCGCGACAGTTTCAACTCGAAATTGCTCAAGAAGTGGGAGCATCGCGACGAGGAGCGTCCAGTTCGCGCGGCGCCCGTGGCGGGAAAACCATACCGCGGTGATCGCGAAGGCGGCGCAAAACCCTATGCACCTCGCACCCACGACGGCCCTCGGGAAGACAAGCCGCGTGGCAAGCCCGGCTGGGACGGGAAGCCCCGCGAAAAGAAATTCTTCCGCAAGGAAAGCTGATCTGATCCACCAGAGACCAAGGTTCCCCAAATAGGGTGCCTTGCCCCGCCCGTCAGCGGAACCGATCCGCCAGCCGCTGGAGCGGCGAGAGGTCACTGCCAGCCTCGGGTTCAGACTTGACCACCGTCGGTCGGGTTTTCTCCACCGCGGGCGGGCTCATGCGACGCGTGACGGCGTTCAGGAAGCCCGGACCGTCATTCGACGCCAGAAGCGGCGCGGCCTGCGCAATCCCCTCCAGAAGCGGCGCCAGCCAATCCTGATCCGCCTTGGCAAAATCCCCCAGCACATGATGGGTCACGAGGGCTTTGTCGCCTGGATGACCGATCCCGATTCGCAGCCGGTGAAAGTCCGGCCCGATGTGCCCTTGAATCGATCTCAGCCCATTGTGCCCCGCGTGCCCGCCGCCAGTCTTCAGTCGCAGCTTGCCGGGTTCGAGATCAAGTTCATCATGCAGGACCGTCATCTCCGCGGGCGCCAGCTTGAAGAATGCCAAGGCCGCGACCACGGAGTCGCCTGAGAGATTCATGAATGTCTCGGGCTTCAGGAGCAGCACCTTCTCGGAACCAACCCGCCCCTCGGCGATCTGGCCGTTGAATTTGGAACGCCATGGACCGAACCCATGCGCGGAGGCGATCGCATCGACCGCCAGGAAGCCCACATTATGCCGGTTGTGCGCATATTTCGCGCCGGGATTACCCAATCCGACCCAGAGTTTCATCGACGCCCCTGCCCAAACACGAACGCGCCGCGAAATCTCCGCGGCGCGCTCTCGTTTATCACGATCCTTGCGGGAAATCATCCGAAAGGCCTCAGGCCTCGTCCGCCTCGTTATCGGCGGACTTCAAACCCGACGGCGCCTGGATGTTTGCGATCACGAAATCACGATCGGTGATCACCGGACGGGTCCCCGCCGGCAGAGCGATGTTCGAGATATGGATGGTATCGCCGACCTGGCTGCCTTCCAGATCGACAACCAGACGTTCTGGAATGTCGCCGGCGGTCACCATCAGCTCGACTTCCTGACGGACGACGGTCAGAACGCCGCCGCGCTTGATCCCGGGGGATTTTTCGCGGTTGATGAAATCGACCGGAATGAACAGGCTGATCCGCGACTTCTCGCCAAGGCGCAGGAAATCGACATGGACCGGCAAATCCTTGACCACATCGCGCTGAACGGCACGGCAGATCACGGCGTTGTCCTGACCATCGACCTTGACATTCAGCAAGGTCGACAGGAACTTGCCTGCCTTCAGATGCCGCAGCAGGATGTTGAACCTGACGTTGATCGGCTGAGGCGCGGCGCCTCCGCCATAGATGACTCCGGGAACGAATCCCTCGCGACGGGCAGAGCGGGCGGCCCCCTTGCCGACCCCTGCGCGCGCCACGGCTTCGAGAACGGGTGTCTCAGCCATGTGCTTTACTCCTGAATTGCACGACGCGGCCTCCTCCAAGGGTGCAGGACCGCAGGGGGCGCCTTTAGCGGGTCAGCGTCGAAATGGGAAGCGGAATCGACGGCCCGGGGGCGATCCTTTGGAGTGTCCGGGCCCGGACATATCATAAGTATCTGATTTAAAACATATAAATTTCCAACCCGGAATCCCTTTCGCCGACGGTCCAAATCTTTCTCCCGATCCGGGCCGACGACGGGGCTTTTGGTCAAACGAACGGTTTGAAAACCCGCCAAGGCTCGTGACCCTGCCGGCCCGACCAGAAGTCGATTGCAGGAAAATCGAAAACAAAGTACCATTTGAGAATATTGATTCTGAATTAACTCAAATAAATCCCCCCAACATTCCACTTTATCCCGGAGAAATACAATGCCAGTCGGACTGACTCTGAGCAGATTCAAATTGAGTGACGTTTTTTCTCCCGTCGACGTCACACGGTTCCTGCTTATGGGACCAAAACAGATCGAAGACAGACGCGCGACGCTTCCCTGGCTCGGCGATGCCACGTCGATGGCCGCCCCAACCCCCAATGGACGCGGATGGTACCAGCATTTCGCCGGTGGCTCCATATATTACACGAGTGAGCATGGGGCCTTCGAGGTGCATGGCGCCATCCTGGCGAAATGGGCAAGCCTTGGGTGGGAGCAAAGCTTTCTGGGCTTCCCCCTGACCGACGAGAGCACGACTCCGGATGGGATCGGCCGATACAATCATTTCGAGGGCGGATCGATCTACTGGACCGCCGCGACCGGCGCATGGGAAATCCACGGCGCCATTCGCGATCGATATGCGTCGCTGGGTTGGGAGCAGTCGTTTCTGGGCTACCCGCTCTCGGACGAGCATGACGGCCCCAACGCCTCCAGGATCAGCGATTTCGAGCGTGGCCAGATTGCCTGGTCGCAGGCAACGGGCGCCGGTGTCTCGGCCGCGTCCTTCGAGCAGTGGCAGGGCGGCATTCGGCCCTTGGGCGTGGATGGCAACGGCGTTCCGGAAGTGCGCCGTCGCGTGACGATCAACGCGCACATGGATCTGACCGATGACGAGACGTTCGGCAGCAACGAACATGGTTCCGGAGACAAGTCAGGCGAGGTGGTTGTGACCAATGGGTCGCCTCAGGAAATCATCAATATGGTGACGACCGCGGGCGGGGAAATGCGTGTTGAACTGCCGATCAATGTTCAGGCGCACGGGAATGGCGATGCCAAGGCCACCGGCACCGCGAAGCTCTACGAGGGCACGAGCGAACAGACCGATGATCTCGACGGAACCCTCGATGTCGATTTCCTCATCCCGCGCGATGGCTTCGTTTCCAAGAGCTTCACGATCCGCAATACCGATGAGGGCGGTGACTTCGCCGTCATAACGCTTACGGCGAGCAATTTTCCGGCCTGAACGGGACGGACCGATCGCTCTCAACCGATCGCATATCCGGTTGAGAGCTTTCGGTGTGGGAGGGGAACTCCCCGATCCCTGTCGTGGTCGGTCAGGTGCTCTGGACCCATCGGCATGGCGATCATGCCCGTGGCCGGTTCGAAGGATTCAGGATCCCGGCGCCGGAGGGCTCCGGTCATAGGCTTGATCCGACGGGGCCGGCGCAGGCGACGGGCGAACCCGCTCCAGAATGCCAGGATGCAGGCCCGGGCCCGCGGCGAGCAATCCGGCGAGTAACGGCGTCGAATTGTTGTAGGCGGGAACTTCGCCCGCGCCGGTCGTGACCACTGCGCCGGCCTCGCTGGCGATCAGGTCACCGGCGGCGACGTCCCATTCCCAGGTTGCCCGAAAGGACATCATGGCATCGAACCGACCTTCCGCCACCAGACAAAGACGATAGGCCAGGGAAGGCCGGAAGTGACGCTCAAACCGCGGAACGCCTCCGGGCCAATGCGACTCCTCCAGAAGCGCCGCCGTTGCGAGGACCTTGGCGCCGTCAAGCTCCGTGCGGGCCGAGGCAATGATATGCGTTCCGTTCAGGAAAGCCCCGCCGCCCGCGACCGCCGCGTAGGTGCGGTCGAGCATGGGCAAATGGACAACGCCGACGATGGGACGGCCATTTTCGACCACCGCCAGCGAATGTGCCCAGGATTTTTCGCCCGCGATGAAGGCCCGCGTCCCGTCGATGGGATCGACCACGAAGACACGCTTGGCCGACAGACGTTCATTGGTGTCCGGAGTTTCTTCGGAAAGCCAGCCATAATCCGGTCGGGCCTTTCGCAGAGAATGCCGCAGCATGGCATCCACCTCGAGGTCGGCCGCTGTCACCGGGCCGAGACCGTCGGGTTTGTTCCATATACGGGGATCGTGCCGAAAATGCTTGAGGGCAATCTTGCCGCTTGCCTCCGCCGCATCGACCAACAGAGAAAGCTCAGCCCCCGGCAATGACGAGACCTTCCACCAAAAGGCTTGGCACAACCCGGCTCAGATGAGACCGCCCATCGTTCGCGGCGACCAGCGACAGGAGCATGGCGCGCAGATTGCCCGCGATCGTGCATTCGTTCACGGGCCGGATGATCTCACCGTTTTCCACCCAGAAGCCGCCCGCGCCCCGGGAGTAATCGCCGGTCGTGGGATTGATGGAAGCGCCGATCAGGGAGGTCACGAGAAGCCCCGTGCCCATCTGAGCAATCAGATCCTCCCGGCTCAGGTCGCCGGGCGTCAAGGCCAGGTTTCCGGTGGAGGGGCTGGGCGGAGAGCTGGTTCCCCTGCTGGCGTTGCCGGTGCTTGGCATTCCAAGCTGGCGGCCCGTTGCGAGATCGAGTGTCCAGCCCTGAAGCACGCCATCCTCGACAAGGGCGCGCCGGACCGCCGGAAGGCCCTCGCCATCGAACGGACGGGAGCCGGAGATGCGGGGCCGCGTCGGATCCTCGATCAGGCTCATGCCCCTGGGAAGGACCGCCTCGCCCAGCGCATCGGACAACCAGCTCGATCTCCGCGCAACGGAGGCGCCGTTGATCGCCTGGGTCAGGTGACCGACAAGCGACGCGGCAACGCGTTCGTCGAACAACACCGGATAGGCGCCGGTCGGCGGCTTGGTCGCGCCCGCCAGGGCAATCGTGCGCTCGCCCGCGCGGCGGCCGACCACCTCCGGCGATTCGAGATCCGAGAAATGCGATCGGCTGTCGAAGGCATAATCGCGCTGCATGTCGAGCCCGTCGCCGCAGATCGCCACAGCCTGAATCGAGTGCCGGGTGAAGGCGTAACCACCGGAAAAACCATTGGTGGCGGCGAGATGGAAGCTGCCGCGCGACCAGCTTGCGCCGGATTCGTCCATGCGGCTGATCCCTTGCACAGCCATCGCTTCCGCCTCGGCCGCGAGAGCCGCGTCCTTGAGGGCCTCCGGGCTGGGCGCCTCGCCCGGGTCATACAGGTCAAGCGCCCCGATGTCCCAATCGCGCGCGAGTTGCGCGGGATCGGCGAGACCGCACCAGGGGTCCTCCGGCGCCTCGCGCGCCATTGCCACCGCGCGCTCCGCCATCGTGGCAATGGTTTCCGGGCGAATGTCGCTTGCCGAAACGCAGGCCTGTCTTTGCCCGATCAGGACCCTGAGGCCGATATCGACACCTTCCGACCGCTCGGCCTTTTCAAGCGCGCCGTCCCGGACTTCGATGGAGAGGCTGTCACCGATCACGGCGATGGCATCCGCCGCCTCCGCTCCCGCCGCGCGTGCCCGATCCAGCAGCGCCGCGGTCAGTCCTTGTAAATCATGCGGCATTTGTCAGCCATCCTGTCGAATATTTCGGACTGGTGGCAGATCACCGCCAATCCCTCGGGACCGGTCAGAAATCCGGTCAGGTCAGATTGATCGCTTTTACACACAGCCAGATGCTACTGACCAGAAGTACCGCGAAAGTTAACGCCGTCCCGCCCGCCCGTTGCCAGGCGGGCGCATCCCTCTGGACGAAGTGCCAGGCATGAAGCAGCCTGCCAAGGGTCAGGGCCGCTCCGAGAATCTGCAGGGCGACGCCGGACACCCCCTGAGCCGCGAGCAATCCCAGGGAGATCAGGCAAAGGGGGGCATATTCCACGAAATTTGCCTGCCCCCGCATCGCCCGGACGATCACGGGATTTTGCGCGTCGCCCATGAAGACTTTCTCGCTCCTGCGTTTCATGCCGACATTGACGGCAAGCCAGAACAAGATAAGGCCGTTCAATCCCGCATAGAGCCCCACGACCGACAGTCCGTCTTGCACGCTCATTTCCGCCCCGGAGATCGTTCCTTCATATACTACCTAGGGTGTAATTTGGCTGGAAACAACCTCCGCGGGCCCGCTCGGCCCTTGCCTTTCACCCGGCGAGGCCCTTTCATCCCAACAAGGAAATCGTGCCGTGTTCTCAAGGCCGAACTCAAGGGAAGACCGACCATGGGCCAGCTCTCTGGCAAAACCGTCGTAATCACCGGCGCGGGCCGGGGCATCGGCGCCGCCGCCGCCGAGGCGATGGCAGCGGAGGGTGCGAGCCTGATGCTGCTCGCCCGCGCCGCCGACGGAATTACCGAACTCGCCACTCGACTGCGCAAATCCGGCGTCAAGGCCGAGGCGATGACCTGCGATGTCGCTGAATTCAGTCAGGTCCAGGCTGCGATCAATCGGGCACGGGAAACGCTGGGCGGCGTGGATGTGCTGGTAAACAACGCCGCCGTGATCGATCCGATCGGACCGATGTCCAGCACCGACCCGATGGCCTGGGGCGACACGATCGATATCAATCTCAAGGGTGTCTATCACGGGATGCGGGCAGTTCTGCCCATCATGCGGGCCAAGGGATCGGGTGTGATCCTGAATCTGGGCTCTGGCGCCGCTCACAATCCGATGGAGGGTTGGAGCGCCTATTGCGCCACCAAGGCGGCGGGCGCCATGCTGACCCGCTGCGCGCATCTGGAGAACAAGGGCCGCGGCGTACGAATCTTCAGCCTGTCGCCGGGAACCGTCGCCACCGACATGCAGCGCCGGATCAAGGCCTCGGGCATCAATCCGGTCAGTCAGATGGATTTTTCCCAACATGCGCCGGTGACCATCCCGGCGCGGGCTCTGGTGTGGCTCTGCACCGAGGCGGCGGCGGAATTCGCTGGCCAGGAGATATCGCTCAGGGATCCCGAGACGCGGGCGCGGATCGGGCTCTGAACCCGGCCGTGGAAGCGCTGGTCATCGGCGGCGGGCCGGCGGGCTTGATGGCGGCTGATCTCCTGTCGTCCGCCGGCAAGCATGTCGTAATCGCGGACGCCAAGCCATCACTGGGCCGCAAGCTGCTGATGGCCGGAAAATCCGGCCTCAATCTCTCCAAGAATGAACCTCTGGCGAACTTTACCGCGGCCTATGGCGCCGGGGCCGACTGGCTCTCGCCCGCGCTCGCGGAGTTCGGACCAGCCGAGGTCATGGAATGGGCGCGGTCGCTGGGACAGCAGGTCTTTACCGGCACGTCGGGCCGGATCTTTCCCGTAGCGATGAAAGCCTCGCCCCTGCTGCGAGCCTGGTCGGATCGACTGGGCACGGCCGGAGTCGAAATCCGTCCACGCTGGCGCTGGCAGGATTGGCAGGACGGATTTGTGTTTTCCACCCCGGACGGGCTTCGGACAGCGCGGCCATCCGTGGCGGTTCTGGCGCTCGGCGGTGGCAGCTGGGCGCGGCTGGGATCGGATGGCGCCTGGGTCGGCTTGCTGACAAAAATGGGTGTCCCGGTCACTCCGCTCAGCGCCTCGAACACAGCCTATGAAGTGGCCTGGTCGCCTGAAATGACGCGGCATCTCGGCGTGGCGATCAAGGCTTGCCGGCTGACCGCTGGCTCGCTCACATCGCGCGCGGAATTTGTCCTGACGGCGCGAGGAGTCGAGGGTGGGGGTATCTATGCCGTCGGCGCGGCGCTGCGCGAGGGCGCGGCATTGATGGTCGATCTGATGCCTGACCGGACAATCGAGGATATCGCTCAGCGATTGAGCCGACCCCGCAATGGGGCAACCCTCGGCAACCACCTGCGCAAGACATTGAACCTGTCCCCCGCCAAGATCGCCTTGCTCAGAGAATGCGCGGCGGAGGGGCTGTCCGATCCCGGGACATCGGCGCGGGCCATCAAAGCCCTCAGGCTGCCGGTCGTCGGCCCCGGCCCGCTGGATCAGGCGATCTCGACGGCGGGAGGGATCCCGCGAGAGGCCGTCGATGCGCATTTCATGCTCAGAAACCACCCGGGGATTTTCTGTGCCGGCGAAATGCTCGACTGGGATGCGCCCACCGGGGGCTATCTCCTGACGGCGTGTCTCGCGACGGGCCGTCGAGCGGGGATCGGCGCAGTGAACTGGCTTGAAGGCGCGGACGCTCTCAGCGATTGAGATCGGCGGAGGTCAGGCCGATGTCTCGCAGCAGATGCCTGTCGAACCCGCGCATCGCCCGGCCGATCCGGTCCCGCCGTTGGCGCCGTCGTTCCGCCTCCCAGAGCGCCAGAATCCGTTTTGCGATCGCCCCACGGAGCCGGCCAATCCGGACATTCTCCTGAAACAGACCGTTGAAGATGGGCTCGACGAAAAAACTGGTCATGATCAAATCTCTTGCTGTTGGTCTGGTCGGCGATGGCCAACCGCTTTGGCCGCCCATCGGGAACAATTTCCGGATCGGCGATGAGCCCTTGTCGCACGGTGACCGTGATGGCGTCGTGAGGGCCGCGTGACAGGGGCTTAGTCCCGCGGGAGGGTTGCGATCCGGACGAACAAACGCTCCACCATCGCCAGTCCCGGGGTCGGCCGGGAAGAGCGCAGCCGCAGATCGGTATCCATGATCCAGCCCAACGCCCGTTCGAGTCGGGCCGTTCCAAGCTCCCGCGCCTGACGCGCCATCCGGCTTCGGCGAGGCCCGAAGATGGGCGGCCGCGCTCTGGCCAGAGCCGCGTCCGGGCCATCCGTGGCACTGGCGGCGGCATGCAGGGCACTGAAATGCCGAACCGCGGCGATGGTCAGGCTGGTCGGATTGCCCCCCTGCCCCGCCAGTCGACGCATCTGATCGCGCAGCGCCCTGGCCTGTCCTTCCGCCACCAGATGCAGCAACTCATCCATGTCCGCCTCCTGGGTCAGCGGGGCACAGGCAACGATATCCTGCGACGAGAGGGGCGCGGGATCATTGAGCTTGTAAAGCGCGAGATGGGTCAACAACTGCTTGAAATCGCCGGACTCCAGGTTTCGCCCGAGGGCCTCGAGATCCGACATGGCCTCTGGCGCGATCCGGCTCAGACCGGCTCGGGCGAGGTCGGCCTCGATCTCCTCACGCCGTGGAGGATCGGCATAGATGGCAATCGCGGCGGCGTTCGAGGCTTTTTCAAAGGCCTTGCGCAGGGAACTGGAGGCGCCGAGCGTTCCGGCGGTGACAATGATCCTGGCATCCCCGGCCCGCCAGTTTGTCAGGGCGGCGGCGATCACGGCGGTCTGTCCGTCCCCGGCCTCCTCGACCAGAACAGCCCGGGGTCCCGGAAAAAAACCGATCGCCTTGACGGCGTCGTCGAGCGCGGCCGGATCACGCCGCAGGTCCGAACCGGCAAGACGCGTCAGGCGCATCTCGGCCGCGCCTTCGGGACCGATGATCGCCTCGATCAGGTCGGCGCGCCTTTGTCCGATCCGGATCGGATCGGCCCCGAAAAACAGCGCCCCGGCACTGGTCGCATCCGGCTTGGCAAGGTAGCGGGCCAGATCGCGGCCTGCGAGTTTCACCGCGGCCAATCCCCCGAGGTAATCGCCAACTCCATCACGATCTGGTCGGCAAGGGTTCGGGCCAACCGCAGTTCGGCATCCTCTTCGGCGGAACGGCTGGCGAAGGCAGAGGCTGTCTCGGATTCCGGGGCGCTGAAGCCTGTGAATGACTGGACATCGCCGCTTTGGACCGGGCTGCTCTCTCCGGCGGCGAAGAGTTGGTAGGTGGCCGTCCCGGTGACGTTATAGCGGGTGGTGTAATCCTGCTGGGTCAGGGCGACCCCCCGGCTTGACAGCCGGAGGGTGACTTTGAGGCGATAGTCCGCGACGTCCGCGTCCCCCAGCCTCTCGGTCAGCCGCTCGCGCATTTCAAAGGCGGGCTCCGCGCCTTCGATCGGATCGACGGCGATCCGGCCCAGCATTCCCACCGCGGGCGTGCCCGGCGCATACAGGGGCTGAAAGCCACAGGCCCCCAGTGTGAGCATCAGGGCCAGAAATGCACCCCGATCAAAGCACCACATTCACGATCCGGTCCGGAACAATGATCATCTTCCGCGGAACGGCGCCATTGAGCGCACGCTGCACGGCGGCGTCGGCGAGGACCAGAGCCTCGATCGCAGCGGCGTCGGAGCCGGTGGGCACGGCGATTTCGGCCCGACGCTTGCCATTGACCTGCACCGGGAGCGTCACGCTCTGCTCAACCAGAAGCGCGGGATCGGCTTCGGGCCAAGGCGCGGTGGCAACCAGGCCCTGCCCCCCCAGCATTGCCCAGATTTCCTCGGCGAGGTGTGGGGTCATCGGCTGCATGAGCTGTGCGAGGGTCAGGAGGCCGAATTCCCGCGCGTTCCGAAGGCCCGGAGCATCGCCATTAGCGCGACTGAGACCATTGGTCAGCTCATAGAGCTTGGCAATGGCGCGATTGAAGGCAAAGCCCTCGATGCCCTCGGTCACATCCCGAATGGCCCGGTGCACGGCCCTGAGGAGGGAAAGCGCCTCCTCGCCCGGCACGGGGCCGGGTTCGTCGGCACTTGTCGCGCCTTTGGCGCTCCGGCCCTCGGCTGCCTCGGTCGCGATCCGCCAGACGCGGGACAGGTGCCGCCAGGCCGCTTCGGCCCCGGCGGCGGTCCATTCCACGTCGCGCTCGGGAGGGCTGTCGGACATGACGAACCAGCGGGCGGTATCGGCGCCATACTGGTCGATGATAGCCTCCGGATCGACGACGTTCTTCTTGGACTTCGACATCTTGATGATCGGGCCGATCTCGACCGGGGTGCCGTCCCTGAGCCGGGCGCCATTCGCGTCGCGGACGACCTCGGATGGATCACGCCAGATCACCCGGCCCTCCACGCCAGGCGTTGAATAGGTCTCGTGCGTGACCATCCCTTGCGTGAAAAGAGCATTGAAGGGTTCGATCGCTTTCGTGGGCAGCTGACCCGTCCGGTTCATGGCCCGGGCGAAGAACCGGCTGTAAAGCAGGTGCAGGATCGCATGCTCCACCCCTCCGATGTACTGGTCGACGTTCATCCAGTAATCGGCATCCTCCATGACCGTCGGCGTCGCGGCGTGGGGGGCGGTGAAGCGGGCGAAATACCAGCTGGAATCGACGAACGTATCCATCGTGTCGGTTTCACGCCGCGCGGCCCCCCCGCACTCCGGACAGGTCGTGGAGCCCCAGGTGGGATGCCGATCGAGCGGATTTCCGGGGCGGTCGAAGGACACATCCTCCGGCAACCGGACGGGCAGGTTGACACGCGCTTCGGGAACGACGCCGCATTTTGGACAGTGGATGACCGGAATCGGACAGCCCCAATAGCGCTGGCGGCTGATTCCCCAGTCCCGGAGACGATATTTCGTGACACCCTGGCCCAGACCCATTTCCTCGACGCGGGCGATGGCCCTGGCCTTGGCCTCGTCGATCTCCAGGCCATCGAGGAAGTCCGAATTGATGATCCGGCCGGGGCCGGCATAGGCCTCGTCGCCCACGGCGAAATCCGCGCCATCGGGACTGACCACCGTCACGACGGGCAGGCCGTATTTGTGCGCGAAGTCCAGATCTCGCTGGTCATGGGCGGGACAGCCGAAGATGGCGCCGGTGCCATAGTCCATGAGGATGAAATTCGCGATATAGACGGGCAACTCCCAATCCGGATCAAAGGGATGAACCACCCTTATTCCCGTGTCGAAGCCCTTCTTCTCGGCGGTCTCCAGCTCTTCCTCGCTCGTTCCGATCCGCCGGCATTCGGCGTTGAAATCGGCAATCGCGGGATCCGTCTCCAGCGCCTTGGCCAAGGGATGGTCCGGCGAAATGGCGGCGAAACTTGCCCCGAACAGCGTATCGGGGCGGGTGGTATAGACCTCCAGCTCCTCAAACCCCGCGGGCGCGCCATTGGTCCTGAACCGGAATTGCAGGCCCTGGCTCTTGCCGATCCAGTTCCGCTGCATGGTCCGAACCTTGTCGGGCCAGCCGGTCAGCCCGTCGATGGCCGCGAGTAATTCCTCTGAATACTCAGAGATCCGGAAGAACCATTGCGTCAGTTCACGCCGTTCAACCGGCGCACCGGAGCGCCAGCCCTTGCCATCGATGACCTGCTCATTGGCGAGCACGGTCATGTCGATCGGGTCCCAATTGACCACGGCGGCCTTGCGATAGACCAAACCGGCGTCCAGCATATCGAGGAACAGAGCTTGCTGCTGGCCGTAATAATCAGGCTCGCAGGTCGCGATCTCGCGGCTCCAGTCGAGCGCGAAACCGAGCGGCTTCATCTGCTCGCGCATCGTCGCGATATTCTCGCGGGTCCAGACGCCCGGATGCACGCCCTTTTCCATCGCGGCATTCTCGGCGGGCATGCCAAAGGCATCAAAACCCATCGGATGGAGAACATTAAAGCCCTTGGCGCGCTTGTAGCGGGCAATCACATCGCCCATCGTGTAGTTGCGCGTATGGCCGATATGGATCCGCCCCGAAGGATACGGAAACATTTCGAGCACATAATATTTGGGGCGCGTGGCGTCACGAACCGCCTTGAACACACCGGCGGCCTCCCAGGCCTCCTGCCATTTGCGTTCGATTTCACGCGCGACGTAGCGTGACATCCTCACCATCCTTCATTCTGCCGACAGCATGGGTCAGCGCGTGGCTTCGGCAATCCGATTCTGTCGCGCCCGTGTCAGGATCGCATCCTCCAGGCGGCGATTGTCCTCTTCGGCGACGGCGACGGCGCGCCCCCCCTGCTGGCGAAACGCGGCAACCTTGAGGGAGCGCGCATCGAGAGCGGGCGAGCTCACATAGACGGTCACCCGGTAGGGTGTCGGATCACCCCCGAGCCGTCCCCAGCCGGTGATGATCAGACCGGAAAACGGATCGGCGCTTTCCAGGGGTAGAAAAGAGAGAATGTCGAGCGAAGCCTGCCAGATGTCCTGGTTCACGGCCACGCCGACTTTCGGCTTGTCGCTCATGCGAAACAGATCGAAGATCGACTCGTCCGATATCTCGTTCTCGGCATTGCGGTTCTGGAGAGCGGCATCGGTCTGGGTCTTGGGATCACCGCCACAGGCGGACAACGCGCCACACAACAGGATCAGGGACGAGGCGGCGCGAATGCGTTTCACGTTGCTTTCCAGAACAATGTCTTCCTCGCCGGTGTGTAAAGACTCGACCGCGGACGGGCAAGCGCTATCCAGATAGCGACCGTTGGGAATACTGTGGCAAAGGTGCATCATCGAGGGCATCAAAAGCTCATACTTTCCGGCGCTCGCTTGACCCAAGCCGGGCGTTTGAGCGAATACAATTTCACTTGGTCCGGATGTCCCGGATTTGAGATTAGGTTTCAAACAAGAAACACGAGGAATAGCGATGAAGAACGTGCTCTTCGCAACCACCGCCCTCGCCACCCTGGCGATCGGCGGCATGGCCTCGGCTCAGGGGATCTCGCTGTTCGGCAGCGCGCGCTTGGGTCTGGGCTACGGCATCAACAACGACGGCACCGTCCGCCGCGAAACGGATGGCAGCCCGTCCAACGATCCGACCGCGATCTCCCGCGTGCGTTTCGGCGTCAACATGACCGGTGAAACCAATTCGGGCATCACCTTCGGCGCCACGATCCGCGCCGACAACGCAGCCGGTGGTAACGGCGGCGGCACGAGCGGCGTCGGCCAGACCGACGGCAGCGTGTTCGTTTCGGGCAGCTTCGGCACCCTGACCTTCGGTGACACCAACGGCGCCGACGAGCAGTGGGTGGGCGACCTGGTCGGCGACTACTCGCTGACCGGTCTCGGCGATCTGGACGAAACCGCGTTCATCTCGAACGGCGGCGGTTTCGGCAACGACGACACCAACAACATCTTCAACGATCCGAACGCGCGTCCGACCGTCCGGTACGACTTCGAGATCGCTGGCTTCGGCGTGTCGGTGTCCACCAACAAGATGCTGAACTCGGTCGGCGTCGGCGCCGGTTACTCCGGCTCCTTCTCGGGCGGCACGTTCAACGTCGGCGCTGGCTACTATGACTACACCGAGTTCGACTCGACCAACTTCCCGGGCGCCAATGGCGCTATCGTGACCGTCCCCGGCGGTAAGGAATACTCGGCGGTCATCGGCGGCACCTACGGCGAATTCGGCGCCAACGTGATCTACAACAACGCCGACTCCGACGGCAACTCCTTCCAGACGCTCGGCCTCGGCCTGACCGCCGGTTTCGGCGACTATGACGTCGGCGCCTGGTACCGCAAGGTCATCGACGCCGGCGGCGCGATCGCGGGTTGGGACGGCGCGGATGCTTATGGCATCAGCGCGCAGTACGACCTCGGCGGCGGCGCGACGGTCATGGGCGGCGTTGTCCGCACCTATGACACCGACGCGACGACCTTCAACGGTGCTACGCTTGACGGAACCGAGGCAGCGACCGTTGCCGACTTCGGTATCTCGATGGCGTTCTGATCCTTCCCGGATCATCGGACTGGAAAGGCGGGCGCAAGCCCGCCTTTTTCTTTTTTGAAATCGAACCTGGTTCCCACTCGGGCTTCCCGGCAGAGCTGATAGCCCATAGACTGTGGTCCCGCGTCCCTTTCGAGGTCCCCTCGTGCCACTCGCCGAAATTCGCGCCCGAATCGACACCGCGCTCGACCGCGCCAACCGCCCACGCGGCTCCCTTACCCTCGTCGCAGTTTCAAAGGTGCAACCCATCGACCGGGTCCGCGCGGTACTCACAGCCGGCCATCGTGTCTTTGGCGAAAACCGCGTCCAGGAGGCCGACGGCAAATGGCCGGCGCTCCGCGAGGAATTCGGTCCCGTGCAATTGCACTTGCTCGGCCCCTTGCAGACCAACAAGCTGGCGCGGGCTTTTGAGCTTTTCGACGTGATCCACAGCCTCGACCGCGACAAGCTGGCCGTGAAGCTGGCCGACGCGGCCCAGACCGCCGGCCGATGCCCTGACCTGTTCATTCAGGTGAATACCGGACGCGAGCCTCAGAAAGCGGGTATCGACCCGGACGATCTCGACCGTTTCGTGCAGACCTGCCGCGACAGCTACCACCTCCCCTTGCTCGGCCTGATGGCCATTCCGCCGGTCGATGAAGATCCGGTTCCTCATTTCGAGGCTCTCGCAGAGATGGCACGGCGCAATGGCCTCGCGGGGCTTTCGATGGGGATGAGCGGTGATTTCGAAGCGGCGATCGCCCAAGGTGCGACGCATGTGCGCGTCGGCTCCGCCCTGTTCGGAGAACGGTCCTACGCCCCCTGAGCTCTCCCGGAGCCAGCGGCCTCCCCCGAGTTTTCGGGCACGATTGAACGGAGCCAGAGCGTCGGCCCGATCCCGGCCAGGTGCGGTGTGTCCAGCGCAACCCCTGGCAATTTTCATCGAAGATGCTCGTCTGAGGAGACAGAGGAAAGCCAGACCGTACCAGAGCATTTTCAGCGAAAGTGTATTCGGTTTCGCAACTCGAAAATGCGCACTATCAAAGGAGCACAGGGATTTTCAGGGATCGGGGATCCTGGAAATCCCTCCAGGGTGCTCATCTGCCGGATCGCCGCGGCCCTCCGCCTGATCGGTCAGGCGCCTCACCAGCGCTGCTCCCCCCGGTCGTCGCCCGGGCGAAAAAGCGTCGGCGGGGCTCGCAAACCCGTTTCACCGCATCCCTCTCACCGATCTCGCCCTCTCATTCCGGGCTTTCGCGGTCTGGACTCGCCCCCCTGGCACCGAGGAACTCCACCAGCCGTTGCTCCAGATCTCGCCGCCGCGACGGAGTCGTCTCGCATTCCCAGATCACCAGCACCTGCCACCCCGCCGCCCGGAGCGAGTCCAGCACCTTTCCATCCCGGACCACGTTCGCGCGCAGTTTCGGGATCCAGAATTCGGGCCGCGACTTGGGCAGACGGCTGCGCCAGCATCCCTCCGCGCCATGCTGATGCCAGAAACATCCATGAACGAAGACGATCTTGCGGCGTCCGGGAAAGACCAGATCCGGCACGCCCGGAAGATCGCGCCGGTACAGACGAAAGCGATAGCCCAACCCATGCGCCATCCGCCGCACCACACGCTCGGGGCCGGTGTCCTTGCCCTTGACCCGCGCCATCTGTGCCCGCCGGGCGGGATCGATCAGCGGCGCAGGCTCTCCACCTGCGCGGAATAAGTCCGCTCCTCGCGATAGAGGATCACCCGGTTGGGCAGGACCGTCGCCTGCCAGCCCGGCGGCAGAGCCTCCAGGATCAGCCGCAGCAGGGTCCGTGTCGTCACCGGACCTTCTGGAACCTCGATCGTCCGCCACATCATCTCCCGGTGCCCACCGCGCCAGGCCGCGACCCCGGCCCCGTCGGTCTCGAACCGGAAGAGATAGGGCAAATGGGTCTTGAGGGCCAGAACCGCCTCCAAGAGCGGATGCACGCCCGGCGGCAAGGCATCCACTTCGCGGTCGATATCGACTGGATAATCGCGATCGAACGGCGCCGGACGCTGATCCTCCCGGTTGCGGCCCGGATCGTTCGAGCCAAACCCGCTGTAGTTCCAGACCGGGCGCAGGCCATCGAGTCGCGCATATTCCTCGATCAGCATGGTTTCGAGGTCAAAGGTGGAAAAGACGAAGATCCGCGCCGCCTTGAACGCCACGCGCTCCGGGGCCAATCCCCGGCGATGCCGCACGTTCATCCAGTGCCGCCCCAGCCGTCCGCGAAACCCCGCCTGCGCATCGGTCTTGCCGACATAGACCAGCCGCCCGTCCAGAAACAACAGATAGGCCCCCTGCGCCTGTTCCGGCAGATCGGCGAGCGATTCCGCTGTCAGAGGCTGTTCGGGCAGTTTTGCGAAGAATTCCGGGAGTTGCGCACGCATCACCCGGGGGATGTCCAGCTCGAACTCACCATAGCCCGCCATCAGGCGGCTCTGGACCTGCCCGCGACACCGGTTCCGATCACCCGTCCAATCGTCCGCCCGGCCGCCTCCGCCAGTTCGGTCGGCACCGCGTTCCCCAATTGCCGCATGTTCTCCGACCAGGATCCGATGAACTCGTAATCGTCCGGCAGGCCCTGCAACCGCGCGGCCTCGCGGACCGTCAGGTAGCGCACCGTGCCATCGGGCAGGGCCAGCGTATTCTCCCCCCCCGGAACCCCATGCACCCCGGCCTTGAGCGCCTTGGCCGGCATGTCGAGCGGGCTTCCGGTATGACCGGGATAGGAGCGCGCGCCGGGTTGAACCTGATGGTTCAGCGCCCCCTTCCCAAGACCCATCAGCGCATCGCGCACCGTTCGCCAGGGCAATCCCTCCGGCATCGAACCATTGCGCAGACGCCGCGCCAGTCCCGCGTCGATCCGGTTCGGCCCGGCCGGCGCCGCGATGCCATGCCGCTGCCAATAGGTGCCCGTTACCCATTGATCCCAGATCAACCGTTCCCGCGAATGGGTCGGCGCCATGCCCGGCGCCGCCTCCGCCACGTCGCGGCGCACGCCCATCAGGATGATCCGGTGCCGCTTCTGCGCAGCCCCGTAATCCGCCGCGTTCACCTGGCTCATCCGAACATGATATTCCGCCGGACCACGGTGGCGCAGCCTGGCAAGATGATCCTCGCGACTCTCTCCTTCCCGCCGCCGGACATGCGGGTGCGCCAGCGAAGCGATCACCCATTCAAGATATCCAGCGAACGCGGGACGGGTCAGGCCGCGCACATTCTCGAACAGGAAGCCGCGAGGCATGGTTTCCCGTACCGCCCGCACCGCCTCCGGCCACATGTCACGCCGATCCTCCTGACCGCGATGCTTGCCGCCGATCGAAAACGGCTGGCAGGGCGGACCGCCGGCGACAAGGTCGAGATCGCTATACCTCGTCCAATCGACCTCCCGCGCATCCTCGCAGTGGATCGGCCAGTCGCACACATGTTCCAGCCCCCGCGCGCGATTGTGCAGCACATTCGCCACGGAATGCCGGTCCCATTCGACCATGCGACCCGCCGCGAATCCGGCCCGGGACAGACCCAGCGCCAGACCACCACAGCCCGTGAACAATTCTACGCTGGACCTCAACGCGGCGACCTTCTCCCGTTTACCAAAACTAAACCCGGCGGGGGCCGCCGGGCAATCGAAATCAGTCGTACATGATATGTTCTAAAAGTCCACACCGATCGGTATCAGGCCGGGACGTTCTCCGCCCGTCGAACCGCGGCGGTGATCTGGCGCAGGGCACTGCGCGGCGCCCGATTCACCATCTGACCGGCATCGATGACCTTGGTCCGCGCGGGCTCCTCCATCGTTTTCACCCAAGGCAGCGCCTTGGGCGCCGCTCCGCGCGGGATCAGGTCATATTCATCCACCCGCACCTCATAATTCACCCCATGCACGGCGTTCAATGTCCCGGGCAGGTCGAACTCAAAGAATTCCGGTCCCCATTGAGTCAGCATGTCGTCGATCTCGGCATCCCAATAGGTCACATCCCCCCGCGCGGTCGGATAGCGCCCCGGATAGGCCATGCGAACGGCGCCCCGTGCCCGGACCCGCGCGGTGAACGGAATGCGATAGGAGGCTTCGTTGACGATGAAGGAGGTCACGACCTTCTTGTGGGGTCCCACCTGGACAGATGTCGAATTGGCCCAGCCCTGCTCGACGATCGTGGTCTGGGGATGCGTATTTCCAAGAGCCAACAGGATTTCCGCGCCCCCCTCCGCGAAGAACGGAATGGCGGTTCTGGCGGAAATCCCGATTCCACGGATGTCTTCGAAAACATAAGTGAAGGTGCTGGTGGTTTTCTTGCCCACCTTGAAATATTGCCGGCTCGGCAGGCTGCCATTATTCACATAGAGCCGCTGCTCCAGCACCACGGGTGTCACCGAAGTCGGCGCAAGCGGGCCATATTGGACATCGATGAACTCAAACCGGACATGGGACCGTTCGGCGAGGAAGACGCCATCTCCATATCCACCCTTGCTGCCGCCGCATTCATATCCGAATTGATCGAACCACCGTTTTACACGTTCTCCGACGAGCTTCATCAGGTCCAATTCGTGATCCTCCCTCTGTCGACATGCTTTTCCGCCGAGGCAGGACACTCCAGCCTCTGCGAGACAAGAATCGACAATGAACGACCGGCCTCAAATTACAACCATAAAGAGAATATTGCCCCTCATACCGCCGCGGAACGATAGATCAGCGCCGGATGACGACCCGCGAACGGGGTGTCCAGCGGGCCAGAATCCATTCGAGATCCCCGCGCCGAAAGGCGACGCAGCCCGCCGTGGGGAATCGCGGTTTGCGCCAGACATGAAGGAAGATCGCACTGCCCCGGCCCTGGACCACCGGATCGCGGTTCCAGTCCAGCACCGCCACCAGGTCATAAAGTCCGTCCGGCCGACGCAGGACCTCGTGCCCGAACCGGCGCGGCAACTGGACCGGACAGTTATAGGCCGGATCCCTTGGGTCATCCGACCAGCCGTCCCGCGGGCCGATCCCCCGCGCGCCCGGCCAGCGCAGGCGGTCCGGACGCGCCAGGACGGCCTCGATCCGATGCACCCCGGCCGGGGTGATCCCGTCCCCCTCGGCCCGCTTCGCGCCGATCCCGCCCCGGCCGGTGGCGCAGGGAAACCAGCGTCCGCCGAACCGCGCCCCCCACCGTCCGATCAGCAGGTCGCTCACAGGAGATGCCCGCTCTTCGCCGCCTTGGTGTCGAGATACTCCGTATTGAACCGCGTGCGGCCGACCCGGAGCGGGACGCGCTCGACCACCTCCAGCCCGCAATGCCCCATCATCGTCACCTTGCGCGGATTGTTGGTCATCAAACGCACCCGGGAAAAGCCCATCGCCTTGAGGATATTCGCCCCCAGCCGGAAATCCCGCTCGTCATCCTCGAATCCAAGCCGATGATTGGCTTCCACCGTGTCGAACCCCTGATCCTGGAGCGCATAGGCCCGCATCTTGTTGGCAAGGCCGATCCCGCGGCCTTCCTGATTGAGATAGAGCAACACCCCCGCCCCCTCCGACCCGATCTGCGCCAGGGCCGCGCGCAATTGAGGGCCGCAGTCGCATTTGAGGCTGCCGATCACATCGCCGGTGAAACAAGCCGAATGCAACCGGCAGAGCACGGGCAACGCCCGGTCCGGTGCTCCGATTTCCACGGCGTAATGTTCGTCGCCACCGTCGAAGGGCCGGAACACGCGCACACGTCCGGCGGTCGAAACCTCCAGCGGGACCCGCGCCGCCGCCACCTCGGCCAGTTCTCCGCCGAAATCGGGCGGAACATCGCAGACATCGAGGCGGCTCACCTCGCCGGGCACGGCCGCTGTCATCGGAACCACCAGCGCCGCGGGCAGGAGATGCGCCTGCTTGGCCAGCGCGATCGCCGCGCGATGCAGGCCCGCCCATCCATCGCGGCGCGTCGAATAGGGTCCCTTCATCGGGTAATCGAGATCGCTCGCCGGATCCGCCGTGGCCCGCGCCCAGGCCAGGTCGGCATCCTTGGGCAGGATCACCCGCGCCAGATCGCCGTCATAGGCCCGCGCCTTCAACGTCTCGGCGCGCCAGTCGGAAATCGCGAGATCGACCGGCCCCATCCGCCGCATCTCCGCCAGACGCGCGGCACTCGCCGTTTCCACCGCGAGCACCAGGGCCCTGGAACCACCGCCTTCCAGCACGACCGGCACCCCGATCCTGAGATCCGCCCGGGCCCGCGCCAGCCGCTCCCCGGGGGTCAGTCCGAGCTCAAAAGGGGTCTGCTCCATATCAGCGAAACTCTCGATCACCTCCCGACGGAGGTGGATTGAAACAATCCCCACGCAAGGGACAAAACGCCGTGATCCCGGCGGGGCGATTATTGCGCGAACCCGTGAGCGAAGACAACTCTCCCGGAAAGGAGAGAGATATGAGCAACTTGAAGAAAATCCTGATGGTCGACGACGATGTCGACCTGCGCGAAGCCCTGGCCGATCAGCTCGTGCAGACCGAGGAGTTCGACGTCTTCGAGGCCAGCACGGGCACCGAGGGTCTCGCCAAGGCGGGTGAGCAGAATTACGACCTCGTCATCCTCGACGTGGGGCTTCCGGACATGGATGGCCGCGAGCTCTGCCGGCTCATGCGCAAACATGATGTCAAATGCCCGATCCTGATGCTGACCGGCCATGTCGCCGACAGCGACACGATCCTCGGCCTCGATGCGGGGGCCAACGACTATATCGCCAAGCCGTTCAAGCTTCCCGTCCTGCTCGCCCGGATCCGGGCCCAGTTGCGTCAGCACGAGCAGTCTGAGGACGCGGTGTTCGGGGTGGGCCCCTATACGTTCAAACCGGCCGCCAAGATGCTGCTCGACGAGAAGGAGCGCAAGATCCGCCTCACCGAGAAGGAAACCAACATCCTCAAATATCTCTATCGTGCCACCGACGCCGTTGTCCCGCGCGACACCCTGCTGCACGAGGTCTGGGGATATAACGCAGGGGTCACCACCCACACGCTGGAGACCCACATCTATCGCCTGCGTCAAAAGATCGAGCCCGATCCGGCGAACGCCCGGATTCTGGTGACCGAACCCGGCGGCTACAAACTCATCCCCTGATCTGACCAGACGACGCACATTCCGGCCATGTGCGTCGTCTATTTTACTTTTACGACTTGGTTATTACAGCATCATAATTTTGTAATACAAATTTAACCGTGATATAGACTTATGCATCACGGTCATCTTTTTTTAGCATACTTGATCAATTCTGGCACCCAACCGGTAAAACGCGAAGGGTGAATTGACGCGCTCCCCACTGGAGCCCTCGAAAGCATTCCCCCCGTGCCTGCTCCGGCTTGAATGGAGATGCACTGGTGACAACCGAATCTTGCGCGCTTTTCCTGGCCCTCGCCACCGTGCCGATCCCGGCCCGGCAGCGATGGCCATTCGCCGCGTGCCGCGCGCGGTCTTTCCAGGGCAGTTCCCGCTGACGATCCCATTACCACCAACGGCGGACCGATGGCGGTCCGTCGGCGGCAACTCGCAAGACAGGAAGAGTCAATGCGTCTTACAATCAAAGCCAAACTCATCGCGGCCTTTGCCGTGATCCTGCTGTTGTCCGCGGGCGGTATGACTCTTGCGATCATTCAGGCAGGGGAAGCCAACACAAAACTGGGGGGCCTGACCGGCCAGCTCGGCCGCACCATTGCCACCAAGGACCTTGAGCAATTGATGCCGTTGATTGCCCGCAACGTCCTCGCGATGGTCATCGAAACCGACCCCAAGGAACAGGAGGCGCTGAGAAAGTCCGCCGAGGATCTCGCGCAAAAAGTGTACACTGAAACGAAAGCCCTGACCGGCAGTTTTGGACTCGAGGAAAACAACAAGGCAATGGAGGAGTTCTCGAGCCATCTTGAAAAATGGATGGCTCTGATCGGAAAGGCCGAGAAACTGGCCATGGTGGATTCCGACAAGGCCGCCATCGCCATCCGCGAGTCACGCGGCTATCCGGCGGACAAGCAGCTGCGGGAGGATATTCATGTGCTGGAGAAAAGCCTCTTCGAGAAAGTCCGGGCGGGCGATATAAGTCAGAGCGATGCGCTTCTATATCTGCACCATGTCGAAGTCACCGACAGGGATCTGTTCCGGGATCAAAGCAACCTGCTCGGACACAGCGAGGATCAGGCAAAACAGGAGAAGGCGGAGCAAGCTCTTCGCACCGATTTTGCCACCATGGACGATCTGCTTCAAAAGCTGAAGCAAGAGCTTGAACCCGACGACATGCGGCACTTTGACAAGATTGTCACCACCTACGCCGTTGTCAAACAGGCGATCGAGGATGCGATCGCCGTTTCCAAGCAACGGACCAATGCGCAAGCCCTTGATATCGTCAAGGTGCAGGCAGGGCCGGAACGTGAAGCGGCGGCGTCCATTCTCACGCAGATCATCGCGCGCAACAGTGCCCTGGTCCAAACCGAAATCGACGAGTCAAACCGGAGTGTCGCCTCCAACCGCCTGACCCTGATCACCATCGCCGTCGTCTACAATCTTTTTGCCATTGCCGCCGCCACGCTCATCATACGCGGCATAAGCCGCTCGCTGAACGGCGCATCCCGCCTCGCCCGCTCGGTTTCCGAGGGCGACCTTGCCGCCCGGGCCGATATCAGTGGCAATGACGAAATCACCGATCTGGTGAAAATCCTGAATGCCATGACCCAGAAACTGCGGGATGTGGTCGCCCAGGTTACTTCCGCCACGTCAAAGGTCGGCGCGGGAATGGAGGATCTGTCCGCGACCGCGGATCAGCTCTCGCAAGGCGCGACCGAGCAGGCCTCGGCGACGGAGGAGGCCTCGGCGGCGATGGAGCAGATGGCCGCCACCATCAAGCAGAGCGCCGACAATTCCGGCCAGACCGAGCGCATCGCCCGCCAGTCCGCCGCCAATGCCATCTCCAGCGGCGAGGCGGTGCGCAAGGCCATGGGCGCCATGACCACCATCGCCGACAAGATCATGGTCGTCCAGGAAATCGCCCGCCAGACCGATCTGCTCGCCCTGAACGCCGCCGTCGAGGCCGCGCGGGCCGGTGAGCACGGTCGCGGCTTCGCCGTCGTCGCCTCCGAGGT
>JBMDWT010000072.1:0-25891 GCA_048594665.1 Amaricoccus sp. | reverse complement strand
CCTCGGAGGCGACGACGGCGAAGCCGCGACCGTGCTCACCGGCCCGCGCGGCCTCGACGGCGGCGTTCAGGGCGAGCAGATCGGTCTGGCGGGCGATTTCCTGGACGACCATGATCTTGTCGGCGATGGTGGTCATGGCGGTCATGGCGTTTCGCACCGCCTCGCCGCTGGAGATGGCATTGGCGGCGGACTGGCGGGCGATGTGTTCGGTCTGGCCGGAATTGTCGGCGCTCTGCTTGATGGTGGCGGCCATCTGTTCCATCGCCGCCGAGGCCTCCTCCGTCGCCGAGGCCTGCTCGGTCGCGCCTTGCGAGAGCTGGTCGGCGGTCGCCGAGAGGTCAACCATGCCCGAGTTGACGCTGTTCGCAGCGCTGGACACCTCGGAGAAGACCTCGCGCAGTTTCTGGGTCATGCGGTTCAAGGCGGCGATCAGGTCGGTGATCTCGTCATTGCCGCGCGTTGACACAGTCGCGTTCAGATTGCCGCCCGCGACACCGTTGGCCAGACCCACGGCCTCTGACAGGTTGCGGCCGATCGAAGATACGATCCAGGTTGCCAGGACGCCCGCGATAAGGGAGGAAAGTCCGAATACCAGCCCTACGACTACTTTGCTGCGGAAATACTGTGCCTCGGCGGCACTGACACTGTTTCGCATTTCGGCATCATTCGTTTCGATCATCTTGTCCAGCAGGGCGACCGCGCTTTCCCTGATGGGTTGCGCCGTGTTTTGCAGGATCTGTATGGCGTTGTAATTTCCTCTCTGGATTGAAAAAGAAATCGCCTTGTTCAATTCGTTGACAAAAATCGAATACAGTTCCTCAGATTTCTTGAACAACTCTGGTTCTTCCGAATCCAGCATCGGCAGAATTTTGGAAACCTGCTGGGTTCTCGCTTCCTGGGCAGCCTGAACATCCTTGACGAAACTCTCCTGCTGGGCTGGCTCAAACGAACTGGCCACGACATTCTGAGCGGCGTAGAAGGTGTGGCGAGTGGCATCGGAGATCTTGTTCACCAGCGCGAATTCGGGGAAATCGGCCATGTCGCCGGCTTCGACATCCGCGGCGATCGAGTTCTGAAAATTTTCCAGGCTGCCTTCATAAGCGGCCAGGGATTTCGCCACACTGTCTTGCATAACCTCGACAGCTCTTACGTCTGTATTTTTGATGGCCTCTAACTGGCTGCGCTGTAATTCAGAAATGTATTTATCAAGATAAGCATCCAGATCTATCATGTCTTTTGAACTGGCGCTCTTAGAAAACTGGTCGATCATCTGTTGTGATAGATCGGCCATTTTCTTCTGTGTTTTCTTTGAGTCTTCGATGATCTGTGCGATCTTTGCGTCATTGTCCTCGGCAACTATGCGATAGGCGTCGCCGCGCAGGGAAAGGAGAAGCGAGGTGACGGTCTTGAGGCTGAGAGACCGCTGAACACGGACATTGACGATATCGTTGAGGGCGGCGTTGGCCGCCGCGAGATTGCCCATCGAGAGAAAGATGCTGAAGCCCGAAAGCGCGATCAGCATGACGAAGGTAGCCGCGAGCTTTGTCTTGATGGTAAGTCTCATGGTCTGTTCCTTCCTCTCGAGCGGGGGGTGGAGCGGTCGCACTGGAATTGGGCGGGATCATTGATGCGAGGCATTAACAGGGCGTTTAGGGTGGCCTTGCCCCGCGCGTTCATGGCAGGCCCTTCCGGAGGAACTGTCTGTCAAGAGCGTCCTCGTCATCCCCAAGGTCCAGATCGAAGCCGCTTGTCCTTGATCCCCGCGGCACAGGATGCCGGATTGAGTTCGACGCGGGGGCCAGCCCGGTCGGCTGGATGGGCTCTGGGGCGGAGGAGGCCATGCTCCCCATGGCACGGCGGGAGCGGAGCAGCGTCCATCCGCTCAGGACTGCCCCGAGGCCGGAGACGACGACCGAAACCAGGCTGGCCCGTGTGATCGTCCTCAGGGAGCCGCGGGCAAGGTCCCGTCGCGCTGTCTCCTGCTCCATAGGCCAGCTTCTCACCGTTCGTAGATCGGATTTGAGGTCACCGAGGAAATGCGAGTCTATGGTGGAGGCGCCGCTGACCTTGATGGGCGCCTCGATCAGGGGCCGAAGCTGCTCGACCCGGGAGAGGATAACCCCTCCCAGCACCAGGGTTGAGGCGAGCATCCCGAAGACGACCAAATTTGCTTCTGGTTTGACCGCCATGGGGAGCATGCTCTCGACCTTGTTTCCTTGCCTTGTTGAACGGATTGGCGGGCTGGACCGATGCCCGCCCGGGGCATCGATCCTGGGTCGTCATGCCATTTCATCCTCGACCGACTTGCCGGAGTCCTCGGTCTCGAAGATCCGTTTCAGATCCGGAATGATCACGAAGGCGCCGTTGTGCCGGGCAATCCCGCGAACGAATTCCTGGCGCCAGCGCATGCCGACACGCGGGGCGGCGTCGATTGTGTCTATGTCGATCTCGGTAACATCGTCGACCTTGTCGGCCAGCATCCCGGCGATGGTGGGCTCGCCCCCGATATCGATCTCCATCACCACGATGCGGGTGTCACTGTCCGGTTCGGGGCGCTCCATGTCGAACATCACCCTGAGGTCGGTAAGAGGTACGACCCGGCCCCGCACATTGATCAGGCCGCTGGCAAAGGCCGGTGCGCCGGGAACGGCGGTCACGGGAACAAGATCGAGGATTTCCCGCACGCCCCCCGCCTCTACCGCGAAGATCTCGTCCTGAAGGCGCAGGGTCAGAACCTTGATAGGGCTGGATGAGGCGTTCACGCGGCTTTTCCTTCCTGCTCGGCCTGACGGTCGGAAACCGCCTGGCCCGAATTCACCAGATGCATCACGTCAAGGATCAGCGAGACCGTTCCGTCGCCGAGAATGGTTGCCCCGGAGAAGTTCTTGATGCCCTGATGCAGTTTGGAGAGCTGCTTGATCACCGTCTGGTTGTTGCCGATGATCTGGTCGACCACGAGGCCCACCCGCATTTCGCCCGATGAGACGATGACGACCTTCTGGTGCGGCTCCGGACCATTGGGCGAGCGAAAGAGATCGCGCAGATTGAGATAGGGCACCAGGCTGCCCCGGACATTGAGGAAACTGCTGCTGCGCGATGGGTTTTCCGCGAAGGTCGGCAATTCGAGGCATTCCTCGACCGCCGAGAGCGGGATCGTATAGCATCCCTCGCCAACCCGCACGAGCAGGCCGTCGATGATCGCGAGCGTCAGGGGCAGGCGAAGCGTGACCCGTGTTCCCTTGCCCGGAACGGTGGAGAGATCGATGCTGCCGCGCAGCCCTTCGATCGTCCGCTTGACCACGTCCATTCCCACGCCGCGACCGGAGAGAGCCGTCACTTCCTTCGCCGTCGAAAATCCGGGGTGAAAAATCAGTTGATAGAGATCGGCATCCGCGACCTTGGCATCGGGCGCGATGATCCCCTGCTCGATTCCCTTGGCGCGGATGCGATCAGGATTGAGACCCGCGCCATCGTCCGAGAGCGAAATTGCCACCTCCGCCCCGGAATAGACCGCCGACAGTTGCAAGGAACCCTCGACCGGCTTGCCCAACCGCGCGCGTTCATCCGGTTTTTCAAAGCCATGGTCGATCGAATTGCGCATGATATGGACGAGCGGATCGGCCAGACGCTCGATCACCGTCTTGTCCATCTCGGTGTCCTCACCGGTGGTAACGAAGTCGATCGGCTTGCCGAGATCGCGCGACAGGTCATGGACCAGCCGGCGGAAGCGTCCGAAGAGGGTTCCGATCGGAACCATACGGATGCCCATCGTCGTATCGCGCAGGCCGGAGGACAGTCTTTCCAGTTCCTCGGCAATGGTTTTCAGGTTCGGATCTCCGCTCGCCGAGGCGATCCTGTTCAGGCGTGTCTGGGCAATCACCAGCTCGCCGACCCGGTCCATCAGTTCGTCCAGACGCTCGGCGGGCACGCGCAGCGAGGATCCGGCCTTTTCGGAGGAAGATGATTTCGCGCCTTCCTCGCCACCCTCGGGTTTGGCGCGGGTCGGTGGCGGGGGAGGGGCCGCCTCGACGACCGGGGGGGCCACCGGCTCCGCCAGGATCGGATCGATGCTCAGTTCCATGTCGCTCGCGAGGAACATGAAAACATCCTCGACCGCCGATTTCGGCTGGGTCGTCGTCAGCTGGATGTGCCAGGTGAGGTAGGAATTCTCATGCTCCAGCACGTCCAGGCCGGGTACCGCCGCGATCTCGGCGGTGACGACGGCCGTGCCGATTTCCCCCAGCTCCTCGATCAGCAGCATCGGATTGGCGCCAAAGGCGAGCGAGTCGGCGGGCAGTTTGAAGCGGATGCGCCAGCCCTCGGCGACGGTTTCGGCGGGAGCCGCCTCGACCGGCGCGGCCTCGGCATGGCCGCCGCCGCCGCCGACGATCGCGCGCAGGTCGTTCAGGATGTTGGGTCCGGTTTCAGGTGCGACACCTGTGCCCTCGATCAGGGCATGGACATGGTCCTTGCCACGCAGGGCAACCGACACGAGCTTGGACGTCGCGGGGGCCTCGCCCTTGCGCACCTTGTCGAAAGCCGTTTCAAAGTCATGGACGAATTCCGCGACTTCGGTAAATCCGAACATCGCACCCGATCCCTTGATCGTGTGCAGGGCCCGGAAAACGCCGTCCACGAGGTCCCGGTCCCCAGGATGATGCTCCAGGTCGAGAAGCCCGATCTCGAGCACCTCGACCAGTTCGCGGGCCTCCTGCCGGAAGACCTCGGACGGATCCAATGTCATGCGCCAGCCACCTTCTTGATCACCGAGATCAGTTGTTCCTGCTTGAACGGTTTCACGATCCAGCCCGAGGCCCCGGCCTCGCGCGCCTGAGCCTTGAGCTTGTCATCGGATTCCGTGGTCAACAGGATGATGGGAATGCCCTTGCTCGACGGATGCCCGCGATATTTCCGCACGAACTCCAGGCCGTTCATGACCGGCATGTTGAGGTCGGTGACAACGACATCCACCTTCGACGAGGTGGCGACGTCATAGCCGATGGAGCCGTTCTCGGCCTCGAGAACATTGTACCCGGCGCTGGCCATGGTCATCTTGATCATCTGCCGGATGGACGCGGAGTCGTCGATCGTAAGGAGGGTCTTGCTCATGCTGCCTCTTCCATTTCGGGGCGTTGACCGATTCCGACCCAGGCATCGCCTTCCCAAACCAGTGGAGTGTCCGTCGCGGCCATGATTCCGCTGTGTTTGAGCGCCTTTGCGAGGCCGCTTTCGGGCGGGATCAGGATGCGCAGGATCTTTCCCTTTTCCTGCGCCGTGCGGTGGGCGGCGATGAATACCTGAAGAACGGTAATATCGGCGGACTCGATTTCCGACGCCTCCACTTCCACGACTTCCTGCTCCGTGAGTCGCGCGAGCAGGTCCTGCGCCAGGCCTTCGGAATCCCGTATTGTCAAGGCACCAGTCGGCCGTACCGTCATGTTCTGCGAATCCATCGATCTGTGTCCTGTTCAGATCGTTGGTTGTGGTCGGAAATTTCTGAATAATTGGTGACCAAGCCGCCGCGGGTGATTGAAACCCTGTCAAGGCCCGAAGAAAGTGGTCAGTTGGTTAAGTCCCGGTTATCCCGTTTTGGGACCACGAGGGCGCTTCTCACGTTCTTGACGGGCTTGGGGTCAAGGACAGCGCGCAGTTTTCCTGCAAGCTCTTCTTGCCGATAGGGTTTGCGCAGTAACTGGGTATCTGAATCGCGGCCTACGCCGAATCCGATTTCATCCTCGATGTAACCCGAGGTAAACAGAACCCTAAGTTTCGGTCGGCGTTGTCTTGCAATTTCAGCGACCTGGCGTCCGTCCATGCCGCCCGGCATCACAATATCGGTAAACAAAAGGTCAAATTCCGTAGGCATTTCCAGGATGGAGAGTGCCTCGGGCCCTGATCCCGCGTCCATCACCCAATAGCCTAAGGCCCGCAACTGGGCGCAGAGATGCTGTCGCAGCACCGGGTCATCCTCCACCACGAGGATGCGTTCGGTGCCGTTCTGCACCGCGCCCGGTCCAAGGTCGACATGGGGAACCTCCGCTTCGGCGAACGCGCGCGGGAGATAAAGCGCGACCGCGGTGCCTTCGCCGAGGCAGGACTGGATCGTTGCGAAACCGTTCGACTGGCGGGCAAAGCCATAGACCATGCTGAGGCCGAGACCGCTGCCCTTGCCGATCTCCTTGGTGGTGAAGAACGGATCGAAGGCGCGCTCCAGAATAGCAGGAGACATGCCCTCCCCGGTGTCGGACACTGTGATGCGCACCATTTCGCCCACATTCTGATTGGGAGCGCTCGGATCCTCGACGCCGGACGCATTGGACAGGCTGAAGGTGAGATTACCTCCCAGGGGCATCGCATCGCGGGCATTGATGGCCAGATTGAGCAGCGCCACCTCGAGCTGTCCCGGGTCAACGAGCGCTGGCCAGAGGTCGGGGGTGATGACATATCGGATTTCGATATTCTCGGACAGGGTGCGGCCGAGCAGTCCCTCCATGTTTCCGATCAGGCAGCCCAGATCGACGCTCCTGGGCTCCAGCGCCTGGCGCCGCGCGATGGCGAGCAGCCGATAGGTCAGCTCGGCCCCCCGCTCGGCGGTGGAGGCGATCACCTCGGCCAGGGCCGCGAGCGGCTTCTGGTCCGAAAGCATATCGGCGAGCATTTCGGCATTGCCGAGGATCACGGTCAGAAGATTGTTGAAGTCATGGGCCACGCCGCCCGTCAGCTGCCCGATCGCCTCCAGCCGCTGCGACTGACGCAACCTTTCCTCCAGCTTGCGCCGTTCGGTCACGTCGACCATGCTGCCGATCATCCGGATCACCTGCCCGTTGTCGTCCCGGAGCACGAACCCTCGATCAAGCACATGAACCGCGGACCCGTCCCACCGCAGGAACCGATACTCCTCCAGCCAGCGCAGCCCGATGCCTTCGATCACTTCCCGCATCCGCAGGAGGATCCTGTCTCGGTCATCCGGATGCAGCCGCCGCTCCCAAGGATCGAGCGACAGGTCGGTGCCCTCCGGATCCGGTCCGAACTGGACAGCGAATTCATCGTTGAGCCAGAGTTCGCCGGTGCTGGCATCCCAGTCCCAGATCACGTCGTGGGTGGCCTTGGTGACCAGACGGAACCGCTCCTCCTGGAGACGAAATTCGGCCTCCGCCTGCTTGCGGGCCGTCACGTCGCGCTGGATGGCGACCCAGTGCGTATACCAGCCAGTCGAATCCGCGAGCGGCACGATATCCAGTTCCTGCCAGAACTCGCGTCCATCCTTGGTGTAATTGATGAGTTCGGCGCGGATCGGCTGCCAGCTCTCCAAAGCCCTCCGGATCCGGTCCAGTTCATGCCGCTGGGTGCGGGGGCCTTGCAGGATTCGAGGAGTCTTGCCGATGACTTCTTCCCGGGAATAGCCGGTGAGCCGGACAAAGGCGTCGTTCACATAGACGATCCGCGGCCCCAGCGGTCCATCGATCGGTTTGACATCGGTGACAATGACGATTTCGTCCTGCCGGGCGATCGCCGCTTCGAGAAGCTGGAGGTGTTGGCGCTGGGCCAGTTGCTCGGTGATGTCCCGCAGGCATATGGCAGATCCCTCGGGCGAGGCGTGAACCTTGACGTCGAACCACTTGTGCTCGGCCGTGTCGAGGTGAACAAAGGAAAAGGACAGCGAGGCGGAGAGGGCGTCCCGCAGTCTCTTGCCAATCTCGCCGGCCCAGAGGCGCGGAAGGACGTCCTGGAACCGCCGCCCGATCAGTTCGGCCTCGGACAAGGCAAAAATCCGCTCTATATCGCCACTGACCACCGTAACGCGGCAGTCGGCATCGAGCGAAAACAGAACCGTTCCCCCGCCTTGGTTAATCCCTCCGAGCGCGCGCCGTGCCCCGTTCACCATCGCCTCGGCAATCAGGGATCGCGCATCCTCCGTCCGGTCGCGGATCGTACCATCAATCGCGACAATCGTCCCGGATGGGTCCAGAACCGCTTCTCCGGTCAGGCGGACCCACCGTTTCTGCCCCGCGCGGGTGATCAGAAGAGGTTCGAGAGTGAAGGATTTGCCCAGTTTCGCGCAATCCGCGATCGCCATGGCCACGGTATCGCTATGGTCAGGGGCCCAATAGCCCATCGCCTCGTCGAAGCTGGGCTGAACTCCCACCCCCTCACCATGGATTTCGGCGCAGACATCGGTCCAGGTCATCCAGTGGGTGGACAGATCGAGGGACCAGCCGCCAATGCCCGCCGTGCGCAGCGCCCCCCGCAGCAGACGCGACAGGGGCTCCTCCGCCGTGGTTTTGCGACCGAACCGCTCCTCACCTTCCATCAAACGCTTTTCTCCTCCGCGAATTGATGAAGGCGCCCATCCTGGCTCGTCCGTCGCCCGATCTCCCCGCAGGATATCGGGGTCCCCATCGGAGGAACGCCGAAATGATTTATCGAATTACAGTGAACTACCAAAACAACCCTCTTCATCGAGGGTATTCCTGTCTTAGCTTCTTTCCGCGGCTCTCGCCGGGCGGTCCAACCGAAAACTCCCCTGGAATGATTTTGCGCTGATCGCCGATAGGTTGCAACCCATAACGAGATTTTAGTCGCGTTTTGGCGATCTCAAGGCGAGGGAAACAAGCGCGTTGCTATGGAGCCGAGCACCCGCGCGGCCATGCGGTCCGGAACCGACAGGAGCCGCCGATCCACGTCGCGGTGGGATACTCTGATCGGTCCGGTTGCAAAGCGGTCGGGATTGCCGTTGAGAGAATGATACTCCGCCCCCGGCAGGAACGACTCGGCGTCGCGCCAGGGGATGCCGCCGAAATCGAGGCCGGAGCCCGCGCCGATCCGGGCCACCATGTCCCGGGGCGCGGCGCAGAGGGCATGATAGTCCATAAAAAGCATTTCGCGCCGCCGGGCAATCCGGCGGGCAAAGAACTCCGCCTTCATCCAGTCGACCGTCGCGCGGCCCGGGGACAGGCGTGCCATTTCCGTGCCCAATCCCTTGTCGAACTTTCGGGTCCGCCAGGAAGCAATCACGTCACCCGGTTCGCGCCGCAAATGGACGAAGCGCACCTCGTCCAGACAGGACAGCAGGAAGGCGCGGGGCCCGGCTTTGGAACTGTCGATCAGGGTTTGCTTGCCGGTCACATCCTTCACCGCCGCGAAGAGCGCACGTTGCAGATCGAGGAACCGCGCCACCTCCGGATCGCTCCGGACCAGATCGATGTCGAACCCCTTGGCGCGCAGGAAGCCGGTCCGGCTGACCCGCGCTTCCAGCTTTGCCAGCTCTTCAAGCGATCCAGGAAAATGTCCGAGGATTTCCGGCCAGATCCGGCAGTTGGTCAGCCGCTGACCGCAGGAGCAGGTGATCTTTTCCAGTGGCAAGCGCCAGAGCACGTGCAATTCACCCGCCGAGAAGGTCTGTCCCGAGGCATGCAGCACGCGCTCCAGCAGGGTGCTGCCGCTGCGGCCCGAGCCCGAGATATAGAGCACGCTCATCGCAGCCTGACCTCTGGCCGCGGCCAGCCCAGATAGACTGCGAGCCTTGCCCGTTCCATCATGGACGCGGCTGCCATCGGCAGGGCCACCCCCGCGACGACCGCCGTGCCAACCACCAGCGCCGGGCTCCCGATCCCGAGGCGGGTCAGCAGGATCCGCGTTCCCGCGACAATCACGATATGGAGCACGAAGATCGGCATGGTCCGTTGCCCGATCACCCTGAGCGCCCCCGCGCCCCATCGCTCCAGTCTCTGGGCAATGGCCAGGATCAGGACAATCCCGCCGAACGCCGCCGGCAGATAACCCAGTGCGAGGCCCGGATAGCCGTCGGGGAGCAGGTCGGCCACCTGCCAGGCAAGGAGCGCCGGTCCCGCCAGGCAGAGGCAGGCAAGGCCCTGGGCCCGCCTGTCCCGGGCCAGCGCCAGCGCCTGGTTCGGGGAGACCAGCGTGCCGATCAGGAACATCCCGATGAACCGGACATGCGACAGCATCCAGAAATCGAGGAAATAGCCCGCCAGGGTGAGGCCAATCCCGATGGCCAGCCGCGTGCCGGGTTTCGTTCGTACCAGCGTCCGTGCCAGCACAAAGCAGAAGAAGAGGACATAGAGAAACCACATGACCGCGGGGGGCGCATAGAGCAGCTCGACAAGCTCGAACCCCTCGACCCGCGTATTGGTCAGCCCGCTCATCCGCAGATGGATCGTCACGATCACGAGGCTCCAGAGCAGATAGGGATAAGCCACGCGCCCCAGCAGCTTTGAAACGAAGCGGGCAGGGGGAAGTCGTGTCATCGAGTGCGACAACATGCCCGACAGAAAGAAGAAGAACGGCATGTGCACGCAGAACAGCAGAATGATGGCAAAGCGGCCCGCTTCGCCCGGCCCCATCGCGCGCTGAACGCCGATCAGGGCATGACCCCAGACCACGAGGATGATGGCGATCCCGCGCGCGATGTCGAGGGCGGCGTCGCGGCCCTTCATCGCGAACTCGCGCGGGGCGTACCCCAGGCCCAGAGGTCGCGCCGCCGCGACCCGAGGAAGGCGAGATAGGCCAGGGCCCCGGCCAGGATCTGCCCACCCAGCTGAATCGCCCCGGTCCAGGGACCGAGGTTCAGCTCCGCCCCCGCCAGGCGGGCCAGCCCAACCGCCAGCGCCATGGCGAGCAGGCCGAGCAGCGTATCCTTGCGCGGACGAAGCCGGTCCGGCGCAAAGACGGCCTTGTTGACAACCCAGAGGGTGGCGATGCCCCCGATCAGCGATGCCAGGATCTGGCTGAGGGCGATCGCCTGAATTCCATAGGGTCCGGTCACCAGAATGAGCAGAAGCGCCGATCCCGCGATCACGGCCGTGAGGCGGGGCAGATAGGCGGTCTTGCCCACGATGGCCAGCGCGGGCCAGGCCACCGTTGCCGGGATTTGCAACAGCCGCGCGATGGCCATCAGGGCAACGACCTGCGCGGCCGGCGCCCAGGTTGCGCCCAGCAACAAGTTCACCAGCGGCTGTGCGATCAGTGCCAGTCCGACGAAAACCGGCGCGGCCAGCACGATGGATTGGTCCAGGAAGCGGTCGATCGCAATCCGGGTCGCGACCCGGTCCGATCCTTCGCCCCGGGCTCGCTGTGGCAGACTCGACCAGGCCAGCACCCGGGCGGTTTCATTCACCGCTTCCGACACGGCGCCTGCGATTCGGGAGCCAACGCGGAAATAGGCGACGCTGACCGGTCCGAGATAGAACCCCACGATCAGATCCACGCCATAGGTCGTGGCGAAATTGATCATGGACGAGGCGGTGACATTGCCCGAGATCGTCAGGACCGAGGGTGCGCAGATCGGATCCCAGCGCATCCGCGCAACCCATCCCGCCGCGCTGCCCAGTCCGACAAAGAGCACGATGGCCCGGACGATCCGCGCATGGACGAGGCCGAGAATGCCAAAGCCGTTGGCGAGCAGGAGAAAGGCTACGATCAGATGGGCTGTTTCGGCGATGATCTGCGGTTTCGCCTCGCGCTCCGGCCGACCGACCCGGAGGAGAAGCCCTTCCCAGACCGCCGTGGGGGCGAGGGGAATGAGGCTGAACCCCAGCAGAAGGATCGCCGCCGCCATGCCCGGCTCCAGCCCGGCCATCTGCCAGAGGGCAATGGCCGCGACCGCCGCCACGAGTTGACCCACGAGGCCGCCCGCCATCGCCAGCAGCATTGCCACGGGCACGGCTTCCGGCGCGGGCAGGACGATGACCGCCTCGCGCCAGCCGGCGCGCACCAGCCGGCGCAGACATTCGATCCCGGCGAAGATCATGACGAAATGCCCGAGCGCCTCGGGGGAGAGGAACCGCGCCCCGATCAGGAGAAGCAGCGCTCCGCTGAGCTGCGGCACCACCCGCGAGGCCAGGACCCATCCGCCCGTGCGCCAGGTGCTCATGGGCATAGCCTCGTCAAAGGGAGGAACCTCATGCGACCTTGTCCGGTATCAGGGTCGGGCGCTGGATCTGGTTGGCGATGGCTCTTTCGAGTTCGGCGGTTTCTTTCTCCACAAAATCCGCCTCCGCCGGGGAGAGGAGCTGTTTCCAGTAGAGGTTGGCCTGGGTAAAGTCCCGGTCCCGGGTATGGGGATGGCCCTCCGGCACCGCGGCGGCGCCCCGTTTGTCGGTGAAACGCTTGTCGATCTCGCGCCGGGCGGCGTCATCGAGCCGCAGCCCGAGCCGCGCGAAAATCACCTCGAACGCCTTGGTCGGATTGCGGTTCAAATCCCCCGTCGACACCAGGATTGGCCGAGATCCCTCGTTCGTCAGGCAGAGCGCCAGGCAGAGCTTCCAGAGATAGACCGCGCACTCGACCTCGCGGGCAACCCTTGGCCCGCCTTCCAGCGGCAGCGGCATCGGTCGATGAATGACCGTCGCGACCCGGTCGGCGATCGCGTCGATATCAAAGCTCCAGTTCAACCGCTTGAAGCTCGCCGCGATCGCCGCCGCCGGACGCCAGGTCACGACCACGGGTACCCCCATCGCCAGAAGATCCGGCACGCAGAGCATCGCGAACGGATCCTTCCAGATCAGCGTATCAATCCAGGGCCGTGCCCGGGCCGCTCTGAGCGAAGCCCTGGTCCGGCCACCCACCAGCCACTTTCCGAGAGCGGCGAGGCCCCTTTCATGTGGAAAGACACCCGACCGAGGATCAAGCCTGAGCGCCTTGAGATCTTCGATGAAAGCCTCCAGCGCCGCCGGTGTGAAGCCCTGAGGGCCGGGGATCGGGAAGGCCACGTCGAAGCGACGGTCCCCGGACTGAATGTTCATCGGCTCGTAGAGTGAGGCATTCCTGCGCGCGGAGCCGAGTATGTCGCCCACAACGGTCGTGCCAGAGCGCGGCGTTCCCGTGACAAGAACAATCCGCCGTTCCTGTGACCCGTCGGTCATGATCTTCTCGAATGTCCGTCTCAAAGTTTCAGGATCCTTTCGGGATCGATCCGGCCGAACAGCGAATCCACCAGCGCCAGCCAATTGCCCCGGACCCGGCCCCTGCGATCAATCCAGGGTTCCTGCCGAAGTGCTCGCCAATGGTTCGCGAGGATGTTGCCTAAAATCAGCCGCATGGAATGGGAGCGGCGCATCGTTCCCTTCCGGGCCAGATAGATCGGGTTGGCGATTTGCGAATATCCCAGCCGAACCTCGCAGGATCGACCGGACTTGATACCACGATGAACGCCGGCGAATGCCTCGGTCGTCGCGAGACGCCCCCGTGGCAGCAACTGGGCCGCGAAATCGATATCCTCTTGCCAGCCATAGAGCGGCAGCTTTTCATCGAAGCGGGCGGTGCCGATCGCACTCGCCCGGAAGGCCATGTTGCATCCATAGAGACCGCGCAGATCCAGGATGGGTCTCGGATCGGGGGCGCCCAGGGCCGCGTCATAGGCATCGACCAGCTTGGCCGCCTCCGACGGAGAAATCCCCTTGGAGTTGATCCCGTCGGCCAGAAGGCGGCCATTCACGCCGACATGCCCGGGATTCTCTGCAAAGAACAAGGCGATCCCCGCGAGGGCGAACCGGGAAGGAACATAATCGTCATCAAAGAAAATGATGATGTCGCTTTCATCGAGAACGGCGCAGAGGGCACGGTTCCGCTGTGCTGCCAGGCCGCGCGCTCCGACGATAATGGTTGCTCCCGCGTAGACATCGTACCGGGCCGGCAGGTCCCGGGGGTGCGCCACGGAAAACACGACGCGCGTCGGCGTGAGCGTCTGGCGTGCGAGGGCACGACTGAGATCGGCGATCACCTCGGGCCGTCCGCAACTGGCAACGATCACAGAAATCCGAGGATCAGTCCTCATGTTCGCCTCTTTCCCGGCGATGTACGAGATCCAGTACCGCCATCAGTTCCTGCGCGGCCTTTCGCCAGGTGAAACGTGCCGCGTGCTCGCGGGCGAGGCCGGATCGAAGCTGCCAGTAGCCCCGCTCGCGCTGGAGTTTCTCGATCCACTGCGCCCAGATCGCCGGCTGACCCAGGGGCGCATAGATCGCGGCGGCTCCGCAGACTTCGGGCAAGGCCCCCTCCGGAGCGACGATGGCAGGTGTGCCCAGCGCCATGCTCTCCATCGGCGGCAGACCAAATCCCTCGGTGGTCGAGGGGCAGAGATAGCACAGCGCGTTTTCCATCAGGGCCCGCAGTTCCGCGTCGCTGACCTGACCTGCGAAAACCACGTTGTCGGGGACGACCAGTCCGGCGGCCTCGAAGTCTTGTCGGTTAGAGCCGCCGACCAGGACGAGGGTGAGATCCATCGTCTCGGGAAAGGTGAAGGCGGACAGGGCCAGTCCGATATTCTTGTGTTTCTGCGTGTTGGCCTGGGCACAGGCATATCGGCGCGGCACCAGTCCAAGCCGATCGATCACGCCATGATCGGCCTCGATCCGCATAATATGGTCGACGCCATTGTGGATGACCGTGATCCTGTTGGGCCAGGCAACGCCAAAGCGTGTCAGCTCCCGCTTGGAAAATTCGGACACCGTCAGGATCTCGCGGTGCCGCTTTCCAAGAAGGGGCAGGCAGAAATGATACCAGGCCCGAAACCCTCGGGGGTAGGAGTCCGGAGACAGGAACACCTGCGCATCATGGATCATGGTGATCGCGCGTCGCGACAGGACCGGCCCGAGATTACACAGATTGATCAGCATCGATCCGCTTGCGCGCGCGGGCAGTTCCAGTTGCTCCCAGGGGATCCAGGTCATCCAGCCGCGCCGCAGCGAGAGCTTGACATCCTCCGGCGGCCTGACGCCGCGCGGGGCCTTGATCTCGACCTCGGCGGAGGAGGCCTGTTCGACCAGAAGTGTTTCGAAAGCACGGATCAGTTCCTCGGCCACGCGATGCACGCCGGTTGGGCCGGCTGACAGGAACTTTCCGTTGAAACAGATGCGCCCCCAATCCTGGCCCATGAACCGGAAGGCTTTTGGTTCCACCATTTTCATGAGCGGGATCCTCCGACGGGAAGTATGTGGAAAAAACGTCCTGAGAAGCGGCGGCCCAGCGCAATTCCCGGCAATTCAACCGTGCACCGAAGCAATACCGCCAGTGCGACCGACAGGATCGGGACACCAACGAGCATTCCCGTCGGTCCCAAGGCCGCCCCCCAGACGCTTATGAGCGGGCCGTGCGCCAGATAGAGCGGGTAGCTGATCCAGCCGATCGCGCTCGCGGCAAGGCCCAGACCGCTCGCGCCCAGTTCGCCCTTGCCCTGGAAAACCATGAATACGGCGATCGCGCTGAGCCATCCGCACAGGCTGTTGAAAAGGCTGATCCTGGGATGGGTGAAATATCCGAAAGCCGCGGCCTGGGTGGCGATGACCGACAGGATAAAAAATACCAGCGCCAGACGGATCATTCGCGGGGAAATTGCGCCTCGTCCCGCGAGGAAGAGGGCATAGCCGAAAATAGCCGCGTTCAGCATCGCGAGCCGGCCGAGGGGCAGGCGCATTTCAACGAGGATCGACAGGGCGGAGAGGACCAGAAGGCCGATGGAGGCCGCCAGCGACAAGGTGGCTATCCGTTCGTGGCCGAGCGTCACGGCCGAGGTCAGAAAGATCGCATACCATACAAATTCGAGCGACAGGGTCCAGGAAACACCGAGCAGGGGGGGATGATCGGTGTATTCCTGGACCAGCAGGATGTTGACGAGCAATCCCGCCAACCCTCCGTCGCGCAGCGCCGCCTGCCAGGGGGCAAAACCCCAAAGGCCGAGCAGAACGACCGCTGCCAACACCGCGCAATAGGTCGGAAAGATCCGGAACAGCCTGCGCGCGATGAATTCCCGTGCCGAGGTTCCCCGGGTCAGGCTCATCGGGATAACGAACCCGCTGATGAGGAAAAAGAGTGCGACACCGAAGATGCCCGGAGCCAGCGCAAGGACAGGTGCGAACCTGATCGGATCGGCCTTTTCGAGCAGATGCTGGAGCAATACCGCGGTCGCGGCCACTCCCCGAAGCAGGTCGAGGTTGTTCAGGCGGCTAGCCGATCCCCGCGCGGAAAGGAACTCTTCCTTCTCTCGGAACTCTCCCTTTCTCTTTTGCATCGATCTAATTCAACCCATGATTGTTTAAACCTTGCATTAGCCTTCACGTGGTTAAAAAAGCCCTACCGCGGGCGTCCTTGTGCGCGGGAATGCGATGGTTCCATCGTCGGGGGGATCGGCTTCATGATACTGCTCGTCATTCTCCTCTTTTGGGGCATTGCTCTCCATGCGACGATGTCACGGGACCGGTCGCGGCTGATCTATCTCTTCTTTGTCTCGCTCTCGTTTGGTTCGTTCGCGGTAGTGCCGACGGCGCTCACGGGCGGGCTGACCTTTACCCCGACGCCGATCGTTGCCCTGTTGATCCTCGCGCGGTGCCTGATGGCCAGGGGGGGGACCGACCGCCTCCTGACCGTTGCCTGCTCGGGGCGGCGCATGCTGGCTCTGACCCTGTTCTGGCTCGTGTCGTTCCTGGTGACGCTTTTCATGCCGCGCATCATGGCGGGCCGGGTCACCATCATTCCGTTCCGGGGCGAAATGCTGGGCGAAATGCCGTTGTTTCCCACGCTTCAGAACGTGTCGCAATTCGCCTACCTGACGATTTCGATTCTGCTCTCCATCGCCTTGGCCGTGTTCCTGCGTCCCGTCCCCATGCGGCGGCACTGCGCGCGGGCGCTGTGCCTGGGCTCCGCGGTGGCAATCCTCACAGGCGCTCTGGATTTCGCCAGTTCCTATGTGCCGATCAAGCCCCTGCTCGAGCCGTTCCGGACCGCGACCTATGCGCTTCTGGTCTCCCATGAGGTGTTGGGTACAAAACGGATTGTCGGCCTGATGCCCGAGGCCTCCGCCTATGGAACGCTCTGCGTCGGCCTGATCTCGCTCCTCTATTTTTCACGCCATGCGATCACGGATGCCTGGTTTCGCGATCGCGCCACGCCTGCTCTGCTTTTAGGGCTTCTGGTGGCGACTTGGCTGTCAACCTCGACAACCGCCTATGTGGCTTTGGGCCTCCTGGTCTGTCTCGCAGGTCTCGAATGGGTCTGGCGTGCGACGACGGCGCATCGGCACAGTCTCGCGCGGAAGGGGTTGGCGCTGGAACTGGGACTGGCGGTGGCGGGAATGGCGCTGGTCTGCGGGACGCTGCTGGCCGCTCCACATCTGTTTGATCCCCTGTTCCGCATGTTCGATCGGATCGTCGTCCAGAAATCTTCCTCCAGTTCCTTCCACGAGCGAGGTCTCTGGACGGCCGTATCCTGGAACGCGATGGTCGATACCGGCGGGATCGGCGTAGGGGTCGGCTCGACCCGCGCATCGAACTCGATCGTGGGTGTGATCAGCAGCACCGGTGTCGCGGGAGGGCTGCTCTATTTCGGATTCATTGCCCAGACCCTCTTGCGAAGCACGTCGAAGTCGGATCCCGAGGCCGCCCTTCTTCTCTCGGCCATGCGCTGGAGCTTTTTGCCGATCTTTGCAACAGGGGTAATGATCGGCATAAGCGCCGACTTTGGACCTTTCCTCGCCTATCTTTACGGCGTCTCGGCTGCGACTGCGGCGATGGGATCGATAGGACGCCGGGTGGCGGCCTGAAGTCGGATCGGTTGACCCGCCATCGACCTTTCCATGATGCGCAAGCTATTGGTATTGTCGAAGTGTTTTCTCCACCTCATCGACGCTCAGGGCTCCCGGCGCAAGGCGTTCGCGGACCAGGCGCGCGCCCAATTCCAGAAACCCCGCATTGACCGGTGTTGGAACGCCATGAAGTCGGCCGAGCAGGACGATTTCGCCATTGAGATAGTCGGTCTCGATCGAACCCGCGCCCCGCGCAAGACTTTGGATCGAGGATCCGCCGATGCGGGTCACGCCCTCGATGGATTCCTGTCGGATCAGCGCCTCCCGCCGCGCATCGCCTTCTCCGACACTGCGCCATGGGATGCCGGCCGCGGCCAGGACGTCCCGTGCCTCGGCGCGAATCCGGTCGGCGTAATGGTCATGCTCCGGCTTTCGCCCAAGCGCCGCGTCGACGATGTTGCGCAGATTGATCATCAGCTTGCCATATTTGCCGACCATGACGTCGTCGGTGACGAAGGCCGCGATCTCGGCGCGTTCGAGGCATTCGGCAAGCGCCTCGTCATCGCCATCGTGGCCCGAAGGATATCGACCGATGTCAAAAATACCATGTTTTGGCGTCGAGAAGGCCGCGACCTCGCCCGGGATGGTGAAGGTCGCCGGCATCATGACTGTCACGCCATGGACATTGGGAAACCGGCGCAACGCGAAGGGCTCATTGGCTACACCGTTCTGAGCACAAAAAATGGCTTGGCTCCGCACGCCGGCGGCCCGCAGATCCTCAAGCGCCTCCACTGTGTCCTGACTTTTCATCGTCAGAAGGATCACGTCGTCCGGTCGGAAATCGATTTCCAAAGGGTGGGCGGCGCAGGGGAAATGCGCGACCTCCGCGCGACCAGGCACGCGCAGCATCAATCCCCGATCCCGGATCGCCGCGAGTTGAGCCCCGCGGGCAATGCCGATGACATCCTGATCGGAGCGAACCAGTGCCGCCGCGATCGTTCCACCGATCGCCCCAACTCCGTAAACAACGATGCGCATTCGATCTTCCTTCCGCTGATCCACAGCGCGGATCTTATCGCGACGCCGCCGGATAGCCAGTTTCCCCCCGCGGTTCAGTGGGGAAGTTCGAATCCATTCTCGCAAGGATGTGCCCGTGCGGAGTTTGAGTTCCCTGCGCCCCTATGTCAGCCGACAAGTAATGTCCGTGGATGCGGACAGCCGTGCAACGGGATTGCGTTTCAGGGGTGATCGGATTTTCAGCCCAAGGTCAGGCTCAATTGTGGCGCGGTCCGATTTCCGTCTCTCGCCCGCGCTCCCAACAGGCAAATACCTTTCGCGTTTGGCGCATCACGGGCCGACCCGCATAGCTCTCTGTGGCGTCAAGGAATTTGGTAGCGAAGGAGGGACTTGAACCCCCGACACGCGGATTATGATTCCGCTGCTCTAACCAGCTGAGCTACTTCGCCGTCCGGCGCTCCTAATAGGCAACGCGGATTCTCGCGTCAAGGCGGGGAATTGCCGGGAATGTCGATTTCACTGAACAAAGCCCTTGGGGCAGGGGCGGCGAACGGCCAGAACCTCTGCGCCGGAATCGTCGTCCGAGTCCCCCCCGCGGCCGCTTACTGGCAATTCTGATGGAGGGCGGTCCGGGCACGACGGCTTTCCCGAGCGGAGGCGGCTTGGACGGCCTTCACAATCACGGCCCTCAAGGTGTCAATCTCAACCGGTTTTGTAATGAAGTCATTCATCCCGGCCAGACGCGCGCGCTCCCAGTTGTCCATCATCGCATCCGCGGAGAGGGCAATGATCGGCGTAGGATCCAGGCCTCGCGCTTTCTCACGGCGCCTGATTTCCTGTGCCGCGTCGAACCCGTTCAGCATGGGCATTTCGATATCCATGAGAATCGCATCATAGTGACGCCTCTCCCATGCAGCCAGACATTCGACGCCATGCTCGACAATCTCGAAGGACATACCCAGTTTGCGCAAGAACAGATTGAGCACGAACTGGTTGGTGATATTGTCTTCCACGATCAGGACATGAAACGCTCCGGCCGGCTCCGCGGTGTTGGGCGCTCTCTTGGGAAGTCCCTTGCCAGGCGCATCGACAAAGCGGGTCGGCAGGTCCACATGAAAGCGCGTCCCGCGTCCCAGCGCGCTGTCCACGCGGATCGAACCTTGCATCTGCTGGCAAAGTCGCTTTGTGATGGCAAGGCCCAGTCCGGTCCCGCCAAGTTGGCGGGCGGTGGTCATGTCGACCTGGACAAAGGGCTGGAACAGCCGCTCCACCGCGTCTGGCGACATTCCGATGCCCGAGTCCGCCACATGAATGTCGAGATGTTGCGCGCCGTCACGTTCGTTCACGCCGATTTCGACCGTGACATATCCGAAGTCGGTGAACTTGATCGCATTTGAAATGAGATTGACAATGATCTGGCGAATTCTGGCCGGATTGCCGAGGCAATAGGGAGAGCGCGTGCGAGTGAGCATCTCGAACCGCAGCCCCTTGGCAGCGGCGGTGGGCGCAAACAGGGCACGCGTCGTTCGTGCCAGTTCCGGCAGATTGAACACGGTTTTTTCAAGATCGACCTGTCCTGCCTCGATCTTGGACAGGTCCAGCACATCATTGAGGATTTCAACAAGGGCCTTGCCGGAAGTGATCATGACGTCGATCATCTCCCGCTGTTCATTATTCAGCGACGTCTCGGCCAGCATCGCGGCCAGGCCCAGGACTCCGTTCATCGGAGTCCTGATCTCGTGACTCATGGTGGCGAGAAACGCGCTCTTCGCAGCATTCGCAGTTTCCGCGAATTTGACCTGCTCCTCCAGTTCCGCCGCGAGATTGCGCGCATTTTCGAGCAGACTCGATCTGTGATGGACTGCCATCACCATATCCAGCGTGCTGTCGGTCGGAGCAAAGTCGGACTGGTCCAGGCGGAGCGATTGATCTTGTTCATCGACAATCGGCAGGTGCCCCAGGAGCAACCACGTGCCGTCCACGCGTTCGAGCGCTACGCCCTTGAGGCGTATTGGAACATCGCCGCGGAAACTGACGATCAATCTTTGGACGTAGTCGGGATCTTCGGCTTCTTCCGGGCTGACTACGCGCTCAATGGTGAAAAGGTCAGTAAATTTTTGGCCGATCAGCGGAACCTTGACATGGCACGACAGCGAAGGGCCGGCGGCGGTGATATGGCCGCCAGAGTCCAGTTTCAGGAATGCGGGATAAAGTGTGGCGACCTCGCCCAGGCCGAGTTCAAGTGCTTTTCCACTGTTGGGCGGGGGCCAAGGGGTGTCATGCATGGGCGTCTCCTCGCCCGATCACAATGCGAGCTGTGTGCCTTTTTCCACCGTTCTCTGCTCCAAAGGCAAGGCAAGGCCAGACTCCGGGCGATCGCCGCGGCGGCTTTGATCCGCTCCAGAGGGGCGGAGCTTTCATTTCAACAGGTTCCAGGCCAAAGGCGGTATTTATCCGCGGCCTGTTGAGTTGCATCGCGGAGCAGTGGTAAAACCAGCGTCGAAGATCGGTCGATGGCTCAGGCACTGCTTGATCTCCCGTCAGGCCCTATAATATCACCCGTCTGGCCGACAGTGCCAGCTGTGATATTCACGACTTTCCTTCATCGATATATTGGCGACAAGTTAACAGGATTCGTCATAACGGCTGTTCGGTTAAAATCTGGTAAACGAGGCAGGGGTCAGAAAGAGGCACGGTCTTGTGCAAGGGCCGGCGCAGGACCACAGGGGTATTTTCATAAGGGGGCTCCTCAAACCGCAGCCAATTGATCTTGGTCACTTTTTGCTCTGGATATTTTATTAAGGTTTATTAATAAATTTTGTCGAGTTTTCTCTCAAAAATATTTTAGATAAATGGATTAATTTACTGAAAACATGTCAAGTGTTAATTGCACTTCGCATTTGACCAGTTCAAGGAGAGGCGGATCCCGGCCTGTATTGCGATCAGCCAGTTGTGTGGGGAGAGGGGGATCAATATCCTCTCCGGGATCCAGCCTCCTTCATCTCGGAATCGATGACAATGCGCCAGCACCCTGAAAAATCGCCGAGGCATACGCTGCTTCTGAGGAATGCCGATATTCTGGTAACCATGGACGCATCGCGAAGGGAGATCAAGGGCGGCTCGGTCCTGATCGAGGGGAGCGAAATCAAAGCCGTCGGCCCGTCCGCCGACATTCCCCAAAATGTCGATGAGATCATCGATATGTCCGGGCATCTTGTCATGCCGGGATTGGTCAACACACACCACCATATGTACCAGAGCCTGACCCGCGTGATCCCCCGCGCCCAGGATGGAGAATTGTTTGGCTGGCTCCGAACCCTTTATCCGATCTGGGCCCGATTGACGCCTGAAATGATCACCATTTCAACCCAGACGGCGATGGCGGAACTGATCCTTTCGGGCTGTACGACGAGTTCCGATCATCTTTATGTCTATCCTAACGGCTGTCGGCTCGACCATTCCATCGAAGCGGCGGCTGAGATCGGCATGCGGTTTCACGCCGCCCGCGGGTCGATGAGCGTGGGCGAGAGCAAGGGAGGGCTGCCGCCGGATGTCCTTGTGGAGGACGAGGCCGAAATTCTGCGAGACAGCCGTCGCCTGATCGAGACCTATCACGATGCCAGTCGGTTTTCGATGCTGCGGATCCTTCTTGCGCCCTGCTCTCCGTTTTCGGTTTCAAGGGAACTGATGCGGGACTCTGCCGAGATGGCACGGCAGTACGGCGTTTCTCTCCACACCCATCTCGCCGAAAATACGAACGATGTCGCCTACAGCCGGGAGAGGTTCAATAGGACCCCAGCGGAATATGCCGAGGATTTGGGCTGGCTTGGCCATGACGTCTGGCATGCGCATTGCGTGCAACTGGACCAACCGGGAATCGCCGCGTTCTCGAGAACCGGGACCGGTGTGGCGCATTGCCCCTGCTCAAATATGCGCCTTGCATCCGGAATCGCACCGGTGCGCAGGATGCTCGACGCAGGTGTGAAGGTAGGGCTTGGAGTAGACGGTTCGGCCTCGAACGACAGTGGAAACATGCTGGGGGAGGTCCGGCAGTCCCTGCTCCTGCAGCGGGTTGGCCATGGCCCCGATGCCATGACGGCGCGGCAGGCTTTGGAAATGGCGACGATCGGCGGAGCAAAGGTGCTCAACCGTGACGACATTGGCTCGCTGGCGCCAGGAATGGCCGCGGATTTGATCGCCATCGACCTGAACACCATCGGTTTCGCCGGGGCGCTCCATGACCCGGTGGCTGCCATCGTCTTTGCCGCAAGTCCCACGGTTGGTTATAGCATCATCAATGGCCGGATCGTTGTACGTGAGGGCCGCCTGACCACCCTCGATCTTCCTGCGCTGATCACTCGGCACAATGAATTGTCGCGCATTCTGGCAAATTCCTAGGTCACTGTTGCGTTTAGGCTGGCTCTTGAACTGTCGGGGTGCATGGTAGGAAGGGTTTGGCAAGTGCTCGGCCAATACCTGCGCCGGTTCGGTTCTCGCCTGGATCGACATCCGCCTCTTCGGCTGGTCGTTGCTCAACTGTGCGGGAGGACCAGCATGCTCTCACCCCACTCCGGAAAGAAAGATTGAACCAAAGCCGTGCCAATCTTCCGGTTTTCCAAAGCCGTTTAGGTTGAGATGATAAATCGTGCGAAACTCAACTGCCCCGGAGAGGGAAAGGTCGTATCCGAATGGCGTCCTGCTCCAAACTCGAACGGTGTGGTCGGGCACCCCTATTGAGGTGGGTCACCAGGGGGCAAGCCGGATTTTTTTGGATATGCCTTTCATGAAAGCCTGGGTGTAAGGTGACCTTTCGTTTTATTGCATGGCATTGAAACATTGTTGCTATCCTGCCCGGTTTTGCATAATTGAATGGCTCCTAACAATTGGAACCGTCTGCTCATGGCCGCCATCAAACTTGACCCGATCGATCGCAAAATCCTCGCGGAACTGCAGGCGGATGGACGCATGACCAATGTCGAACTCTCGCGGCGCGTCGGAATTTCGGCACCTCCCTGCCTGCGGCGAGTAAGGACACTCGAGGACGCCGGTCTCATCAAGGGGTATCATGCCAGCGTCAATGCCCGGGATTTGGGATTCGAAGTCCAGGTCTTTGCAATGGTTGGCCTTTCCAGCCAAGCAGAGGTCGATTTGTCGGCTTTCGAGGCGCGCGCGCGCTCTTGGTCGCTGGTTCGCGAGTGCCACATGCTGAATGGTGAAATCGACTTTATTCTAAAGTGCGTCGCGCCCGATCTGTCGACCTTTCAGAGCTTTCTGACCGAGCAATTGACGTCGGCGCCAAATGTCGCAAGCGTAAAGACCAGCCTCGTGATCCGTTGTGCCAAAGATGAGCCCGCCGTTCCTTTCGACATCTATGAGGAGCGCGCCCGTGCCCGGGACTAAGGTTTTGTGATAGCGCAGCAACGCGCAGGCAGTGAACCATACGCGTCGCGCTCGCCCTGTCTCGTTGAACGCCGGCTGCCAGAGCAATTCCCGCCTAGTTATTTTGCTCTGGCATGTGATTTATCGGATTCATAGCAACCTTCATTGATCAGAACCCGTATGCCCATTCACGGCGGCCGATGGATTTGATGCGCCATGGCTGATCCATCAGTTCGTTCCAAGCTTCACAGAAATGGGCGACAATGTCCTCGTAGCCTTTGAAGACGCGGTTCGAGAGCCAGTTGTCGCGGAGGAACTGCTAGACATTTTCCACCGGGTTCAGTTCTGGTGATCGAGGCGGTAGTGGCAAAAGCGAGATGTTTTCCGGCACTATGAGATTGCCCGAGAGATGCCATCCCGCCTGGTCGAGGATGGGGACGGCGTGTGCGTCGGGGGGGCGACCATGGCACTGATCTCAATCAGATGCGCGCCTGCATGGCTTCGGTGTCGCACCAAGGCATGACAGGCCCGGCGCCCTTGCCCTCAGCCGGGCAGATCGCTCCGACGATGTACGCCCATTTCGTGCGCTGGTCGTGCGGCGCACGGGGCCGGGTTCCTCGCCTGGCCCATCGGCGGGTGATGTTGTTCTTCTGGCCTACCCGAGCTTCATCCTGAAACCACAGCTCTATGCGCTTGCCGTTGGCCCGGCTTTCCCGGATCTCCGCCACGCGGACGAGCAGGTTTTTTTGAACGCCTCGGCCGCTTTTGGATCTTGGTCGTAGGCGCGTGGCCGCGCCGAAAGCTTGGCATATCCCAAGGCGCGCAGTTCGCGCCCCAGGGTCGACTGTATTGACCTTTCCCCGCGTTTAGGTTCGCGCCGAACTGGAATCCTCCGATTGGAACTGGGCGATGAGCGGCGGCGCGGAGCCCGCAAGAGGCTGAGGCGCCGTCGCGGCGTAGGCGGTCATCACCTCCATTGGGGTTCGATAGCCGAGCGACGAATGAGGGCGCTCGGCGTTGTAGTGGTTTCGTCATCGCTCGATCTCCTCGCGGGCGTGGCGGAGCGATCGAAACCAATGCAGATTGAGGCACTCGTCGCGGAGCTTCCCGTTCCGGCCCTCGACGAAGGCGTTCTAGACCGGCTTGCCCGGCTCTATGAAGCGCAGCCGGGCGCCGGTGCGCTCCGACCAGTCAAACATCGCGCGGCTCGTGCCCTCGGGGCCGTTGTCGGGGACGATCTCCTCGGGCAGGCCCCATGGATCAGCGCCAAGCCGTCGAGGTGGCGCGCCACCCGCGCGCCGGATATCGAGACGTCAACGATCTGGCCGGGACAGAACCGGCTGTGGTCGTCGACGATGTTCAGCACCCGGAAGCGCCGGCAATCGGCGAGCTGGTCGCTGACGAAGTCGAGCGACCAGCGCTGCATTGGCCGCGCCGGAACCTGGGATGCGATCCGATCCCGCCGTGGCAGTTTTTGGCGCTTCTTCGTCCGGACCTGCAAGCCCTGCTCAGTGTAGAGCCGCCAGGTCCGCTTGCAGTTTGCAACCAGCCCTTACCGGCGCAGCATCGCGTGAAGCCTGAGGTAGCCATAGCGACGGTTCTCCGACGCCAGTTTTTTCATGCGAGCTATGACCCCGCGTCATCTTTCGGCGCCGGACGATACTACCACACTGACCGCGACAGTCCAACGACCCAGCATCCGCGTCGTTCGCGGAGACCCAGCTCGCTCATCAGAAAGCCCACGGCTCGTCTCTTGGCCATGGGCTCACCAATGTTTTCCGAGCGTCCAACACGGGGCTCGGACCGGTGGCGCGCCGCGCCGGGATCGCGCCGCCGCGTCAGGATATTGAGAATGACGTCGGCCGAGTGGACGCCGTCTTTGGTCGCTTCGGCGCAGGCGGCTTCGACTGCGGGGAGCCCATCCGTCAGCACGGCGCTGAGGATCTCGACCATCTGGTG
>JBMDWT010000071.1:0-4046 GCA_048594665.1 Amaricoccus sp. | reverse complement strand
TCGACCCCTGACCCCCCCCCTCAGACCACGAAGCCGCACTGGGAGGCTGGTGTTCTTGTGTCCATGTTGCGGCCTCGGTTGAGGTGGTCGTCGATCTCGGCGGCGGCGCCGATCATCCGGCCGTACAGAAAGACCGTGAAGGCCGCCGTCTCCAGATCGCGCTCGCTCAGACGACCCGCCTGGTAATCCGGCCACAGCAACGCCAGCAGCAAGGCCGCGATCACCGCGTCCACGTTCACGCAGAAGACATAGGGCGTCGCTCCCTCCGCCCGCAACGCCAGAACCAGCTCGCAGTAATAAGCGTGGAACACATTGTATTGGCCGTTGCGCGCCATGTAATCGGCAATGAAACGCTCGCGCGGATCGTGGTTGACCGGCTTGCCCTTGAAGATCGGATGATGCACCCCCGGCAAGGCCCGCAGCTCGACCCCCAGCTCCTTCGCGCTCCTCTTCTCGCGCCGATAGCTCCGCGCGAACTCCCGCGCCATCGCCCCGAGGTCGATCCCGTGGTCCGGATCGCCCGGATCGCTCAGCCCGGTCTCCCGGAACTGTTCGAGCAGAAACGCCATGCCCTCGAACCCGTTGCCGCCGTGGCTGTAGCCGGTGTGGGTCAGGAAACCGACCATCGCCTTGTTGATCTGAACCCGGCCCGGCGTCTGCGGACCGTCGGCCGAAACCGCGCCCTTGGCCCCCTGCGCCGAGATCGCCCCCGGACCGTTCGAGATCAGAAGCCCGATCAGCATCCGCAAGGGCTGTGCCTCGCCAGGGGTCGGCTTCTTGCCGGTCACCGCCAGGAAACAGAGATCGGCCATGGTCCATTCGCCGAACCGCTCGGCCCGCGGAATCCCGCGAAGCGACCCCGGACCGTGATGCTCGCCCGGGATCGTCGCCCCCACCATCACCCCATAGAGCCGCAGATACCAGGGCAGCGTCTCGGCGGTCAGCCGGGTGATCCGCTTGCGCATCAACGGCCCCCAGGCGATCGTCATGGAAATCGCCGCCAGGATCGCATCGCGCGACAGCCGCGCCTCGAAGCCCTTGAGGAACTTCAGGAAAGCCGAGGCCCCGCCCCGCGCCTCGATCGCCGCCAGCATCGCCTCGGGGCGCGGATCGGAGGCCTCCTCCGGGGTCGCCAGGAACAGGGCCCGGACCTCGGGATCGACCCGGATCGCGGAGGTGTCGAACCGCTCGTCGCGCCCGTCGCGCAGCCCTGAGCGCGCGAAGAGATCGATCAGCGCCCGCGAACAGGCCAGCGCGCGCTCGACCCGCTTCGGCCCGGTGATCGCGGCGGCCACCGCCATCACCGCGTTCGGCGCATTGCCGCCCGCGCGCGCCGCGTCGCAGGCGACCAGGATCGGATCGCCCACCAGATTGACCTCGGCCGCCACCGCGACATCGAGCATCGCCCGGTCGTTCTCGGTCGCGATCTCATGCACCAGCGGCAGCGCGAAACAGGCCTCCAGCGGTTCGAGCGCGAGGTCGAGCACCGAATGGCCATGCACGCTGGTCACCTGGCTGGTCGGATCCATCTGGCTGGCGCCGGATTTGTCCTTCATCGTCTGGCGGGCCACCACCGCGCCGACCTGCTGGCCGAGCAGGGCGATCTGTCCGGCATAGGGCTCGGGGGCGACGACCAGCGGCGGCGCGATCCCGAGCGGCAGGGCAAGGCCCTGGTCATTGCCGATCCAAGGCTTGAGCGCGAGATCGCCGCGCGGCGCAAAATCGGGCCGCACCCCGTTCAGCGCCATGACGGCGGTCAGCGCCGCCGGAATGTCGGCGATATTGGTGACGACCGCGCCCCTGGCCGAGACGATCGGATTTTCCGGCGTATAGAGGCCGGACACGCCGAAGGCCTCCATGAACCAGCCTTCCTTGTCCTCGGCCCGGTCGCCGGATCCGGCCATGGCGCCCGCGTGTCCGACCGCGCGGGTCAGCCGCGATTTCCAGCGCCCGACGACGCAGGCGACCACCGGTTTGGTCCAAGGGACGCCCTGTTCGTAATAACCGCCCGGCTCGGCATAGAGCACCGCCGCCCTGGACCGTTCGTCCGCCGCGAAGGCATGGGCGAAATCGGGGGCCGCGTAATGGATATAGACATCCTTGCCCGAGGAGACGAGCGTGGTCGTGCCCCACCCTTCGGTGCCGAGATATTGCGCGATGGTGGTGGTGAAGCCCCCGGAATTGGAGAAGACCGCGACCGATCCCCGGAGCAGCGACTCGTCGGGATGATCGCCGCCGAGGGCGCCGCCGATGCGCACCCGGTTCCAGGAATCCGCGACCCCGAGGCAGTTGCCGCCGATCACGTCGATGCCGTTGCCCTGGGCCATCGCCCGGATCTCGCGGGCATCGTGGACGGCGATCTTCTCGGTGATGATGACGATCTTTTTCAGGTCGGGATTGACGCGGATCAGTTCGGCCACCCCGTCGCGCACGCCCGACGGCGGCAGATAGACCACGCCGGTGTTGAAGTTCAGTCCGGCGTCGAGCCCCTCGCGCACGTTGTTGAAGACCGGGATATCGCCGATCGCGGTCTTGAGCACCTGCCCCGCGCGGCCGGGCGAGGTGCCGAAAACGACATTGCCGCCCGAGAAGGCATGGCTGGTCGGCGTCACCTGGCGGCTCTCGCCGCCGAGGATATTGAGCACGCAGACCCGGTCCTCGCGCGTGGCGACATCGGCCAGCGAGCGGATGCCGAGATAATAGGGAATGCCCTGGATACCGGTGTGATACATGGTCGCTTCCTCTCCGGCGTCGTCTTCCGCGCCCCTGGGACGCAAAGGTTAACGCACAGGTTTTATGGTTCAGGATCAATAGGTTAGATAGGTGCGCACGCGTGCGCACCGCGCGTTTCAGGCGGCGTCGGCCTTGATCCCGAGCGTCGCCGCGATCTGGTCCCGGCCCCCCGCCCGCATCCAGTCATCGACCTTGCGGGCGTGGTTCACCACCTCCGAGATCGCGCTGTCGAAGCCGAAGAACCGGTAGGGCAGCCCGAGGCTGTCGAGGGTCTCGGCCAGATTGCCCATGCCGCGCACGAGGTTCGGTCCGCCCCGTCCGACCACGACATAGAGCGGGGTCGGGCCGTGGGTGGCGAAATGCTCGCGCAGGGCATCGCCCATGCCCCGGAAGGTCTCCAGGATGTCGGTGTTGTTCGACTTGCCGCCGATGATGAAGAGCACGTTCGTCCGGGCCAGGAAATGCCGGTAGCAGATCGCGGCCACCGCCTTCATCTTCTCATAGGGCGGGTTGCCGCCGAAGTCCGAGGAGATGATCGCGGCCTCGCCCAGGACCTCGGTGACGAGGCTGTTCGCCCCGCCCCCGAAGGTCGGCGCGAGGATGGTGCCCTTTTCGTTGATCACGAAGACATCCGACTGGCCCTGGTGGGTGCGCAGCTGGTTCACCTCCTGCTCGAAGGCCGAGATATCGGCGGCGAAGAGCTGGTCCGGCAAATTGAGCCGTCCCACCCGGGGATCGTCGCGATCAAAGCCGCATTTGAAATCGCAGGCCACCGGCGTCCGCCGGCCGTCCCTGCCGGGCCGCATCCGGATCGGATTGAGTTCCAGCGTGGTCATCCCGTAGTGATGGACCAGTTCCCAGAGCTTGGGCAGATGCTGGACCAGCGGCGAGATGATTTCCCTCGGCGCCCCGATATCGCTCAGGGCATTGGCCACCACGAAGGCCTTCATGCCGGTCAGCGCCTCGAAGGGCACGGTCGCCACGTCGGATTTCGGCAGGTCCTCGATATCCATGCCGCCCCGGTGGGTCAGCGTCATCGTCGGCGCCCGGAACCGGGTATCGTCGGTGATCGAGAAATAGACCTCGTGCTCGGCCGGCACCCCGCCTTCGAAGGTGACGCCATTGGCCTTGGCGGTGGCATTGCCATGGCGATGTTCGGCGAAATAGAGCCGTTCCTTCTCGGCCAGCGCCTCGCTTAGGGAGCGCGCCTTGCCGATCAGCCCGGCCTTGCCTTTCTTGCCGACCCCGCCCCGGAACACCGGTTTGACGAAGATCAGCCCATGGCGCGCGATCAGCCCCTGGATCTCATCCTC
>JBMDWT010000070.1:0-14851 GCA_048594665.1 Amaricoccus sp. | reverse complement strand
ATTGGCATGGAAGCTCGCCAGGTTTGCGGTCGCCATCGTTGCGTCATGGGTCCGAGCGACGATGGCGACGGTTCGCGCAACCGCTGGCGACGCCGGCGCTCATTTCTGGGCGCGTGAACTGTCCGCGCTCGGCCATGAGTCAAGGCTGATCCCTGCCGCTTAAGTGAAACCCTCTGTGAAGCGCGGCAAGACGGACGCCGCGGATGCCGAGGCTATCTGCGAAGCTTTGGAGCCGGTCGCGGCACGCGATCATTCGCTCCAGTAGAGCGAATGAAGGCGGAAAGGGCCCGGAGGGCAGCCCGCCCGAGGATGCGCTTCGTGCCGGTGAAGTTGGCCGAGCGCCAGGCCGCGCTGCTCGACCACAAGGTGCGGGAGTTCCTGGTTCGCCAGCGCATTCAGGTCGTCAACGCGATCCGGGCGCACCTGGCCGAATTCGGCATCACCATTGCAAAGGGTATCCACAACATTGACCGTTTGCTCGCCACAGCCGAGAAGGTGCCCGAGGCCGTCCGGCCGGCGCTTGTGATGCTGGCCGACCCGTTGCACGCACGATCGGATCGCGGCGGTGACCGCGCGGATCGAGACCGCGCAGAGAGAAGATCCGCTCGCAGCCATGACGCCCGAGGGCGAGGTGTTCCGAACCGGGCGGGACTATGCCGCGTGGCAGGGTCTCACACCCAAGGCGCATTCCCCGGAAGGCAAGAGCGGCTCGGCGGGATCTCGAAGGCGGGCAACCGCTATCTTCGTTGGTTGCTCTATCCTGGGGCGATGTCGCGTATCAGTGCGCTGCGGCAAGGAGCCGGCACGGACTGGCTTGGGCGCATGCTGAGGCGAAAGCCGGTGAAAGTGGTCGCGGTGGCGTTGGCCAACCGTATGGCACGCTTTGTCTGGGCCGTGATTAGCTCCGGAGAGAGCTATCGGGCGGATCCAGCCTGAACAAACGCCGGCCTCCGCGACCGGCGGGGCAGCGAAGAGAAGGTGAGGCGCGAAACGTGAGGTGAGGATGAAACGGACGGCGAAACGACGATGGGAATAACCTGTTCGGGCCGGAGCGCTCCTCAAGCGCGTGCCATTGACTGGGATCCCGACGCAGGCGGACTTCACCGGGGCGCGCTCAATCGACCGCTCCTAGACGCCGCATACAGCGCCGTGACCGAACCGATGCCAGATACCGGTACAAGCCCCTCGCCCCGCGAGAGCCGCCCATGCACGCTCCGAGCGTCGTGGCGAACGGAAAACGCATCCATGGGCGCAAGCGGCACATTCTGACGGACACAATGTCCAGGATCGAGACGGAGCGAAGAGTGTGCTGAAGCGATCCGGCGGCGGTTTCCATTCGTGGAGCACGTCTTCGCCGACGGGGGGCTATGCCGGGAAGCTTGTCAAATGGGCAAAAGACAAGAGCAATGTAATCCTCGAAATCGTTCAACGAGCGCCCTGGATGAAGGGCTTCGTCGTCTTCGACCTGCCATGGATGATCGAGCGCACCTTCGCATGCGTCATGAAGTGCAGTTGCCTTGCCCGTGACTATGAGCAACTCCCGCGCAGCGCTAAAACCCCGATCACCATCGCCGCCACTGCGACCCTCGTCAGACGATGGCTGTGACCTTTCTTAAACGCTCTCTGAGGCTCAGCCCCTACGAATTCATCTGAAAAGATGGGCAATAGAGCCAGAAAAACTCATCATCGATCCAATCCATCAAATGCCGGAAATAAACACCTAGAGCTTTCTCGTCATGTTAATTTAGTCTGTTTTGACTAGGATCATCTGTCGCTATCAGGCTGCCAGTTCGGCGGGGGTGCCTTCCACGGCCCGGAGGCGTCGGATCGGGCGTGGCGGTGGGGGGCCCGGAAAGATGATGGCGTTTGGGGCGGAAAAGAGAATTGTCTGGTCATAGGCGAAGACCATGATCTTCTCTCGCCGGCGCGTGTACCTGTGTGAAGTCTCGACACGGTTGCTCGGTGCTTTGCGCGCGGTGATCGACGCCGATGCAAAGTCGTGCACAGCTGCGCCACAGCTGCGCGGCTTGTCGGTCACAAGAAACGCGGGGCTCGCCCCGGCGCTTCATCAACTTCCTCAGGAAACGCTTAGCTCCGCAGGTATTTCCGTGGCTTTACGCCAGAACGTTGCGCATATCGCCCCTTTGAATCGATGGCGCGTCAGAACCAGTGCTTTTTGCCGCGCATCGAAAGCACGACCTCGTCGAGATGCCCCTTGCCCGCGGCATCTGGGCGGTCGCGCCGGATCCTCGCGGCGATCCGAGGCCCGAACCACCGGAACGACACCCGGATGTTTTCTGGGAAGACGATCTCGCCTAGTTTCACCGACGGGGCCCTGATATCGCGCAGGCTCGGCGCGAACCGACCTTACGCCCTCAGGGCAGAGCGGCGATGGACCCGAGGGAAGCGGAGGCGCCTCAGGCGGGCTTGTGAAATATGGCGGATCATCACCAATCGCCAAGCACCTCGCTGGGTCTCTTCAATATCCTCACAGTATTTGGTGTCTTCAGTAAGGCAGCCCGACGTAATTTTCGGCGAGAGCTGTACGGGCGGCGACTGAGGAGAGGGTATAGGCGAGTTCGGCGTCGTGGATGCGGCGGCCGAAAGCGTCGTCCTCGGCAAAAACGTGGAGCATCGTTGTCATCCACCACGAAAAGCGCTCAGCTTTCCAAATGCGGGAAAGTGCCCGGTCGGAATATGCGGCAAGGCAGGTGTCAGAGCCGTCGAGGTAGTGCTCTCGGAGGCCGTCGAAGAGGTAGCGGATGTCGGAAGCCGCGAGGTTTAGGCCCTTAGCACCGGTCGGCGGAACAATATGGGCGGCGTCGCCCGCGAGGAAAAGCCGACCGAAGCGCATCGGCTCGGCGACGAAGCTGCGCAAGGGCGCGATCGACTTCTCGAACGATGGTCCAGTAACCACCCCGTCTGCCACCTCGGCTGGCAGGCGCCGACGAAGCTCATCCCAGAAGGCGTCGTCGGACCAGTTCTCAACCTGGTCGGTCAGGGGGACCTGGAGGTAGTAGCGGCTGCGGGTCAGTGAGCGCATCGAGCAGAGGGTAAAACCACGAGCGTGCTTGCCATAGACAAGCTCATGGCGGACGGGTGGTACCTCGGCGAGCAGGCCAAACCAGCCAAAGGGATAGACGCGCTCGAAGGTTGTTATTGCCTTTGGTGGCACTGCCTTTCGGGCAGCGCCATGGAATCCGTCGCAGCCGATGATGAAATCGGCATCGATCCGGTGGGTCGCGCCGTCCTTCTCGTAGCTCACCCACGGCTTGGCGCGGCCAAACTCACGCGGGATGACGTGAAGGGCATTGTAGATCGTCGGCGCGCCGTCGGCCTCGCGCTTGTCCATGAGGTCGCGTGTGACCTCGGTCTGCCCGTAGATCGTCACGCGCTTGCCGCCGGTGAGGCCGACGAGGTCGATATGGTGAAGGGTGCCGTCGAGGGCAATGTCGAAACCGTCGTGAGGCAGGCCCTCAGCGTCGAGCCTCTCCGCCGCCTGCGCCTCGCGCATCATCTCGACCATGCCCTGCTCGAGCACTCCGGCGCGGACGCGGCCAAGGATATAATCGCGGTCGACGCGGTCCAGGATGACGTTATCGATGCCGGCGAGCGTCAGAAGACGTCCCAGCAGGAGCCCGGATGGGCCTGAACCGATGATCGCAACTTGGGTGCGCATGGGGTTTCTTTCTATGAGTTGTTAGCGCGAGCCGATCGACTCACTGTCTCGCAGCCGTTGCTTCTGGACCTTGCCAGTACCCGTGCGGGGCAGAGCCTCGATGATCTCGAAGCGTTTCGGCACCTTGTAGCGGGCGAGCCGCCTTTCGCAGTGCGCGGCGAGTTCCTCCGGCGTGGTGACCGTTCCTGGCTTCGGGACGATGAAGGCGCACCCAACCTCACCCCAGCGCGCATCAGCGATGCCGATGACTGCGACCTCCATCACTGCGGAGTGCTCGGCGAGGATCGCCTCGATTTCGACCGGATAGACATTTTCACCGCCAGAGATAAACATGTCCTTGCGTCGGTCTACGATCACAATATAGCCGTCTTCGTCACGACGGCCAATGTCGCCGGTGCGGAGCCAGCCGTCGGCGGTGAATAGCTTATCGCGCTCGTCGGGGCGATTCCAGTAACCTGGGGTGACATTCGGCCCCTTAACGAGAATCTCTCCTGGCGTGCCGTCGGGAACGTCGCGCTCATCGAGGTCGACTATGCGCACCGCGGTCGCGGGACCCGCGAAGCCGACGGCCCCGGCATTGGCCGCGATCAGATCGAGGTCGAGAGGCATGCCGAGAACTGTGCCGCATTCGGTCATCCCGAAGCCGTCGACCATCGCGACACCTTGGTCGGCCCACCATCGAATACTCGCGGGCGGGTTCGGTGCGCCACCGGTAAAGAGCGCGGTCAGCGACCAGTCCGCGGGGCGAAAGCCGTCGGCGTAGCGCAGGGCCTCGGCCATCTGGGGCACGCAAAAGTAGTGACTGATCGCGAGGGCACGGTCGGCGAGCCGAGCGTTGGTGACGGCGGGATCAAAGCCCGGAGAGACGAGGATCGTCCCGCCGTGTAGGAGCGGTGGCCAGATCGAGGTGACGAGGCCGATAACGTGGAACATCGGCGACTCGGCAAGGAAGATCGACTCTGAGGTTACACTACCCAAGACGCCGAAGTTGACTCCGGTAAAGAACAACGTTTCCGGTGTCAGGATCACCCCTTTCGGCACGCCCGAGGTGCCGGAGGTATAGAGAATGATGGTCGGGTCGCCAGCCGAGCGGCTCGGTCCGCGTGGACTGATGGTCGCCACTTCGGTGGCGGCGGCGAATTCGGCTACCGCGAGCGTGCGGCAGTCGACCGGTGCCTCGACGATGATGGTGCCGTCGAGGAGCATGAGAGCGGGCGCGCAGTCAGAGAGGATAGGAACAAGCTCGGCCGGGGCGAGGCGCCAGTTCAGCGGGACGAAGATCGCCCCCATTCGCATGGCCGCTTGCTGAGCGATCAGTAGGTAGGCCGAGTTCTTCGCCAGCACGGCGAGGCGGCCGCCGCGTGCTAGGCCAAGGGCCGCGAGGGCCGTGACGGCCTTATCAATCGCGCGGTCGAGCGCGCCGTAGGTCCATGCGCGTCCGGTCGAGAGATCGACAAGTGCGCGCTTCTCCGGGCGGCCCTGCGCGTGCAGGGCCACCGGATCGGGGGCGATCCACTCTTGCATGTCTAAGCCTTTCCTCCCGGGTCGAACGCGGCGTCAGCCGCGCGCCTTGCTTTTGTCATAGGCGCCAAGGCCGGGCTTGTAAGTCTTCTCGTCAATGAACTGGCGGATGCCCTCTTTGCGGCCTTCGCTATCGTAGGAATTCGCGGCCTCTTGGGCCCGGACGAGATAGTCCTCTGCATCGTCGTACGTCATCACGCCGACCCGACGTACCGCGTCCTTGGTCGCCTTGAGAGTGACCGGGTTCTTGTCGAGCAGGACCTTTGCGACCTCGATCACCCGGTCCCTCAACTGCGCAAGCGGCAGGCTTTCGTTGACGAGGCCCCAGGCCGCGGCCTTCTGGCCGTCGATCGGCTCACCGAGCATGGCGTGATACATCGCCTGACGGAAGGGCATGAGCTCGACCGCGACCTTGGTGGCGCCACCGCCCGGAAGGATGCCCCAGTTGATTTCGGAAAGGCCGAACTTCGCCTCGTCGGCGGTGAAGGCGAGGTCGCAGGCAAAGAGCGGACCATAGCCTCCGCCAAAACACCAGCCGTTGATCATCGCGATCGTTGGCTTCTGGTACCAGCGCAGGCGCCGCCACCAGCCATAGCTCTCGCGCTGCGATTTTCGCACGCCCTTGAGGCCATCCTTCTCGGTTTCGCGGAAGTACTCCTTGAGGTCCATCCCAGCGGTCCAAGAGGTGCCTTCGCCGGTCAGAACGAGAACACCGACATCCTCGCGGAACTCGAGTTCGTCGAGCACCTCCATCATGCGGCGGTTGAGCGTCGGGCTCATCGCATTGCGCTTTTCCGGGCGGTTGAACTTTACCCAGGCGATTCCGTCCTCGATGTTGCAGACGACGACGTCGGTGGTTGGGGTAGGAGACATGGCGATTCCTTTTCAAAAGAGCCTTGCGGTTGGGTTTCACTGGACTTTGGAGAAATCGATCACGGCGTGATCAGGTATGTGAGTGCCGCGGACAACAAACTCCGTCTGCCACACCTTTTCAGAGGGAACAGCCTACTTCGCGAAGTATGCCGAAGTCCGGAGATAGGAGTGTCCGTGGAGATCTCCGCCCCGTGGCTGATCCAGGCTGTCGCCTCCTTCGGGGCGATGCGCACACGATTGCAGTGATGGTGCAGTCATCGGTCGGCGGCGTGCGGAGGGGACATCGGTCAGTTCCGAGGATCTGACCGTCTGCCAATCCCCGCCACCGACCGGCAGGAGGGGCATGGGAACCTGTAAACGATGTCGGTTCGATCGGGGCCAGCGGCTTGGCCCGGGCAGAGAAGCCGCAGGCAAGACTTGCCTGGTCAGCGACAGGCACCTTGGTCGTGGTGCTCTTTCCTCGGGCGGGCACGGCGCCAGAAAGCATCGATTTCATGGCTCGCGTCCTTGTCAGATCGGGAAGTGGCCGGGCTCGGTCTCGACAGTGATCCAGCGGAGCTCGGTGAACTCGGCGATGCCAGCCTTGCCGCCGAAGCGCCCGTAACCAGAGGCCCCGACGCCGCCAAAGGGCATCTGGGCCTCGTCGTGCACGGTCGGGCCGTTGACATGGCAGATCCCCGACTTGATCCGTCGCGCCACCTTCAGGCCACGGGCGGCGTTGCCGGTAAAAACCGCCGCCGACAGTCCATACTCGGAGTCGTTGGCGATGCGGATCGCGTCCTCCTCGTCACGGGCGCGGATCACAGCCACGATCGGGCCGAAGCTCTCCTCGGCATAGAGCCGCATCTTTGGCGTAACACCCGCGACCACGCGAGCGGGGACGAGCACGCCCTTCGGGTCACCGGCCGAGATGACGGTGGCGCCATTGGCGACCGCGTCTTCGATCATCGCGGCCAGTTTGTCGGTCGTCTTATGGTCGACAACGGCGCCAAGCGGTGCCTTGTCATCGCGGGGGTCTCCGGCGGTGAGGGTGCGAACCTTGGCCGCAAACTTATCAAGAAAGGCATCGGCGACGTCGTCGACGACAATGATCCGCTCGGTCGACATGCAGATCTGGCCTTGGTTAAAGAAGGCGCCGAAAGCGGCGGCCTTGATCGCCTCATCGAGATCGGCGTCGTCCAAGACGATGAAGGGCGCCTTTCCGCCGAGTTCAAGGACGCAGGGCTTGAGGTTCTGCGCGGCGCGGACGGCGATGACGCGGCCGACTTCTGTCGAGCCGGTGAAGTTGACGCGGCGGATCGCCGGATGGTCGATCAGCGCACCGACGACGTCGGCGGCATCCTCGGGGGCATTAGTAACGACGCCGACAAGACCTTCCGGCATACCTGCCTCCTCTAACGCCTCGACGATCAGCGAGTGTGTGCGCGGACAAATCTCGGAGGCCTTGAATACTACGGCGTTGCCACAGGCGAGCGGTGTCGCGATCGAGCGCACACCGAGAATTACTGGGGCATTCCACGGCGCGATACCAAGGACGACGCCAACGGGCTCACGGATCGCCATGGCAAGGCAGCCAGGCTTATCCGAGGGGATGACCTCGCCCGCGACCTGGGTCGTGAGGGCGGCGGCCTCACGAAACATGGACGATGCGAGCATAACATTGAATCGTGCCCAAGCTTCGGTCGCGCCAATCTCGGCCTGCATCGAGGCGACGAACGCGTCGCACTTGGCCACCACGGCATCGGCCGCCTTGAGGAGCGCGACGCGCCGGGCGTTCGGGCCGAGCGCGGCCCAGGCCGGAAAGACGGTGGCAGCCGCGTCGGCGACCGCGAGGGCTTCCGCCGGCGTCGCCGCCGCCGCCACGCTCGCGACCTCGCCGCTAATCGGGTTCATGCGCTGGAACTGGCGTTCGAAAGCAGTCATCAGGCTTCCCTTCCCTTGTTTCCCGCAGCGCCGAAATTTGGCGAACGAAATGTTATGAAACATAGCGATTGACTGCTATATCACATAGCAGTATGCATTTAGCAAGGGGCAGGTCTGCAATTATTGCAAGAAAATGGAGTCGGTCATGAAAGATCAAATGAATCAGGATGTTGATCGAGGAGATCTTGAAGACCTGCTTGGATATCATCTCCGGCGGGCATCGATTCGCGACCTCGCGGGGTTTGCCCATGCTCTTGGGGATCACGTCAAACCGGTACCATTCACGGTGCTCTGCATGATTGGCGAAGCGCCGGGAATTACCGCAGCGGAGATCGGGCGGCATGCGAATCTGCAACGAGCGAACCTCGCGCCGATGCTCGCTGAGTTCGACGTCCGTGGCTTGATCGAGCGGCGGCCCGACCGCGAGGATCATCGTATTCAGCGGCTCCACCTCAGTGCCGCTGGAGCCGAGGCGCTTGCCGTCTGGCGGGCGCGGGTGGTCGCGCAGGAAGACGATACCTTCGGTGCGCTGACGACTGCCGAGCGTGCAACCCTGCGGCGCCTGCTTATGAAGATCTGGAAAACCTGAAAAATCAACTGATCCGGGCGCGACCTGCTCGGCTCAACAATCAAGAAATCCGCCGCGGCGCCGCCGGGCAATGGAGGGAACGCATGACAACCATCACACGCTCCGGTGTGGGAACGCGATCGCTTGCGCTCGTGTTTCTCGCAGCCATCATCGAAGGCTTCGATCTGCAGGCCACTGGCGTCGCCGCGCCGAAACTCATTCCGGCATTTCGGCTCGAACCGAACCAGATCGGCATCTTCTTCTCATCGGCAACCTTTGGCCTGATCTTCGGTGCGCTCGTTGGCGGTATCATCGCCGACCGCTGGGGCCGCCGCGTGGGACTCTCGCTTGCGCTAGTCGCTTTTGGCGTCTTCTCGATCTTCACCGGTTATGTCACCACTTACGAGCATCTCGTGCTCCTGCGTTTGCTTACTGGCGTCGGCCTCGGCGGCGCGCTGCCAAACCTCATCGCCATCGCCGCCGAGTCGGTGTCTCCTGAGCGGCGGGGCAGGGCGGTTGCCTTCATGTACGCAGGCGTACCGCTCGGTGGCGCGGTTGCGAGCGTCGTCGCCATGCTCGGCCTGCACGAGGACTGGCAGTCGATCTTTATCATCGGCGGCATCCTTCCGCTGCTTCTCGTTGTACCGCTCTTCATCCTGATGCCGCCGTTCCGGGTTATGCATGACGCGCGGGTATCGACGAGCCGCTGGCGGGCGCTGTTCGCCCGGGGCGCGACCACGAATACACTGCTTCTCTGGGCTGCGTTCTTCTTCGGCCTCGTCGTCGTTTACCTGCTGCTGAACTGGCTGCCGCAGCTGCTCGTTTCGCTTGGCTTCGCCCGCGATCAGGCCTCCATGGTCCAAGTCCTCTTCAACCTCGGCGGCGCGGTGGGGAGCATCATCGGTGGCCGGATGCTCGACAGCGAGCGCCCCGGAAGCGCGGCGGGCGCAACCTTCGCCGCCCTCGTCGCAGCGATTGCGCTGCTCGCGCTGACCCCGGCTGGCAATCTACTCGCTGTCCTGGTCACCGGCACGCTCGTCGGCGGCACGCTGCTCGGCGCCCAGGCGCTGCTCTACGGAATCGCGCCGCAATGCTATCCGACCGAGGTGCGCGGCACCGGTGTCGGACTCGCAGTTTCGGTTGGCCGACTTGGCTCGATTGTCGGGCCCCTGTTCGCTGGCATGCTGCTCGCGAGCGGTACGGGGCCGCAGCAACTCTTGTTCAGCATCCTGCCGATCGCCATGATTTGCGGCCTTGCCACGGTTGCACTGATCGTTCGCCGTGGCCGCCGGGTCTCGGTCCCGGCCTGACGAAGACGGAAGATGCGGCCGGCCCCGGGTTCAGGAGGTCAAGGGACATCAACTGGAGGAACTCTTTGTGCCCAGGCTTTCCCGCTACCTCGCTGCCATCGGCAATGAAGCAACCACGGCGAGCATATCAAGGCCGCCGTTGGCCAAAAGTACGACGGCAAGACCATGAGGATCCTGGGCGACAGCCAGACATGACGAGCGTATCAGCAAAGCCGCGAGGTGCACCGACCTCCTAGGCTACGACTTGGCTTGGTTCGCCCACGAGTTGATTGAGAAATTCCCGGTCTTAACCGAGATCCTTGCGCACCACATCAACCCCCGAGAGGCAAGCCGGGTCTTCCTCCAGGCGGCGACGAAGTTCGCATTGTGTTCCCGCAGCGTGGCGAGTGGCGCTCCCGGGAAGGAACAGGCTTACATTCTCGCCATGATGGCGCAGACCAAGCCCCATCAACAGGGGTACACTCGATTTTGTGAGGATCTGATGACCTTTCAAAATAGACGACGATGATATTACCGCCACCGATCATAAGGGCGTCCCGCTTGTGATCGACGGTTCGTCCGCGAACTGAACGCGATGCCCGAGGGACTGCCATGCTCCGGGTGTTTGTCCAAACAGGAGAACGTCATGCTCGACCTCGCCTCGATCCGTGCGATCGATTTTCACACCCACGCCGAGGAACCCTGCGGTTGCCACGCCGATGATGGCTATGACGACCTTCAGGTGGCGATGGCTCAGTATTTTCGCGCGCCGTGGAAACATCCGCCGACGCTTCCGGAGACCGCGGCGCATTACCGCGCACAGCGGATCGCCGCGGTGATATTCCCGGTCGATGCAGAGCGCGAGACCGGCTTCCGCCGCTACGACAACTTCGAGCTTGCTGACCTCGCGGCCGAGCACGCCGATATCCTGATCCCGTTTGCCTCCATCGATCCCGCTCGGGGCCGGGGGGGGGCGCGCGAGGCGCGACGGCTCGTCGCCGACCATGGCATTCGAGGCTTCAAGCTTCACCCGACGATGCAAGGCTTCTACCCGAACGACCGCATGGCTTACCCGCTTTACGAGGCGATTGCCGAGACCGGCTTGCCCGCGCTCTTCCATACTGGCCAGACCGGCGTCGGCTCGGGCATGCGCCGTGGCAACGGCATGCGGCTCAAGTACTCGAACCCGATGTATCTCGACGACGTGGCGGTCGACTTCCCCGACATGCCGATCATTGCCGCGCACCCCTCCTTCCCGTGGCAGGAGGAGGCACTCGCCGTTGCCGTGCACAAACCGAACGTCTGGATCGATCTCTCGGGCTGGCGGCCAAAATACTTTCCGCCGATTCTCGTTCAGTATGCAAACACCCTGCTCCGGGACCGGATGCTGTTTGGCTCGGACTGGCCGATGATTAGGCCAGAGTGCTGGCTTAAGGAATTCGAAGCGCTGCCAATCCGCGACGAGGTCCGGCCCGGCATCCTGAAGAGCAATGCTGCGCGGTTGCTGCGGCTCTCATAGCAAGCAGGGAGCAAACCATGTGAACCATCACTTTCACCGGCCCGGCTATGACGGAGTACGGGGTCGGCCCCCTCAATTCACTTCGCTCCAAGCGCGCAGTGGTCGCGATCGCGATCTCTGCGCTCACCTGATAGTGCGGACCGTTCTCTGCGCCATCCTAAGAGGAGATGCCTTCATGATACCGTTCCAAGCCCCCGTCGAGGACATCCTTTTCGCCTGCGACCTCGCCGGCGCCGCACGACTGCCAGACTGGGATGCCAATATCGCCCGCGAGGTGGTGGGCCATTTTGCTCGCTTCGCTGAAAGTGAAATTGCGCCTCTCAACGAGCCGGGCGATCGTCAAGGCTGCTGCCTCATCGGCGATGGCCGGGTGCGGATGCCGGATGGCTTCGCCGCTGCCTGGAAGGCGCTCGTCGCGCAGGGCTGGCATGCCGTTGGCCTCCCTGAGGAATGGGAGGGGCAGGGGCTGCCTGGTCCGATCGTTGGCGCGGTCAGCGAGATCTTCGCCGGCGCGAACCACAGCCTGCAGATGGTGACTGCCCTCGTCCCCGGCGCGGCGCGAACGATTCTTGCCTTCGGCACCGAAGCTCAGAAGGCCCGCTGGCTCCCCCGGCTTGCCAGTGGCGAATGGCTGGCGACGATGGCGATCACCGAGTCCGGCGCGGGATCTGACCTCTCGGGGCTGCGCACCCGAGCGACAGCCCAAGGCGACGAATGGCGCATCGAGGGCGAGAAGGTCTTCATTTCGGGCGGCGACCAGAACCTTACACCGAGAATCCTGCACCTTGTCCTGGCCCGGATCGGGGGTTTGAGCACGAAAGGCCTTAGTCTCTTCCTCGTACCATCTCACGACGAAGCAGGCTCGCGGGCTCCTGTGACGGTGACCCGGATCGAGGAGAAGATGGGCCTGCACGCATCACCGACTTGTCAGCTTGCCTTCGGTGGCGCTGTGGGTGAATTGCTTGGGGTAGAGGGAGGCGGCCTCGGAGCGATGTTCACTATGATGAACCACGCCCGCCTCGACGTCGCGCTGCAGGGTGTCGCCCATGCCGCGCGGGCGACAGCGATCGCCCGGGCCTATGCTGCCGAGCGCCAACAAGGTGGAGGACCAATCCTCGCGCACGCCGACGTGGCGCGGATGCTTGACGAGGCCGATGCTGGCGCCCTCGGTGGACGGCTCTTCGTCCAGATAACCCAGGTCGAGCTCGCGGCGAACGGCGACACGCCACTCGTCGACTTCCTGACTCCGGTCTGCAAAGTGCTTTGCACCGAGGCCGGGATCGCCGCCGCCGACCGCGCGATCCAAGTACTCGGCGGTTATGGTTACCTACGCGAATACCTGGTTGAACAGATTTGGCGGGACGCGCGGATCACCGCAATTTACGAGGGGACGAACGGCATCCATGCGCGCACCCTTGCCACACGTGGCCTGACTTACGCCGGAGGCGCGGGCGCGGACGCCTTCGAGGCACGGATGGCGCGGGCACCTGGTATCGAGGGAATACTCTCTCACTGGCGGGCAGCGCGAGCTTGGCTCGCCGCTACCGAGCGCCCGGCGGAGGCCGCGCATGCCTTCATGAAACTGACTTGCTCCGTCGCCCTCGGCTTTGCCGCCACCGAACTCGAGACGGCGGCCAAGCGCTCGCCGGATCCGGAACGCTACGCCCGCATCGGCGCTAGGCTGGGGGCGGACACAAAGGCGGAGGTGGCCAGATGGGCGGCGGCTTTGACGCAGCCCTCTTTGCAATCGCGATGATCAGATCAACTGCGACCCGCTGTAACCCCGCCGGGTAAAGCTGCATCGGAGCGACTACTTGGGGGTGGTCAACGCCGATACCCGATTACAACGCAGAAAGTGGGAAGAAGCGCGCTGGCAGGCCGGAGCTGTATCGATCAAAGGATCTCAATCCGTTGTCGTCTATTGTATGGGCGACACCAATAAGATTCGATGCCCCCGGCCAACGGATGAATATTGGATCCTGGCCAGAGAGCTCTGGTTGGAGGAGGAGCATAGGAGAAATTTCAAGTTAATTTGAGCTGAGGCACGGTTTCTTGAGACAGCGTGAAGTGCTAATTTTCCGTGGAACCAGGAATAGAGGATCGACGACTAGAACGACGTGAAGCCGGGTGCGATGAAGGCCTTGGCCCTGAAGACGTGCGCCCCGAACGCTGATGGCGGTGGGGCGAGAGCCTAAACATGCTGTATCGCGGTCTGAATGCCGACGCACCGGCTTTCCGGGTAGCGCTATCTTGTGCTGAGGGAGCGCGAGCGTGATGCTCGCGATGAAGAAATCGAGCCGCCAAGGTCAGCAAGATTACCATGGCAAACGAATTTTTTTATTCGAAGACGCAGGCCGCCTTTGGACGAGCGGAGCTTCTGCATATAGGGGGGTGTCTCACGCCACCGACAGCACTCAACCGTGGCGAAGGAATCTCGGCCTCCCGCGCATCACAGGCCGCAAGGGGCTGTAAGCGATGCTGATCTGTTCGCAGCGATCCGGCAAGAGATTGAAGGCTCAACCTTTAGGGGCGAAGTTTCGCAGGCGGTCGCGCAGCGATGATTTGATCGCCTGGATCAAATCAAGACGTAGAAGGCCCGGCAGGGCGTGATCGCAGGTTTGGGCAAGACTGCGCTTTCGGGGCATCTGGACAGTGGCTTGGCAGGGTCGGCGGATCCTGAAGGAGAGCGACCTAGTGGCTTCTGACAGGGCAGTTCGGGTCGCGCACTCCCATAATTGGACGATCGTGATCGAACGGGCGGACGAGGTATGGGTGAGCCGGTCCGAGCCACTGATAATCTGGATGGCTCCTGCTCCCGACATCGCAATGTGCCCCATTGGGTGCTGTCACACGAACACATGCAGGGAGCCATCCATGGAGATGGCCACGGTCGGCCTCGATCTTGTCAATCGGCTTGGAATGTTGATCCGCGATCGGCGTCGAATTTTGACCTACCTTGAACGTTAGGGGGGTGGGTCTGATCCGGCGCGCTGTCGCAGAAAACCGTGAAACTCATGGCCTTCACCCTCGTCCGCGCGGCATCGAAGAACTGGTGTCGCCTGAAAGGCGCAAACCAATTGCCTCGTGTCATCGAAGGCGTCAAAGTCAATGACAGGCTCGCGATCAGCGATCTCGCTGTCAACCAGCGTTGAAACGGGACCCCCGATCGGCGTTGAAAAAAGGACCCCTCTGGTGGGTGAGATGAGACGGGCCTGACGCGCCGGAGCTATCCGACGGCGCAGGCGGGTCAGGCCCGTATCTTTTCGGATTTGCCGGGGTTAGACGCGATTCTTGAAGCGCCAGCTTTCGTTGCCGGTCTCGACGATTTCGCAGTGATGGGTGAGGCGGTCCAAAAGGGCCGTGGTCATTTTGGCATCGCCGAAAACGCTGGGCCATTCGCCGAAGGCGAGGTTGGTGGTGACGATTACCGAGGTTCGCTCATAGAGACGGCTGATGAGATGGAACAACAGCTGTCTACC